>NZ_BAJU01000003.1 GCF_000613865.1 Acetobacter okinawensis JCM 25146
TTCCAAATAAAACAGATCACTCACGCTGTGGTGACAGACCTCCACATCACACCAATCCCGCGCAGCGGGTTCGTTCTGCCCCCATTTACTGACGAAGCACAGACGTCAATCACAATGATGTCGTTGGGCGAGACGACTCTAGTTAGTGATCCGGCTCGGTGTCAGTGTGCATATCGTCGCTCAGTTCACGATTGACCCATATCCACAGAAACAGACGAGAGTGAGCTAGTCGTTCGTTAGATATGCCTACCGTGATGCTGTTGCATACTGCTTTGGCGTAACCCCGAAATGTCGACGAAACTGATTGATTAAGTGGCTCTGGTCATAAAAGCCAACGCTCGTCGCCGTTTGCGCGGCACTTACGCCTTGAGCGAGCAGTGTCTTGGCGTGACCGAGCCGGATTTGTGTCAAGAATTGATGGACCGACAGTCCAGTCGCTGCACGAAAACTGCGCATGAGGTGATATTGGCTGATCCCAACGGCCGAAGCGACCTCATCGATGCGCAAATGTCCATGGAATGCGTCTGCGAGAAATGTCTGTGCTTTCCGGATATCGGCAGAACGCGATGCAGCTTTGACCGATTGTCCGCGCTCACTAGCATAGTGCGGGCGCCCGTAAAAAGGGGACGGATCAGGCCATCGGGCGGCCCCGGGGCGGACTGACCACGAAAATCCATACCATTCTTGATGCCGCGGGGAAGGCTGTGGCTCTTTCTTTGACGCCCGGATAAAGGGCCGACATCACTGAAGCAAAGCTATTGCTCAATGAAGTCGATTCCGTGTCCTTCATCGCCGACAAGACTTATGAAGTCGATCCCCTCATCGAAAATCTTGAAGATCGGGGGATCACACCGATTATTCCATCAAAGAGAAACCATATCTGTCCACGAAAAACCCGTTTTTTGATTTATAAAAAACCGAAATATTATTGAGCGCTTCTTTGCCAGACTGAAGCTGTTCAGAGGCATTGCAACACGCTATGATAAGCGGAAATCAGTCTTCTGTGCAGCAGTGCTACTCGTCTCCGCTGTCATCGGAGCTAACTGACGATACGTCCTAGTCGTCCTGATCATCAGTCTGGGTTTCCAGATCAGGAAAACGGATGGAAACACCAAAACCACGTTTTGTTCCGGCAAGGGGGGAATAGAGCAAGAGCGTGGCGTCCATTTGTTTGGCAATATTGCTGGCAATAGCCAGCCCCAGCCCACTGCCATGTACTGTATGACTTCCACGCACAAACGGGTTTGTTAATCTGGCAAGAGTTTCAGGGGGTAAAGCGGCACAGTCGTTCGTAATATCAATACAGCCGTCAGGCAGAATGGTTACCACAACGGGTGTTGCGATATTGCGGTGTAACAGGGCATTTTCCAGAAGATTACGGATTAGAATACCCGTTGCATCCATGTCTCCGTAAACAAATATTTTCGATATTCCATTTGTTTTTAAAATAATATGCACATCATCATACACATTGCACGAAAGGTCATCGACCAGAACGTGTATGACGGCCAAAAGATCAAAACGGTCTCGGCGGAATGCAATGCCGGACGATGCGCGCGATAATTGCAGCAGTTTTTCTACAGTCCGGGCTAGTCTGCGGGTCCGGCTGGCGATGAGTTCCACCCGTTCATCCAGCTCCGAGCCAGCGGGGAGCATACGACCGAGCATTTGCACCTGCGCCATAAGTGCCCCTAGTGGATTACGGAGTTCATGGGCTGCACTGGCGGCAAAAGCACGTTCAGTTGATAAGGCAGTTTCCAGCCGTTCCATAAGCGTGTTGACGGAGCGCTGGATGGGGAGCAGCTCATCTGGCAGGTTCAGGGAGAGAATGGGGCGCAGGTTCCCGCTCCCACGGGCGCGCATTTCATCGTGCAGGCGGTCCATGGGGCGCAGGGCCCGGTGCACAATCAGACGTACCAGCAACCAGATGACCGGCATAAAAAGCAGCATCGGGACGATGGAAATCATGATGGCCCGTCGGACGGCTTCCTGTCGGTGGAATGTAGGCTCTCCCACAAGAACATGATAGTGATCAGCCGAAGGGGCCGCGACATAAACGCGAAACTGCGCCACGTTGACAAACCCGACCTTGCCACCCTGCACAAACGGAGTGGTGGGGGCATTCTGTGAGCGCAGTACAATATGCCCCGTATCATCAAGCACCTGATACGCCAGTGTTCGGGGGCCAGCTTCTGGTAACCATGCGACGGAAACAGAGGTCTGGTTGCGCATTCGGTCTGCTACAACTGTCTGCAGGCGTTCAGAGACTTCCTGCAAGGAATTATCCAGTCTTTCCGTCACCTCATAACGGGTAAACCCACCCACGGCCGTGCTCAGCAGCAGCATGCCCAGCATGACCACCATCAAGATACCGCTGACAATGCGCGTTGAAAGCTTCCAGCTTTTCATGCGTTGTGCGTCTTGTCATTCAGGCAGTACCCACGGCCACGTATGGTTCGTATGGCCGTATTCCCTACCTTTCTGCGCAAACGGCTGATAAAAACCTCCACGGTGTTACTGTCCACCTCATGGTCGAGGGCGTAGAGTGCTGTATCAATCTGCTGGCGCGAATAAATCCTGCCCGGATTGCGTGATAGCAGTTCCATGATAGCCCACTCACGGGCTGTCAGGTCCAGTCTCTGTTTATTGCGTGCGACTGATTGGTTTTCGCGGTCAATGGTCAGTTCACCAAGGTAATGGATCACCTGCTTACGAGGTGCAACATATCTGCGCGCGACAGCCGCAATCCGCGCAACCAGTTCGTTCAGATCATATGGTTTGACAATGTAATCATCCGCCCCATCAGACAGGCCCGTAATCCGGTCACTAATCTGGTCTTCTGCCGTGGTAATCAGGATGGCAACATTGTGGGATGTCTGGCGGATTCCACGCAGTAATTCGCGTCCATGGCCGTCTGGTAATCCCATATCCAGCAAGATAAAGTCATACTCTACCGTAGCAAGGGCTGCCCAGGCGTCCTCCAGTGTCATGAACCAGTCCACGGCATGCCCTTCCAGGCTAATCCGTTCCTGTACTGCCGCTCCCAGATCCTGTTCATCTTCAACGATAAGGATACGCATTAACTCTGCTCCTTTTCCCGCACGGTCCGGCATATAGCAAGGGGAGCACCAGAAGCGTCAGCAGAGTGGAGGATACAAGCCCACCGATGACAACACTGGCCAATGGCCGTTCCACTTCTGCTCCGGCACTCTGGGAAAACGCCATGGGGAAAAATCCGAGGCTTGCCACAAGAGCCGTAGCCATGACCGGCCGGAAGCGCGACTGGGCAGCCCTGAAAGCAGCCTGGGCAACCTGCATGCCTCTGGCGCGCAAAGCTGATATTTCACTGACCAGCACAACACCATTGAGAATAGCAACACCAAACAGGGCAATGAACCCGATGCCTGCAGAAATACTGAACGGCATCCCCCTGAGTGTGAGGGCAATAACGCCGCCGGTTGCAGCTACCGGCAGGTTGATAAACACGAGCAGGGCCGGAAGTAGGGCACCAAATGCGAGAACCAGCAACGCAAAGATCAGCCCCAGAGCAATGGGCAGAACAAGCTCCAGCCGACGTGTGGCAGATTGCAGGTTCTGGAACTGACCCTGCCATTCCATTGTGTAACCTGCAGGGAGTTTGACCTCCTGCCTGACGCGGGCCTGTGCCTGCGCCACGTAGGAAGCAAGGTCCCGGCCCCTGACATTAGCCTGTATGACCATGCGCCTGCGCACCCTGTCCCTGCTGATGCGTGGTGGACCGTCCACCTCATGCACATGCGCAACCTGTGACAGCATGACACGCCCCAGACCATCGGCCCGCCGGATCTGTAGTGCGCTGATAGCAGCAATGGACGCGACCTGACGGGCATCAAACCGGACCTGGGTGCTGATCATGGCATTACCCACAGTCACAGGGTGCCCTATGTGGCCACCGACAGCTTCTACCGTATCCAGAATATCCTGCATGGCAACATTCCGGCTGGCCGCCTGAATGCGGTCCACGTCAATGACAATCAGCGGCACGGTGCCATCACCCGCAGGGGCTACGTCTGCTGCTCCCTGCACGCCAGACATGACCGCAGCCACCTGATCGCCTAATCTGGCAAGGGTTTGCAGGTTGTCACCATAAATGGAAACAGCAATCTGGGTTCTGACACCCGACAGAAGGTCGTCCATACGCATCTGGACAGGCTGGCTCCATGAGTAAAGCGCATCGGGAAGTTCCCGCCGCAGGGTTTCATCCATTGCGGCAACCAGTCCGGCCTGAGTGTGTGCGGTTTTCCATGTTGAAGGGTCATTGAGGAAAATAAAACTGTCTGTTTCATTCACGCCCATTGGGTCGGTTGGTATGGCGGAGGTGCCAGTATTGCTGACCACGGCTTTGACCTCAGGAAAACGGCGGAGGATCTGCTCCTGCAGAGAAACGGATGCAAGTACCGTGTTTAAGGATGCCGAAGGAAGGCGCGTTGTTGTTACTGTGAGCGCCCCTTCATCCAGTTGGGGAATAAACTCTCCGCCCAGCCGCATTGCCAATCCGGCGGAGAGCACCAGAATGGCCAGAGTGCCACCAAACAGAATGCGGGGATGGTCTTTCCCCCATTTGACCATGATGGCGTATGGCGCGCGCAGGGTGGTTATCAGATACGTCTCGCCTTTGGGGTGCACACGTCCCAGCAGCAAAACGGAAAGAACGGGAACACAGGTAAAGCAGTACAGCAGGGAAGCCAGAAGCGCCATAATCACAGTCTGCGCCATAGGGCGAAACATATGTCCTTCTATGCCCTGTAACGTCAGCACCGGCAGATACACCATGATGATAACAAGTATGGCAAACCCTACCGGGCGTATGACCTGTTGCACGGATGAGATAACCAGAGCCGTGAAGTCCACATCAGGTTCTTCTTCCCGTCGTGCGAGAATATGCTCGACAACAACAAGAGAGCCATCAACAATCATGCCAAAATCAATGGCGCCAAGGCTCAGCAGATTGGCTGAAATGCCAAAATACCGCATGCCAGCCATGGTTGTGACAAGAGCGACCGGAATAACGGATGCAATAACCAGAGCCGCCCGCCAGTTGCCGATCACGACAATCAGCACGCCCAGCACCAGCACGGCCCCCATAAGTAGGTTGTCGCGCACAGTGGCAATGGTGGTGCCGGTCAATGTGGCGCGGGTGTAATAGGGGTCAAGCGTAACGCCTTCCGGCAGGGATTGCCGGATGCGGGGCAGGGCGTCCTTTATGGCCGCCAGCGTTGCATTCGAGCTTGCCCCGCTTTCCATCATCACTACACCAATGACGATTTCACCCTGTCCATCGCGGGTGACTGCGCCAAGGCGGGTGCGCACTCCCATGCCAACGTGCCCAAGGTCTCGCAGGCGCAGGATGGAACCATCGCTGTTGCTTCGGACAGGAATGTTCGCAAAATCATCTAGGTCGCGCACCAGACCACGACCGACAACAATCTGCTGCTCCGCATGGTGTGTAATCCACCCACCACCAGATGCGGCATTGTTGCCATCTATCGCGCGGTAGACGTCTCCAGCAGAAAGATTGCTGGCAACCAGTCGTGCCTGGTCCAGTGTGACTTCATATGTTTCCTCTCCACCCCCGTTCACGTTTACATCCACCACACCGGGCACCAGACGCATCTGGGGCACCACGACCCAGTTCATCAGGCGGTTCAGTTCTGTCAGTGAATGCCCCGCTCCCTTGATCTGGAATTGCATGATCTCACCCATGCCGGTGGCAAGTGGCCCCATGCTGAGTGTAATACCGGGGACGGATATGGTCGTACGGGCCTGCTGCATCCGTTCATTAACACGTGTGCGATCGAGGTTGATGTCCGTATCATCGGCAAACTGTGCGTAAACGACCGAAACCCCACTGCGGGAAACAGAACGTAGATCCGTCATGCCGGGAATGCCGGTCATGCTTGTTTCCACGGGGAATGTAATCAGTTTTTCCACCTCTTCGGTCGCAAGACCAGGGGCGACAACAGACACAAGGACCTGCTTGGGAGAAATATCGGGCACGGCTTCCACCGGCAGACCCATGACCACCATAACTCCGGCAGCCATGAACAGGCTCAGCCCCCCCATGACCAGCAGACGGCTGCGCAGCAATGCGTGCAGGTATTTGAGCACCATCAGTCCGCGTCCATTCCGGCCAGCTCCACAACGGAGCGCAATGCAAAGCTGCCGTGGGCTACAACGTGTTCCCCTTCCTTCAGCCCTGTGTGGATAACGGCCTGCTCACCATTGTCCATGGCTACATCCACCACAACCGGATGGTAATGTGTGTTGTCTTTCTGGATAAACACAACGGACTGACCAGAAATTTTCTGTATGGCTTCGGAGGGCACGACAAGCCCCCGGACACCGTCTTTTCCAGCAAGTGTTCCATTGAGCACCATACCGGGTACCAGTGCGCCAGTCGGATTGGGAACAATGCTGATCAGCCTGACCAGCCCCGTAAGGGCACTGGCCATTGCGCCCACCGTATTGATGTGTGAGATAACCGGCCCTGCTGTCGTTACCGTGCTCTGCTGGGCACCGGGCTGAATATGCGCTGCCTGCTCTGGCGTCACATCGGAGACAACCCATACGCTGGAAAGGTCCGCCAGTGTCATGACATCCTGTGCGGGAGAAAGGTCTGCCGCAACGCTAATATCCAGTGTCTGCACCACTCCATCCACAGGGGCAATCAGGGTAGACGTTTCGTCCCGGCCTTTACGTGCGCCCTGTTCCGAAACCGAGTTGAACTCCTCCTTGAAGCGATGGCCCAGCGTATCCGCATCGGCCTGACGGGTCCGCACATTGGCATTGGCCTGCGCCAGCGCATCCTGTCTGCGGTGTAACTCGGCAATGGATACGGCCTGCCCCGCCAGCAGCTGTGCACGCTGTACAGCCTGTGCTGCATCATGCTGTGCTGCAATGGCAGCGGTCAGGGCTGCCTGTATCTGTGCATCCTGCAACTGGGCGGCGTGCAGGGAATGGTTCTGATAACGTAGTAATGGCTGCCCTTGGCGTACATGTGTTCCGGGCTGTACCAGCACCGCGAGCACCTTACCACTGCCTACGGGGTGAATGTGCACAAGCCGCGTGGTGTCGGGCATGACCTGACAGACGACCGGTATGCTCGGAAAAACCGTGCCAGATGCAACGGGAAAGACCGTAATCCCTTCATGGCTGACCGCTGCGGCATCAAGGGAGATATCGGCTGGTAACGCCTGTTCTGCGGCATAGGCGGCAAACTGCGGGAAGGCGCTTGCAAAACAAAGGAGCAGGAGTTTTTTCATGGCACAACGCCCATGGCCAGCAGCATGCGGATGGTTGCAACACGCCATTCAATGTCTGCCCGTGCACTGGCCATCTGGGCGTTGCAGGCTTCCTGCCGGGCTTGCAGGGCCGTATTCAAGGCGACTTCACCAACCCGCCATGCCCGCTCCTGCGCTACGGCACGTTTTTCCAGACTGTCTGCGGCTGTGCGCATGGTCTGTCGGGCGGTTGTTGCCGCCATAAGACGCTCGCGGACCCGCGTAATTTCCAGATGCACCATGCGGCGCGCCTGCATTTCCTCACTATTGGCCGTGGCCAACCGGTTGCTGGCTTCGGACATCATGGGCGTATTGCGCACTTCACTCGGCAACGGAACGCTGAAGTTAATGCCTACACGGTCATCCCAGGGGCTGCCGTATTGTTTTTCATGGATGGCATCAATGCCAATTTCTGGATTAGGCATAAAAGACCGGCGCGCCAGCTTCATGTTTGCTTCCGCAGCTTCAACATTATGGCGCACGACTTTTATGCGTGGGTCGTTCTCTTCCATATCATGCGGGTCCACAAAACGTGCATGTGCCAGCCCATCACCGCTGTTAAAGTCCACTTCACTGGCACGCCCCAGCAGGACTTCCTGCTCGGCAAGGGCATTATTCATGGCCTCTTGCGCCAGTGTCTGTTCATTACGGGCATTTTCCAGTCCTGCCTGTGCCATCTGGCTGTCCGAAAGAGCCAGTTCGCCTGCGTGCACCGCGTGCGTCACATTCTGGTTGATCCGGCTTGTGGCGCTGTACAGCGCGTTTGCTACATTCAGGCGCGCCTGCGCGATCTGCAATGCTGCGGCAGCTTCCAGCACTTTGATCGAAAGCACCATATGCTCGACGTTAAGCTGCTCATTAATGGATTCAGATTCCGCCCCCGCGACCTCGCGGGTAGCGCTACCTTGCCCGGGCAGCCAGAGCGGTACGGACAGACCGCCCTGATAGGTTGTGTATCCCTCATTACTGCCTATGGCATGGTCATCCATATACTCACCCGAGAGTGTTGGCCCGCCCGCAAACCAGGAACCAGCCGCACTGACACGTGCTTTAGCGGAATGATGCCCCACCTGAAGTGCCTTACGCACGGGGTCAATGCTCCAGGCCACGCTGACTGCATCATGGAAAGACAGCGCTTTTTGCGGTGTCTGGGCCTGAAGGGAGGGCATGCCTATGCCCCAGCAAGCCACACTTAAAAACAGGACAAGCCGCATTGGATGACTCACGTCCCAATCATTGAGGAATAATTGGCTTGTTATGCGTCACGCGTGCCGCCAGATCGTTCCATAAATTCGTGGTCACGAGGTTTATGTCTGCTTTGACTGACGAGGGGGATTGTGTACGAGAGAAAGAGGAGAGGGACATCCGCTCGCCAATCACAAATCGTCCTTGGGCATACAGCATGGCGGAGATTGTTCCCTGCCGCCCTTGCCCCAACGGTCGTTTGACGGTGATCCGCATATGTGGAGGTGGGGCTGCTATAGTCTCAAATGCCTGCACTTGCAGGGCACCGGAAGGACAGGCAACCCCACCCAATACTGCTTCACGCAATACGGAAAATGGGTAACCACCATAGGTGCCATCAATATGCAGGCTAATGCCTTGCCCGATAGTTTTGCAAATATCTTCTGTAGCATCGTTTGCATGGGCCAGTCGGGGGCTCGTGCAAACCAGACTCAGGATGATTACCCCATAACGGGCGAGCTGGATTGCGCTGTTGGTCTGTTCTCGTTTGTTAGTCACGTTCATGTCATCCTGTTGAAAGTCATAACCTTCATAACAGAGGAAAATGACGTGAACCTGAACGGCAGGGAAAAGGTAGAAAATCAGGCTCGCAGGGTATAGCGACTGTTTGCCTATGTCAGGCATGAGAGTGTAGGCCGACGACCCTTGCTCTCATGCCTATTTTGCCCCTTGCCTTTTGTTGCTGGAGCATCAAAGGGCAAGGGCAGGCTCTCCTAATTTTTTTGTGCAAGTCCCGCGGGTTTTGTGCGTAAAAGCCGCAGGGCGTTCAGGGTTACAAGAACGGTGGCGCCGGTATCGGCCATAATGGCCAGCCACAGGCCCGTCATGCCAATAATGGTTGTTACCAGAAAAACCCCTTTCAACCCGAGTGCGATGGATACATTCTGCCGGATATTGCCCATGGTCGAGCGGGCAAGGCGAATAAGGGCCGGAATGTCTGTAATACAGTTACGCAGTATGGCGGCGTCCGCGGTTTCCAGCGCAACATCTGTTCCCGATCCTATGGCAACACCAACTGTTGCCTGTTTAAGGGCTGGGGCATCGTTAATGCCGTCCCCCACCATCATAACCGGGCCACGTGCTGCCAGTTCGCGGATGGTCTGCTGTTTCTGCTCCGGCAGCAGTTCGGCTTCGTAATCCGTGTGCAGCAGGGCTGCAATGGCTGCGGCTGTGCGTTGGTTATCTCCTGTCAGGATAATGGGCGTGACCCCAAGGCTGCGGAGTTGCCGTATTGTTTCCTGCGCATCCTGCCTTGGTTCATCCCGTAATCCGATCAGTGCCAGAGCCGTGCCGGTATAAAGGACAACAACCGTTTTGCCTTCACTTTCCATGGCAGTGGCCTGTGCCGCGGCTGTGCTGGACAATGCGCCATCCTGCATTGCATGCCGGGGGCTGGCGATTGTTATGATCTGCCCATCAAGCATGGCAGACACACCCTTGCCCGCAATGGCGCGGCTATCCTGCACAGTTGGCAGCGCCATGCCTGCCGCCTTGCGTACAATGGCCTGAGCCAACGGGTGGTTGGAGGCTTTTTCCACTGCTGCGGCAAGAGCAAGAACTTCGGCCGTAGAGTGCTGATCCAGGCAGAGAATATCCGTTACCTCGGGCTGGCCCATGGTCAGGGTGCCTGTTTTATCCAGTGCAACCGTTTTGATTGCCGCCGTGGCTTCAATAACGGCACCGCCCTTCATAAGCAGGCCGTGCCGTGCCCCAGCGCATAGAGCCGATGCAATGGCGGCAGGGACCGAGATAACCAGAGCGCACGGGCACCCAATAAGCAGCAGGGACAGGCCACGATAGACCCAGACCGACCACGCCTGCCCAAAAAATAGGGGTGGGATAGCTACAACCAGTGCAGACAGAACTACAATGGAAGGCATGTACCAACGGCTGAAGCGGTCAATAAACCGCTGTGTTGGTGCGCGTGAGTCTTCCGCCTGTTCAACCATCCGGATAATCCGGGCAATGGTATTGTCTGCGGCTGCACGTGTTACCTGTATCCGCAGGGCTGTTTCGTTATTAATCGCCCCAGCAAATACCGGGTCGCCCGGCCCACGTGTTACGGGCATGCTCTCACCCGTTACGGGGCTTTCATCCACACCGCCGGTGCCAGAAATGATCGTGCCATCGGCAGGGATACGGTCCCCCGGCCGCACAATAACAATATCGCCGGGCACAAGTTCTGCTGCCGCGACGTCTTCCAGCATGTCGTTTTTTTCGCGCAGTGCCGTTTTGGGGACCAGCGTGCTTAACGCCCGAATGCCATCGCGTGCATGGCTTACAGCAACGCCTTCAAGCAGTTCGCCCACTGCAAACAGAAAGACAACCAGAGCCGCTTCCTGCGCTGCGCCAATAAACAGCGCACCAGTTGCGGCAATGGTCATCAGTGCTTCAATGGAAAAAGGCTGCCCTGCACGGATGGCGGCAAAAGCCCGTAAGGCAATGGGGATAAGGCCCGCAAGGCACGCTACAATAAAAGGCCAGTTCCCGGAAGCCGGCAGCAGAAGTGTTAGCCCCCATGCCACCACAAGCAAGGTTGCGGTGAGCAGAACAAGATGCCCTTTTCCTGTTCGGTACCAAGGCGCGGCGGTTTGTGTGGTGTGCTCGTCAGACTCATTGCGCGCGCCGCCTGCCTGTGCAATGGCTTCAATACCGTAACCAAGGCTTTTTACCCGGTTTTCAATGTCTGCCGGGGAAGTGGCATGCGTCGTTGCCGTAACCCTGAGTTTTCGGGACATGACAGATATTTCAACCGCTTCAATGCCGGGTAGCTGGTCTACGGCTCCTTTTATTTTTGTAGCGCAGGATGGGCAGTCCATCCCTGTTACGAACCATTCATGTGTATCCGGCATTATATCCTCCTGTCCCAACGAGAGAGAATGAGATAGCTACATCCTCTAGTAACTAGAGGTTCAAGGGGATTCTGCATGTTGAGTATCGGAAAGCTGTCTGGGCTGACTGGTGTAAAAGTGCCAACCATCCGGTACTATGAGCAGATCGGGCTGCTCCCCAAGCCGGAACGGAATGAAGGTGGGCAGAGAATTTACAATCATACCAGCCGCGAACGTCTGAATTTTATTCGCCATGCGCGCGAACTGGGTTTTCCGCTGGACGATATTCGTGAATTGCTGGCTCTGTCGGACGACCCCGACCAGAGCTGTGACGCCATTGATGCCATTGCAAAGCGCCAGCTTGCGGAAGTGGAGCACCGGCTTGTAAGGCTGAAGGCCCTGCATAAGGAACTTGAGCGTATGATAGTACAATGCACCTGTGGCACAGTGCAGACATGCCGGGTTATTCAGGTTCTGGGGGATCATGGCCTATGCGCGGCTGATCATCAGAAAATCGTGTCTCATGATATTGACCAGTAACGACGCAAATGACTGCTTGCTTGGAGTGCCCTGCCAAACTTCCTTTTACGGTATAAATATCAGGCGTGACTATGGCCTGATTTATCAGGATTATTGTGAGTAAAACTCAGCAATATAGTTCTATGAAATGCATATTATTCATGAAAAAATACTCAGGACTGAGAGCGCTAGGCCGTAACACAGGCCGGGCCGGAATGATGATCTGATCAAACCTGCCAAGTCTAATGCAGGCGCTCTCGTGCTGATCGTTTTGGGAGAGAGTGCGTGTCAAAACCGGACAAGAACACACTGCGTCTTATTTTTCCGCAATGGCAGGGTGGGGATAACCCACCATATTATCTGGGGTCCAGATTGCTGGCATGGCTGGCACCCCCATCCCACGGACCGGTTGAGAAATGCTAACCATGCCAGGAGCGGGTTTTGTTATGATCAAACATGCCTTCCTTGATGGCTTCGATGATGCCCCGGATCTGTTTCTCGACCTTCACCTGTTCGATCTGCCAGACATCGGCATTGGACCTGCGTTCGCGATTGAGGCGGTTGGTCTCCTCGGCATAGGCGCGCATCGCCTCGGCCGCGATCTCCGGCGCCATCATCCGGTCCTTCAGCCCGGAGAGCACGCGGCGCTCCAGATCGGGGCGGGGGATCGTCCGGCTGTTGGTGCAGGAGCCGTTGGTGACATGGGACGAGCAGGCGAAACGGTCGGAACCGCGCAAGGTGTAGGGACCGCCGCACTGGCCGCAGAACAGCAGACCCGACAGCAGGGATTTCGGTCGGCGTGTGCCGTTGAGCCGGTTGCGCTTGTGATGCGCCCGCACGGCCTCGGTGACGTTGACGTATTTCTCGGCGATGACGCTCTGACGGGCCTTGGTCGCCTGCCAGAGCGCGTCGTCGACGATCCGCAGGTCGGGAACTTCCGTGATCACCCATTCTGACTCCGGGTTCAGGCGCGAGACGCGCTTGCCGGTGGACGGATCTTTCACATAGCGTTGGCGGTTCCAGACCAGACGCCCGATATACAATTCGTTGTTGATGATGCCGGTGCCGCGCTTCACATGGCCCCGGATGGTGGTGTCGCTCCACAACTTGCCCTCGGGGCCAGCAATGCCCTGATCGTTCAGGGCCTTGGCAATGGCGCGTGGCCCAATGCCAGCGGCGAAGTCATGGAAGATGCGACGGACGATCTCCGCCTGGCGGGCGTCGATCTCGCGGTCGCCCCGGATCTGCTCGCCCTTTGCATTGAACTGCCGGACAACGCGATAGCCGTAGCACAGGCCGCCGCCAGATTTACCGTCCTCGACCCGACCGCGCAGGCCGCGATGGGTCTTGGCGGCGAGGTCTTTCAGGAACAGGGCGTTCATCGTGCCCTTGAGGCCGACATGCAGTTCACTGATCTCGCCCTCCGCCAGGGTGACGATAGGAACGCCGGCGAATTTCAGGTGCTTGAACAGGGTGGCCACGTCGGCCTGATCGCGCGAGATGCGATCCAGCGCCTCGGCCAGCACGATATCGAACCTTCCCGCCTGGGCGTCCTGCAACAGGGTCTGAATGCCGGGACGCAGGATCATGCTCGCGCCAGAGATGCCCGCGTCCTTGTAAGCACCAACGATTTTCCATTTCTCGCGCTTCGCGTGTTCCCGGCAGATGCGGAACTGGTCCTCGATCGAGGCGTCGCGCTGGTTGTCGGAAGAATAGCGGGCATACAGGGCGACGCGGGTCATGGGATGTTCCTTATCAGGCGACCTTATCCATCCGGCTGGGCCGGATCAGCACCTCGGCGGAGATGCCGAGACCGTCATGCAACTGGCGGATCATGTCGATCGACAGGCCGCGCTTGCGGTTCAGCACATCGGCCACCCGGTTGCGTGGGCCGATCATCGGTTCCAGATCCTTGCGGGTCAGGCCCTGCTGCTCCATGCGGAAGCGGATCGCCTCGACCGGATCGGGCGGATCGATCGGATGGTGCTTCGCTTCATAGGCGTCGATCAGGGTGGCCAGCACGTCCAGACGGTCGCCGTCCGGTGTGCCGCTCTTCGCACCCCACAGGCGCCCGACTTCTTCCAGCGCTGCGTCATAATCCGCCTCGTTGCGGATGGGTTTCAGATCAGCCGTCATGTTTCACCTCCGTCACGTCGATCCTGTCATACGCTTTGTGTGTGCCGATCCATTTGATCCAGACGATGCTTTTTTCGAAATCGACCGCCACCACTAGGCGATAGGCATTGCCCTTGATGTTGAAGACGATCCGTTCGGCGCTAACGATGCTGGCCGTCGCATAGAGCCGCTTCACATCGGCGGTGCTCGTCCAGGCGGCCCTGCCGACTTCGGCGAACCAGGCGTCCAGCGCCGCCTTCACGGCCGGCTGGTCCTTCTGACCTGCCAGGCTGTCGACGAACTCTCTCAGCGTGCGACGGGCGATGATCCTCATTGACTGGCCTTATATCACGGGACCATAATGGTCACAAGGAAAATGCACGACAGCCCGGCGAATGGTCTTTCGCCGGGAGAAATGTAGTCGGGAAGGGGAGGCTACCGCATAGGGCCGGATCGGTTCTGACGGGCCTGTTTCCTCTCCAGCGCGCGGGCACGCTCGAACTGCTCGCGGGCCATTTGACGGCCGATCAGGCGGGCGAGGGAAAGGATGGCCTCATTGGAGGGGCTAACCGCATGTTCGGCCGTTTCCGCCTCACTGGCGGGGCCGAACACCTCGATCCTGATCCTGTCGGGTCATCGTCTCACCGGAGGATGCCGGGGATCTCGCCGACCTGACGGGCTACACCCGAGATCTGATGGCGCAGGTTGAAGCCGATCTGGGCACGAAACTCGATTGGGTTGCCGTCAATCATCATAACACCGGCCATTCGCATGTGCATGTCGTCGTCAACGGACGTGACGATCTGGGCGAGGATATGGTCATCAATGGCGATTATCTTCCAACGGCATCCGCGAACGGGCGAGCGAACTAGTGACCTTGGAACTCGGCCCTGCCACCGAGATCGAGCTGCGCCGAAAGCTGGTTGCCGAAATCGACCAGGATCGTTTTACCCGTATCGACCGGGCGATGCTCGCAGAGGCGGAGGACCGGTTTCTCGATGTGCGCTACGAGCCTGATGATCCGCGCGGGCAAGCGGATCGGACCCTCCGTCTGCGCCGTCTTGGCAAGCTGGGCGATATGGGCCTCGCCACGGAACATGCGCCGGGCGTGTGGGAGCTGAGCGAGCGGCTGGAGCCGACGCTGCGCGAGATGGGTGAGCGCGGCGACATCATCCGCACGATGCAGAAGGCGCGCGGGCGGAGGGCGCTGAGCGCGACCCGATGAGTTTTGCGATCCATGATGCAGCACCTGCGACGCCGATCGTCGGTCGCGTCCTCGACAAGCATCTGTCGGACGAACTGGGC
Organism: Acetobacter okinawensis JCM 25146; assembly: GCF_000613865.1. Classification (GTDB taxonomy): domain Bacteria; phylum Pseudomonadota; class Alphaproteobacteria; order Acetobacterales; family Acetobacteraceae; genus Acetobacter; species Acetobacter okinawensis. The sequence continues at coordinate 15,335 of NZ_BAJU01000003.1, forward strand.
GAGGAACTGACGCTGGTGGTCGATGGGATCGATGGTCGCACGCATCATGTCGCGGGCATGGACGCGGCCCGTGTCGCAGAAGCACGGATCGGCAGCAACCGCCTGATCGATCGCAGTCTGAATATTCAGCCGACGCTGACCGACCGGCCGGGCCTGCCGTTCACGCTTATTTTGAATCGCGATCTTGCCCTCACACCCTGGAAAGCGAAGGAACCCCGCCCATGACGAAGTTGAAGCTTGGTCCGATCGAGGATGACAAGCCCGTGAAGATTACGCTGGAGCTGCCCGCCGCTCTGCACCGTAATCTTGTTGCCTATGCTGAGATATTGGGTAGTGGAGCCGGGCAGGCGCCCACCGATCCCGTGCGTCTCGTTGTGCCCATGCTAGAGAGATTTATCGCTACTGATCGGGGATTCGCGAAAGTGCGGCGAGCAGCATTATAACGGGTTACGGGTGAATGAAGACGGGCCGAGGCACAAGCCGACAGGCAGATAGCGCCTTATATCAGACCTCTGGGTAGTCCTTATCTATGTCCAGAAGCAGACACGGTAAGAGTAAAAAGCGCTTATATTCGTAGCATATAAACTTTCACTACTTGTCAGATTTGATATACAATAGGATTAATGAATCGAATATCTCTCCTGGTAAGTTTAAAGGTTAACCACAATTACCGACATTACTATAGATAGACAGACAAATTTTTATGAAACGCCCCGGCGTGGGCTGCATGCCCCGCAACTAGATATATAAAAAAATCAATTAAATCAGCATGCTGTGGATCGTTCACCAATGGCCTATCCTGTGCCGGTGAAGAGACTACACGATTTCAATCGTTTACGTAAACGGGTTCAAATCGGGGGGGAAATACCCGCAACCAAATAGATGCAGGCTACGCGGGTAGCTGCTTCCATCATACCAAGCACTGACAATACTGCCGATTGCCCGCTGCGGCTCGATATTGCCGCCGATCGCCGCATGACCATGCGGTATAGGTCGCCCCATTTGCGCGGTCGCCCGCAGACCGGGTCTCCGATCAACAGCGATGCGAGTACCGCCCATTCAATATCCGTCAGGCCCTTCATATCGCTGCAATCTGCGGCTATAGTTTCGCCATGTGGTCGGGGGGGGGGGAAAGTCATGGCCCAGTTGATGGTTTCGCAACCCATTGAAATCATAAGGCCTTCGATCGCTCAGCCCTTCTCGAATGGGCTTTGAAGGGGGAGGTAGATGACCATCACGGTAGCTCTGAGGACGGTTGATATTTGCAACGATAGTTTGGCGCATTAGCTTGGATGCGAAGGCAAGTGGATACGGTTCGAGTTGCCGTTTGGCGAGCAGGTCAAATTGTTGATACTATCGACGAGCCTCCTCTCGACCAGTCGGCGACCGAGGCCGTCACGTCGAGTAGCCGGATCCATGGACTGAGTCAGGAGCAGATGGCAGAACAGCCGCACGACGCCGGTACGCGTCGGGAGATTATCGGCGCACCTGCGTCCGCCCGCATGATCGTAGAAGCCGGGCCGGGTATGGGCAAGACGGAGGTCGCAGCCCGTCGTCTGGCCAGCCTCATCCGCAATGAACTCTCACCGGCCCAGATCCTGGTCCTGAGCTTCTCCCGAGGCGCGGTTAGGACGCTGACCAAGCGTCTCGGCAGAGTCGACGAGGCCGATCCTCGGGTGGTGGAGGAACTGCGCCATTTGTCGGTGCGCACGTTTGACTCATGGGCCTTCCGCATGCTGAGATTACTTGGAGAGGCCCCTCAAAGGCTACTGGCGCGGAAACACGACGACAATATCGCCGCGCTCACCAATCTGATTACCGGCGATCGCGGCGGCGACGTCCGCCGCTTCATGGGTGACCGGCGACACCTCATCGTGGACGAGTTTCAGGATCTTCCTGGCGTCCGGGGAGATCTCGTCCTCGCTCTGCTGTCGCTTTTAGCTCCGCCGGACCAAGAAGGTTGCGGGTTTACCATTTTGGGCGATCCGGCACAGGCGATCTTCGGTTTCGCGCGTGGTGTTCGCGCGAACGGGGCGCCGTTCCCGTCTCCGCAGGAATACTGGCAAGAGGTCTTGCGATCTTACGGGAGTGGCCTTGACGAGAAAAGGCTCGCCCGCAACTTCCGCGCCGATCCGCCTCTCGCGCGTATGTCGGCCGAGTTGCGCAGCGTGTTGTTAAGCAACCGGCCGGACAAAGAGAAGCTGCGTCACATGCTCGCTGCCGTGGCCGCACTTCCGGAGACTTCGCTCCCCCTCGGACGCGGCTTGCTCGAGGCAGTCACTGGTGGCAGTCGGGCCATCCTGACACAGACCAATGGCGAGGCACTAAGGGTGCTCCAGGCTCTGTACAGGGACGACCCTGAACCATCCACGATCCGCGTGTGGTTGCATGCGGGCAGTCATACAATGTTGCCGCCGGCGTGGATCGGCGGCTTATTGAGAAAGCTACGCTCTACCTCTCTACCACGTACGCAGTTCGCGAAAATTTATGCTCTTCTGACGAAACTCTGGGGAGAGGAGGCCTGCGTTCGGTTGGGGCTGCCAGCCGAGGAGGTTGCGTGGGTTCGATTGGCGCAGGCTAGCGGAGCCCCGAACGATGCGACCGCCATCGACGTTACTCAACTTCGCGAACGTCTGGCTTGGCCCGATGCATTCCCGGACGACCAGTCGATCGCCGAGGACGGTGTGATCGTCACAACCGTCCATCAATCGAAGGGAATGGAATTTGACGCAGTCACCCTGCTCGAGCCCCCCGTCGCTGGCGGCGAAGACGACGATGAAGAGGCCGATGTCGAGAGTGACGAAGAGCAGGGAGAGCGTGCCAGCGTCGCCTATGTCGCCATGACGCGCGCCGGCAAATCTCTCGACCGCGCGGGTGCCGATCAGATCTTCCAAGTGCCGGTGCATCGGAAGTTCGCCGGCGGGCGCAGACGACTGTGTTCATGGCGGAAGAACTGGATCAACATGGAAATGGGTCTTCGGGGGGACGTCGATCCCATCGGCTTCGCCGATCCAGCGCTGTTGGGCGGAGTGGCCGGCGTTGAAGAGTTGCAGGCGTTCCTGCTCTCCAACGCCAGCGCGCTTTCGGGCCGCAAGGTGATGCTTTGCAGGCAGTATGCCGATGGCAAAGCCGAGTGGCATATACATCTCCAGGAGGGTTCGAAGCCGGGCCGCCTTGTAGGCCGGACGTCCAATCGGCTTTCGCTCGACCTGCTGAGGATTTTACACAAGCATCGTCAGAAACTTCCTCGGACCATCATGAACCTCCGTATTTCGTCGGTGGGGACCGTGACTTCAGATGGCACCGGCCGCCTTGGCGAACCGGAGAGAACCAGTGGGCTATGGCTGGGGGTCGGCCTCTTCGGCACCGGTGATTTCCAGACATGGAAGGATAAGAAGTGAGCCGTCCCGATTACCGCTCGGTCCGCACTGATCTGCTGCGCACTGCGACCGCCCTGCTTCTGGGACCTCTCGAACCGAACGAGGAGATCGCTTCAGCACCAGTTGACACTTACCTGACCGGCATCCTTTGGCCGGAAGGTGAGATGCTGGACGTTATGGAGGACGACCAAGACAATGGCGCGCCCAACGACGCCGACGGTGAGATTGATGCTGGTGTGCCTGGTTATCGCGCCGTTCGACCGTGTTCGCTGGGCCTTACATTCGCTGTTGACGAGCAAGCCACAGTCGTCGTCTCGACGGCGTTGACGGCGCGATATGTGCCGATCGAGCGCGAACCGACCGAAGGGGGTAAGAGGCGGCGTCGAATCTGGGCAAGGCGGCAGCTCGACTACATCCACGAGATTCTGCCCGGTGAAGCTGGCATTTGGAGCGTCCACGACTTCGTAGGTCCGGACGGCGCCCCTATTCACGATCCCACAGTCCGACTGCATATTCGTCGACGTCTTTCCGGAGGTCGTCAGATCCTGACGATCACATTGATCAACAAGGCGCAACCCACTGACGACCGCCTGAGAGACGAATTCTGCCTTCTGCAGTCAGGCCTCAAGATCCAATCGATCGCATCAGATGGCCAAGGCGCAATCCGCCCACGGCAGACACCCGCACCTGCTGGCGCGGACGATGACGCACGCTCCGCAGCGCTTCTCTATCGTGACGTGCTTGAATATGCTGTCGGACACGGCGTGGCCGTTATTTGGGAACCAGCTCCGGAACAGCGGATCGGCTGGCTCGAAACGGCATGGATGCCTGTCGCCTCCGTGAAAGGCATGAGCGCGTCCGGGCACGATACCCTGAGGAAGTTCCTCGGCCAACATCCGCAGGCGCTGTCCGCCGAATGGCTGGCCCGACAGGAGGAGCGCGGCAAGGTCACGAGCGTACTCCGCGGATTGGCGTGCAGCTATGAGGAGTGGATCCGCGACGAGCTCGCATCCCGCGTCGACGGGTTTTCGGGCGACCTCCGGATCGCGGCTGACCGGAACCTGGGCCTCTGCAGGATGACGCTCAGGCGCATCCAGGCGGGGATCGATACGCTTGCCAGCGACGAGGACGCTTGGAAGGCATTCACGTTGGCTAATGCGGCGATGGACAGGCAGTCGCGGTTTCCTGCCAAGGGTGAGCGTGCGGGGCCGCTCACTTGGCGGCCGTTCCAGCTGGCTACATACTTATGGTCTTACCAGGTTTGGTCGATCTCGCGGATCCCGACCGCGATCACGTCGACCTGCTCTGGTTTCCCACCGGCGGTGGCAAGACCGAAGCATATCTCGGGTTAACGGCTTTTCAGATCCTCTACCGCCGGCTAACTGACGCAGCACGACGGCACGAGGGCGGTGTAGACGTGCTGATGCGCTACACCCTCCGTCTTCTGACCGTGCAACAGTTTCAGCGCGCCGCTGCGCTGATCTGCGCATGCGAGGCGATCAGGATTGAGCGTAAAGATCTCGGCGAGGCCCCGATCTCACTCGGTCTCTATGTCGGAGGGGACGCTACTCCGAACAGAGTCAGCAAGGCGCTAGAAGCTCTCGACCTTGAACACGACGGTCAGAAGCCGAAATCGACCCCTCGACAGCTGTTGGAATGTCCGGTCTGTGGCAGCAGACTTGACGCCGATTGCTACGAACGGGCTCCAGACGACGCCGGCATAGATATCCGCTGCCCGAACGAGGTTTGCGCGACGGGCGGCAAACCGCTCCCCGTGATGACGGTGGATGACTTCATCTACAATGCGCCGCCCAGTCTCCTGATAGGCACCATAGACAAGTTCGCTCAGCTTCCACGACGCAACGACATCCGGGCCCTCTTCGGCCTGGATGGCGGCCTCCGGCCCGGGCTTATCGTCCAGGACGAACTGCATCTGATCTCTGGACCGCTCGGGTCGATTGCCGGCCTCTACGAGACCGTCGTCGACTTGCTCTGTACCGACGACGGAATCCGCCCTAAGGTGATCGGCTCGACCGCTACGATCGGGCAGGCCAGACGCCAAGTCCGGGCATTGTTCGACCGCCCGGTGCTCCAGTTTCCTCCGTCCGGCTTCGAGGCTGCAGACTCCTTCTTCGCTGTGCGTGACAAAGACGGTCCTGACCGGCTGTATGTCGGGTTGTGCTCGGCCGGTCGAAGCCCGAAGTTCGCGCTCCAAGCGGCAGCCGCGGCGCTCCTCCAGGGGATCGGCCACCTCGTCAACGTTGGAGCGGACCCCGCTCTCGCCGATCCCTTCTGGACTGCCGTCCTCTACTTTAACAGCCTCCGCGAGCTCGGCGGCGCCCATGTGCTCCTGCAAGACGATATTCCACGACAGATTGCATTCCTCGCGAGCCGCCTCGGAGGTGGTGCGCGGGTTCTCGAGACCGATGCAATCGAGCTGAGCAGCCGGGTATCTTCCCGCGACCTCCCAGACTTCCTCGCTCAACTTGGAAATCCGCTTACCGACGGCAGCGATCCGTTCGAACCCGAGCCGCGTGATGCGGTCCTGGCATCTAACATGATTTCCGTGGGTGTCGACGTATCCCGCCTCGGCCTGATGCTGGTCAACGGACAGCCCAAGTCGACCGCCGAATACATTCAGGCGAGCAGCCGAGTGGGCCGCGGCATCGACGGCCTCGTGATGACTCTCTACAATTTCGGACGGCCGCGCGACGTCTCGCACTTCGAGCACTTCTTGACCTATCATGGCGCGCTCTACCGGAGCGTCGAGGCGACCAGTGTCACCCCTTGGGCGCCTCGCGCACGTGACAAGGCCCTCCATGCGGTCATCGTGGCGGCAGTCCGGCACCTCTCTCACGGAATGGACGGCGATGAGGACGCGGTCGACTTCGATGCCAAAGCAGAGGACGTAAGGCTACTCATCGCTGCCATCCGCCAGCGCGCGGACACAGCCTCTGAGGGAATCGAGGCGGAGGCCGCCGCCGAGGACATCGACGCCATCGTAGAGGAGTGGGCTTGGAGAGGCGCAGGCGCGCGCGCCGCTGGAACCGACCTGCTTTACTGGAAGCGGCCCGCCCCTTTCGGCAAGACCAGGCCATATCTGATGACGTCGGCCGAGGAGGGCGGCCAACCGGGTACTCTGGCCTGGATAACCCCGAACTCGATGCGCGAAGTCGAGCCGTCCACCGCTTTTGTATTGAAATCGATCAGCAGGAGGCCCTGACGTGGCAAGACGACCCCGGAGCTTCCCCACGCCTGAACCAATCGATGCTATCGAGCCGATTGGAACCGTTCGCCGATCGCAACTCGTCTCGACCTTCGGCATTGGAGCGATCGTCGATCTTGAGAAGGGATCGTTCATGCCCATGGGCCTCGAGGACTGGGAACGGGTCAACTCCCTACCGTCGCTCAGGATCGGCGAGGAGCGCCTGCAGGCGATGCTTGGTGTCAGCCACTTCCGCCTCGGTCCCGTGAAGGAGCAGTTGGCCGGAACCACACAGATCCGCGCCCGCAGCGCGGCACCCGCAGTGAGGTTTCCCGAGTGGCACGAGTGTCCAAAGTGCCATATCATCGGGCGAGAGGGCACGCCCTTCGAACTCGCCGACGATGGTGCCCGACTGCGCTGCACAGCCCATGGCGGCAATGTCTTCACCAATCCTGTCCGCTTTGTAGTTGCCTGCCGCCGCGGCCACCTCAGCGACTTCCCGTGGGAATGGTGGGCACATCGAGGTCATGAAGAGGGTATTTGCCAGCGTCCGCTGCTGCGGCTCGGCTCGCACGGCGAGTCCGCGTCCCTCGCCGACCTTTTCGTAATTTGCGAGGCCTGCAGCACGCCGAACCGGAAGACTTCGCAGTCGTTAGGGACCGCGTTTGGCGCGGATGCCCTCAATGGCTGGGCATGCGATGGCTTCAGACCCTGGCTGCATGATCGTCAAGCTGACTGCCCGGAGCCGGTGCGCGCTCTCCAGCGCGGCGCCTCCAATGTTCACTTCGGCGTGGTTGGCTCCGCACTTTCCATCCCGCCCGCATCTGAGGCGCTGACACAAATCGTCGAGCAATCCCGAATGTATCTCGATGGCGTGCCCGAGGCGGCGCTTCCCGCCGTCCTGACGGGCGTGTCCCAGACCTACGGCGTCCCGGTGGACCAGCTACTGGCGGCATACCGGCGCCTGCGGTCACTTGAAGGAGGCGGCCCTCCTCTCACAGAAAAGATCGCGCGCGAGCAAGAGTACGACGCGCTATCGCAAAGCCGCGACGACCCCATCGTTGGCGGGGTAGTGCCGCAGTTCCAGAACGATGTACTAGATCCGCCACCGGCGTTGTCCAACTGGTTCGATCTCGTCGGAGCGACGTCGAGGCTTCGCGAGGTGCGTGCCCTTGCAGGGTTTTCCCGGATCGAGCCGTACCCCGTCAGCCCGGAGCGCGTCCGGCAAGCAATTGCAGAAGGCAAGGTATCCCCGCTTTCGAAGACCGAAAGAGCTTGGCTCCCTGGTGCCGAAATAAGGGGCGAAGGCATCTTCCTGCGCTTCCGAACGGAAACCGTCGACGGCTGGATCGAGGACAACCCCGGCCTTATAACCCGCGCCGCCATCCTCGAAACCCGAAGTGGAGCGATCGCGCAGGAGCGCGGCTATGACCGCGATTACACAATCACGCCGCGCCTGCTGTTGGTGCACGCCTTCTCGCACGCCTTCATCCGGCAGATCTCGGTCGAATGCGGCTACTCAGCCTCCGCGCTGCGCGAACGCCTCTACGTATCCGACACCGGGAGGACCATGAACGGCGTCCTCATCTACACCGGCTCGCCCGACTCAGAAGGTAGTCTGGGAGGCTCGTCCGCTTGGCCGACCCCCAACTGCTCGAACCGATCGTCCTCCGAACGCTCGCCAACGCCGGCTGGTGCGGAAGCGATCCGGTGTGCCTAGAGACGGACCCAAGGCAGTCGGGCGATCGAATCAGCGGCGCGGCCTGTCACTGCTGCCTCCTCCTTCCAGAAACGGCGTGCGAGCGCTTCAACCGGGAACTCGACCGTGCGATGCTGGTCGGCGACGCGGAGAACGCTTTCTCGGGCTTCTTCAAAGATCTCGTTTCGGAGGCCCAATGGCAATCCTGATCCCCGACGTCCCGGAGCGCTGCCCCAATAGCGAGCGGCTCGTCTATGAGCGACTGGGGCGCGAGCTGCCGGACGACTGGGTCGTGCTCCACTCGCTTGGACTGCCGGGTCACGAGAAGAAGATCTGGGGGGAGGCGGACATGATAATCCTGTCGACCCTCGGCGTCTTTGCCCTGGAGGTGAAGGGCGGGAAGGTTTCGTGCGCCAACGGTGTCTGGACCTTCTCGGGAGACTTCAAGAGCTATACCAAGCGGGAGAGCCCTTGGACGCAGGCGTCGGGTGCGATGAATGCGGTCAGAGACCGCCTCCAAGCGGCTGCCGGGTCGTTCAAAGATGTGCTCTTCGGCTTCGGCGTCGTGATGCCGTATACGACCTTTACAACGACGGGTGCAGAGATCGTACCGGAGGTTCTGCTCGACAAGCGGCAATTTCGTGACACACTTCGCCACTTTATATCCGCTATCCAGCGATACTGGAACGACGTTTATCTCGAGAAGCGGGGTAGGACTTACCGTGGCCTCAGACCGGACGAAATCCTGCTCGCAAGGCAAACGGTGAGGCCGGACTTCGAAACTGCGTTGAGCCTCGGCGGATATCTCACGGGCGTCGACGCCCGGCTGATCTACCTCTCCAACGAGCAGATCCGAGCCTCGCGCCGGCTTGCCGCCAATCCGCGAACGGTCGTGCGCGGCGCGGCCGGAACAGGAAAATCGGTCATTGCGCTTGAACGCGCGCGTCAGCTCGCTGCAGATGGCAAGCGCGTGCTGATGCTCTGCTTCAACCAGCTTCTGGCTGCTCACGTGCGCGACGGCCTTGCGGCTGAAGGGGGGGCGAAGCCAGAGGTCCGCCATGTCCACGCGCTCTACCGCAAGCTCATCGCGGACGCCGGCCTGCTGTCGCGACTCGAGATAGAGGACCCCGATCATCAGGAATTCTTTCCGAAGCGCTTTCCCGAGTTGGCGGCGGAAGCGCTCTGCGAACGGGACCCGGAGCAATGGGACGTCCTGATCGTGGACGAGGCTCAGGACCTGCTCACGCCAGAGCACCTCGACGTCATGGACTTGCTGGTTCGTGGCGGATTGAGGCGGGGACAATGGCACCTGTTTCTGGATCCTCTCCAGAACATTTATGGTGTAGAGACGCAGGAGATCGTGGGACGGAGGCTAAGTGAGAGTGCGCCGGCGTTCGACGATCTATTCGAGAATTGCCGGAACACGCGGCAGGTTGCGGTGCAAGCCTCGATCATCTCCGGGATTGACCTCGCAGTAGCCGGCGCACCTGATGGGCCGCAGTGCCACGTTCATTACTATGCGAGCAGGGAGGACGGCATTGCCCAGCTCGACGCCATTGTCCGCGAACTCATAGATCGCGACGTCCCGGCCCGCGACATCGTTATTCTGTCCACCCGCCGCCACGAGAACTCGCTCCTCGCGGGGCGATACGAACTCGCAGGTCGCCGCCTCGCCGATCCGTCGGACGAGGCGGCGCTGCGCGGCGGATCCCTGCTGTTCACAACAATGCACGCATTTAAAGGTCTCGAACGGCGAGTCGTCATCGCCACCGACATGGCGGAAATTGGCGAGGATCGGTGGGTGATGCTTCACTACGCGGGACTTTCGCGCGCCCGTGGGCTGCTGCACGTTTTTATGCCTACTTCCGCCCGCCGCGCGTATGATCGACAGGGAGAGGCGTTTGGGAGGCGATTGGAAACTCGGCGGATCTGATTCTTGCTTATGATAGAGCGTCAGTTCATTGCAATTTATTTAAAGAACACTCTAATTGCGCCAGAGTCGTCCGTGATCCTGCCCCCTAACATGCCTTCGGTTTTGAGTCAGCTTCTGTGGATTGATATATGTCTTGTCGGCGTTCTGAGCGAAAGCCTTAGGCGTCATACCGTCGAGACCGGCGGGGGGTCTGACGGCGTTGTAATCGGCTCGCCAGTGAGCCGCGCCGGGGCTCGTGATGCCATACTCAGGCGACATGACTTAGTCTCGCTTTTTCGGCGGGAGCGGAGCGGGTGGAAAGGATCGTGGCCAGCGCCTCGCCGATCCAGCGCGCAAGAAGTGGCGGCACCGCATTGCCGACTTGGACGTACTGCTGGGTGCGGTTGCCCTTGAAGAAGTAATTGTCCGGAAAGGTCTGAAGCCGGGCGGCTTCCCGGACCGACAGGCTGCGGCACTGCTGCGGGTCGGGATGAATGAAGTAGTGACCATCCTTCGAAATATGGCTAGTGACGGTGGTCGATGGGCCGGTCGCCACTTGGACCCGGAAGCGATCGGCGAATTTTCCCGATGACCAGTTCTGGTGTTCCGGTGCAAGCTCGTCTGGAAAGTCCGACGCTTCGGCGACCTGCCGGTCACCTCGGCGAAGACGGCTGCGAAGAAGTAACGCGCGAGGTCGCTTGCCATATGGCTGCGGGCCTGATGGTTGGGCAAGGTCTTGAGGCGAGCGTCAGTCAGCCATCCGGCGAGATAGGCCGGACAGTCGGACGAGATGCCTTTGCCGCGACCTTCCCGCCGGGGAAAGCGCTTCGAAGCGCGAAAAGCATCGTGGTGACGGGCTACGGCGACCGTGAAGGCGAGATGCTGTTCGTCGGCAAGGCCGGTATCTACGTCCGCCACGAAGGCCATCGCGGCCGACACGATCTGCCGCCATTCGTCCTCAGTGTCGGGACCGCGACTGAGGCCGCTTCTCAGCTTCGGCATGCCCTCGATCACTTGGCCGACCGTTGCCTTGAGGCTGTGGCGTACCATAAGCTGGGTCAGCGCACGATCGGATATGCCGGTTGCAATATCGGACCGCAGTCCGACGACGATGACGCGGTGTCGGGCTTGGGGGACGCCGAAGTCCTCGGCTCGTATGACGAAGTCGCTGCCTTTCGGCTCGAAGCGGCTGAAATCGAGCTGCCGTCGTTCTCCCGGCGCCAAGGCAATAAGACGATATCGGCCGCCGCCACGTTCCTCGCCGCCTAGATCCTTCAGTACCTGATCGAAAATGCGGTTTTCGCCATCGACCGAAGAGGAAAGCATCCCTTTGACGTTCTCCATAACGAAGGCAGCAGGTCTGAGCCGGTCCAGGATCCGGATATATTCTTCGTACAGGAAGTGCCGGTGGTCCTCGCTGGCGATGTAGCCTTTCTTGCCTTGATTTCGCGCTCTGCCGACGAGCGAATAGGCTTGGCAGGGAGGTCCGCCGATCAGGACGACGTTTCCGCCAGAGCTTTCGCGAATCTGGTCGAGCCGAGGGTTCAGACGAAGGTCGGGATTTTCCTTGCCAAGTTCCAGCTGCCACGCTTCGGCGACGGCTGCGTCCCACTCTCTGGGAAATTCGGTTGCCCAGTCGGGTTCGCCGCCGCCATCGTTCAGGAACTCATAGTAGCGATCGGGAAGCCCCTCGGCGAACTGGCGCAAAAAAGCCCGCAGGCGCAGCGTCGAATGGGCGGCAAAGTCCTTCTCGATGGAAAGTGCTATGTCGAACGCGCGCGTGCCGTCACTTCCCGAAACGCTCGAAAACCCTTCGGCCAGTCCTCCCGGACCTGCAAATATGTCGACGACAGAATATGTGGGCAAGAATCGTGCGCTTTCGGTCCCGCTGGCATGTTGCACAACGAATAGCATCTGCAGTCAGACATAGACAGGCCAAGGTTGATGGTAGACGTAGTAGATCCGAGGACCCGATCACGGATGATGGCGGGCATTCGCGGCAAGGATACGAGGCCCGAGCGGTTGCTCCGGCAAAAGCTCCATGCAGCTGGCATCCGCTACCGGCTGCATGCGCCCGATCTGCCCGGCAAGCCCGATCTTGTCTTCCCCCGGTTCAAGGCGGTTGCCTTCGTCCACGGCTGCTTCTGGCATCGCCACAAGGACTGTCACTGGTGTAGCACTCCTTCGTCCAACACGGACTTCTGGAGTGCAAAGTTCGAACGCAACGTCGTGCGCGACAGGGACGCGGACCGCTTAACTTTGCTCAAACTCGCTCTCCGGCGAACGCAAGCCAAGCGTCTGTTGTGAGGAAAGGCGTTATTTGATTGATATTAATAAATTATATCGCTGCCTGAAGTGAATATGGGTATCGGTGCTTGCGTGCCCCCGCAACCATCTGAATTTCCAAATAAAATCAGGTCGTTAGCCCGCTCACAGAGCGGGCTTTCTGCGTTCCAACACACCAACTGGAATCATATAGGAATCATCCGGAAGCGAATTCACGCGTAGTTCCGGGACGCGCCGAGTGCGCAGCTAGAGGGCCGGGAAGGGTAAGAATCGGCTTGAGCCGCACAGCACAGAGCCGATCCGCGAACCTTCTCCTTGCCTTCCCTGGCGTCCTCACGTAGCTACCAAATAAGAATGGTTCTTAATGTGGTGAAATGCTGAACGGTTGAAGGAGTCGAATATCCTCTGCCAGCCTGTTCACGGAGTGAGAGATCGACGCCAGTGTCGCATGCAGAGACGATCGAGATGGCCTATCAGAACAGCCGGTCTGAACTGCTGAAATATGCCACGGCCATTACAGGCGACCGTCAGCAGGCAGAAGACATCCTTCAGGACGAATGGCTTCGCTGTACAGCGGCTGCGGTTTCAGAACAGATCAGGGAGCCAATCCGTTTTCTGTTCCGGGTCGTTCGGAACCTTGCACTCGATTACCGACGGCGGCGCACATACGAAAAACGCTATATCAATGTCGAGGTTGATGATCGTAGCACTCGCTGCGTGGGGCGGTTCCGGAGGGTTATGGGGACTGGTTGTTCCGCTTTTCATCTTTGCCTCGGCGACCGGTTTTATTGTTGCCAATTCGATTGCTGGCGCTCTTAATGTTTCTCCCGCACGATCAGGTTCGGTTTCAGCATTTGTGGGGGCGGCGCAATATGGGAGCGGCATACTTGGCTCCGGTCTGATCGGTGTATTTGCGGATGGCACACCATGGCCTATGGGCTGGGTGGTTGCATTAACAGGAGTTGGTAGTTTTCTGTGCACGCTTGCGTTGCTTTTCCATCATGGCGGAAGCAACAAAGAAAAGACCTGACTGCAGGTATTCAGGACGGATAGAATAGAAAGACTGGTCCAAAATTCTTTTTTCACATCACATCCGCCCGAATGGCATTGAGATCAGAGCGCGGTGCCACGCAGAATGATCGGCACGATTGTCGTGAAATTCTTTACATCGTTCATGACAGCCGGTGTATGCGGAGACGCAAGAGCGGCCTGAAGCGCGCTTTCTCCTTCAAAAACACATTCGCAGATCGCATGATTGCCATTTGGCGCCGGACTTGGAAAAAACGCTGTCGCCGAGATCAGGCCCAATGGTTTCCACACGCTGTTTACCAGCGGAATGTGATGGGTCGTGTAATAGTCATGATCGAACGAGGCATCAGCGCTCGCAGGGTAGGTCACGAAGAGTGTTATCATGTCCAGTTCTCTCTTTCCCACTCGCGGGATAGGCATTTTTGTTTGTTAACTCATCATTGTGCCATAAAAATATGTGCTTACAAGAGACCCGTTGCGCAACTGTCCCACTCCCCAATATAATTTTCTGATTGTATTACAGGTCGAGCTTTTATGCCTTTAGGACTTCAGCGACGATACTGTTCGTTGCTGACATGCTCCATCCACTCCGCAGCTTTACCGTCTTTCGATTCAGTGATGGCGATATGGGTCATCGCGCATTCTGGCGACGCACCATGCCAATGCTTCTCCTCTGGTTCAAACCAGACGATATCGCCGGGGCGCACATCTTCGATTGGTCCGCCCTCACGCTGAACCCAGCCGAAGCCTTCAGTGATGAGGAGAGTCTGGCCGAGCGGGTGTGTGTGCCAGGCCGTGCGTGCACCCGGTTCAAAAGTGACGGTCGCGCAGGCAAGCGCACCACTACCAGCAAAGGGCGCATCGACCCGGACAGTGCCGGTAAACCATTCGGCCGATCCTTTAACGGAGGGTTTGAAACCAGGACGACGGATATCCATACATAGTCTCCTTCAAAGAGTGCCTAACGGGCAAAACACCACCCAACAGCTTCATCAGACATCAAAGCATGAGGTCATTTCCATGATTAGATGCTATGATCAGCTTGATCTTATGCTTGGAGTTCATAAATGCGCCGCGAGGAACTAGTCGATCTCAATGCGTTCATGGTGGTCGCGGAAGAACAGAGCTTTACACGGGCAGCTGCGAAACTTGGTACGTCCCAATCCACGTTGAGCCATACGATCCGTCGATTGGAAACTCGTCTGAATGTCAGGCTTCTTACACGCACGACCCGCCGGGTCGCCCCGACGGAAGCGGGCGAACGTCTGTTAACAACACTTGTTCCAGCGCTCGACACAATCAGCAGTGAAATTGCTTCCCTCAGCGAACTTTCTGAGAGACCGTCAGGCACAGTCCGGATTACGACTTCCGAACATGCCGCCAATACGCTGCTGTGGCCGGCACTTGCTAAGATTCTGCCCAATTATCCGGATTTGCATGTTGAACTGGCGATTGATGCCAGTCTAACCGATATTGTTGCCGAACGTTTTGATGCCGGAGTACGCCTTGAGGAAACAATTGCCCGCGACATGATTGCGGTTCCTATCGGACCTCCTTTGCGTATGGCCGTTGTCGGAGCACCGTCCTATTTTGAACGGCATCCTATCCCCCAAAAGCCACAGGACTTATCCCATCATACCTGTATCAATCTGCGTCTTCCGACCTCTGGCGGTGTTTATGCATGGGAGCTGGAAAAGGGGAAACGGGCGCTGCGCGTGCGTGTGGATGGGCAACTAACGTTCAATAATGTGCCAATGATCCGTCAGGCGGCGCTGGATGGTTTTGGTTTGGCCTGTGTTATGGAAGACCAGATGGCGGCATATCTGGAGGATGGGCGTTTGATACGTGTCTTGGAAGACTGGTGCCCGGCTTTTCCCGGATATCATCTCTATTATCCAAGCCGCCGGCAATCGTCTGCGGCCTTCCGTTTGATTGTGGAAGCTCTACGCTACAGGAAATAAAAAACCTTATTCAAGGAATTGTTTTTTCTATTTTATATCTCAACCACAGAACACCGTTATCGCGCTTTTCAACATCTAGAAGCTTAATGCCTGCCCACGAGCTGGCTCATTGTCTGTTGCACAAACCCAGTCGAAGCTACTGGCAATTCCTGATACACCATCGATCCCTGGATAAATCATTAAACTTATCTCGTTAATGACTCCTGCTTGCAGGAAGGCGCCATTAATCAAGCCCCCACCTTCAAGTAGCAGTTTACGACGTCTAAATGTATTTCCTAGAACTGCAACAGCTTGTTGAATGTTACGTCCATCTGGCCCAGCAAAACAATAAGAGATACCATTGTCGCGTAATGTTTGCAGGTAATCGTCAGCAACATTATCTGCAAGGACTGCAACAATACCGTCTCCTTCAATATCAGAACGTTCATATTGCAACTTGCCGTGCGGGTCCATAAAGATCGCTAGGCGTTCGGTCAGGTTTTGCGCCACATAAGGTTCTCGTGGAAACTGGTTGTTGGTGCCTTTCCGGGGCTCGGTCGTGTTTACAAAATGTTCAGAGGCAGTTGCTCGTCCGATAATCCAACCATCGGCATCGTATGTCTTTTCAACATCATAATACTGGTTGACGAGACTGTCTCGATTCACCCCATCAACGGGAAGGGTCCAACGATCAGGCACAATGCGGCCATCAATTGAGCTGATCATATGGCAGATAATGAAGGGCTGCATAATACTCAGTAGTCCTGTCTGGTCGGACGAAGATTATAGAGTTTAACGTCCTGACGCAGTCCTTTGGAGATGACCCGAACGGTTGTCTTGGTCGCGGAGCAAGCAGTGGCCTCATCAAGTCCGCTGCGGGTACCCGTGACAACGACGATTGTCCCCTGAACATTTTGCGTCATGAATTCAGCCTTTCTGTTCGTCAAAAACGCCGCGCGCGATGGTTAGAGCGGTGGATGCCGTGGGCCACCCGGAATAGAAGGCAAGATGTGTGATAATCTCGATGATCTCCGCTTCGGTGACGCCGGTGGCGAGCGCCTTACGGATATGAAAACCCAATTCGTTGGTGCGATAAAGCGAGATCAGGCTGCTGACTGTCACAATACAGCGCTCACGTGGGGTAAGACCTGGCCGTTCCCAGACATCACCGAACAAGACATGATCTGTGTAGTCGGCAAGGCCGGGAGCGATATCACCGAAAGCCTTACGGGCGGGTGAAGGAGTATCGGGCATGTGTCGAACTTTCTACATGTTGGTTATTGCAACGGTTGATTTACTGAGCGTAGTAGCTACCATCGACAAAAAGTGCTTGTCCGAGCGTCAGGCTGGCACTTGAATTGCAAAACCAGATTACACGTCGGCAATTTCCTCGGGGCTACCTAAACGTCTGATTGGCTGCATTGACATCTGCCAGCATTACTGACGCGCCTGCACGGGCAAAGGTCTGTGCAGGTGCCAGCCCCATTCCTGCACAGGCGCCGGTTACGAAGGCGATCTTGCCGGAAAATGTTTCTGTCACACCCTCGTCCTTGTTTCGAGCTGCTGAGCGTGAGATTTAAAAGCTGATCTACTTCAATGATTAGTCAATATATTTCGCATGAAGCTATCTCTCAAATTCATAAATGAAATGACAAATTTTCATGTGGTCGTTGAAGTTTTTGCGTTAGGGTAACGAATTTGTTTCTGCTTGCAGGGCGTCTTCTAGCGAGAAGGTGGCCGGTTATGCTGGGGCAAGAAACGCAACCAGAACCATCCGATCAGGGCAGACAGAATAGAGCCGACAAAAATGCCCATCTTGGCTGGGGTCACAAGGTCTGATCCGGCAAATGCTAGGTTCGCTATAAACAGGCTGATCGTGAAGCCAACGCCGCACAGCAGCGAAAGACCGAACAACATTCTCATTGGGGTTTCACCTGGAAGCGTCGCGATCTTTAACCGGGCCGAAAGCAGCGTCGCGCCAAAGACACCGACTGGCTTGCCAATAATCAGTCCCAATATGATCCCTAACGGAACAGCCTCCAGCATCATGCTCGGATAAATACCCACCAGTGATACGCCCACATTCATGAAACCGAAAAGCGGCAGGATCACCCACGTGACAAGGGGGGCCAGCACGGAGCTGGTTCTATCAAGAGGCGTAACCTGTCTTACGTCTTTTTCGGATGTTGTTGCCGGCAGACAAAGCCCTGTTATCACCCCAGCAAGAGTTGGATGCAGCCCAGAGTCCAGCAGTGCTATCCACAGCGCGACGCCGCCGATAGCATAAGTCCATAACGTCCTGATCCCAGTCCTGTTCGCACCGATCAATGATGCCGTGACAAGTGTGGCGGCCACCAAAGCGGGCCAGTACAGAGCACTCCCGTAAAACAGGGCGATCACCACGATACCCAGCACATCATCGAAAATAGCCAACGCCATCAGCCAGGCTCTGGCTCCGGGCGAGACATGTCGTCCAAGAGCAAGAATGATAGGCAATGTGAATGCAGCATCCGTGGCAACAGGAATGGCCCATCCGCGCGTCGCTTCCGGATGCCCGTATACCACCAGGAGATACGTCAGGGCGGGCACAACCATTCCGCCTAGTGCTCCGACAAGCGGCAGGGCCACGCGACGTAGTGACGAGAGGTGGCCGGAGACGATTTCCTTCTTGATTTCGAGAATGACCACCAGAAAAAACAGGGTCATAAGCCCGTCTGAAACCCATGCCTCTATGTTTTCCGGCCCATGCGAGCCTAGAAGAGAAAGCTTCATGGGTGTCGTTATCAGGGATGTATACCCCAATGCCCACGACGAATTTGCCAACATAAGGCCCGCAATAGATGCGAGCAGGAGAACAGACGCTCCGCCTGCGGGAGAGATAAGGAAACGTCGAATATGGGCAGAAAACGCGAAAAAGGCTTCAGTCATGACTGTTTATTGGACACGGCAGGATCCCTGACAAGTTAAAAATCTGGGTTATCTTGTCATAATCTTCCTCTTCACGTGTTGGACGAAAGCCGTTACAGCCTGTCTAATCCCGCATCGTAGATCAGACAGGCTGTTCAGGTTGCTCAGCCGTTCATGCCGGGCATTATTACGGGTTTCCTTGAAATGCTTCTACAGGCCGAACCGGAGTTAATGTCGTGATTTCGATGAAGTAGCCACCCTTCGCTTTAAAGTAGAAACACTACGCGCCGTGCGTGTCGCGTGGTGCCTGCACGTCCCAGCCATCCGCGCTTAGGCGCTTATAGAGAGCATCGACATCCTCGCGAGACTTTTGGATGAAACCAATGTGCAGGATGTCGAATTGCTTGGGATAATCGAAGCCGTCGAGCTTGTTGTCAAAATGGTTGACGATCAGCACAAGCCCATCGTTGTCTTGCATGATGGCCATCTTGCTCCCACGCACAACGAGGGTGTGCAGGCCGAAATACTGTTCGAACATTACGCGATCAGCCTCGGTATCGTGGCTGTAGAGATTGATATGGTTCAGCTTCATGACTGTGTCTTTCCGTTGGTGAAACGGACACGAGCCGGTCGCAACATGGACAACGACGACCGACCACAGACGAGGCCAATCCTCGTCGTGTCCGGCCATGGCCAAGAGCGGTCTTACTCGCTCAAGCGTGACTGTCTCTGAAGAGACCACAGGTTGTCACCATACCTGCATCGCTGTCTTTTTAGGCAAAAACGACTTTGCTGATACCAACTGCAGCGGTCAAGTGGCATACCGTGTCCCCGCAACCACTTCTGTCATAACTAGCTCATCATCGACGTATGATTGTTCACTCGTCTGCTTCTGGCAGATGGGAGATTGTTACTGCTTAACTGCCCCATGGTCTGCTTCTGTTCCCCTTGTCTGGATTGACGTTGTTCGCTACGGAAATGATAATTGGTCGCAATTAATGCCTGATGTATCAACGATCGGGGCTGACTGGCCAGTCAGGGGAACCACACGTGGGATGTCGAACAACGTATCCATACTGAACAAGGCTTTCGTGTCGGAGCGTAACGCTCTGGGACGCCTCTTTCAGAAGATGGGCACCAACGTCGCGCCTGACGATTTACTCCAAACCCTCTGGATTCGTATTCAGAGAGTCGCAGAAAATCCCCCGATTCATAACGGCAAAGCGTATCTGTTTCGCCTCGCTTCTAATCTCGCAATAGATCAGGGCCGTGTCGATGCGCGCGTCCAGCGTTTGCAGGATGAAGCACGGTCAATTCTCTATGGGGACGAAACCAATACGCTGGACGCGGAAAAGGCGTTTCTTGCGCGAGAGGAGCTTGAGCGCGTCATCGCCGTCGCCAAAAATCTGACTGAACCGACCCGCACCATCTTCTGGCTTAATCGTATCAAAGGGATGTCGATGGGCGATGTTGCCAGAATAATGGGCGTCTCACGGACGACCGCCGATAAGCATCTGAAGCGCGCTATAGCTCAGCTTGGAGATGCGCGGGACGGCTGATATTTTCTGCACGAGGGGTGAGGGATACGGGTTCGAGAAACGTCTCTTTCTTGCCGGGCAGATAATCAACGGCTCTGAAAGCAGGCATGACCGATTTCAACGCATCCTATGACCGTGAGACGACAGAGGCGGCCCGCCATTGGATTGCGCGTCTTGCTTCGGGCGATATTTCCGAACAGGAGATGGCTTCCTACAAGCAATGGGTGGCGGATGAAAAGCACCATGAAGTTTTTCAACATGAACTAAAACTATGGCGCAGTCTGAACCTGATTGCAGATAATCTGGCTCCAAGTACTGCTATTTCCATTCAGGCAGCGCGCATGAAACAGCGACGACGCAGGGTCGTTGTCGCTTCTGTGTCTGCCATTGCTGCCTGTGCTGCGCTTCTGCTGGCTGCGCCCGACATCACCATGCGTCTGCGCGCCGATGACTGGACGACGAACCACATTGAGGGGGTGGTTTTGTCTGATGGTTCACATGTTGTCCTCGATGCGGACTCAGCTTGCCGTGCATTATGAGCATGGGGCGCGTACTGTCGCATTATTGCGTGGTCGTGCCTGGTTCGACGTCAGGCATGACGCAGAGCATCCGTTCCGGGTAGAGGCGGCAGGAAGTGTAGCCGAAGATATCGGAACGGCATTCGAAATCGATCGGCGCTTGACGGATGAAAGCGTCGAAACCTCTGTGCAAAGCGGCTCAGTGCGCGTTTCCTCCCGCAATAATGGCTCTTCCGTCATCCTGACTGTCGGGCAGCGCGCCGTGTGGCGTGGTGATCATGTTTCACGGGAGACTGACATTGCACCTGATTCTGTAGCCTCATGGCGGGATGGTCAGCTTATGCTGACTTCCGTATCTGTTCGATCGGCAGTCCAGACGATTGCCAGATACCGTGACGGCAGGACGTTCATTATCGGCAATATCGACGACCTTCCTCCCGTCACGGCTCTGGTGGACGCACGCAGGCCTGACGATGCGCTGGCTGCTTTGGCGTCTGGAACGTCCATAAATATCTATCGTTTGCCAGGTGGCATCGTCATCGTGCGTAGAAAAAACTAAAAAACGTACCGTAGGGGTTGGGAAGCGGCCTCCGAGAAGTGTCTTAGGAGTGCAAGAGGTAAGAACGCCTCGCAATTGCAGTTTTGAGAGTCGCATTCTTGGAGGGTTTTTCGTTGTTGCATGTTCTTCCAACCGGGCGTCGCTTGGCATCTCGATGATGCTGGCGCTGGGAACGTCGCTTTCCGCACTGGGCGGCTCACCCGCGTTTGCCCAGCAAGGACAAGCCGCCACTTCTTCGATCCATCTCGATATTCCACGCCAGCCGCTCTCTGCTGCATTGCAGGCATTTTCGCGCCGGACCGGGATACAGGTGGTTTATACGGCCTCGATTGATGCGGGGATCATATCCCCCGGCATTTCTGGTGATTTCGATGTGATGACTGCCCTGTCAAGGCTTCTGTCAGGGACGGGGGTGACGTTTCGTCAATCAGGGAAGGGGGCTGTCGTCCTGGCGAAAGCCTCGGCTAGTATCCCCCTCGGTCCGGTGCGCGTGGGAGGAATCGTAGTGCATCAGGACCCGACTGGCCCAGGTGTCGGATACGTTGCGGAAAATACGATGGCGGGCACGAAAACCAACACGCCTATCACGGAAATTCCGAACTCGATTTACGTTATAACAAAGCAGCAAATGGTTGATCAACAACCACAAAACATTGCAGAAGCTTTGCGTTATACTGCTGGCATTCGAACAGAAAGTGAGGGAACTTACGGGAATGGATCTGTGCATGGAGGTGATAGCGGTATTATACAACGCGGTTTTAGTACATCGCAATTCGTCGATGGTTTGATGACGAACTCTACAAGTGCTGGGGAAACAGCTTTTCTTGAACGTATCGAGGTGTTGAATGGCCCTGCTTCTGTTATGTATGGGCAAACAACGCTTGGTGGTATGGTGGCGATGTCTTTAAAAAAACCGACTGATACACCGTTACGTCAAGTGTCGCTCGGTTTTGGTAATTGCGGCCGATATCAAGCTACGCTCGATTTAAGCGATAAGATTACGAAATCAGGTAATGTCCGCTACCGCATTGCAGCAATCGGGGTTACGCAAGGTACACAGACCAACTATGTTGATTATCATAGAGTTGGTGTTTTACCTTCGATAACGTGGGACATCGATAAAAAGACATCACTAAGCCTGTTGGGGATGTACATGTACACACCTGGAGATGGTCTGGGAAACCAATATCCGGCAATTGGCACCCTTTATCCCGGGGAATATGGCCGTATCTCCAGGAGCACATTTATTGGAGAGCCCAACTTTAATGTTTCGAGTGAAAAGGATGCGATGTTTGAATATCAGTTTCGCCATAAATTTAATAAATACATAAATTTTTCACAGACGTTTCGATATGAAGATAGTACTAGGAACCAAAATCGCACTTATTACGACGGGCAAGAAGACGAGACTGCAACGACGGCATATTTGCAACCAAATGTATATTATACAAACACGAACACAATCGGTTTAGACAGCCGATTATTCGGAAAGTTTAACACTGGTTATTTGAATCATACTTGGGTTGTGGGATCTGATTTTCGTCAGTACAATTATAATTCAAATTATATGGTCGATAAAAATGAACCATCTGTAAATATATATAATCCTGTTTATAATTATACACCATGTTTTACATGGAACCATGCTGGATGTCAGTTGAATGGTTATATATACAATGCATCGTACTTTCAAGAAGGTGTCTATTTTCAGGATCAGATAAAATGGAAAGGATTGTCAATACTGATTGGTGGGCGTCAGGATTGGGTTAATATGAAATACGATACCGATAATTCGTATACAAACCGAAATGCAAGTAATGTAAAAACACTTACCTCCTCTACGGACAAAGCTCAGCCACAAAGCGCATTTACGTGGCGAGCTGGTATTATCTATAAATTCAATTTTGGTCTTTCTCCTTATTTTAGCTACTCGACATCATTTGTCCCGCAGATTGGGTCTACGGACTATCAGGGGCGCCCGTTCTTGCCATTAACTGGAAAGCAATTAGAGGCTGGCCTTAAGTATAAAGTGACGAATAGGGATATTCTATTAACAGCAGCTGCATTTCATATCGATGAGGATCATTACCTGATCAGTGATCTGGCACATTCGACCTTTAGTACGGATGCTGGGAAAGTGCGTTCGCAAGGCTTTGAGGTATCAGCAAATGCAAACGTAACAAAAGAACTGAAATTGATAGCTTCATATAGTTACACTGATATTAGATATGCAAAAACAAATAAAAATCGAAAAAATTTGATGTTTTTACAGATTCAACTTACGGAAGTGCAATTTCTCAGTCGGGGAAATCAGTTCCCTATGTGCCCAAAAATATGTTTTCTGTTTTTGCTGATTACACGTTTTCTTCCACCCGACTAAAAGGGTTTGGAATAAATTGGGGTGCTAGATATACGGGGTTTACTTATGCTGATAATGTTGAATCTTTTAAAACCCTTCCGTATATTTTGTTTGATCTCGGTGCGCATTATGATTTTGGTCAGTCAATTTCTGCCCTGCGTGGATTGAAGGCGCAGCTGGCGGTTTCAAATCTGGCGAATACATATTATGTATCGGAGTGTCAGACGGATTATTGTTATTTGGGGCAAGGACGGCGAGTGTATGGGAACTTAACCTATAATTGGTGAAATTAGGCCACCCAAGTTATAGAGTTTTTCCCATTGAATTCAAGATACTCCCCCTCGTCTCCATACCAAAGCTGAGGGGCGCCTCACAGCAAGAAGTATGGATTGTTTTCCCTGTAAGATGCGTGGGGGTAACTCAGTCAAACTCGGTGGATAGCTGTGCTGTATTGCGTCTAGAAACATACTCCGGAAGGGAGTGATTTCAATGCACCAGCGATGAAAACCACATCTGTCTCTCTGCAACCGCTATGTTCTGGTTATGTGTTCTAAGCTTAGGGTTGCTTTTGTTTCCAAGTGTAGGTTCCATACAAAGCCAGTAGAGCAAACGTAGTATATAGACCCGATGTTAATAGGTCTGTTCGATACAAAAAAAGCCAAGCATATGTAAAGTCGACTAAAATCCATAAATACCAGTTTTCTATATATTTTTGTGTTGTCCATAAAGAGGCTAGTAAGCTTAGGCACATTAATATTGAATCAAGATAGGGTTGTGGATCATCAGTAAAATGGGAAAAAAGCCATCCAATAGGAAGGCCTAGGCATGCTGTTAGTAAGGCCTGTGCTATAAGGTTTTTGGGCATGAACGATCGAGAAAAACTTTTTTGTTTTTGATCTTTTTTTGAGATTCTCCATGAATACCAGCCGTATCCAAGAATAATAAAATAAACACCTTGTAACAGCATGTCGCCATAAAGGTGCCAGATATAAAACTGGCGTAGGTAAAGGGCGACCCCAACCATGCCAACTGGCCAGCACATCATGTTCCGTCTCGCAGTAAGCCAGACCCCTGCGATATTGATCGCGACTGCTGCGACTTCTAAAGAAGGCATGTTTTCTTTTCACCTTCAATTATTAAGGAAATAAGTTCACAATGAATTTGTTACCAGAGGCAGTTCAGGATCCGCTGACCACTCCTGTAACGATCCATCATAAAGGGTCGTATTGAATTGTCCGACAAGTACCAAAGCCACAGCGACAACTGCTGCAGAAATACCTCCTCCGCAATACAGGACAAGGGGAAGAGGCTTGTGTGTTAGAAAAGGTTGAAGAATGCTCTGCAACTCTTGTACGTTTTGGTAAAAACCCTGCGCGTTCAGTAGACTGCGGGCGGGTAAGTTTAGGCTATGGGGAATATGTCCGCGCCTGCTGTAGCGGGTTGGACTTGTGCCATCGAACACAGTTTTAGACAGGGCACAGATGAGTGTGCCATTTTCTGAGCCGTTGACGATACGAAGGACGCGTTGACGGTCGCACCAAAGTCTGGGTTGGAGGGTAAAGATAGAATGTGATCTTTCTCCGATGTTGCTGTTTTCTAATTCGGGTAAGCTATTTTTAGTGGCGGTTGGTTGTCCCGCATTTTGCCATGCACTGTACCCACCATCCAGAATTCGCGCTGTAACCCCAACACTGCGGAGCATCCACCAGAGGCGCGCCGCCCAGAAACCATCGGTTTTATCATACAGAACGGGTGTGATCTGAGGGGTAATGCCCTGTGTAGCAAAGCGTATGGCAAGGTCTTCCAGAGGAGGAAGCGCAAAGCTGAAAGGTTGGGATGTATCGGCAAGGTCGTGCGTCAGATCCAGATGTCGCGCATTGGGAATATGTCCTTCACACCATTGCGCTTGGCCGGATTCAACCCGGTAATCTCCGTCAAATCGGGGGGAGGGGAGTACAACGCTCGTATCAAAAATAGCCAGAGAGGGGTCTTGCCTGCGCTCGGATAGTTCAGCAACGCTGATAAGGGAGGATATGGAATGTGCCATGGCGGTTATGGGGCCTTGCTGCCGAGTGTGTGAAAGTGCCTGATAAGGCGTTGCCCTTGCTGCGTGGCAAACCAGTCGGCATGTCCTAGAAGATAGGTATCGTAAGCCAGAGTTGCATTTTGTCTGTCGTTCAGAAGGCTGTAAAAATAGTCGATTTCGCTTAGTGCAAAGTCAGTATGTACAATGGGGAGTATACCGGCCAAGGCTTTTATGTCTGTGGTGCTGAGTGGCGTTATGCTGGAATAACCAGAAAGTAATGCTTCCAGTTGATCCAAATTGGCAGTGGGGGCAACACCATTTTCCATATCCAGCCAGGAGATCAGATTACGCTCTATGGCGGTTGCGAGGTCGAATAATGCGGAACTTTTGCTTGCCAGACCAAAATCCAGAACTGAGGAGACTGCCCCGTTCGATCCGGGAGCAGACCAGAGCAGATTGGAGGCATGCCAGTCTCCGTGTGTCCAAAGCCGAGGGACTGCGTGTAAAATGGCATGTGCGTTGGTATGGTATGGTGCGATCAGATGTGTCTGGATATCGTGCTTCCAGTTCCGTTCGTGCAGAAAGCTGGCCAGTCCGGGGCGAAAGTGCAAATCTGCGTCAAGAGCCTGCAAGGGGTCTGGCTGGCGGATCAGCCTGTCGTCTGAGACAAGCAGGCGTGTGCTGCGGGGGGACGCGTTGTAATGCTTGAGTGCTTTATGCACCCGTGCCAGCATGGCGCCCGCGGCATAGGCATGACCTGTATTAAAAAACGGGGTCCAAGACGTGCGGTCCTGATACAGGTCCAGCCCGACGGCGATGTCATGCACTTCATAGGTCCACCCATTGTGGAGGACCATTGTTTTTCCGTTTGCTGTTTCCAGCAAAGACGCGACTGGAATACCCTCCTGCTTCAGGTGCCGGATAAGGGCATGTTCTTCTTCCAGATTGCGCGGTGTGCGCAGGGCAAGCCCATGGCGTTTGACAAAGAGCATACCATGGTCGGTTCTTATTATGGCGGCCGCAGAAAAGGGGCGTGGACTGCGCCATAGAATGGCCTGCAATGTACCCGCGCGTGGAAAATGATGTAGGACCACCTCAAGTTCTGTGTCTTTTATATCAGGCCAGTCTGCTTCTTTCCGGGCGGTGCCCATGCCATGTGTATATGGGACCGTCATTGCATGCCCGCTCATGAATGTTCGTGCATGGAGTAACGGAAATCCTGTTCAATAATAGCGGAACGCCAGATATTCCTGTCAGACACAATGGCGTTTTTTGCCAGCCAATGTGTGTATTCCTCCATAACGTCCGTGCGGAGTTCTCCCCATTTTCCGTTGTGCAGCCATGTTGGCGCAATGGCTTTAAGGGACTGGCTGAGGAGTTCTGTAGGAAAATATGGTGTCGCCAATTCATAGGCGGGGAGAGCCGCGAGCGGGTTGTGTGCTGCTGCCAGAAAACCTTTTTCAGATGCATCGAGGAACAACCTGACTTTATCAGGTGTTGTCTCAATTATATCATCACGGGTGCACAGAACATAGCTGTGATAGGCAGGTGCGCCCAGTTGCCCCAACGGCCAGACAAGACGCTCCTCCTGCGGAATGGCACTGTCCATCAGTGCTTCCCATGCCCAGTATCCGCCAAAGCTGGCGTCTGCGAGGTCATGTTGTAAATCTTCTGGACGAAATTCCCGGAATTGAGAGTTCACAATTTTGACGGCATCAGGGTCTCCACCATCGGAGGCAACAAGGTGCCGGATCATGGCAAGCCCCCGAGGCGTGGGATTCATGGCGAGTTTTCGCCCTGCCAGATCACGTGGACGGTTAATATTTTTGCTTCTAAGAGTTTGTATGGTTTCCAGCGCGCTGTGGTTTATGGCGGCAATGGCCCGCAGTGGTTCTCCCCCATCACGCCGGACCAAAAGCCTGTTGACTGGTGCAACGGCAAAGTCAGCGCGGGCCTGTAGCAGGTGTTCAAGGGAATCACCGTGCCACGGGTCTGGCACAGTTATATGCAGGTCCAGTCCGTTCTGCTCATACCACTTTTGCTGCCGGGCAAGGTAGAAGCCTGCCGAGTTTGGCCATGGATGGAAGTATTCCAGCATAAGGCATGTTGAACAAAGGTTATGTGACTGTGACATGCCTTAAAAACCTGTGGAAATAGTGGCAAGTGCAGCAAAACCGCCACCAATATAGTAGCTGGGGGCGCTACCGGAGATGGTGTTACCGTGGATGCCTGTGGTATCCCGCGCGTTCAGCGTTGGACTGGCCACCCCGGAAAGGTAATGCTCGTTTGTGATATTGATGAAGTTCATGCGTATTGTGGGCTGGTGCAGATGATAATGATCGGAAAAGCGATACCCAATGGCCAGATCGCCAGTCGTGTGGTCTGGCATGCGCTCATCGTTCATGAATGTTGCATATTGGTGTCCGGTGTAATGCACTGTTGCAACACCAAAGAGATGACCATCATCATAACTCAGCCGATGGCGGCTTGCAGTGATGGGCTGCGGACAGCAGTGCGGCCCTTGGTCGGCAGAACATCACCTTCTGCGCTAATATTATTGTCGATGGTCGCATGTAGGTACTCGCCCGACACATAGGGGCTAAAGTGGTGCCACGGCTTTAAACCGACCTCTACATCCACCCCGCGCGATGTCTGTCCACCTGCATTCATGGTTGTCGCAATGATAGAGCCATTTTGGACTGCAAGAGTAGAGATCTGACGATTTGTAAAATTGTAATTAAAAAGCGTCAGACTTCCCACAAGCCAGCGATTGGATAGGCGGTAGCCCAACTCTTCCGAGATGGAGTATTCGTCACGCAGATTATGACTTCCCGCAGTGACAAGACTGCCTGAAGAAGGATCATAAGCGTTATAGAGCGCAGTTTGGTCGGGCGCTCTGAAGTTTGTGGTAGCATTGAAAAATATCTGGTTATGATCATCAATATGCCAGCGCAGACCCAGTCTGGGCAGTGGTTCCATGCTATTGGACCCAACCCGATATTGTGGGCCGGGCACGTTATTGGTGCCAGAGCGGTTGAGCATGACAATTTTGAAGCCCAGATCTATGGCCAGTCGGTCATGCAGGAGTGAGATATGGTCCCCTGCAAACAGTGCGTTACTTTGGGAAATAGTATGAAAACTGCCACCTAGCAATTTTTGACCGTTAGCGAGATGAATCTGGCTGTTCGCGTTTTCTGCCCAGATGTCAGCTGAGGAGCCATTGGTCTGCACTGCGGTAAAAGGCTGCTGTTCGTTATCATCGCCGTAGTCGTACCAGTAGCCGAAGACAAAGTCGTTCCATGCCTTTTTATAATGCAAGGCAACAGTAAACCCGGAGCGGTAACTGCGTTGCGTGTAGTTTGCTCGCACAACCGCTTCTCCATTTTGTGCGCCAGGCAGATTCAGCGTATCTGGCAAAGCCTGTGTGCCCTGATAAAGGCCACTCTCGCTCAGAACGGTGCCTCCGGGAGCATTGCCATAAGCAAACTGGGCGTAGGGTGTGCTATCAAGTGTCAGCCGGTCAGTTAGACGCAAATGAACAGGTGCCCCTGCATAAAGTGTTCGTTCTGGCTGGCGCCATAGGCGCCAGTAATTGGCTCCCTTGTTCTGGTCGGAAGCATCGTAGCGGGCTAGCAGATTGTTAGAGCCCCCAATCCCATCGCTTTTCCAGCTTTCCATACTGACTTGAGGGTAATAGCTGGTAATGGTGCTGTTAAAGGAACCGAGCAAGCTGGCATGGTTGCCTTGCCCCCATTCCTTGAGAAATTTAAAATCAACGTGTTGCTTTTCGTCACGTCCTGGGCCGCGCCAGTTGTCCGTAGCTCCATGAGAGTATGAGACAAAACCCCGTAATCCTGTATGGGCAATATCTCCTGTATCCATACGTATGAATTCACGGTTGGTATTGTAGGAACCGTAAGATGCACTAGCAAATCCTCCCGCTTTTTTGGCCGGGTTGCGAAAAGTGAGCTGCATAAGTCCGCCCGCAGCATTAAGCACCGGGCTGTCCAGATCAGAAGAACCTTGGGCGAGAGCGATTTCCTGATAATTTTCACTATCGGCAAATTGGCCGGGATAGCCGCTGGAGTAGGCCACATCGTTCAATGGCATACCTTCCAGCACATAACCGATCGAATCCCCACCCAGACCGCGCACACTAATGTCCGTGCTAGGCGAAAAACCAAATGGATCAGAGGTCGCAACATTCGCGCCAGGCAGGAGGGAGGCCAGTTGAAAAGCTGTTGCCATTGGTACCTGCTTGTCCATGAAATCCCGGTCAACCGTGCTAACAGCCTTTACCCCATCCTGTTCG
Source organism: Acetobacter okinawensis JCM 25146 (assembly GCF_000613865.1). Lineage (GTDB taxonomy): Bacteria > Pseudomonadota > Alphaproteobacteria > Acetobacterales > Acetobacteraceae > Acetobacter > Acetobacter okinawensis. The sequence goes on from NZ_BAJU01000003.1 coordinate 45,005, forward strand.
TGAATAAGTCCTCCGCCCGGCTGGTAACCATGCAAGGTATTGGCGAGACCTTTGATAACAATATTTTCTGTCGTACGGCTTGAGTTGGCGGGAGGAGATGGCGCTATTCTGGCAGACTTTCCGGGCGCAATATTTTGTGCGGTTGTGAATGGTCGTGGTGCAGAGGCGCTATTTGCAGCATGCGTGGATACTGACATAACAAGCAGACCACAAGCGGAGACCCCGGCGCATAAAAAGGATTTGCGTCTTTTGGTAAGAGGACGAAGTGCCAACAATTTAGGGTCGGCATTGTTCATACGGGGGTTTGGCATAGGATTCTCATGGGTATATTCACTTTCCTTTTGTGTGATATATAAAAACACCAATTAAAAATAGATATTTGTTTTTCTCTCTGTTATTCAACTATGGAATATTGGGTTACGATATATAACGGCTCATGGTGGGTAATATGAATATGGAACACCTTCGTGCCTTTCTTTTTTTGGCAGAAAGGGGAAATTTCTCCGATGCTGCCCGCGACATGGGTATGTCACAGCCGTCACTGAGTAAAAAAATCCGCCGTCTTGAAGATGTGCTGGGGGCTAATCTTTTTACGCGTACTACGCACCAGACAAGCCTGAGTGCCTTCGGACGAAATTTTTTAGATGAAGCGCGTAGTCTGCTCGACCATTCAAACCGCGTAATGGAGCGAGGCCAAAAATTAGCGCGAGGGCGTGTAGGAACAATACGGATTGGGTTTACTTTTTCTGCCATGGATCTGCTGACGGCTATTTTACCACAATTTAGCGAAAACGATGGCAGGTTTGATATTGTGCTGGAGGACATGTCTTCTGGAGAGCAGGAGCACGCACTTAAAACAGGTCAAATAGATGTGGGGTTTATGCGTCACGGACGCGATGTAGAGTTGAACTTTCTTTCCTTGACGCATGATGATCTGGTGTTGCTGGTACCTTGTGATCGAAATGATATTACTGGACTTGCAGATATATCCAACTCGAATTTGCCTTTAGTGCGATTTAAAAAAAACATTTTCACAAGGAATCTATAATCGGACGGAGCAGATATTAAATGCGTGTCTTGTGCAGCCGACTTATACCTTATGGTTTAACGAGAGCCTTAGTGCCATTCAGGTTGTGCGCTCGGGCTTGGCCTGTGCAATGATCCACCGTTCCAGCTTATCTATACTGTCTGAGGCGGAAAAAAATTTTACCATTCATGAGATAAAGCACCCGTCTGCCCGGTGGGAAGTTGGAATGGCCACGTACGATTTTGGAATTAATCCAGCGCGAGATCAATTTCGTCAGGAATTTTTTTCATATTACAATAGATAGAAAATATTTTTAAAATTTTTGTCTACTTAATATTGTTTGTGTGTGAATAAAATATAGATATTTCTGGATCAAAAATTCAGATTTTGTAGGCATGACTGTGGGGAGGAAGCCGTTCAGGGGTCTGAGACTTTGTCTAAAGTTATTGGTTACCATGAACTTATTAATAAGTGTCCTGAACGGCTTGTGGTTGTGAGGATGGAAGCGTTTGACGGTTGTCATCTTGGTGGTCCGGTTCAGGTAGTCAACCAGATCGTTCGCTCTCTCTGGTTCTCAGGCAGCAAAAATAGACTACTCACAGGCTCACCTCCATCAGTAAGCTAGTCAGTCGCAGAATATCATTCAATTCTATAGATTAACAGGCCAGAATACTAATTGACGGCATACGCTTATAGCTACATGCAAAGACTATAAATATCTGCGTCAAAATAGCTTTGTTACAGACTATTGGGGCGAAGGTGCATATCAAACGCACGTAGCCACCCATCTCCACGTGGCGTCATCAAAACTCTTTTTGCGTGAGCGTAGGTCGCTGGTTCCGTATACATAAAGACAACGGGAGCTTGTTCACACATGATCTGTGTCGCCTGCATATAGGCATTCTGGCGCAAATCGTGGTTCGTCGTTGAATCTCCGGTTTGAAGAGCTGCATCAAACAATGGATTGTTCCAATAAGAGTAGGGATTTCCGGTCTGGAAAAGACTAAGGAAACCATCAGCATCCAGCGTTGGCCATGCCTGCCCAAGAAGAGAAAGAGGTGCTAGCTTATGTGTCTTACGATATTTGGCAATGTAATTTCCAAAATCGATAAGGCGCAGTTTGGTTTTTATTCCAACGGCCTGAAACATCTGCTGAACAGCGAGTGCAACTTCATCACCTTGCAGGTAACTGCCTCTGGGAATATCAAATTCATAGACTTGATTAAGGTTAATACCACTCTGTTTGATCAGTTTTCGAGCTGTTTCGGGGTCATATTTGTATGCCGTGAGGTCTTTGTTGTATCCGAAATACGCAGGAGTTAAAACCTGACAGGTGGACGTTGTCGTCTGGTTGTTGAAAATTGTTGCAACAATGCTTTTTTTATCGACAGCGTAGTTAAGTGCTTTCCGTACAATTTCATTGTTAAATGGAGGTATTTCTGTATTTATTTTTATGAATACAGACCAAATGGATGGTGTAGAACCTGCGATAAGATCAGGTTGTCTGCTAATTTGTTTTAGTTGTGCTGTTGGAATTTTGGAAACATAGTCAACAGCTCCAGTTTCAAGCGCATAAAGAGCCGTCGTGATTTCGGGTATGATGCGGTAAACAGCTTTTTTAAAAGAAGCCTGTGGACCAAAGTAATCAGGGTTCGCGTGCATCGAAACATGATCACCTGGAACAATTTCGTCGATAATATAAGGGCCTCCAGACGACACTTCGTGTGACGGATCATGTGTCTGGGTCCATTCGGGGGGGAGCAGAAAGAGCATGGACAATTGGTCAGGTAAAGCCGGGAAAGGGGAAGATGTCTTGATCTGGAGATGTGTAGGCGACAGAATAATAACTTCCTGAATACGGGAATACCAGGACGCGGCAACAGTAACCTTTTTCTTGTTCAGAATACGGTTGATGTTCCATGCCACGGTTTGTGCATCAATTGGTTCACCGTTAATAAAATGCGCATTTGAGACTAGAGTAAAATCCCATGTGTTATCATCAAGAGCAACCCATTTGGTGGCAAGGGATGGAGTAAGCCTGCGATCGGGAGCGCGTAATATCAGGGCAGGGTAGACATTGCTCAGCACGGAGAGGTCTGTGCCAATGGAAGCTGTTTGTGCCGGGTCAAAATTATTAATGTCACCAGATAAAGCAATGGTAACTGTTTGGGCCTGTGCAAGCGATGCGCCATAAACTGTAAGAAGTAGGGCAAAAAATGTTTTTGGAAAATAATTTTTGATCATCATGTAATTCCTGACAAAACTAGTTTTGCAAAACAAAATGCCCTGAAGAAACTTCCGTCATTGTCATGTCTCGTGACGGACGTGGGAGAGAGGCCCGGTCAAAACTTGGAGCGGATGTTGAATGCTTGGCGTGTAAGGACGGAACTGCATTGAGCAGCATACGGGTATAAGAGTGCTGCGGATTGTAAAAAATACTTTCAACAGGGCCAGTTTCTACAATTCGTCCCTCAAACATAACGGCGACACGGTGGCAAAGATAGCGCACCATGGATATATCATGCGAAATGAAAAGATATGACAAACCCATCTGTTGTTGTAAATTTTGGAAAAGGTTCACTATCTGTGCCTGAATGGACACGTCCAGTGCTGTTATGGGTTCATCCGCAACAATAAATTTGGGCTTTAGAGCAAGGCGCGTGCAATACAGATACGCTGCCTCTGGCCGCCCGAGAACTCATGTGGGGAACGTGTCATCAGGCTTGGGTCCAGCCCAACCTGCCGCAATAATGTGGATATGTGGTCTTCTGCCTCACGCAAAGAGCGAACAAGCCCATGGACAAGCAAAGGTTCAGCAATAAAATGCTGGATAGTTTTGCGGGGGTTGATCGCTGTGTAAGGATCTTGAAAAATCACTTGCATGCGTCTGCGCCAGGGTTTCATCTCGCGGGACGAGAGGCTTGTAATATCTGTACCTTCGAAAAATACACGACCTTCATCAGCGGGTTCCAGACCGAGTAAAAGACGACCTGTTGTGCTTTTTCCTGATCCGCTTTCACCGACCAAACCAAGGGTTTCGGATGAGTGAATGGAAAAAGAGACATCATTGACTGCCGTTGTGTAGTGATTGCCGAATGTCCTGTTTTTATATTTGCGAACCAGATTGCAGACTTCGATTAAGGGACGCTCAGACATCGGAAGCCTCTGGATGTAAGGAAAGTAGGGCAGGCAAATCATACCAAGCGGCAGCCATATGGCCGGGCAGGCTGTTGGGGACTTGACGCAAAGGCGGTGTGTCGCGGTGGCAGCGTGGTGTGGCAAAAGGATTGCGGGGAGCAAAAGGATCACCCGGAGGGGGGGAGAGCATATTCGGTGGGCTACCAGGTATCTGATAAAGTCTTTGTCCTGAATGCATACTGGGCGAAGGTATGGAGCGTAGCAGCCCCCATGTATAAGCAGAGCGTGGATCGTTTATAACAGTGGAAAAGGGACCTCGTTCCATAACACGACCAGCGTACATGACTTGCAATGTATCTGCGAGTGTACTGACCGAACTGATATCGTGTGTAATCCAGATAATAGTGATCCCGGATTTTTCTTTCAGGTTTTGTATCAGATCAATAATCTGTGCCTGTATTGTAACGTCGAGAGCTGTTGTTGCCTCATCTGCTATAAGTAGCTTGGGGCTGCAGGCAAGACCAATTGCAATCATGACGCGCTGGCGCATGCCACCGGAGAATTCATGAGGGTATTGTGTCAAACGGCTGGCAGGGGCAGAAATTCCAACAAGGTCGAGTAATTCTATCGTGTGGGCAGTAGCCTGTTTGCGGCTCATGCTTGTGTGCCGCAAAATAACTTCCAGAATCTGGCGCCCAATAGTCAGAACCGGGTTCAGGGATGACATGGGGTTTTGAAAAATCATGCCGATTTTTCCTCCCCGGATATTACGTAATTCTTTCTCGGTGAGTTTAAGGAGATTTTCCCCATCAAATAAAATTTCACCAGAAACAACGCGCGCTGGAGGGCTGGGCAACAGGCCAAGCAAAGCCATGATGTGTACACTCTTGCCTGAGCCACTTTCCCCCACAATGCCTAGTGTTTCGCCAGGCATAAGCGAATAAGACAAATTGTTGACTGCGTGGAGGGGGCCCTCAGCCGTGTCGAACACAATGGAAAGATTGCGTATTTCCAGAAGAGGAGCAGTCATGATGCAACCATTGCGTAAATAATGCTTAAGGGTAGGTGAGACATCATCTTTTGAGCCGTGTTTTGGGGTCAAAATAATCGCGCAGCCAATCCCCCAACAGGTTAACAGCGAGTGTTGTTAGCAGGATGGCAAGGCCTGGAAAAAGAACAATCCACCAGGCTGTGGAGATGTAAACCCTGCCTTCTGCCAGCATCTGTCCCCAGTCCGGGTCAGGGGGTTGCACGCCAAGGCCAAGGAATGAAAGTGCGGCCATCATGATAATTATTCTGGCAAGTTCAAGGGTGGCAATGACCATAACTGGGGTCAGGACATTAGGTAAAATATGTTGACGCATGATCCAGAAAGCAGAAGCTCCAATTGCTTTGGCTGAAAGAATAAATTCTCTTTCCTTAAGAACCAGAACCTGGCCACGGATGATCCGTGTATAACGTGTCCATGATGTTAGAGCGAGAACGATAATAACGTTGCCAATTGATGGGCCAAGAACTGCCACCACTAGAAGTGTGAGCATCATTAATGGAAATGAGAGTTGAATATCGATAATTCTCATTAAAATACGGTCAATAATTCCACCGGAAAACCCCGCCAGAATTCCAATGCCTGTGCCTAAGATTGCCCCCAGTGCAACTGCAGAAAAAGCGACCATCAGTGTTGTTTGCCCGCCGTAAATCAGGCGAGACAATATGTCCCTACCAACCGGGTCCGTGCCTAAAGGGTGCAGTCCGGTCCAGTCTGGAGGCAGTAACCTTTCGTGCAGGTTGCCAATGATCGGGTCGGGTAGGTTGATCCATGGCGCAATCAAGGCGAGTACAACAAAACTGGAAAGCAGTATAAAACCAGCGCAGCCTGAATAAGAACGCAGGAGAGTTTTAAAGAAGTCTTTCATGGCAATACATTCAACCCCTGCTGCGGATGCGGGGGTCTAGAAACTGATAGAGCAAATCGACAGAAAGATTAATCAGGACAAAGAGTGCTGCATCTATGAAAACAGCCGCCTGAATAACAGGAAAATCACTTGCCTGAATTGCCTGAATGGTAAGCCGTCCAATGCCGGGCCATCCAAACACTGTTTCGGTTACAACGGAACCTCCCAGCAGTTCGCCAGTTAGCAACGCGACCATGGTTGTAATGGGGATAAGGGCATTACGGGCAATGTGCCAGCACAGAATGGTAGTTGGATATAAACCCTTTGCTCGTGCTGTACGAATATAGTCTTCCTGCAAAATATCCAGGATGGAAGAACGCAACAGGCGTGCAAGTGACGAAAAAACAAATACTCCTAAGGTTGCAGCCGGTAGAATTAGATTCGACAGGGTTCCATAGCCGCCCGCAGGGAGCCAGTGCAGATGCACGGCAAACCAGAGAATAAACATAATACCGAGCCAGAAGGTTGGCGTTGCCTGAGCCAGAACAGCAACAGCCATGATTGTCAGCTCGGCAATACCCCCTTTTTTTAAGGCGGCAACAGCGCCTGCAATTGTTCCGGACAGCACTCCCAAAAACAGAGCGGTGCTGGCCAGAAGAATGGTGGCGGGCAGTCTTTGTAGAACAACCTGAAGAGCAGAGTAGCCGAATATAAAGCTTTTCCCGAAATTCCCATGCAGGATGTCAATAACGTAGTGGATGTATTGTTTCCATAATGGTAGATCAAGGCCATAACTATGGGTTAAGGCAGCGATTTGCGCATTGGTGGCCCCGATAGGAACAAAAAGCGTTATAGGGTCTCCCAGAATACGGGTGATGAAGAAAACAATTGTTACAACGCCCCAGACCGTAACCAGAGCCTCTCCCATCCGCTTAAGAAAAAACATGACCATTAAATGACTCATTCCAGAATGAGAGAGGGAGCGCTCGGACCCTTCCTGACTGTCAGCGCGCGGGGAGAGGTGTATTCATCCATTCATCACCTGATAGTTCCGGATCATTGTAAGATTCCAGATCTTGGTAATGAATGGCGCAGTCTTCAACAAAAAACGACTGTGTAATATGGCGTGTCAGGCGCTCTGCCCCTTCGCTGATTGCAGGAATGTCACCGCTAACCTTGCCGTGCGACAAGGTGGCCGGAAAGCAGAAGCAGTGTACAAAATGCAGCAGAGGGCATGATCCTGGTTTTTTTTCCTGGAATTCAAAACCGTCCCCCAAATCTGGTGAATTTAAAAGTTCCTGATTTTCAAATCCAGAAGGCATATCTTCAGCTGTCGGCTTGAAGCGATCTTTCCAGAAACGAATATGCGGTGCAAGGCTTGATAGCTCCGGGCGTAAAGAGAGGTCGACATTAAATCCCGTAGCAGAAATGATAAAATCAGTATCCAGCACACCTTGAGAGGTTGTGATGGATACATGATCCGAGTGGGCAGAGCAGGACAGGAGTTCGCAGTCCAAATGGAAAAATGCGTTTTTATGTGCACTGACCCTTAAAACACTGGAGCGTGGAGGAGGGGTCTGGTGGGAGAGAACGCAATCAAGGAAACGCCATTTCCAGTGGTCCGGTAGCGCATGAAAACCATGCACTACGCCCATGCTACCGATTCCAGTAAACTTATTGACACGTGGCAAATCTTTGCGGCGTATCAGCACATCGACCCGCGCCGCGCCAGCCTCTAGTGCCGTGGCAGCGTTGTCCATGGCTGAAGCACCTGCACCAATAACGGTTACGTGCCGGTTACGCAGTGTAGAAAAATCAAGTTTTTCAGAAGAATGCATCCAGAATTTGCGAGGGATCTCTTTGATAACAGAGGGTGTATATCCACCTCCCAAACCGTCCCGGCCTGTAGCAAGCACCAGCCTGCGGCAGAGAATGGTCTCAGATACGCTCCCTGTTTGCACCGTGAGTGTAAGAAGCCCGTCTTTATGAAAAGCAATGTCGCGCAGATGCACTCCGTTGCGGACTGGTGAGTTTAATACGCGACGAAGCCAGATTAGGTAATCCTGCCACATGAGTGTTGGAATTTTATCCAATTCTTCCCATGCTTGAACACCAAAGCTGGCTTCATACCATGCGCGGAATGTAAGGCTGGGAATACCCATGCATGGACCAGAGAGAGATTTGGGTGAGCGGAGTGTTTCCATGCGGGCATAGGTTGTCCAAGGCCCTTCATGCCCTGCGGGAGACTGATCAAGAATAACGTGTTGGTAATGCCATATCGTTTGAGATAGCCGGATACGGTTATCCCGGCCATACCCCCCCCAATGATGACGACGTCTATGACCGGATTGCCGTCTACCTTGCGTGCGGGGATCCATGTGGATGTAGGTTGGTTGAGCCATGTCAGGTCCTGCTGAATGCGTAGTTCAAGCTGCTGGAGTGCGCTCATTTGCTCAGTGGGTTTGAAAGCTGACATGTCTGATCCTTCGGGTCATTAGCAAAACGGAGTGAGCGATAGTCATTAGTCAGGTAGGCTACATGTGTGTGTTAGATCGTTGCTGCATATGTTATAATGCATAATATGCACTGTAAATTACTATAATTGTTTATTTTGCAATCATTGTGGCGCATGCTGCGTGCATTTCCTCAAGGATGCAGACATGCCATTTACGCCCCCGATATTTCGAGAGTATAATTTGTCCATGATATCCGAACTTCCTGATCTGAAGCAGATTGAAGCTTATTGTGCCGTTATGACTTCTGGCAGTATGTCGGGGGGGGCAAAGCTGTTGGGGCGCTCCCCTTCCATGGTAACACGGCTGATTCAGGACCTTGAGGAGGCTCTCGGGTTTACGCTGTTTCATCGTAATGGACCGCGTATTGCGGCTACGGACCAAGGAGTACGCTTCTACCGCGAAGCGCAGAAATTGCTTGGCAGTATTCATAGACTGCAAGAAAATACGCGCTCCATTGCGCATAATGCAGAAAGCTCTTTGCTTATAGCTGGCACTCCAGCCCTTGTGGGTGGACTTCTGCCGCGCGCTATTGGTCGTCTGCCAGCAGCGCTGTTGCCTAACCGGTTGCACATTCAATCTGCGTCGGCACAAGAGGTGATTCACATGGTCGCCCGGAAGGAAGCTGAGCTTGGCGTGGTCAGTTTTCCGTTTAACAATTCCGGCGTAAAACTTGCCTGGGTCGGGCAGGCGGATTGCCTCGCGGCGGTATCCGTCCATGACCCTTTGGCCAGATGCAATGAAATTGACGTCAAGGATTTGTCGGGGCGCCGGTTTTTGACCATGGGCGACCCCTTTCGGATACGTAGTCGCATTGAGCGTGCCTTGTCGGATGCTTCTGTTGTGCCATCGGGGGTCATGGATTCTAACATGGCCATGGTCATGTTTAATCTGGTTGGGCAGGGGTTGGGTGTAGCCATATTGGACCCCGTAACTGCCACGACGTTCAATCATCCGGATATTGTCGTCAAACCCATTAATGTGAGCATCTCCTACCTTTTTGCTGTTATCACGTCTGAAGGCACTGTGTCGCATAGTGTGCTTGAATTGTGCGATATCCTGAAACAGGAATCGGCCGCCATGCTCCCGGCTTTTCATGTTTACGATGAAGATGCAGTCGATTTTAATGATCATGAGGGCACTTGAATTAACACACTTTCATGGGTTGTGCGGTGGCTTTGCTTAAAAGTGGTCAGACGTGCTTGCTCAGAAAATCAGAAACCAGTTGGTAAGCCGTATCCGATGGTATGGCGTGGTTCGTATTGGGTATGATTTTCAACTCAGCATGTGGAATATCTCTGGCGATCCTCTCAGACTGATCTTTCGGGCAGATCCAGTCATTCGCGCCACACATGACCAATGTTGGGCATGGGATAGATTTAAGGTCATGTGTGACATCGTAAGAATGATCGGCAAACAGATCGTTATGAACGTGCGCATTATATCGTGTGGTGGAAACCTGTAAGGCAAGCCTGTCCCGGTCAAGGGCGTCAGGATTTTCTTCGTAGAGGGGAGCAATGGCAAACATGATAAGCCGGAATTCTTCATCATTCACGATGGTAGGCGTAAAGACCTTTTCAAGCATTTTTTCCGTTGCCATTGGGGCATACTGCGCACGACTTTTAAAGTTTTCTAACGCTCCCTGTTCATGATGCCAACTTGGAGCTGTGCCGCGTAAAATAAGAGCCTCAAGCGCATTAGGATGGGTAATGGCGTAGCTGAGTGCGATCATGCCTCCAAAAGAACCACCAAGCAGAATAATCTTTCTATTATTGCAGAGTTTCCGCCGAATGCACTCTATATCATCGACCATTTGGGCGAAGGTAAAAGGGGATTGCGTTTCTGACCGTCCGTGCCCGCGCATATCAAAGCCTATGACACGGTAGGATCCGGCTAAGTTGGCATAGGTTGCGAACACGGCATCGTGGGTGCCAAAACCACGTCCACCATGCAGCAGAATAATAGGAATGCCAGATTCCGGACCAATGGAGGATAGTGTTAACAGTGCTCCGTTAACATCCATCTGAAATGTTGTTGCACGCCATAGGTCATCGTGAACTGTTTTGGAATACTGCGACATGCTTCTGGTCCAGACTGGTGGTTATGAGTGATGTTCAGGGCGTATCAATATGTGTAGCTGACGCGCCCGCCAATGAAACGCGGTGCGCCGGGCAGCCAGTTTACGTCGGGCGATGCAACATTGCCGCTGGTATAATAGCGGTTGCCGAGCAGATTGGTGGCATATGCCGTTACACTCCAGCGACCTTTGTTCGGGCGGAAAGTAATATGGCCGTTGAGCAGGAAGTAAGAGGGAATTTTGTAAACGCCCTCACCAGCTGGAGCTAATGCCTGCTGTCCGACATAGGACCAGTCCAGCCCCAATTCCAGGTCATAACGACGCGATGGCTGGAACACATATTCCGCTGATCCATTAAAAGTCAGTTTTGGCATACCATTATCCACACCATTGAAATTTTTATAAATGGGTGTGTAATAGCCATGAACTTTGTAGAACGCAGCAACAGACGTCTGATCAATCGTGTTGAAGTTCTGGTAATGTCCCCTCTGGTAACCAATGGTTTGCCGTAACGTGAGGTGTTTAATGGGTTGTAACTGAATACTGCCTTCGACACCTGTATTCTCGGATTTGGGAATATTTACATAGTAACCAAGGCTACGCGCGCTGGTTACATAGCGCCCCAGATAAACCTGATTTTTGTATTCATTATGGAAAACAGAAACATTAAGGCGCAGTTTTCCTGGGATAAGGTCGCTTTTAAAGCCTGCCTCATAAGTAATGAGGTGCTCAGGTTTGTAAGGTGTGAGCTGAGCCTGCTCAGTGGTGTTGTTCGCAGTAAAGCCCCCAGGACGCGAACCGCTACTGACCTTGGCGTAAAGCATCAGGTGAGATAACGCCTGCCAGTCCACACCGCCAGACCAGTTAAACAGATGACTGGAGGTTCTTGTGTCGTTAAATTGATACAGGCTTTTTATGGCATTGGGGTTGTTTGCCAGATACTGTGTTGTTCTTAACCCATTCAGGTTCTGCCAGTTATTCTCTTCGTTTCCAGAAGCATGAAGCGTTACTGTTCTGCTCAAACGATAGGATAGGTTAATAAACTCATTTAATGTGTTCTGTTTTTGTACATAATTGGTCTCAGACATATAGCCTGATGGCGTGTCGCTAAAATTGTAGAAAAAAATGAGTGTCGAGGTTTGTATAAGTATAATAAGCTCCAGCTTTCCACTGAAACCTATTAGAGTTTTGAGAGAAAAGAGCGACTTCCTGAGAAAATGTTTGCTGTGAAAAGCGGCGGAAAGAATCATCCGACGCAAAATTAGATGCATCCTGATCAGAATACTCGCCTACATTCGCCTGATCATAAGCTGTAATGCTTTCCAGGCCGAATGACCCGAAAGAATGGGATACCGTACCATTCAGGCCCCACACTGTATTATGTTCACTTGGAGCACGGCAATGCTTGAGTGAACTGAGTTGCGCAAAGGCAGAGCTGCAACTCCACAACGCCTCGCGGCGACCAAGTGAGGTGTTGAGATTCAGGGAGGGGATCAGATTGGTTTGTGGCTGTTCATTGAGCAGCTCGGAATGATCAACCGTGACGTATCCACCCAAGGTGACAGTTGTATCAGTATCCGGGCGCCAGCGCAGTTTGCCTCGGATCGCCGTTAGGTCAGCATCACCCAGATTTTTGCCAGTTTGAGGATTGTACTGCCATCCTCCTCCTTGCAAAGATTGCGCGGCAAGACGGAACGAAAGTTTGTCTGTAATCGGGCTGGATACAAAGCCATACAGGCGGTTGCGTGAGTAGCTCGCAATATCTTCGGTTATACCATAAGAGAGTTTGTCAGTTGGATCGGCAGTATGGAGGGATACTTCCCCGCCGGTATCCGTCTGGCCATGGGTAAAACCTACAGGACCTGGGGTAACATCTACCGATTGCAAATCAAAAAATGCCCCTGCGGTTGCAAAGGAAAAAGGATAAGCAATGCCATCTACATAGGTCATGACCGAGGGGATATTATTTTGAGTAAAATCCTTCATGCCGATCCCACGAAGATAGAAATTGACCGCCTGCCCACCATTCGTGGACTGGATGACCAGATTAGGTGCAAGCTTGGTCAGGTCATTAATAGATGTCACGCCCTTTTTTATTAGCTCTGCGCTGTCGAGATGTGTGGCGGCATCTGGGTCATGCTGTGCTTTTTGGAAAGCAAAGCTTTTTGCAGCAACTACGGAAACCTCTTCTTTATCGGCAGCTTTAATGTGAGGGCTGGCAGACGCTTTTTTGCTATGTGCGTGGAGCGTCTGGCTTTTGGCCTCTATTGGCAGCACGCACAAACTCGCACTGGCAAGCAGATAGACAGACCAGTGCCTCCATATTTGTATCTGTGGAGCAATATCTGGGTTTTTTCGTGTATTATAAGCGTATCTCATAAGGCCAGAACCTTTTGCTTTCCATAATGCCAGGAAGTGGCTGCTTTTGCTGAATGAGGTAGAGTTCAAGTATTGCGGCAGAGGTGTTGCGCCACGTTAAAAGGCAGCGTGTGCCAATGCGGGTCCGCAACATAGAAGTGAGCAGGGTATCAACGCATGGGGGCAGTGCGCGTTCGTTGCCTGCATGGCGTTGCATGCGGCTGGAATAAATGCGCCATAGCCATTGTGGTTAAGGTGACGCATCAAAGGATTCAACTCCATCGCTGGCAGGACATGCTCGGTAGCGGCATCGAAGATGCACAAAAATTCATAATATGCGACAATACGCATTGTTGTTGCTATTCATGCAAATCACATGCAGAAATGTCAATAAATTTAAATCACTCCAAAAAAATAGTTTAATTCTGCAGGGTTAAAAATTTAGTTAAATATCTGAAAAACAAGATATTTTAAGAGTGAAGTGGTGTCTTTGTTTTCAATATCAATGTGCTTCGAGATACCGAAAAATATATAAGAATCTCCCAATCTTGGTAGTTTTGTGAGTTTCATCAAGAGTGCTGTGAGGCGGAAATAACGCGCAATTCGGATTGAGGTGTAATTTTCAAACGATATGGTTATGCATAATTTCTAATATACGTAATTCACTGTATTTTATGTTGCATAAAATGAAATAAGATATTAGAATGTTGCTGTATATGACCCGGAGTGAGGTGGGAAACTCAATTGATCACAAATGGCGATACAGGAATCCTGAAGCAGTTGACGGCTCTTTCTCCTGAGTTGGTGTCTGACGTTTCAGCTTTTCGGGATGCCGTCCTTAATCCGGAAGACGATTTGGGGTTGCCATCAGCAATGCGCTGGAGGTTGGCTGCGCGCATTGCTGGTTGGCTCGGCGACGAAGATCTCGCCGCTGCGTATCGGCGGGTCTGCGCGACAAACGAAGATGCGGTGTTTATTTCAAAAGAGCTCCAAAAGAATTTGGAAGAGGCAATCATCGCATATGCCAATAAAGTTACAAATCACCTGAAATCTGTCTCCCGTGAAGATATTGATGAACTGGTGCTGGCAGGCTTGAATACACCGCAGGTCGTGGCGCTTTCCGAGTTGTTTGCTTTTGTCAATTTTGAGTGTCGGCTCAGGATGGGGTTGGATGCAATGCATGGCTAGGTTTTCTGTCAAACCCTTGCGTTGGGAACCATATCTGCCTCCTGTAGATGTCGCCGAGGCAACGGACGCGCAATTGGCTGCTATGCAGGTTACTCCTTCGGGAATAAAAGTATCGCCTTATGTCAGAACATTGGCGCATGACCCGCAATCCTATATTGCGCGCACACAGCTTTATAATCACATCATGTACGCCAAAGATGGTCTGGCCCAGCATGATCGTGAGTTGGTGGCGCTGGTTACATCTCTTATCAATGGATGTGTATATTGTGCTTCTGTACATGCGCGCAAATATATCAGCCTGACTGATCGGGATGATATTGTGCAGGAATTGTATGTTCATGGTGTTGGTGGAGCATTTGATGTGCGCATAAAAGCACTCATCGATTTTTGTTATCACCTTGCAGTCAGCCCAGTAAAAACTGATGGAAGAGCAAGTGAAACTCTGAAGAATCGGGGCTTCTCATGTTCGGAAATCGTTGATGTTGTTAAGATAGTTGCCATTTTTTCCATGGCTAATCGTTTAATGCACACACTTGGCCATGCACGCTCAATGCAGGATCGTGCCTGAAAATTACAACCGGTCAGGGTAAGGGAGACCGCATGATGGCGGCTAATCAGGGTAGAGAAAATGGTATTCGTGTAGGTGTCGATACCGGTGGTACCTTTACGGATATATCAATCTATAATCCACAGACCGGAAAAATTTCTGTCTGGAAAGTGAGTAGTGTCACTGATAATCCGTCAGAAGCCATTATCTCAGGTGTGCAGGGCGGGCTGGAAACCTTTGGCTATGCCGCTACTGACGTAGATTATCTGGGACATGGCACAACCGTTGCGACCAATGCTCTGATCACGGGCAATCATGCCCGAACGGGTATGGTTACAACCGCAGGTTTTAGGGATGTCCTGGAAATACGCAGGCAAACACGGGCTGACCTGTATGATCTGCAACAGGAAAAAACACCAGTTCTGGCGCTACGGGATCTTCGGCATGAAGTGCAGGAGCGTGTAAATTTTGACGGTTCTGTGCATATTCCCTTGAATATAGAAGATGTGCGCAGGGTGGCCCGTATTCTACGTGAGCAGAAAGTAGAAGCCGTTGCGGTCTGTTTTCTTTTTTCTCACCTTTACCCTGAGCATGAAGAGGCAGTGAAAAGTATTCTTGAAGAAGAAATTCCTGGAATTTTTGTGTCATCTTCAAGTGAGGTTGTGCCGGTCTATCGTGAGTATGAGCGTTTCTCCACAACTGTGGTTAACGCGGCTCTTGGGCCGATCATGCAAAGCTATCTGAACAAGTTGTGGCCGCGTTTGCAGAATATTGGTGTTAATGCACCTGTGCATCTGACCCAGAGTAATGGTGGTGTCATTTCGTTACAGGATGCAGCAGCTTTTCCTGTGCGCACCGTATTGTCGGGGCCAGCTGCAGGCGTTGTTGGTGCCTTGCAGATTGGTCTGGCAGCGGGCTTTCCCAATATGATTACTTTTGACATGGGAGGCACTTCAAGTGACGTGGCTCTTATTGATAATGGGGAACCACAACTTGCAACGGATATTGTCGCACATGGCCACCCACTTAAAATTCCCATGCTTGATATTCATGCTGTTGGGGCAGGGGGCGGATCTATTGCGTATGTGGATTCAGGCGGGCATCTCAAAGTTGGGCCGCATAGCGCTGGCGCGGTTCCCGGTCCGGTCTGCTATGGACAGGGTAATGTGCAACCAACAGTAACCGATGCCAATGTGGTTTTGCAGGTGCAAAATCCCATACATCTGCTGGGCGGGCGTCTGGCGATTGACCAAGTCAAAGCCCGAGAGGCAATAGCGGGGTTGGCTGCAACTCTGGGGTTGGGCGTTATGGAAACAGCCCAAGGTATTATTTCGGTCGCCACGGCAAACATGGCTAAAGCCATTCGTGTTATTTCGGTTGAGCGTGGATATGACCCGCGAGATTATGTGCTTATGGCATTTGGTGGCGCAGGTCCGGTCCATGCTTCTCGCCTCGCACGGGAGCTTGAAGTGCCACGTGTGCTTATTCCGCGTAACCCAGGAATCCTGTGCTCCATGGGTCTGTTGATGACAGATCTGAAGGCACATTTTACCACGGGTCGGATGATAGAATTATCTCCAGCAGGTATTCCTGACCTGATAAGGGATATTTCCAGCTTGGATCAACAGGCTACAGATTGGTTCGAGCGTGAAGGCACTGCACTGTCGGACCGGGCCGTTAGTAGAAGTCTGGATGTGCGTTATCTGGGGCAGGCATTCGAACTGACGGTAGAGGCACCTGCCGGTGTGGTGGACGAAGCTTTTGTTGGCGAAGTGCGTAGGCGCTTTGAAGTGGTTCACCAGCAGATGTATGGATTTGTCTCCCCAGAGGAACCGATCCGTGTAGTGGCTGTCAGACTTGAGGCCATAGGGGCTGTGCCGCGCGCTGCATTAGTGCCAGACATGACGGAAACCGATAGCCCTGTTGAAGATGCCATTATAGGTGAACGGGCAGTATGGCTGCCAGAAACAGGTAGTTTTACGCCATGCACCATTTATGAACGGGACAAGCTCCTTTACGGTCATTGCATTGCTGGTCCAGCGATTATTGAACAGATGGACTCGACAACGTTTCTGCTGCCGGGGCAGATAGCCCGCGTGGATGGTTATCTCAATCTACTCATTGAGGAGAGTGTGTAATGAACGGAAGTTTCATGATACTGAAAAAACATCTCCGGTCATTGACCCGATTACTGTTGAAGTCATTGGGAATGCACTGTCCACAATTGTCGATCAGATGGGACGGGTGCTACGGCGCTCAGCATACTCTGCCAACATAAAAGAACGTGGCGACTGCTCTGCGGCTTTGTTTGACACAACAGGCCAACTTATTGCGCAAGCACAGCATATTCCGTTCCATCTTGGATCGTTGCTGGGCATTGCGGTCGAAACGCTCGCGCGTGTTGATCTGGATAGTGTTAAACCGGGTGATGTTTTTATCGGTAATGATGCATACACGGGTGGAGGAACCCATCTTAACGATATTGTTTTTTTAGAACCTGTTTTTTACGAAGAGAGCATTGTCGCGTGGGCTGCAAATCTGGCTCATCATTCTGACTTTGTTGATCGTGGACATGCGCATATTTATCAGGAAGGATTAAGAATTCCACCCGTAAGGCTCTACCGCGCGGGCAAGCTGCAGCAAGATGTTTTCGATCTGGTTTTGCTGAATTGTCAGGTCCCACATGAGCGAAAAAATGATTTCCGAGCTCAGATGGCAGCCAATCGTATGGGGGTGCAGCGTTTTCAGGCCCTGTGTGAGCGTTACGGCGTTACCCTTCTCGCAGGAGCGACTAAACTGCTTCTTGATTACTCAGAGCGCAAGACCCGTGCCGGTATCAACGCCTTAAAAGATGGGACGTATTACTTCAAACACGATTTTGATACTAGTCTCTGGCCAGAAATTCTGTCTTTGGTGGTCAGTATTGAAGTCAAAGGAAGTGAAATTCATTTTGATTTTGAGGCTGCCCGCCTCAGACAAGATCAGGTTTGAACATGGTGTTTACCATGCTTCAGGCATCAGTTTACTATGTAATCAAAACCTTGATAGACCTTGATACGCCAGCAAATGCTGGGTTCCATCGTCCTGTTTCAATTAGTGCGCCTGAGCAGTCTATTGTCAATGCGCGCTCACCTGCTGCCGTTTATAGCCGCCATGACGTTGCACAGCGTTTGATTGATATGATGTTGGCGGCATTGCTTGATGCTGTCCCAGAACGGGGGATTGCGGCATCAACCGGGATTACAGTCATGACAACAAGTGGCTTACATCCGCGTACCGGGCGCTTCAATGTGTATAATGAAAGCATGGGAGGTGGCATGGGGGCGCGGGCCACGCGTGATGGTGTGGATGGCGTGCATGTGCACGGCACAAATTCTGCCAACATCCCTGTTGAAGCATTGGAAACAGAGCACCCTTTGCGTGTTGAATGTTATGAATTGGTGACAGACTCAGGTGGGGCAGGAGCATTCCGAGGAGGAATGGCTATTCGCCGTCGTATTACTCCCATTGGCAACGCTGTGTCTCTCAATGTCGGTGGACCACTGAATCGTGTTCCGGCATGGGGAGTGCTGGGGGCACAGCCTGGTGGGTTGTCCCGTGTAGAATTGAGTGCTGGAGCGACGCCGTTAGTGCAACGGAATGGCATCTTGCGACCGGGTGAAAGTGTTACGGTCATTACATCGGGTGGTGGTGGTTATGGTGAGCCTCATTCACGATCGCGGGAATTGGTGCGTAAAGATTTGCGTGAAGGTCGCATTTCAGAACGGGCTGCAAAAGAAATTTATAATTTGAAGATTTGATGGCGGGAATTTTTATAGGAGTGAAAGGTAATGATATCGGAGATGAGTTACAATATTATAAGTAATGTTGATTTCAGAGCGTCTTTGTTTGTGGCAATATTTATTAATTACTTCATCTTGATGGGTGTTTTCTGGATAATGTTTGTTTTTTAAAATTCAGGGTAATTCTCCACGGATCACGTTGGTTTTTCTTTGAAGGGAATACCGGCGTGGTCTCTGTTTTTTGAGTTTTTAATGACCTAAACTGCGTCGATGTGGATGCTCTATTCTGGTCTCAGGGGCAGAACCGGGGCTTTATGAGGCCGTCAGATGTGCTACTCCACGCCTTCTGATGCAGGCATCTGTACTATGCTAGCCTCACGACCTGTTAATTCATTGAATTGAACGGTGTTCCGTGTTTCACAGTCTTACCTATTTGAGGTGGTGCGGTGAGTGACGTGTGTTTGCTGTCTGAGAGGCAGATAGAGCGGATTGAGTCATTTTCCCTCTTGCGCACGGAGTACCATGCATGGATGACCGGTGCGTTCTGAGCGGGATCGTTTATGTGATCCGCAACGGCTTTCAGTGGAAGGATGCCCCGAAAGCGTATGCTCCGCACAAGAATTTGTATAATCGCTTCATCCGGTGGGGCCACTAGGGTGTCTTTGACAGGATATTTGTTGTCCTGACAGAACAGGCTGGCCCTTCAATGCGCCTGATGATCGATGCAACACATCTCAAAACACACCGGGCAGCGGCCTCCCTGCTTAAAAAGGGGCTTTTCTCCGCCATATCGGACGGACAAAAAGACGGCTTGAACTCAAAGTTCCATGCCGTATGTGATGGACAGGGACGCCCTGTCCGCCTTCATCTGACTGCTTGAGAGATCAGTGATTTCAAAGGCGCTGATGTGCTGCTGGCGGACCTGCCGGATGAGACAGAGGAAGTCATCGCTGATCGGGGATACGACAGCAATAAAATCAGACAGTCTCTCGCGGATCGGAGCATTACCGTTTGTATTCTGCCAAAGAAGAACGGGCGGCGTGTTGCGACCCGATATGGCCGGTGCGCTCATACATTCATGTCCGCAATTCATATCGCAGCAAGAGTCATTTTTTACCTCAAAAAATGAGTCCTGAGCCTAAGGCGTGCAAACCCTTCGAGACCGCGTACGCCAGATATGAAAGGTGTGGCAGGCACGCGGGAAATGGGCGCCGCTATTGTGCAGTGCATCCCGCGAGAGTTGCTATTGCAAATAACTTGCATTTACGACATAAGCGCCAGAGCCAATATCACCATGTGAGTCCTAAAAATGAGTTTTCGTGCATTCTGCCTGAACACACTCTCAGTTTCTGGTCTGCTAATGGGCCTCGAGGTCTCTGCGGTTTCCATAGCTGTTGCGGGTAATGCAGACCCGTCTCCCCGTAATGCGCAACGGGCAGGGGGATCTGTGGCTAAGTCTTCGGGCAGTCAGGCTAAAAAGTCTGATAAACAGACACGTGACAACAAAAATCTGGGTCAGCAAAGCCAAGAGAACGAAAATATCGTTGTGAGGGCTGCTCGCCAGAACCGTATGTATGTTTCCAGTGGTGGTGATCTTGGCGCACTGGGAAAGAAAAAAGGTTTGGATGTGCCTTTTAATATTCGCAGTTACAATTCCAGCCTGATTTTGAACCAGCAGTCACAGACGCTCGGAGATGTCTTGCTGAATGATCCGACCGTGCGGACAACTACGGGTTATGGGAATTACGCACAGCTTTTCCAAATCCGTGGTTTTACGTTGTATGGGGATGATGTGGCTATTGATGGCCTGTACGGTGTAACCCCACGCCAGCTGGTTTCTCCCCAGTTATATGATTCAGTGCAGGTGCTCAATGGTGCCAGCGCCTTTCTTAATGGTGCAGCACCGGGTGGCTCCGCCATTGGTGGTAACGTCAACCTTGTGCCTAAAATTGCTGGCACTACGGATATTACGCGTCTTACCGGGGATTATACTAGCAGTGGTCAGGGGGGAGGGGCCTTTGATATCAGCCGCCGTTTTGGTCAGGACCATGCTTTTGGTTTGCGTTTTAATGCCGCTGGTATGGACGGGGATACCCCGATCAGGGACGAACGGCGTGATGACGTCGCACTCGGCGTTGCTTTTGACTGGCACAATGATGATACGCGCATCAACATGAACATGAATTACCAGAAACAACAGGTTTTTGGTGGTCGCAGCGCAATTATTGTCTCCAGTCTGGCAACAACCATGCCAACACCTAGAACAACGGCTCCTTCCGCCAACTGGGGACAGCGCTGGGCTTATACGGATCTTAGCTATGTGTTTGGTACACTGAATGTAGAGCATGATTTTGGATCGCATATAACCGCTTACGGAAAATTTGGTGCGCAAAGTGGTAACGAAATGGGCAATTACGCGACCACCACACTCACCAATTCCATTACCGGTGATGGCACTGTAGGTGCTATGGCGACCGCCTATAATGTGATGAATGAAGCTACGCAGGCAGGGTTACGCGGGCATGTCACGACCGGCCCGATCAAACATGAACTGAATGCCGGTGGGGCTGCTACATGGGAGGCATCGGATTCCGCTTATGCTATGAGCCTGACATCACAAGCAGGTAATATCTATAACCCGACACAATTTACGCCGTCTGAGAGCTACGCCCGAGGCAACATGAATGACCCCGGCCGCGTATCATGGAATAAACTCTACAGCCTTTTCCTGTCAGATACCATGACCGTCTGGCACGATCGCATCGCTTTAACGGGAGGTTTCCGGTATCAGGATATTCTGTCCAATTCCTTCGATTATGGTACGGGTAGTCCGCTGTCGCATTATAGTTCTGCGGCTTTTTCACCCGTCATTGGGCTTGTTATTCATCCTACCAAGCATACTGCGCTTTATTTCAACCGTATTCAGGGGCTGTCGGCAGGGACGACCGTGGGGTCAACCTATGTTAATGCCGGTCAGGTTTTTGCGCCTTATCAGAGCACCCAGTATGAAGTCGGCGCGAAGTATGACGTCGGGCGTTTTTGCAGCCGGTGTCGCTTTCTTTCAGACGTCCATGCCTTATGGCATGACACAGAGTGTTTCCGCCAGCCAATCCATCTACACTCAGGATGGCAGGCAGCGTAATCAGGGTATGGAACTGACCTTCAATGGTGAGATCGTGCACGGCCTGCGCTTTAATGGCGGGTTGACTCTGATTGACGCCAAACAGGTCCGCACGTCAAACAACCTGTATAACGGCAATACGGTTATTGGCATTCCTAACTACACCATAAACGGCAACCTTGAATATGATGTGCCCTTTATCAAAGGTATGACACTTGTCGGGCGGGTTATCAGCACAGGCAAACAGCAGTTTAATAATGCCAACACGGCACACCTGCCTGCATGGTCACGTTTTGACCTTGGTGCGCGCTACACATTTCTGGTTGATAAAAAGCCCCTTACGGCCCGGTTTGAGGTCACGAATATTGGCAACCAGCGTTACTGGGCCTCTGTTTACCAGAGCAACCTTATTATGGGTGACCCGGAGACCTTCAAATTTTCCATCAGCGCCGATCTCTGATCGGCAGGAATGGTCTTAAACCGTAGCTGATGGGTGGCTCTGGGCGTCACCGGTGTGACTGAAGGCACGCCAGACCCAGAGCCGTGACGACTCCTGCGAGGGAAAATGTGCCGCACCAGTAGAATATGCCAGCCGTTGGGCCGGCGGTCATGCACAGGGCAAGAGACATCAGTGGGGCTGCCAGCAACACCAGTTTGCCCAAACCGCTTGGGACTGGCCCATTATAACCCAGCAGACGGCAGATTTTAGGCTGCTGGATTGCATGGGCGCTCAAAACAATGACCCACGTTATAAAAGCCCATAATGGTGCGCCATCCAGAACAATGGTAGGTATGAACTCCTTCATGTCTGGTGAGGGGCGTTCAGGCGTTGATGGATTGCTTTGGCACTCATCCCAACCACCAGCGCACAGCAATCGATTGCGCAAAAAATGTTTCTGCCCAATAGAACTGTCCAGCTCGAACGGGTCAGAATATCCAGAATAGGCAAGCCCATGCCTAGGATGGTGACTGCCAGCAATTGCTGCCGCCAAGCCGACATGGCCCGCTTGGCAAGAACCAGCCCCCACGCATGTAGCAGGCTGAAGAGCCAGATAGCCATAAAGATATTGCGTTCCCACATCACGCGGGAGGCGAGCGTCGCACTTAGCAGACGATTGGTCCAGAACAAACCGAGTGCTGCAACCACAAAGCCGACCAAGACTGCAATTACGAGAGATTCAGCCAGACAAAAGCTGATTGTATTCCCATAGCGGCGGCGATACCGCATAAGAAAAAGCACAAGACCGCTTGCAATAAGCAGTGTTCCCCCAAGTCCGGACAGAAAATAAAGCCATCGGAGCGGTAATGGTGTCCAACGGGCAAAATGAAACCCTCGGAAGCCCTGCGATAAGACCGTTGTAGCGCCAATGTGTTTTACATGGCGGAGGAAAGCCCCATCCTCGTAACGGAACTCTGCTTCATCCCGGGTCATCAGAAAGCTAGCTCCATCAGCACGCACGGCACTGATGTGATGTGGGTTAAACAGGAAAAAACCGATCTGTCCGGCTCCAAACTCCGCCTCTGCCCGTGTCAGCATGGGGGTAAGGGATGGTAATGCCTGCGGTGTTTTAAGCGCGGTTGGCATTGGGCCTGCTTGCCGGTGAATGGCCGCACCGTCAGGCAGGACTGCCGCTGCATGAATAATAACGCCAGTATACGTTATGCCCACAATAAACGGCAGAAAAAACACACCGGCAAGGATGTGCCCATCCAGCCAGGCCCGTGCGCGCGCTGCAAATGGGCGGAACAGCACAAGATCTGGCAACAGTAAACGTAGATGGATGATAATGCCGGAGAGTATACCAACCAGCATGGCCAGACCCAGCATATCGACAACGCGGCGCCCCCAGTCGCGGCCCAACCAGAGCGTGAAATGCAGGTTATAGAAAAGTTGCCCCCCAACGGTCTGTCTGACGTTGATGCGTTGCCCATCTATCGGGTCCAGCGCTGGGCCGACAAATTCATGCCCATCATACTGCAACACTCTCAGCACGGGATCACGCACTGAAGGGAGGGAGAGAAAAGGTTGCTTGCCTTGAGCGCGCAGCGTTTCCAGATTTTGACGTGCGGCTTCAAGTGCTTTGGGGGAGGGAGCGAGGCCAGACGGCAGCCTTGAGTTTTCTGGCTGCATCCAGCGGGTTATTTCTGTGTTAAAAACAGCCAGCGTGCCACCAGCAAAAATAACGCAGAGAAGCAGCCCGGTTACAAATCCAATCCAGGTATGTAACCATCCCAAGCGCTGGCGCAGTGTGTCACGCATCAGCCTAGCTGGCAGGCAAGCATTGCCAGTGTGCCTATTATGCCTAGCGCCAGCAGACCATAACGGTGCCATCCAAAACCGATGATCATGAATATGGGAATAAGTAGGCAGGCCATAATCTGGCCAGCCACATAGGCATTTTCACCTATGGAGGAGAAGTGTAGGGCAACAGCCTGCACAATGGCCGCACCACTCCCCCATGCCAGACTCATACATATGACAAGACGTAACACACGCGAATAAGCAGGAGACCACGCTTTGAAGGGAATTATGCGACTCATTCTCATGTTATTATAATGAAGCGCAACAGAGGTAAAGATGTCGGGCATGCTCACAAAGCTTTCTGGCCTGTGAGCATGCACCGGATAATTAGTGGTGAGACGGTCGGACGGCTACGACCTCAATCTCCACCAGCCACCCCGGGTTGGCGAGCTGCGCTACACCAAAAGCAGAGCGAACCGGCAGATTGGGTTGTGACTTGGTGCCAAAAAACTTGGTGTAGCCTTTCATCATGCCTTCAAAATCAAGCTTTTTGGTTTTTGCATCTGCCACCATAAAAACATGCATCTGCACCACGTCTCCCATGGTTAGCCCCATGCCTGCAAGCGTGTCCTCTATCCGTTTGAGGGCTCCTTCCGTCTGTGCTGCCATGTCACCATAAGCTTCCAGACTTTTCTGTGGTGCTTTTGTGTTGGTAACGGGGGCCCCCATACCGCTCAGATAAACGGTGGAAGAACCGGCAGGCACTTCAATTGCTGAAGCAATGGGAAACGTTGGCTCGTTATGTCGGATAATATCACTTTGGGCATATGCCGGTGCTGAAGACACGGAGGCTGCCAAAACTGTTGTTGCAAAAAGGGAAGAAACTCCTGCGAGTTTGAATATGTGCATAGTCTTATTGCTCCTCGGCTGTCAGATGGGGACGCATCAGAGCGACTTCTGACGGGTTGAGTTTATCTGTATAATGATTACCAAAATGCGTACGAATATAGTTCACCACATCCGCAACCTGTTTGTCATTCAACAGGCCGGAGAACCACGGCATGGCTCCATAGCCGTTAAGAATGACGGTTGCAGGGTAACTAGCAGCCTGCAAGTGTGGGTTATGTGCCAGAGCTGGAATTTGTGCTCCAGCGCCTACGGCGCCCTGCCCATCTGGCATATGGCAGCTCTGGCAGATGTGGCGGTAGATTGCCTCGCCCGAGGGTAAGGCTTCTATTTTGCCAGAAATTGCACTTGCGCTATCAGCCCGGGCAAAACCGGCAGGCACAACAACAGCCATTAGCGCCGAGAAAAGGAGAAATTTACGCATCAGGCTGCTCCCAGGGCTCGTTTGTGCAAACGTGTAACCGCATCCAGCGCGGAGAGAATGGCTCCTTCCTGCCAGCAGCCGACGTAAGACGCATGCTCGCCTGCCAGAACCAGCCTCTGGTCAATGGAGCACAGCGTTTTATAGTGCGTTTTGCGTGCCTCCTCGCTCCACATGGAACAGCAGCCCAAGGTCCAGGCACCCGGCTCCATGCAAAACTTACACCATTCAGAAATTCCTTGCGGTACTGGGGGTGAAAAGCCATTCCCTGCTTTATGCCTTGTTCCAGTCGCTCCTGTGGAGTCATTCCTGCAAAGTCATATGCGGCAGGGCCAAACATATAGCCCCCCAGCAGCACGGCTGGTCCTTTGGAAAAAATGCCGTGGCTTGGGTAGGAAATCTGGCTGATGGGCTGATCCGTAAAGCTGATGCCGCCGTAAATCTGGTCATCTTCCTCCCAAAAGCGGCGCTTGAATTCCAGACCAAGTTTAACAGAAGATGCATAGGGTACAGCACCGATGGCGGCCTTCATTCCATCACTCACCTGCACATCCAGCTGTGACAGAATGGAGAGAGGGATTGTGCAAACACAATAATCAGCCTTTGCCTGACGCACCACACCACCATGCTGCATGTCGTTATAGGTCACACTAACACCATGGTCATCCTGGTGGATGGCCGTGACCTTGCAGTTGAGTTGCAGGAGGTCTTTAACCTGTCTGGTAAAAGCCTTGCCAATATTGTCCATCCCCCCCACAGGCTGGAACATTGTTGTCTGCATATCCAGCCGTTCATGGAACGCCATCCAGTTCCACATGCCTGACTTCCAGATTTCACTTCTATTCATCAGGTCCGAAGGTATTGGGGCACCATTAAGCCCGCCGCCCTGTGGCTTTTCAAACCCGCGTCGTAGCGAGCTGAGATTACCTTTGGTATAGGTCAGTTCCGGCGTAAGGGCCCCCCATCCCTGCATGGCGTCTTTCAGGTGTGCCACCTCATCAGCACTCACCAGATCATCGAGCTTGTGCTGGTCCACAGCTTTAGCCAGAAGCTCTGCGGTAAAGCCTGTAAAATCAGATGCCAGTTCCCGGTAACGGACTGCTTTGCCACCAAAAGAACCGGTCGAATGGAGCCAGCTATTATGGTTCAGCTCAATAAAGGGTTCCAGTTGCACACCAAACTCGCGGCAGTAGTACAAAAGCCCTTGATGGTGGTAAGGAATACGCCACGGGCCGGGGTTTATGTAGTTCCCGGGAGCAAAGCCAACTTTTTGCGTTGCACCGCCCAGCTCCGTTACCGTGTCGCCTCCACGCAGGCTAATGTTGCGACCACCGCTACGTGTCTGGAATTCAATAATTTTAACATCATAGCCTGCTTTGCGCAGTTCATAAGCACTGAGCATCCCCGCAAGTCCTGCTCCGAGCACCAGAACCGAGGTTCCTTTTTTGGCTCCAGACAGTTTGGGAGGGCCGGAAAAATCCGTTCCCATGGCATGGCCCATACTGGTCATGGCTTGGTAAAGTGCAACGCTTCCTGCCAATGTACCAATACGGCTCAGAAGTTGCCGCCGTGTTTGTGAATGGGTGTTTGATGGACTTGCCATTGAGTATCCCTGCTTTTTTCTCTTACTCACGGTTCCAATAAAAACCGAACCGGCAAAACATGCCTGACGTGTAAAAATATGCGTCAGGCATGATCTGTTTTAGAAATCTGCGTTCAGACGACCATAATAGTAGGCACCTGTGATTGGCACCTGCAGAGAGAACTGGTCGTAAGGCTGTGCGCCGCGGGAGTTGTTGATCTGCGCAACCATACGGGGTTTGACATCGGAAATGTTGTTAACACCCACAGCCATGTGCCAGTTCTTGTTAAAGCGGTAGCCTATTTCAATATCTGTCATCCAACGCGGTGTGTTCTTGAACTGGTTGAAGCACACATTGGAGTAAGCCAGTTTTCCACCACCCGAGCAGGGGGTGTTCTGGTTCTGCCAGTCGTAATAGGTCAGCATGGAGGTGGTTTCTCCATACCGGGTTTCACGCACGTTAAAGTCCCAGTTTTTGTAACGGTAGAATGCGTTCAGGATAATCTTGCTGCGTGGGTAAGCCGTTGTGATGTAAGAAATATTCTGTGCATTCAGCAAAGGATTGCCATTTGTATCCAGTGCGTTGTGATGCAGACGGGTACGGTTGAGATCAAGCGCCAGAGTAAGTGCGAGCGTGCCAGCCGTGCGGAAACGGAAGGTGTAATCAGCTTTGATATCCAGCCCCTGAGTGCGTGTGCTGGCTCCGTTGGTCATGAAGTATGCAGACACGTTGTCAGCAATCAGGCCATTGGAAGGCAGGAGATAACCAAGTTGTTCAATGGCAGAAATAGCGCTGGCACCATTGACCGTGCCGCCACCGACAATACGGTCGCGCAGGTTAATCTGATAAACATCTGCTTCAACATGGAACCCACGAACTGGTTCAATAACAATGCCACCGCTGGCACTGACTGAACGTTCGGGTTTGAGCTTGCTGGCTCCCAGTGTGCGGGCAGCGTCCGAATCAACTGGCAACAGGCCGGAAGCGCCATTGGGGTCCACGTTCATGGCAGAGTAGTGCTGTTCCGCCAGTGTAGGAGCGCGGAAACCCGTGCTGATGGTGCCACGGAAGGCAATGCGCCGTGTTACGTCATAGCGGGTGGAAACCTTACCGTTTTCCGCGTTGCCAACGTCTGTGTAATGTTCAAAACGTCCGGCAAAGTCCAGGTCCCAGTTTTTGAACGGATGGAAGTCACCATCCACATAACCGGCCCAGATGTCACGGCTCCAGCTTCCTGCACTTTGCGGGCCAATACCTGCATACCCCTGTGTGCCACCCAGAATATAGGACGCCGGGTCGCCTGCCGTCAGATCATAGGTTTCCAGCCGGTGCTCAGCGCCAAAAGCCAGCAGCATTGGAACTTTTTGAGCAATGTTGAAGTGTCGGCGGAAGTCGAGGTTATTGGTCCACTGTGCAAGTCTGTATGTTTCTGCGCGGACGTTTGTCGGGGTCCAGCCGCAGCCAAGTGATGAGTAGTTGGCTGAGGTGCTATCCAGAGAGCAGTCAGAGGACAGCATACCTGTGTTGGCAGTATTTTTATTGCCAATCTTGGTTTCGTCAGCACCGTAAGTGGTGCTTAGATCCCAGTCGAAACCGAAGAAATTATCACCTTTAAGGCCAATGGTTGCCGCGTAATCGTTTTCCCGAATGGTTTCGAGCGGGGAAAAACCGGATGGGTAATAGGTCGGCGCAATGGTGGGAATACGGTAGTTTTCGTATGCTTCACCATAACGATGTGCATAAGTGATCAGGCCGTAAAACTGTATATCGTCGTTGATCTTTTTGCCAAAATCGATGGCAAGATTTTCACGCGTTTCTTCTGGCGTGCTCATGATCTTGTTGGAATCAAGTGGTAAGTTCATGGCGTTAGCCACGACACCGTTATAATACCCGGTTGTGGTTGCGCCATTGGGCCAGGAGCCTATCAGACGATGATCTGATGTTTTGACAACGTAATGATCTGTGTGCGTGATCTGGCCAGATAGATGGATATAACCATCCTGACCCAGCTTCAGCCCGCCATCTGCATTCAACTGGTATTGCCAGCCGTCACCGTTATAGGCATTGGCCCCGGTTTGGGCTGACATATGCAGGCCGTGGTCGTCTTTTTTGGTAATAATGTTCACAACACCTGCAATGGCGTCTGACCCGTACATGGCAGCAGCACCGTCTTCCAGCACTTCAATATGGTCAATAGCATTTGCTGGGATCATGTTCAGGTCAACGCCGGTCGAGCCAAACTGGGGACCTGCGTCTGCTACAATATTTGCTGTGGAATGACGGCGTTTGCCATCAACAAGAACCAGAACTTCGTTCGGGTTGAGACCACGCATCTGAATGGAAGATGTCAGCGCGGCGCTGTCTGCCGCCATGGCCTGCACGTTGATCGAGGCGTATGTCCGCACCAGCGAATCTGCCAGATTAACCTGCCCAGAACGGCGTAGTGTTGCTGCCGTTAAAACGGTAACAGGGGACGAGCTTTGCCTTGCTTTGCGGTTGGTGGAGTGGGTACCTGTTGAAACATTAACAGTTTCAACATCCCCTGCGTACAAAGCCTTTGTGTTATCCTTTTTACGGCTCGCCGATGTTGGCGCGGTCGTAGTAACGGGAACCGCCGATACTTTTGTTACTTTGCCGGAACGTTCGTGCGAAATTTTCCGGTGTGTCGTGGCGATTCCCGTAGTTTCTGCCACAGAAAGAGAGGGCAGAACGGTGCAGAGTGTGGTGGCAAGCAGAGAAAAGCGGCGCGCTAATCGCATGTTTCATGTCCCACTTGTAAAGCATTATTGCTTCAACAGCCGTATTACATTCTGGATAAGAAATGATAGAAAAAAACATACCTGCCGTGGCTATTCTGCATACCGTTGCGAAAACGCAACATATGACGCTCCGCACTGGCTGTTGCTGCATCAATACCGGCAGCAATGATAGACCTGAAGATCAATCAGGTAATTTGAGCGACTGTCTAAAAACCTGACTGGTGATCCGCAGACTAACAGGCGGAAGGATATGTGGGAGGAGACAAGGCTTTGTCCGATGGTCTGTCACAAAAAACGTGGCGAACACGCATCTGCACATCACATGCATCCATTATCCTGCAGCGAAAATTAGTTACCAAAACCCTAAATAATGTGAGCTCATTAGGCCTGATTCTGTTTTTCGCACGTTTGTTGAATAAAATTCATGTGATTGATTAAGTTACATATTTTCAGTGCGAAGCGATCATCAGTACTGTCATAATCCGATATAAATGAATAAAATGTAATTTATTGTCTCTTTGGAGAGGGTGGGGAATCTGCTAGGTGCGATGCTCATGAGAATGACTCGCATTAACCTCTATGGTAGGATCTTGATGTGACACTCCGTCCTGTAACACCTCTACGCGTAACTGCCCTGTTAGCCTCGACGTTCCTCTCTCTGGGGGGAGTTTTTGCTGCCGAGGCAGCGGATACTGTATATAATAAGAACAACAAGACTGCCTCTGACGAAGTGGTGGAAAAAAAAGCGGATGATCGCAAGGAAGTAGCGGTCAAGACGAATAAGAACCAGAAGACCATCGTCAACGTTGCGTCCAGGACAGATGAACACATTCTGGTCAAAGCCCGCAGATGGGACCGTGGGAGCTATACGGCGGCAGAAACCAGTGCCTCAACTGGTTTGCCGTTAAGCCTGCGGGAGACCCCGCAAACTGTGACAGTCATAACCCGGCAGGTTATGGATGATCAGCAGATCAATACTCTTGATGATATTCTGAACACAACGCCAGGTGTAACGTCGTATGCGAATGATAATGCTGGCCGAACAACATATCGCGCACGTGGGTTTGACATTACCAACTACAAAATAGATGGAATGCAGATTGATGCCTCAACCAGCTTTGGGGGTGTTGGGTCATCCATGAACATGGATCTGTACGACAACGTGCAGATTGTTCGTGGGGCCAATGGTCTGCTTGGCGGGACGGGTGATCCGTCCGCTACCATTTATATGCAGCGCAAAGCGCCACAACGTGAGTTTGCAGCCAATGGCCTTTTAAGGTTGGGGAACTGGAATGAGCACCGCGTGATGGCCGACCTGAATGCGCCACTTAATCGTTCGGGCACCATTCGTAGCCGTTATGTCTTCTCGTGGGATGATACGGATACTTTTCGGGTACGCGAGCATGTTAATCGCATTGGTGCGTTGGCAAATTTTACAGCAGATATCTCTCCTCGTGACACCCTTAATTTTGGTTTTCAATATGAAAGAACCCAGAATGATGGTGCATCCTGGGGGTCAAACGTGCCGATCTGGTATGCGGATGGAACGGCAACAAACCTGCCACGCAGTACTAACCCCGCAGCCGACTGGAGCAAGGCGGTCCGCGACCAGTACACGGCATTTATCAACTATGACCATGATTTTTCTGCCGGATGGCATCTGAAAGTTGGTTATATGCGCACTCAGGGGAGTTCCTACAACAATCTTGGTGTTGCAAAAGTCAACAATGCTTCACGCGGTAGTATGGTGGTTTCTGGAATCAGGATGGAACAGGTGCATATCTGAATGCCTTGCATGCCGAATATGAAGATGCGCGTGACAATGCTGACGTCCATGTTTCTGGGCCTGTTCATTTTCTAGGTCACGAGCACCAGTTGGTATTTGGGTTTAACGGTTATAATGATGAGTTGACTCAATACACCTTTAGTAAGGCCTTGGGGAACTGTTCTATCGCAGGGGTTAGCCCGTATTCTGGGTGTCAGTACCGTGCTACAGGGTTGCCAATTGCTAATTGGCAGACGTGGGATGGATCTTATCCCAATTTTACTACGTATAGGACCCACGCGCGTGAAGTAGACGTTACACGCAATTATGGTGCTTATGCATCTGGTCGCTTTGTATTGGCAAAAGGTCTGTCCTTAATTCTGGGCGGGCGTATGAGCAGTTATCAGGCTTATACGGGCACCTATAACAAAGCGAATCAATATTCAGGTTCTTCCAGCACGGGGCAGCAAAATGCAGTTCTGACGCCGTATGCAGGTATGGTCTATGACTTTACCAAGACCATGTCGATTTATGGAAGTTATACAAATATTTATACGCCCCAGTCCAACCTGCGGGATGTTGATAACAAACCTTTGAATCCTGTTATGGGCAAAAGTTATGAAACAGGATTGAAGGGGGAATTTTTCAAGAAGCGGTTAAATACCTCTTTGGCTTTCTATCTTAATCGGCAGAGCAATGTGGCTCAGGCAACGGGGGCGACAAATGCAAGCACAGGTGAGGCTATTTACGATTCAATTGATGGCGTAAAAACAGAAGGTATTGACTTTGACGCTTCTGGCGAGCTGCTACCTGGTTGGAATGTCTTTTTCGGTTACAGCTATCTTTACGAAAAAGGTCTGAGTTATCGTCAGGACCCACACCATCTTGTACGCCTGACAACGAGCTATACTTTCCCCGGTAAGCTGCATCATCTTACCATTGGTGGGGGTATATCCAGCCAGTCTAGCACGGAATGGTCGACCAATCCGGGACGTCCTCTCGGAAACGGTAAGTACGATGCCTCCAATCTTCGTGTCAAAGGGTATACGTTGGTCAACATTATGGCGCGTTACCGTGTTGCGAATTGGTTGGACATTGCAGGAAATATAACAAACCTGACGGATCGCACCTATGTAAGACAGGAAGGCTTTTATGATGGTATGATTTATGGAGAGCCCCGCACGTTCAGCTTTACTTTGCGCGGTCATTATTGATTTCGCAAATCATTTTCTGATCTTGAAATTGTTTAACAGCAGGGAACGGAAGTCCCCTGCTGTTATTGATTTCTAAGGTCTTCAGGGGGATAATTATTGGGTTCTCTTGTTCTTTTGTATTAAATTTAAAATTATTTTCGGCTCATACATATGAGCTTAGCGCCAAGTCTTCTACTAGGGTAGGCGGTCAGGTAGGTGGGATTGCCACGTGATTCATTGAGCAGACGCTGCAAACTCTATAAAATCGCGCAGGTAGTGAATGTCTTCATCAGTCTCTCTATGACCAAGGAATATCTGTTTCGCAATGCCTTTTTTACTCAACTTTACAGGATAAAGTTCAAAACGAGTGGCATATTCTGTAACCAGCCAGCGTGGGAGTGCTGCAACACCTCGGCCATGTGCGACCATAACCAGCATGATATCTGTTGTCTCGATCTGCTTCTGTCGCCGTGGCGCTATGCCCGCTGGTTGTAAAAACTGTGTAAAAATATCAAGACGTTCTGATGGGACGGGGTAGGTAATCAAAGTCTCGTTTGCAAGGTGCTCTGGCAAGACGAATTTTTGTCCCCGCAAGGGGTGTTCGGGGCCAACAGCTAGAACAAGCTCATAATCAAAAACTGGTGTGAACTTCAGACCGGGTTTGTAGAGAGGGTCGGGCGTAACAAGAATATCAACCTCATTACTGAAGAGTGCGCCAATACCACCAAACTGAAACTTCTGACGTACATCCACATCAACCTTAGGCCATCTCTCCAGATATGGGGATACGACCTTGAGGAGCCACTGATAACAGGGGTGACATTCCATGCCAATGCGGAGTGTGCCACGTTCGCCATTACTGAACTGTTGAAGACGTTTTTCCGCTAATTCGAACTGAGGAAGAAGGCGGTTGGCGAGTGCCAGAAGCCATTCTCCAGCTTGGGTGAGTACAAGGGATCGTCCCTCCCGCCGCCATATCTTGACTTCGAACTGGGTTTCTATCTTGCGGATAGCGTGGCTAAGCGCAGGCTGGGTCAGATTTAGGCGCGTGCTTGCCGCAGTCAAGGAACCTTCTCTGGCCACTTCCTGAATAATTTTCAGGTGGCTGCGCTCCAGAATACCCATGCTCCACTCCAAAAATGCACAGAATGATACAGTTATAAAATTATATCATAATGCTTCGTAAAGCCCATGTAGTAAACGACGGTGGTTTTTATGCTCGTGGCCGTATCAGGTGCGAGGCGAGGGGACTATGCTCCGCCAGAGTAACGGTTGCAGTTCTTTAGCTTCCGTTACCAGTTGGTTGCTCATGTTTTGGCATGGACTCTACTAGCTAGAGAGTTCTTTACGGACAATGTCTGCACCAGCGCTTAGGGCTTTGAGTTTATCTCTTGCAACCTGCCGAGGCAGAGGGGCCATGCCGCAGTTGGTGCAGGGGTAGAGGTTTGGTGCGTCTACAAACTGCAAGGCTTTGCGTAAAGTATTAGCAACGTCTTCTGGTGTTTCAACGGCATGAGTTGCCACATCAATCGCACCGACCATAACTTTTTTGCCCCGGATGAGTTCGATCAGGTCCATTGGAACCCGGGAGTTCTGGCACTCTAGGGAAAGTAAGTCGATATTGGATTTTTGTAGTTTGGGGAAAATTTTCTCATATTGCCTCCACTCTGACCCCAGAGTATTTTTCCAGTCAATATTTGCTTTAATGCCATAGCCGTAGCAGATATGGACTGCTGTTTCGCACTTAAGACCGTTCAGAGCCCTTTCTAGAGCTGCTATGCCCCAGTCATTGACTTCATCAAAGAACACGTTAAAGGCGGGCTCATCAAACTGGATAATATCAACACCAGCGGCTTCGAGTTCTTTGGCTTCGAGGTTAAGAATTCTGGCAAATTCCCACGCCAGTTTCTCGCGGCTTTTGTAATGGCCGTCATGGAGTGTATCAATCATAGTCATGGGGCCGGGCAATGCCCATTTGATAGGTTTTTTTGTTAAAGTGCGTAAAAATTTTGCATCTTCGACAAAGACGGATTTTTCGCGTGTTACTGTTCCTACGACCGACGGCACGCTGGCATTGTAGCGGTTACGAATTTTAACCGTCTGACGGTTTTCAAAATCAACGCCACTCAGGTGTTCAATAAAAGTTGTTACAAAGTGCTGGCGTGTCTGTTCACCATCACTGACAATGTCAATGCCTGCGTGATCCTGGTCATCTAGTGTTAAGCGCAACGCATCCTGTTTGCCTTCGAGCAGTTCTTCCCCCTGTAGTTTCCAAGGTGACCAGAGTGTCTCAGGTTGGGCGAGCCAGGACGGTTTTGGTAAGCTGCCAGCTGTTGCGGTTGGGAGTAATGTTGTCATGAGTGATAGCCTTATGTTTTTGGTTTAATCATGCGGAATAACTGGCAGACCATTGCTCAAGCCTGTCATGGTAGGGGCTGATAAAGCTTTCTTCCGTATATTTCCCCTGTGCAATGGCCAGTTGACTGCGTTCTTCTCGGTCGTAAACAACACGCGTGAGCGAATAGTCCTGATGACTTAAGCTGGGATGGTAGTCTTTGGGGGCTACCGAATTGGCATTATAAATTTCAGGGCGATAAATTTTGGAAAACCTCCATTGTACTGATAGTACTGATAAGTTCGAGAGTGGAGTAATCAGAAAGGAGGTCGCCAAAAAAGTAGAATGCCAGAGGCGCCACGCTATCAGGGGGTAGAAAATAGCGTACCTTCATGCCCATTTTTGCAAAATACTGATCAGTCAAAGAAAATTCATTTTGTTGATATTCAACGCCGAGCACCGGGTGCTGGTTATCTGTCCGATGATAGGTTTTGTTGGTAGAAACACTCAGGCAAATAACCGGGAGCTTATGAAAATTCATTTGATAGGCCGGGGATTGGAGGAGGCATTTGAAGAGCTTTCCATGTAAATCTCCAAAATTATTGGGGATATTGAAGTCAGGTTTATTCTTGTTATAATTTGGCAGTAATACGCTAAAATCATAGTCCCGTACATAAGAAGAAAAGTTATTTCCCACCAGACCAGAAATTCGTTTTTGATATGTTTTGTCTATGATTGATGTATTCAGAATTTCAATGAGAGGAAAAGAGTTTCTTCTGTTCTCAATGTCTATGTCGAGTTCGAAGGAAATAATTTCAACTTCTACAGAATAGCGATTGCCTTGCAGATTATCCCAATGAGCGAGACTATTAAAACGATTATCAATCATCTGGATGACATTGCGCAGGTTTTCTTGACGGTTTTCACCTCTTGCCAGATTGGCAAAGTTGGTTGTCAGGCGCGTATTGTCTGAAGGGTGGTAATGTTCATCAAACCGAATGCGTTTAATATTGAATGCAGATTGCTTTATCATAGTTGTTTTGCGTCCTGTTTTTATATTGCTGATTTGTTTTACTGTTCTCATGCTCAGGCATATTGAAGATGTTATGCCTGAATGATCTATTGAATAAAAATGATTTGATTTCATTTATCCATAAATATCATTCATGGATTGAGGACTGTTTTTAAAGGAAGGCCATCTATGCTCTGGCTGTTCTTACGCGTAGGGCTGACAATAGGAAGATGCAGATTATTCAAAAAACTCTTGTTTTGGCGAGATTTAGATCGTGGTGAAGCTGGGCGGTTCAGTTTTTTCAAGTGCTGAGTTAATTTTCCCAGAAGGTCACTCTTTAGTCGTGGAATAATCCAGTACAGAGTAACATCAATAGCATGCTGCGGAGGAAGCTCGATGAGTCTGCCTGTTGCAAGATGTTCCTGTGCCAGACAAAGAGGTTGTAGGCCCCACCCAAGACCAGCCAGTGCAAAATCCAGAAATCCCTGAGGGGAGGGGATGTAATGTACGTGCAATGGCAGGGGCGTGTGGTGCACATCTTGTAGCCAGCGTGTTTGCAGTTTGTCACGTTTTTCAAAGCACATGCATGGTGCCGTTGCGAATGCGGCACGCGTGAACCCGTTGGAAAAGTGACGCAGTATAAAATCGGGACTAGCGCAGGCAACGTAGCGCAACACGCCCAGATGGGTTGTGTGGCATCCCGGTACCGGAGTGGCATCTGCCGTAACTGCGGCCATAACATCGCCCGAACGCAGCCGATCTGCCGTATGAGCTTCATCTTCAACAAGAAGGTCCAGAAAGACATCTGTCTCTTTTGCAAAGTCGGCTATTGCTCTGGGGAACCATGTTGCCAGACTATCCGCGTTTACTGCGATTTTAAGGGTTGGGGAGCGGGAGACCGCCATAACCCCTTGCCCGCAGAGTTCGGGAATTTCGGCCTCAAGTAGGCGTACCTTGTCAATATGCGCGCAAAGCGCTTTGCCCAGGGCAGTGGGCAGGCAAGGTTGGCCTCTGACGATCAGGAGCGATCCCAGTCTTTCCTCGTATCCTCGGACGCGTTGTGAAATTGCTGAGGGGGTGAGGCCAAGAGCGTGAGCGGCCCCTTCAAAAGACCCTTCACGCACAACGGCACTGACAGCATTCAAGGCGGCGTAATCTAGCATGATTAAGGATTGCTTCATATCATGTAGAAAAACAAGTTTTTCTTATGTCGCAAACGTGGCTATCCAGGTTTGATGATGTCTTTTCTACTTCCATTTTGTTCTGGTTTTGCCCTGTCTGCCTCTTTGATCGTAGCCATTGGCGCACAAAATCTGTTCGTGCTTCGTCAAGGATTAAAGCAGGAGCATGTTGGTATGATTGTTCTGTTCTGTGGTTTTTCAGATGCCGTGCTGATCATTGCTGGAGTGAGCGGAATGGGAGCAGTGGTTGCAGTCCTACCCACGTTAACAGTGGGGTTTACACTAGTTGGTGCGGGATTTTTGGCATGGTATGGCACACAGTCCTTACGTCGTGCGGCCCAACATGGCAGCATGTCTGTCGAGTTGGGGCAGAGTGTTTCGTTAAAAAGAGCGCTGGCAACTGTTGCGGCTTTTACGTGGCTTAATCCTCATGTCTATCTCGACACAGTCTTGTTGATGGGGGCTGCGGCCACGGCACAACCCTTGTCGGCAAGGCCCATATTTGCGGTTGGCGCGGCATCAGCCAGTTTTTTGTGGTTTGCTGCTCTGGGGTATGGGGCGCGCTTCTTGCAGCCTGTTTTTGCCCGCCCGCGTGCCTGGCAGGTTTTTGACTGCATTATTGGAGGAGTCATGTTCGTCCTTGCAGGCTTTCTGCTCTGGAGTGGTGCATTTCATCAATTTCTGAAACAGGAATAGGACATTCCATGCATTGGGTTGCGCTCCTTCTGGCTGGTGTTTTTGAGGTGGTCTGGGCAACAGCCATGAAGCAGTCTGCCGGTTTTTCCAGATTATGGCCTTCCGCGCTCTGCATTGCCGGGATGCTGATCAGCATTGGCCTGCTTTCTGCCGCCATGCGGTCTTTGCCACTTGGAACAGCCTATACGGTCTGGACCGGAGTGGGAGCTGTTGGGGCTTTTGTTGCCGGGATCGTGTTTTTTGGTGAGCAGGCTAGCGTAATACGCTTTGTGGCGGCAGTACTTATAGTGTCCGGCCTAGTCTTGATGAAAATAGGAGATCAGGCGTAGGATACCGCGCTCTGCATTCCAGAGTCAGTGTCGTTGACCAAAGCGTTTTCTATACTCCGCAGGTGTGACGCCAAGATGGCGCTGGAACACCCGGCGCAAAACCCTGACAGACCCAAAACCTGCCTCGGCAGCTACGACTTTTGGTGGTTTACGTCCATCTTCCAGCAGACTGCGGGCAATGGTAAGGCGTGTCTGCTCTACCCACCGGGCGGGAGATAAACCGGTTTCCTTCGCAAAGAGGCGCGTCAGCTGCCGGCGTTCCAGCATGACCATGCGGGCCATTGCTTCCACACTGTATTCGGCATCTGGTTGCTGGATGATCTGGCGCTGGAGAGACTGTAAGGCAGACCGACCTGCAGGGGAGAGTTCCCGCTGCCGACTGTACTGCAACTGCCCACCGGGTCGTTTGTAAAAAAGGACCAGTTGCCGGGCAACGTCGCGGGCAATTCGTTCCCCCATATCCTCCCGCACCAGAGAGAGTGCCAGATCCAGACCGGAAGAGACACCGGCCGCAGTGCGGAGCGGACCTTCCTCCCTGACAATAGCGTTTGCATCCACACTTACAGCGGGGAACTGCTGGCGGACACACTCCACATCTGCCAGTGCGCGGCAATGGTGTGGCCATTTAGCAGGCCAGTTTGCGCGAGAGGAAAAACACCCCCACAAATTGATCCAAAACGGCGGGCTTTTGGGGCTTCCCGCAACAACCATCTAGTCAAGACCGGATCAGAGGGTCTGTTTGCAGCATCGGGAGCACCTGCGACCAGCAAAGTATCAATGCATGTGTTATGTATATCCCCAAGCAGCAGGTCGGCCCGCAAATGAAAACCACAAGAACTGCGAATGTCCTTTTTTGCAGCTATGATGACAGAGCGGTAAAGTGGGGCACCATAAAAAGTGTTGGCTTCCGCAAATACATCGGCTGGTCCGGCGACATCCATTAACTGGACGCGTCATTCACCATAAAGACAATCAGAAGTTCGGTCATCCTGCTTCCGGTTCCTGTTTAGTCCGTCATGCTTCCGGTTTCCATATAACGCTGGTGCCAGGCAAGGGCAGTGGGAAGATGATGTGGAATATGCTGGCCAAAGCTATGCCGGCGGGCCTGATTGAAATACTCTTGCAATGGCGCTCTAAAGTCGGGATGTACGCATTTGGCAATAATTGTCCGCGCCCGTTCTGCAGGGGCGAGCCACGCAAATCAGCAAGTCCTTGTTCAGAAACAATAATCTGCACATCCTGCAAAATATGGTCAGTGTGGGGGAGCATTGGTACGAACGCTGATATTTTACCCCCTTTGGCCGTGGATGGCGAAACGAAAAGAGACAGGTATGCATTACGGGCAAAATCACCCGACCCACCAATGCCGTTCTGGATACGTGACCCCATGACACAGGTGGAATTGACGTTGCCATAGATATCCGCCTCAATCATGCCGTTCATGGCAATAACACCAAGGCGTCGGATCAGTTCGGGGCTGTTGCTGATTTCTTGTTGCCGCAAGATGATCTTCTGACGGAAGAAAGCGGCGTTGTCGTTGATGCGTTGTGCAGCCTCCGGGCTGAGGGAAAAAGAGGAGGCCGAGGCAACGGCCATCCGCCCGCTTTCCAGCATGGACAGCATACCATCCTGAATGACTTCACTAAAACCGGTCAGGTTTTCAAACCGGCTCGCATTCAGCCCCTCCAGCACAGCATTGGCAATGTTCCCGACACCGCTCTGTAACGGCAGGAGAGAGGGGGGAGACGCCCCTGTTTGACCTCATGCTCGAACAAATCCATCACATGCCCGGCAATCTGCCGCGCGGTGGTATCCGGTTCAGCAAAAGCTGCGTTACGGTCAGGCTCATCTGTTATGACGACAGCTGCCAGCCGGTCTGGGTCGATGGTCAGTGTGCTGCTGCCAATGCGATCTCCGGGGTGTATGAGCGGGATGCTCTGCCCGTAAGGTGGCATCCGCACGCCACCCCATATATCGTGAATGCCAGCAAGCTCAGGGTTCTGCCATGTATTGATTTCGATAATGATCTTGTCAGCAATCTGCACCCACGTGGGGGTGTTGCCCACGGATGAACTGAGAATGATCTGCCCATCAGGCGTGATCGCAACGGCTTCGATAATGGCAACATCAGGTTGGCCATACTGCCCCTGCCGCGCCTTCTGGGCGACCTGACCGAGATGTGTGTCGAGGTAGAGGGTACTCCCGTCATTAATCCGGGCCCGCATTGTGGCGTCCCCATTATAGGGTGCCCGAAACGCCAAACCGTTGGCCTGCGCAAGAGCGCCATCAAGTTGTGGTCCTGTTGACGCGCCAGTCAGCAATCGAATTGTGAATGGTGTACCAGCGTCGTGTGCCGCTTTAATGCGTTGGGCAAGGGCTTCTGGCACGGCTTTGGGGTAGCCCGCACCAGTAAAACCACTGGTGGCAATAGTATCACCATTCCGGATCAATGCCGCGGCGTCCTCGGCCGTCATTACGCGGTCAAGGAAGAACTGGTTCTGAATGCGGTCTCTCATGGCATGCTCTCATCCGAGTGTTCTGCAAGTCACTTATGATGAGAGCTGAACAGCACGGACAGCAACGGCAATAATGGTCCGACAAAACGGTATCATGGACCATATTGAGACATGTCTCGCCACATGCCTGTGATCCTTACGATGTCGGGTTTGATCTGCCTGTTGTCCGTGCGGTCAATCACGCGGGATATTCAGGTTTTACTCCTTAGCTGTTATCAACAAGTTGAAGGGGAGGCACATTCCATGTGCGGTTCAGCAATGCCGGTTGTGGCAGATAGGTGCGTAGGAAGAGACCAAAGGGCGCATGGAGTGGCGCTGGCAACCAGTTTGCGGTCTGCTGAGCCGTGCTCGGCTTTTGCCGGGAAATAATAATATCCAAACTTCCATCGGGATTTTTGATCAGACCCGGGGTTCTGTCTCCAATCGTATAGCGATTGATGGGATTGCGGGTGAAGAAATACTGGTGATCAGGCGTTGCTTCGTAAAGACTAAGGGACCAGAAGGCATTGACCGGAGGTAACTGACCTGCGGCAAAGTGGAGCAGGAGATGCTTTCCGGCAGGGCATGTCTGTTGCTCGGGTGTAAGAGCCGCAACAAGATACAGGGCCTCGTCATTAGGGAGTGCCAGCAGGCCACCTACGGCGACCTGCGCGCGATAAAGGTAATCCTGCCCAAAATTGCCCAGATCAGGTTTTGGCCAGAACCATCCGTTATGTGCAGCACCAAGCGTGCTACGGTTGGCCAGTTCAGATTTTGCCCGATCCAGACCCAGGTGGATTTCAGCAGCCTGTGCGGCGGAAAAACTGCCGGGATTGAATCTACTATTGGCCGTGAGCCTAAAGGGGCAATTTTTTTTACAACTGCTTCATCTGTCGCAAAGGCCGGTGTTTCGTTCAGCAGGTCCTGTGCTGCGGCAAAGTAATCCTGCCAAGAGGCATTGCGGCTGGTGCTAAAAACCGGAGGTTTTGCAACTGTTGGTGCTTGCAGGATAATGCGGTCCTGAATGTCATGCGCGGCCGGCAGGTCCTGTGTTCCGTTCACAAGTGTGCGGATCAGCAAGCAGACCCAGCGTGTCGGTGAACGGATGTCTGTTAGGGAGTGGGTGCTTTGTTCTGGCCCTATAATGGTGAAGGACCCGCCGTCATTCCCTGTTGTACGCGTGCCAAGAATGGCAAAATTGTTTGTGTACATATCAATCAGGGCTGCGGAAATATATCTGTCTCCCGTCGGGGGGACATGGAGTTTGACTGGGCCAGCCGAGAGGTCCAGCCATGCCACGGAATAAAGCGTGTCATTATTAGGGGTGGTAATAAAGCGGTCTTGCCAGTCACTTAATGTGCGTTTGTGAATAAGCGTGTTTGCAGGGTTATCTTTCAGAATTCGTGCCCGAGCAAGGGCATTTTCCGCTAACGGAACAGTAAAAATCCATGCTTGCCGGCTGGCTTCGGCAAGAGGCGGTAAGGGCGGGGTTACTGGCGGCACTTGTGCCTGCACAAGTCTGGGGGCGAGGAGTGAAGTGAGCCCCGTGCTTGCGGCGAGAGCCATAAAACGGCGGCGATCTGGGGTTGTGAAGGAAACCATGACAATTCCACTAATAATAAAAGTTAGTAATGCATTGAATCGAAAAATATCGTATTTAATATCCTCAGTAAA
The DNA here is from genome assembly GCF_000613865.1 of Acetobacter okinawensis JCM 25146. Taxonomy (GTDB): domain Bacteria; phylum Pseudomonadota; class Alphaproteobacteria; order Acetobacterales; family Acetobacteraceae; genus Acetobacter; species Acetobacter okinawensis. The sequence goes on from NZ_BAJU01000003.1 coordinate 87,242, forward strand.
GCTGTAAGTTACAAAATTATATCGTTATTAAGCGTGTATTTTTAGGGAAAAGACCAGAACATCATGCATACGTTTTCCAGAAGGCAGGCTCTTGCAGGAAGTGCCGCGTTATCCACTCTGCTCCTTGCTCCGCGTGGTGCAGAGGCGCGGACACAGTCACGGCCAAATATTGTATGGATTATATGCCACGATATTCATGCCCCATTGCTTGGGTGTTATGGCAATGCTTTGGCCCAAACTCCTACGATTGATCAGTTGGCGCAGGGCGGCATTCGGTTTGACAAAGCCTATGCCACTACGCCTGTTTGCTCACCTTCCCGTTTTTCTATGCTGACCGGAATATCACCACAGAGCTGGGCACCCGCGGAAAACATGCGTTCTGTTGCAAAGGTTGCCGGTTATATTCAGGCTTTGCCGCAATATATGCGTGCAGGTGGGTACTACTGCACCAACAACGTGTTTACAGATTACAATTGTGATTTTGATCCGCACCATATCTGGGATGAGTGCTCCATTACGGCGCACTGGCGTAAGCGTCCCCAAAATACGCCATTTTTTAGCGTTTATAACTATCTGATTACCCATGAATCGCATGTGTTTGAAACAACGCCGCTTGTAACGGATCCGGCAAAGGTTGATGTGCCGCCATACCTGCCAGACACACCGGAGGTAAGGGACGCACTGGCGCGTAATATTGATATGGTGAACGCGCAGGACAAAGCTGTTGCTCATATTCTTGAAGAACTGGAACAGGATGGGTTGGCGGAAGAGACAGTCGTCTTTTTTCTGGCAGACCATGGGGGCGTGGCCCCTCGAACCAAACGGTATTGCTACGAAGGTGGGCTGAACGTCCCCTTTATTGTGCATTTTCCGCAAAAATATGCCCATCTTGCACAGCGTCCTTTAGGCCAGCCCAGCCCGGACCTTGTTAGTCTTGTGGACATGGCCCCCACGACCCTGACCTTGGCGGGGCTGCCTGTGCCTGAAGTCATGCAGGGACAAAGTATGTTTGGGGAATCTGCCATAACACCAAGGCGTTATGTGTTTAGTGGTCGCAATCGTATGGATGAATGTTACGACCTGATGCGTACAGTCACCGATGGGCGCTACCGTTATATCCGTAACTATATGCCGCACCGTATTTATGGCCAGCACAATAGTTACGAGTGGATGGGGCGGGCTTACCAGTCCTGGCAGGCGCAGTGGCTGGCGGGGCATCTTGATCAGATACAATCTGCATTCTGGCAGACAAAACCTGCCGAGGAGCTGTATGACCTGCATCAGGACCCTCACCAGATACGTAATCTGGCTCAGGATCTGCAGGCGCAGGATACGCTCAGGGAGCTTAGTGCGGCTCTTGATGAACATATGCTAAAAACACACGACAATGGGTTTATGCCAGAGACCTCCGAACAGCAGGGGTATTTTGTCAGCCGAAACGCAGATATTTATCCGTTAAGTGAGCTGTTGCCGCTGGCTAACAGGGTCATTACGCGTAATGCACAGAATATGGAACCGTTTGGCAAGGTTCTGGCACACCCGAATGAGTCCATGCGTTATTGGGCAGCGACTGGCCTGCTTATTCTGCAGGATTCCTTGAGTGCGAGAACGGTAGAGCGAATCAGACAGCAGTTTTTGGTGGAAACATCACCTTCCGTGCGTGCACTCCAGAGTGAAATTCTGCTGAACAGTCGGCGAGGGCAGGAAGCGGCTCCGTGGCTTGCGGCAACCATTCGTAATCCAACCGATAGTACGGCGGCTCTGGCGGCTCTGGTTGCTGTTACATGGAGTAGCCGCACGCAGGCTCTGGCCATCAAGCCTGCGGTAGAGGCCGCGCTGAACGCAAAAAACGTACCCACAACACTGGAGGGGATATTGATGCTGTTCGCCGTCAAGTCCTCGGCTGGTTATCTGGACACGGTTCTGGCAGGCACCTATGCGCCAGATAGCAGGACCAGAAAGGAAGACCCTGCGGCCATGTTCCACACTCCGGCAGGTCAGCTTTTATTCCGGGCCATGGGAGGCGTTCCGGGTAATCCGCAGATATGAGCGTGATTACATATTGGTGAGAGGCATGTTCTGCCTCTCACCATTTTGTTGTTACTGCAAATCGGTGACAACAAGTTTTTCAACCGTGCCAGAAAAAGCCGCGGGGGCTGTATAGTCTGTGCTGACGGCTGATCCCAGATCCTGACCAATATCCAGCATTTCGGATGTTTGGACGGTAACGTTGGCAAAATGGACTGTGTTGCTGGCTTTGCCATCAAGCGTGATTGTTACGTTGCCGGGGGTGGGCTTGTGGCTGGTCAACCATCCCAGATTTTTGGCATGCGGGGTAGGGGCGCCCGAAGTGGCCGTGTTTGCAGGTTCCACACTCACAACGATATGGTGTTTTCCTGCATTCAGGGGGGAGTTCGAGCGTATTTTACCAACCGTGTAACCGTTGCTGTTCGCCTGATAAACAAGATGATGGTTCTGGGCAAACAGTGTAACGCCCCCATTCAGGCCACCGTCAGCAAAGATAACCCCCTCTCCGCCTTGTGTGGGTACATCGACGTCCGCCTCAAGCGTGTAATGACCGCCAGACAGATGAGGGGCATGCCACTGGTCAATGCGGCTTGTGCCGCTACGGTAGGTAAAAACCTTTTGTCCGCTTGCTGCACCAACAGGATAGAGGCCTGCAATACCCGGACGGAGTGGGTCAACCTGATTACGTCTGGCCTCTTTGTTGAAGAGAGCCTGAAGTTCTTTCAGTTTTTCGGGGTAACGCTCGGCTAGATTGGTAGCCTGACTGTAATCATCATCAAGTTTGTAAAGTTCCCAGTTGTGGGTGTCATGCTGGCCTTGTGTCAGGTAGGCGCTGCCATTGGGGCCTTCCCATGTCTGTTGTGCAAGAATGCCTGCCCACCAGCCATCGGCGTAGATGCTACGGTTGCCGTTGGTCGCAAAATACTGGATGTGGTGGCGGGATGGGGCAGCGGGCTGTTCCAGTGTGTAGAGCAGGCTGGTGCCTTCCAGCGGCCATTGAGCAACGCTGTTCGTTGTGGTGGGGGGTGTTATGTGCGCAGCTTCGTAAAGGGTTGGTGCAATATCCACCAGATGGCTGAACTGGGAGCGCAGACCTTGCGCCTGCGGGTAGTGGGCAGGCCATGAAACAACCAGCGGGTCTGTGGTGCCACCCAGATGGGATGCATCCTGTTTTGTGCCCTGAAATGGGGCGGTCAGCGCCCACGCCCATGCTGCGGCATAGTGGTTGAGGTAATGCTCATTCCCCAGGGCGTTGGCTATTTTCAGGCGCTCTTTGACTGAAGGAATTGTGCCATCCGCATTTTTTGCGTCATGGCCCAGAGGCCCTCCTTCTGCACTGCCGCCGTTATCGCCAAAAATTTCCAGCACCAGAGTGTTGTCGGCCTGACCTTCCTCACGGATTGTGGCAAGCAGTCGACCAATTTCATGGTCTGTCTGCTCAGCAAAACCTGCATAAACTTCCATTTGATGGGCTACGAGTTTTTTCTGGTCCGGGTCGAGGGAATCCCATGCTGGCAGGCCAGCCGGGCGGGGTGTCAGTTTTGCATTGGCGGGGATCACTCCGAGTGCTTTCTGGCGGTCGAATATCTGCTGACGCAGAACATCCCATCCTTGGTCGAATTTGCCCTTATATTTTTCTATCCACTGATGCGGGACTTGGTGAGGTTCATGTGTGGCACCCGTTGCATAATAGAGGAAAAAGGGCTTGTCGTGCTCCAGTGCGTCATGGGTATGCAGCCAGTTTATGGCGTTGTTTGTTATATCTGTTGTAAAATGATAGCCCTGTTCGGGCGTTTGTGGTGTTTCTACTGGAGTGCGGTCGCGGTACAGGCGCGGGTAATACTGGCTGTCTGCTGCGGCGAGAAAACCGTAAAAATGCTCAAACCCCCAACGCCCTGTGGGCCATAAATCATAGGGGCCAGTAGGGTTGGCCTGCCAGTAGGGAGTGTTGTGCCATTTACCAAAAGCCGCAGTGCTGTATCCGCCGGCTTTCAGCACGGCCGCAACCGGTGTAACCGCCGGAGGGAGAATGGTGTTATACCCCGGATAAGGAGCCGCCGCTTCGGTAATGGTGCCAAACCCGACCTGATGATCGTTATATCCGGTCAGTAGGGATGCGCGCGAGGGTGCGCAAAGCGCATTGACATGAAAGTTGTTATACGTTGCTCCGTGCTCGCTTAACGCCTTGAAATTTGGTGTGGCAATAGGTCCACCAAATAGTTCTGTTGCGCCGAAAGAAACGTCGTCAACCAGTATGACCACAATGTTAGGTGCCCCTTTGGGGGGCTGTATGTCTTTAGGCCATACCGGAGCGGGCTCGGCCCTGACGTGTGCTGTGGAAAAAAATACTGTGCATGCGAGTAAAAGACCTGCTTTCCCGAGGTTTAGCATCGGTGGTTTGTCCTGTCGGTGTTGCGTGTAATGCCGGGGTGTTGTGTTGTGGCAGGCGTGCTCAGGGGGCGGGAGGAGTGGTCAGTGCTGCTTCGGTATGCGGGGTACCATCCGGTGCCCAGTCATAGGGGACTGGCTGAATGCGATAGACCCAGTTTGACCGGGTGGGGTGACCTTCCCCCGTTGTCGGGGCTTCTCCAGTATAGGGGGAGACATATTCCCATACGATTTCTCCAGTTGGCGTAACCTGAAAAAATCTGCCGTTCATACCTTCATCAATAAGGGTATTGCCATTGGGCAGACGGTCTACAGAACTGATAAAGCTGCTGTAAAAACTCCAGGGTGCACCACCCGAGTTTTGCCCTGTATAGGACCAGACAACCTGATTGCTCACCGGGTTGATTTCCAGAATGCGCGAGCCAGCGGCAACCTGTAACGGATGGGCCGGGTATCCGGCTTCTCCCTGATTATCAAAAACAAGTATATTGCCCGCTCCGGGCAGACCTTGTGCAATCAGGTGGGCATCATGCTGACCAACAAACTGATTGACCGGAAAAGGAGCAGGAGAGTCCTTGCGTCCGCGTGGCGGCAGGTTGGGGCCAAGGCGCCAGACAACTTTGCCGGTGTCCGGGTTTAGAATGGCAATAAAGTTGGCCTCTCTCGAATCAACAATAATGTTGCCGGGAGCAAAGCGTTTGTCCCCCTCCTGCTCCCAGTGGTTGGGGCCTACGAGTTGCATGTCGTTAAAATGGAGGTAATCGGGGTTTTCCGCATGGAGTACCAATGCAAGCTGCGCAGGCGTAAAGCCAAATTCTTTCAGATGATCACCTGCTTTCCACGTCCAGCGGATGTGCCGTCTGGGCCGATGTTGTAGATTACATCATCCAGCACAGGTTTGGCCCCGTCAGATGTTGCGGTTCTGGTTGGCCAGCAGCAGGGTTCCGCCGTCTGCCAGACGAACCCAGTCGTGGTGCTGGCGGGCATTGCCACCGGGGGCCTGTGTGCCCCATTCCCAGAGTGTTTTGCCTGACCAGTCAACATATCCAAACGTCCGGTCACGAAAGCCGGCAACGGCACCGGGGATTTTGTGGGTTCCATCACCGGGAATCTCCGATAGCTGAAGGCCAATGACGCCTTTCTGGTCATCCACAAGTGCGGGGTCCACATATTTGGCAGGAAAGCCGGATTTATCCCATCGGTGGACTTCATGCCCATTCATGTCGATCAGGTGGGTGTGCCCATCACTGCCGGAAAACAGGACGAAGCTGTTGTAAGCCTTTTGAGGGTCATACCGGGTGACACCTGTAGGAAAAACGCTGGGAGAAGCCTGCACGGAGGGAGCATGCAAAACCAGCGTGCTCAGGGCTGTTGCGGCCAGAGCCGCCAGACGCCGGATAGATGTGAGATGAAATACCATGAAGTGTTCTTTCTTTAAAAACTAAGGAGAGGTTTGAGCAGGGAAGGGCGGCGGGTATTGCTACAGGGGAGTAACCACCTGTGGCGTCTGCACTGGGTTGAAGGCATTGGTGTAAAATGCGCTGGCAGGAAGGGAGGCCGAGCGCATGTCCCCCCGCCAGGCATACCAGGGCTGGAAGCGCGAAAAATCTTCAGGAAGGATGTAGCCACCACGTGTAACCACACTGGTAGAGCGCCAGTGTTGGGCGGGTATGGTGCTTTCACCCCGCTTTCTGTTTTTTATGATATATGTAAGGAATTTTCGTACATCATCGGGCGGCGTTGTTTGTGCCCATGTGATGGCGCGGGCAGTTGCCTGCGTAAAATGGCGTGCACTTTGCGGCCAGGCTTCCATGTAACTGTTACGCAGGATAATGCTGTCTGTATTGCCCGGACCATACAGCGCATATTCTGTTGTGACTTCAAACAGGTCACTTTGCTGCAAAGCAACTTCGCGGAATACGCTGGACAGAACAACAGCATCCACACGGCCATGGCGGAGTGCCTGCCCTGCAACAACAGGGGGAATGGCAACAAGGATGATGCTTCGGATTTCTGCATCCGTCAGGCCATAGGCCTTTAGATACTGTTCAATAAAGCACTCATGCTCGGCCATGAGCGTATTGACCCCGATCGTTTTGCCTATCAGGTCTTTAGGAGTTCTCAGAGAAGAGTCTCTGCGGACAAATAGCCCCCCAGACGTCAGCTTGTCCGCACCGCCATATGCAAGAACAGCCCTGACCGGAGCCCCTGCGGCTACGAGCTTGATGATCGCGCCGTTAAAGGCCTCTCCAAAGTCAGTGTCTCCGGTTGTGGCGGCCTGTAAGTCCTGTGGCCCGCTGGTCGTGTTGCCCACCCATTCCAGCTTCAAAGGTGCCAGATAACCGAGCGCATCGGCCAGTTCGGGGTAGAGCACAATACCGGCCAAGCCCTGATAACGCAGGCGGTCAGGGTGGCCGGAGTCCCGTGGCCTGGCGAACACACGTGGAGAGGCAAGCACGCTCATTGATGTGGCGGCCCTCAATATAAAATTGCGGCGGGAGAGGGAGTTCGCCATTCCACTATTCCAGAAAGTTAAAACTTGAAAAAACAACTTGACTATATCGCAGCATTTAATTCAACTCATTTTATTGCGTTAGTTATAAAAACAACTATGCAATGGAGTTAAATCAGTGATGACCACACAGCCAGCCAGACCAATCAGGCTCCGTTTTGAAAATCTGAGCAAAAGTTACCCGGCCACTGTGCGGGCGGGGCGCAATGCAACAGGCAATCTGGTGCTCAAAGATATTGAACTCGATGTTTTTGAGGGCGAGTTTCTTGTTATTGTCGGGCCGAGCGGGTGTGGAAAATCAACACTTCTGGACCTTGCTGCCGGGCTGAGCCTGCCCACCGGCGGGCGCATGGTGCTGGACGGCCGGACTGTTACAAAGCCCGGACCAGAACGCAGTGTTGTGTTTCAGAATTATGCTCTTTTCCCGTGGAAAACAGTATTCGACAACATTGCTTTTGCTCTGGCTGCTGCCGGTGTGCCGCGTCGGACACAATATGAGCGGGTTAGGCGTGTTCTGGCTCTTGTTGGTCTGGAGGATGCGGCAGATCGTTATCCACACCAGCTTTCAGGCGGGATGAAGCAACGTGTGGCTATTGCGCGTAGTCTTTCCGTCGAACCGGAAGTGCTGTTGATGGATGAGCCATTTGGCGCACTGGATGCTCAGACCCGTGAGGATCTGCAAGTGGAGTTGCGCCGGTTGTGGCGTCGCAACAATATGACCATCATCTTTATTACTCATGATATTGATGAGGCACTCTCCCTCGGTCAGCGTGTGGCCGTTATGGGGCGTGCGCCGGGGCGTGTTGTTGACGTTGTGCAACTGCCATTTCAGCCCGATGCCGCAGTGGATGAAATACGCACACATCCAGAATACGGAGAACTGCGCCGTTATATTCGTGCAGTTCTGTCTCACCCGGATGCGGCGACGCAGGCTGCGGTATGAGCATGAGGACAAAGGTATAATGAGCGCATCAGTAACAGAGGGTTATGCCAGAGCCCAATCTGCACGATCAGGTGGCATCCGGACACTGCTCGTCTTTCCGGCTCGGTTCATAAGCAGGAGTGCGGCGTTGGTCATACTGGCCTGTGTATGGGAGGTCATTTCTCGCACGGGAGTTATCAATCCGCTCTTTTTACCCCCATTTTCGGTTGTCGTGACCGAAGTTTATCATGGGTTCGCAAGTGGTTATCTAGTTCAGCACGTCATGGCCAGTCTGGGGCGTGCGGTGCCGGGTCTGTTGCTGGCTTTGCTGGCTGGAGTGCCCCTTGGTCTTGCTTTGGGGACTTCTGGCCGTTTGAACACGTTTATAGACCCTGTTGTAGAAGTCCTGCGGAATACGTCTGCCCTGGCATTGCTGCCCGTTTTTACGCTGATGTTGGGGATAGGGGAAACATCCAAGATTGCCATGGTGTTTTATGCAGCACTCTGGCCCATCCTCCTTGGCACTATCAACGGGTTACGCGGCGTGGATCCGTTGTGGATAAAGGCTGGCCGCTCCATGGGCCTTTCTGGCGGAAAGCTGTTTGTAAAAATTGTTATTCCCGCGTCTCTTCCTTCAATTTTCACGGGCATTCGTCTTGCCGCTGCGGCAGGTCTTCTGGTTCTGGTCGCAGCGGAAATGGTCGGCTCCAGAGCTGGCCTTGGTTACGTGATCAATGCGTCCCAGCTCGATTTTGATTTGCCGGGCATGTACGCCGCAATCCTTGTCCTGTCCGTTGTGGGCTACGCAACAAATGCGGCTCTTGTTCTGGTTGAGACGCATTTTTTACGGTGGAAACAAACGTAACAACTCAACCTGTTCAGTCTCTGACGCTTTTGTAAGAGGTAAGATCATGTCTGAAACTTCTGTAAAAACGCCTGCTTCGTCCGGTCTGTCTGAGCTGCATGTTCGCCCTATCGCGGGTGCGCTGGGAGCAGAAATAAGTGGCATCAGGCTTTCTGGTGCTCTTGATCCGCAGATATTTGCGGAGCTTAAGGCGCTGCTGCACAAACATAAGGTCATTTTCATCCGCGGGCAGGTGCATCTGAGCGATCAGGAGCAGGAGGCGTTTGCAAGTCTGTTTGGCAACCCTGTTCCGCACCCAACTGTTCCATCGGCTGATGGAACAAGCGCCATTCTGTCCATAGACAGCAAACGCGGCAATCGTGCCGATAGCTGGCATAGCGATGTGACCTTTGTTCCCAACTATCCCAAGGTTACGGTTTTGCGTGGTGTGGTTGTTCCGCCTGTGGGAGGGGATACCGTGTGGGCAAATACCACGCTGGCGTATGATACTCTTCCTGCTCCCCTTAAAATTCTTGCTGATAATCTGCACGCGATACACACCAATACTTACGATTATGCAGCATCACACCGCGTGACATCGTCACCGGAATCTTTGGAATATCGGCGTATTTTTACCGCGACACAATTTGAGACAGAACATCCGGTTGTGCGCATTCATCCTGTTACCGGTGAACGCACTTTGCTGCTGGGTCATTTTGTTAAAAAATTTGTTGGGCTGTCGCAGCGTGATAGTCGTCGTATTCTGGAGTTTTTCCAAGATCATATTACCGGTGTGGACAATACCGTGCGTTGGCAATGGAAAGTAGGCGATGTGGCAATTTGGGATAATCAGGCCACCCAACACAGGGCTGTTAATGATTTTGGAGATGAGCCGCGTCTGCTACGCCGTAGTACTATAGAAGGTGAGATACCTGTAGGTGTGGATGGCTTTGTGAGCACCGTAGTTTCCGCAGAATAAACACATCCAGGCAATGATGTTGGGCGATGAGGCGTTGCGGGTGGCAGAGTAAAGTTGCTGCCAGCAACGCCTGTTTTTTGAGTCTTCGCGGATACTGGTTTTATTGAAAAGCGCTTCCTGTTGACAAAGTTTATCGGAAACGATTCCGTAAACCTCATCTCCCTAAATTGATCATTCATAAGTTCAGGGGAGCCAGTCGTGTATTGCGGACCTCAATCATGGATAAACGGCTGATTTTTAAATTTTGTTACATATACTACAAAAAAATATTGTGAATAACGTCGGCGCAGCCTGAAAAAACAGACGTAGAACTTGATTTTAAAAAATAGAATATTGTAATTAAAGAAAAAATTTTCACTAATACATATAAATTCTTCCCCGCGGTGAGCGACCTGATGGGAGAGGATGTGTTGAAATGTCGATAAAATATGGTACAAAAGACACAATGACACATAAGAGTCGTTAAATTTAAAAACCACTAACAAAATTAGTTTGTAAAAAAATAAATCAACTAAGATATTGTGATTGTGAAATTAACAACGTTATAGAGTAGTGAATAAGATGCTGTCTTCAGGAAAAACCTTACTGATAGCTTTTGCCCTGGTGGCGGAAGGCGGCATGGCCGAGCAGGTTCTGGCTCAGGGTGCGGGTAATGTGACATCCAGCCATGGAGCGCACCACCATGCGCAGCGCTCACAGGCACGATCGGCCGGGCACGTGCAGGCAAAGCCTCGTTCTGCGCCGGATTCAAAGCCCCTTCAGGCCAAGGCGGAGGAGATTTCGGTCTCTGTGGCGGCAACCAGCAGGGCTGCCCACAATATTGACCGCGAAACACATGAGCTGCAAAAAGTGCCTCAGGCCAGCACTCGTATCGATGCCAAAGAACTCAGGGCGGAGCATATCACTGCTTTGCCGCAGGCAACCCGGCTCCTGCCAACGGTTCAGTTGAATATTTCCAATCCTCGTAACACTGCAATCAATATTCGTGGTCTGGGTGCTGCGGGTACGGCCGCAACAGATGGGATAGAGGGCGGGGTGGCAGTGTACGTGGATGACGTCTATCGCTCGCGCCCGGGCACGGCCCTGACAGACCTGCCGGATATGAATGGCATTACTGTGTTGCGTGGTCCGTCCGGTACAGAGGGCGGCATGGTGACAACGGCTGGTGCAATTTCTCTTACGACCGCAGCGCCGGACCTGCATACACGCCATGTGTACGGCGAAGCAGGTGTGGGCAACTTCAACTACAACCGCTGGAATCTGGGTGTGACAACACCCATTATCAAGGACAAGCTCGCTATCAGGCTCAGTGGTCTGGGTTATGGTTATGATGGCTGGGTCAAAAATCTTGATGGCGGTGGAGATACGGGAGGGCAGACCAGTCGCGCCTTCCGTGCGCAGGTTCTGGCTCATCCCACAGATGAGATCAGCGTGCGTATTATCGGCGATTACTCGCACCTGCGTGAGAACTGCTGCAACCCGGGGCTGGTCAAAGGTTCCACCACCCGCTCGGATGGTCAGGCCTGGTTCGCTGGGTCTCTGGCACAGCGGAGTGGATGGACGGGCTATACCCCCTATGTTGGCAATGGTTATACGGTTGATCGCAACTCCACAGCGACTGCGGAACAGGAAGACATAGGTCTTTCGGGGCATATTGATTGGCACCATAATAACTTTACGCTGTCGTCTATTACCGCGTACCGGTGGTGGAACTGGTGGCCGTCGAATGATGGTGACCTGAATGGGATCAATGCCGTCACCCAAGGGAATGCCAAGGTTAACCAGAACCAGTTTACGCAGGAATTCCGTTTTTCAAGCTCGCTGGGCAAGCTGCTCGACTACCGGGTGGGTGCGTTCTACATGTGGCAGGAAAACCGGGTGTATAGTGATCAGGCTTATGGTGACCAGATGGCCCAGTGGGCGGGTTATGGCATGCCAGGTGGGTCCAGCATTGCGACAACCGCGCAGGCCAACAATGCCTTGAACGGCTATAATGTGCGTAGCTATGACCAACCGACCACCAACTACTACGCGGCCTATGCCAACGGCACATGGCATGTGCACCCCAAGATCGATATTGTAACGGGTGTGCGCTATAACTACGCAGCAAAAACCGGTAGTTTTGCCCAATGGCAGATAAGACCATCGAGCTATAGCTCAGCCGTTACACCGCTGAGTGTGGCGCAGACAATCTGGAATACTTACGGCAGCAACGGCACTGCCGATTACGGTGCTCATGTTGATAACGGGTTTGTAACGGGTCAGTTCGTAGTGAATTACAAGCTGACTGACAATGTTATCGTGTATGCGCGTTATGCTCGTGGCGGCAAGTCTGGCGGCTTGAATCTGACAAGCTTTAACGCCAGCCAGCGCACGGCGGGTGCTGTTACGCCAAACGTGGGTAAGGAAACGGATGATGCGTTCGAGGTGGGCTCCAAGGCATCTCTCCTTGATAACCGGCTGCTGGTCAGCGGCGCACTCTACCAGACAAATGACCATAATTATCAGGTTACTGCGACACATGAATATCAGGGCGCGCTGGTTTCCTATCTGAGCAGTGCACCCAAGGTACGGGTTCGTGGGGCGGAGGCGGACATCCACTACAGCCCGATTGTCAATCTGATTACCTCATTGTCCGCATCGTATAACGATGCGCAGTTTCTGGAGTATTCCACGGGGCCCGCCGGAAGTCATTACGACGGGTGCATGGAGCATGAACCATACACAGGTTCCGTTTGTGCCGCGCTGGGCGTTGTCTGCTGCGGTGCAGTACTCACATTCTGTCGGACATGCGTTCCGTTCCAGCGTTGATGGCTACGTAGGCGGCAGTTACAACTACAACACCAGAATGAACACCAGTGCCAACAACTCGTCCTACGGCTGGGTGCAGGCTTATGGCACGCTCAACCTTAACTTTGGCTTCCGTGACCATTCAGGGCGCTGGGATTTTCAGGGCTTTATTAACAACGCCACGGATGAGCGGCGGATCAGCCAGCTTTCTCAAGGTGGGGGTATGAGTGGTAACGGGGCATGGTATGCCTATGTCACGCAGCCACGCAGCTTTGGGTTTATTGCTCGGGCTAATTACTAAAATTTATCGGCAAGGAAACCATATTTCATGGTTTCCATACCATTTTTATGTCCTTCCATGTTCGATCATAGAGTGAGCGCCATGCGTCGTTTTGTTACCTATGCTGCCAGTCTGTTTGCGGCCAGTAGCCTGAGTGCCGCAGCTTTTGCCCAGCCTGCCCCGGCAGCACCTGCGCCACAAGCTGTTCATCCGGCTTATCCTCAGTCCCCACGTGCACCACAGGGCGCGCCCAACATCTTGCTTGTTTTGCTGGATGATGCCGGTTTTGCAACCAGCTCGGCTTTTGGTGGCAAGGCACGCACGCCCAATCTTGAACGCTTTGCCGCGGAAGGGGTGCGTTACAATCAGTTCAATACCACAGCCATCTGCTCTCCCACGCGTGCAGCATTGCTGACAGGGCGTAACCACCACCAGGTCGGGTTTGGAAACCTGATGGACATACCAGCAGGGTTTGATGGGTATAATACCGTATGGAAGGCACAGACCGCCTCCATCGCGCGTGTATTACAGATCAATGGGTATTCGACTGCAGCCTTTGGCAAGTGGCACAATACACCACGGTGGGAAACGTCGGCCGCAGGGCCGTTCAATCATTGGCCAACGGGTCTGGGCTTTGACCATTTTTACGGTTTTATGAGCGGCACGGATGACCAGTGGGAACCACATCTTTACAATGACACAACTCAGGTCCCCAATCCGGCCACTCCTGAACAGGGGTACCATCTGACCAAAGACCTTGTGGGCAAGGCGGTCGCATGGGTGGATGACCACGAGGTTCTGGCGGGTAACCGTCCTTACTTCCTGTATTTTGCAACAGGTGCGGTGCATATGCCGCATAACGTAGCACCCGAATGGATTGCAAAAAACAAGGGACGTTTTGATGAAGGATGGGACAGTTACCGGGAACAGGCATTCGCCCGGCAGAAGCAGCTTGGTGTTATCCCGCTGATGCCAAACTGACTCCTCGTCCTGCAGGTCTGCCTGCATGGTCCAGCCTTTCTACCGAGCAAAAACATCTTTATGCCCACCAGATGGAAGTTTTTTCGGCATATATGGAAGAAACAGACCAACAGGTTGGCAAGCTGGTGGATACACTGCGTGCGCGACCGGGGGGCGATAACCTGCTGGTGTTCTACATTGTCGGGGATAACGGAGGAAGCGGGGAAGGTGGCCTTGAAGGCACAATTGTTAATGAAGGAGCAAGCGGCGTTGGCGCACCAGACAGCTTTGCCCTGCAGGTAGCCAATTATAACAAGCTGGGCGGGCCAGACGTGGCTGACAACTATGCGGCAGGCTGGGCATGGGCCACCAGCACGCCGTTCCAGTGGATGAAGCAGGTCGCCTCTCATTTTGGGGGAACACGCAACCCGCTGATTGTGGACTGGCCCGGCCATACTCAGGCGTCTGACAAGGTAAGGACCCAGTTCAGCCATGTTAACGATATTGCTCCAACCATTCTGGATGTTCTTGGGGTGTCTCTGCCAGAGCAGATTGACGGTGTAAGACAAATCCCGTTTGAAGGGCATAGCCTGTTACCGACCTTTACCAACCCGTCGGCTCCCGAAACACACACCGAACAGTATTTTGAAATTTTTGCAAACCGCGCCATTTACAAAGATGGTTGGGTAGCCGCAGCACGGCATGACTACGAGCCGTGGAATCTGCTGCATGAGGTGCAGAAACTTTACACGTCACCCACGCAGAATGATCGGTGGGAACTGTATCATATTGCCACTGATTATAGTGAGGCCGAAGATCTGGCGGGTAAGGAGCCGCAGAAACTGGCTGAACTCAAAAAAGAGTTTACCGCAGAGGCACAGCGCAATGGTGTCTTCCCCCTGCTGCCGCCGCCGGTGGGTGCTCCAACAATTGTAGCACCTGATACGCACAGCGTTACCTACCCCTCGGATATTTCTGGCCTGCCGCCTCATGGTATTCCTGTTCTCGCGGGCAGAGCGCACCGGGTGGAGACAGATATTGCCGTTGCAGCTCCAAACGGTCGTGGTGTTATTCTGGCTCAGGGCGGGCGTCTGGGAGGATATGTTTTGTATGAAAAAGATGGTCGCCTGATTTTTGAAAACAATATTTTTGGTCAGACGCACGAGGTGATCGGCTCCAATGACCGCCTGCCCGCAAAGGCTTCCAAAGTAGGCTATGCCTTTACACCTGATGCGGGTGGTGCCCCCAAAAGTGGTTTATGGCAACCTCCGACCGATGGGACACTGCAACTGCTGGTTGATGGCAAGGTTGTTGCTCAGGGCAAAATTCATAAATACCCAGCCGTTGCCGGGAGCTATGCTGAAACCTTTGATATTGGTCAGGACAGGGGCTCACAGGTCAGCCATGACCCTGCAGGCAAAAGTCCTTATGGGGGCAGGCTGGGCGATACACATCTTACTGTTCAGTAAATCAGGTGGATACGAAAGAGCATGATACAGGATACCCGGGCGGACACCATGTGCCTTATCAAAGGAGGCAGCTTTACAATGGGGTCGGAACATTTTTACCCGGAGGAACGGCCATGCCGCCGGGTGAGTGTGTCGGATTTCTGGATAGATAAAACGCCAACCACCAACCGTGCCTTTGCCGCCTTTGTTGCGGCAACAGGCTACTGCACAGTTGCTGAGGTAGCACCCGACCCCAAAGACTACCCGGGTATGCCGCCAGAACTGGCGGTTCCGGGTTCCCTTGTGTTTCACAAAACGGATAGACCAGTCCCGCTGAGTGATCCCATGCAGTGGTGGGCCTTTGTGCCCGGAGCAGACTGGCGGCATCCTACCGGGCCGGAGAGTTCGATCGAACATATTATGGACCATCCGGTAGTGCAGGTCGCCTATACGGATGCTGTGGCTTACGCTGCATGGGCAGGTAAGGCTTTACCGACCGAGGCAGAGTGGGAATATGCCGGGCGTGGTGGTCTACAGGGGACGGAATATGCATGGGGGGATGAACTAGCCCCCGATGGCCAGATCCTTGCCAATTACTGGACCGGCATTTTCCCTTTTGCAAACCAGAGGCCGGGAGGGGGGTACCGTACAACGCAGGTCGGCAGTTATCCCCCTAACGGGTATGGATTGTCGGATATGATCGGCAACGTTTGGGAGTGGACGGAGGATTGGTACATCCTGCCCGAAGCGCAATTGCGTAAAAGTGGCAAACGCCCATGCTGTGTTGTGGCCAACCCGCGTGGTGGTACCCTGCGGGAGAGTCTGGACCGCGAGGGTGGGGTACCCATTGGGCGCAAGGTGCTCAAAGGCGGGTCGCACCTGTGTGCAGCCAATTACTGCCAGCGCTACCGCCCGGCTGCCCGGCACCCACAGACAATAGAAAGTGCGACCAGCCATATTGGTTTTCGCTGTGTTGTGCGCGCAGCAGATGCGGATGTGGTTCCGGTTGCAAACATTCAGGCTTAAAGGAGTTTTATAATGGTTGGAGCCAATAGTGGGCGCCGTGGTTTTCTGGCTGGTGTCACCGGCCTTGGTCTGGGGGCTGCGCTGCAAGGTGTTCCGGCTGCGCAGGCTGCTACTCGGTCGAGCAAACCCAATATTATTTTTATTCTGGCAGATGATCTGGGTTATGCAGATGTCAGTTGCTTCGGCAATCCGGATTTTTCAACCCCCGCCATTGACCGGATCGCTCATGATGGTATCCGGCTGACACACGCCTACGCCAATTCAGCAGTTTGTTCGGCAACCCGCACGGCGTTGATTACAGGCCGTTATCAGGACCGTATCGCCTGTGGGCTGGAGGAGCCGATCAGCGGTGCCAACAAGGCAGTCGGCCTGACTCCTGGTCTGCCAACCCTGCCAGCACAGCTAAAAAAGCAGGGCTACAAAACAGCTCTTGTCGGGAAATGGCATTTGGGAAGCCCCCCGCATTTTGGTCCGCTTAAAAGTGGGTATGACCATTTTTATGGGATATCAGGCGGTGCGGCAGACTACTTTACGCATCAAGGCATCCGGGAGAAGACCAGTTTTACCGTGATGACCATCTGATCCATGAGCACGGCTATCTGACCGGCCTGTTGGGGCAGGAGGCGGTCCGGCTGGTTAAGGGATATGCACGGGAAAAAGATCCCTTTTTTATCAGTCTGCATTTCAATGCACCGCACTGGCCATGGGAAGGGCCGGAGGATGAGGCTGAATCACGACGTCTCAAAGGGCATATTTTTGACTATGATGGCGGTAACCTGAAAACCTACGCCAAAATGGTGCAGGCAATGGATACCCAGATAGGCCATGTTCTGGATGCATTGGAGCAGTCTGGACTTGCCCAGAATACGATTGTAGTTTTTACAAGCGATAATGGTGGAGAGCGCTATTCCGATACATGGCCATTTACTGGCATTAAAGGAGAGCTGCTGGAAGGTGGGTTGCGTGTACCCGCAGTCCTGCGTTGGCCAGAGCAGGTCAAGGCCGGGCAGGAAACAGCGCAGCCGGTTATAACAATGGACTGGCTACCAACTTTTCTTGCAGCGGCGGGGGGCGTGCCAGACCCTGCTTTTGCAAGCGATGGTATCAACATTCTACCATTTCTGGCTGATCCGGCGCGGACGCAGGATCGGTCTTTTTTCTGGCGTTACAAACTGCGCGACCAGCATGCCCACCTTCTGGGGCAATACAAGTATTTAAAGATTGAGCAGAACGAATTTCTTTTTGACGTGGTCAATGATCCCAGAGAGCGGGCCAATCTCAAGGACCGTCAGCCAGAACTGTTTGCGCACCTTAAACAGGAGTGGGAGCAGTGGAACAGCCAGATGCTGCCTTACCCGGAACGCAGTTACAGCTGGGGGGCGGATGGCAAGCATTTTGCCGACCATTATGGTGCAACACCAGAAGAAGATTGATGTGAGCATGCCCGTTATCTGACCTCGGTGCAGGAGCGAGGTCAGATAGCCTGCTTTATGCAGGCACGGGTGGTTCGTGGGGGGATATGCCATCAACGCGGTTAACAACTGCCCCCGAGGGTGCGCGGACGGGCCCATTGAGTAGTGGGTCCTGTGTCTGCTGCATCCATGTAAGGAGTTTGCGCCGCATATCCTGCAGAACGGCCTGACAATCAGGGTCATGCACCCGGTTGTCATGTTCGGTCGGGTCAAAGGTCAGGTCGTAAAGTGCTTCCTCCGGCACATGCTGGGACTTCCATCCGGCGGCAAGCCATATGGTTTTGCTCGGGCTGTCATCACAGTTTGGAAGAACTGGTGTGTTACGCTGGTCAAAACGGCGAATGTACTTCCAGCGTTTGCTCCGCACGGCCCGCATGGTTCATACGCTGCGTGGTAGGAGACTTCAGCAAAAATGGTTTCATGAATTTCTGCATCATGTCCCATCAGGCATGGCAGAAAAGAGGTGCCAGTCAGCCACGCTGGTGCAGGAAGGTTCAGATAAGCACACAGGGTCGGAAACAGGTCGGTCTGGGAAATAAGCGTATGATTTTCCTGCCCGGCAGCCAGCCCCGGCCCGCGCATGATAAACGCCGTTCCCAGTCCTTCGTCTGTCAGGGTGCATTTCATGCGGGGGAAAGGCAGTCCGTGGTCGGTTGTAAAAATAACCAGTGTGTTACGGTCATATCCATTCCGGCTTAATGCATCCAGAACGCGGGATACGCCGTAGTTTAACTGGCGTACACTAGCCCCGAAAGCGGCAAAATCATACCGTGTTTCGGGCGTGTCCGGTATTGAGCGTGGTACATCACGCACCTGAGCAATGTCCTGTGGTTGTGGTGTTGGGTATTCTCTATGGGTTTCAAAAAAACCGACATCAAGAAAAAATGGCTGGCGCGGCCTTGAATCCAGAAAACGTTCAGCAACCGGAGCCACAACACTTGCTTCGGATAACCAGTGGCCCTGTGCATCGCGCACGCATAGATTACGGTCATACCCTAAAGTGTTGGGGTCAGCTGCAACATGCTGCATGCCGGTTAGCACGGCCTGATACCCATAGTGTTGCAGGTAACGGAAGATGAGTTGCTGCGGGTCGTTCAGGCTAAAGCCCCTGTGTGCCAGCCCGTTCATGCCTGAACGATGGGCGGGCTGGCCTGTTAGCATTGCTGCACGGCTTGGCGAACAGACAGGAGCGCCGCTGAAAACCTGATGGAAAAGTACACCCTGCTGGGCAAGGCGTGCAATGGCAGGGGCAGGAACACCACTTTTGTAGGGGCTTAGGTACCGCCCGCTATCGTGCGAGTGAATGTAAACAATATTGGGCCGCGCATGTATGGTGGATGCATGGGCAGACGCAGGCAGAAGGGCAGTGGCACTGCCTTGCAGAAGATGGCGGCGTCTCATGTCAAACTTTCACGTTAGCAGGCAAAAACAGCATAATAACGATCAAAGAATGGCATAAAAACAAAACAATCACAAATTTAAGTTGAATTAAAAAATAACAATAAATGATGTATTATATACAGGACACGAAAAGTCGTGCTGATGATCTTACCCGGAATATTAAGCCCCCTCCTTGATTCAGGAGTTCCAGAGCGTTGATCTGCGTCCCTTCAGGCAGAGCATTGTCCGCAATTCTCAGGTGTCGTCTTGATAGAAGTGGACGTTCCTGCCGGTTAGCAGTTTTTCTAGAGAGTGAAAAATTCTTTGATTTTCACATTGTGTCACATTGAACCGCATGAATGCAGAGGCAGACTGGCTAACACTGAAGACATTACCGGGAGCGTGAATGATTTTATCGTGTAGGCTGTCGAGCGCGATCTTTGTTGAATCCTGCCCATCAGGCAGTCGACACCATAAATAGAAGCCTCCTTTGGGTACAATCCAAGGGAATATGCCAAGCGTTTCCAAAGTATGCAGCACTGTTTTGCGGGATTTTTCCAGACGTCTTTGAATTTCCAGCATGTGTTTGCGATAATTTCCACCTTCGAGCACATCTGCGATGACTTCAGTAATCATAGGGCTTGGGGCGCCAAAACTGGTCGCAACCTGTAGGTCAATCAATCCTTCGATCAGGTCTTTCCGCGCGGCAATATAACCGCATCTTACTGATGCAGAAAGCGCCTTGGAAAAACTGCCAATCCGTATAACGTGCTCCAGCCCGTCCATGATCGCCAGTCGGGGGGAGGGGATTGTTTCAAAATCCGTAAAGATGTCATCTTCAACAATTACAAGACCGGAGGCCGCGGCAATACTAAGCAGGCGGAAGGCCGTCTGGGGGGAGAGGGTTGCGCCCGTGGGGTTATGCAATACCGAGTTGGTGATGTACAGGCGCGGTTTTTCCTGTTGAACAATGCGCTCAAAAGCTGCGGTATCAGGACCGGTTGCAGTGTAAGGCACCCCGACAATCCGGATTTCATGCGCTCGGAGCAGGGCCTGAAAGTTGAAGTAACACGGATCATCCACCAGCACCGTGTCGCCACGGCGTGCCAGCAGGCGGCAGATCAGGTCAACCGCCTGCGTGCCAGACCCCGCGAGCAAAACCTGATCGGGGCTAATGGCAAGACCTTCTGTTGCAAACTGGGACGCCAGAAGGCGACGCAAGCGTAGTGCTCCTCTGGTGCCACCATATTCCGACAAAACATGGCTCTCCCCGCGTGCTACAGCCCGTAAGGCTTTACGCAGTGTATCATTCGGCATCCATTCAGTGGGGATCCAGCCGCAGCCGGGTTTTAGAACGCTTGGGTCAGAATCAAGGGATTGGCGCGATACCCAGAACGGATCAATGGCCCGAGCAGCAGGAGTGGACGCTTCTGCCAGCGATAGCGGCGGAAGTGCGCGCCCCGTAACATAAAAACCTGACCCCAGACGCGGTGCAATAACACCCTCGGCTGCCAGCCGGTCATAGGCCTGCACCACGGTGGACGGTGAGGCCTGCATGGTTCTGGCAAACTGCCGGATGGACGGCAGACGGTCACCAGGAACAAGGGAGCGGGTGGCAATGCGCTGCCGGATCGCCTCCATAATGGCGGATGTCCGTGTTGGTTGATGTTTCAATGCCAGTCTCTGTAATTGTATGGGTTATATAACCCATACAGTTTTTTATAACTGTATCAGATTGTAACTGGTCCGGGCAATGCTGCTCCATACATTCAGGCGCACCATATACCCCATAATATGAAGGACCCCTGTGCATGAAACGGACAACGGAAGGATGGGGCAGTGGTCTGCTGGGTGTCATCATCTTTAGTGGCTCCCTTCCTGCTACGCGCGTTGCAGTCGCGGATTTTTCTCCTGTTTTTCTGACCTGCGCGCGTGCCGTTATCGCGGCACTGCTGGGAAGTGTCTTTTTGTTCGCACTCCGTCAGCCCCGGCCCCAACGGCGGGATATTGTTCCGCTCAGCCTTGTTGCCGCTGGTGGTGTGGTCGGTTTTCCGCTGCTG
This sequence comes from Acetobacter okinawensis JCM 25146, assembly GCF_000613865.1. Taxonomy (GTDB): domain Bacteria; phylum Pseudomonadota; class Alphaproteobacteria; order Acetobacterales; family Acetobacteraceae; genus Acetobacter; species Acetobacter okinawensis. Next base: position 108,331 of record NZ_BAJU01000003.1, read on the forward strand.
TCAGCTCTGGCTTTGCAGCATATTACCGCAGCCTACTCCATTGTATTTATAGGTCTACTACCGTTGGCCACGGCAATTTTTGGGGTGCTGCGTGGGGGAGAACAGCCCAAGCCTGCCTTCTGGTTATTCTCCACCATTGGTGGTGCTGTTGTGGCCGGGTTTGCACTCTACGGTAGTCAGGCAGGTAATTTTGCAGGCGATCTTCTTATGGTTGCGGCCATTCTGGTCTGCGGTCTGGCGTATGCGGAGGGGGCAACACTTTCCCGCCGTCTGGGAGGTTGGCAGGTTATCTCATGGTCTCTGCTTTTGTCCCTGCCGCTTATGGCGCTCATTGCTCTGGCTTATCTGCCAACCAGTTGGGGGCATATTCAGCTCTCCTCATGGATTGGCCTTGGTTATGTTTCGGTCTTTAGCATGCTGGTTGGTTTTATCTTCTGGTATCAGGGGCTGGCCCTGGGGGGTATTGCCAGTGTTGGGCAGCTTCAGTTGCTGCAGCCTTTTTTGGGTCTGCTGCTTGCTGCACTCTTTTTGCATGAACCGATTGCATGGAGCATGCTGGCTTCTACGCTCATTGTTGTCCTATGTGTAGCTGGCGCAAAGCGTTTTGCCTGACCCACAAAGTATAATATTGCTGGTGACCTGATTGCGTCATGGGAATTGAGGTCTGATATGTCACTTTTTCACGGTCTGTCGGCTTTTCCCATTACGCCTGCCAATACGGAGGGTGTGGTCGATGCAGAGGCAGTCATGCATCTGGTCGGCCATCTGTCTAAGAATGGTGTGGATTCCATTGGTTTGCTGGGCAGTACCGGAACCTACGCCTATCTAAGCCGCATCGAGCGGTGCCGTGTGCTGCGTGCGGCCGTCAAAGCAGTCGGGGGCAAAACCCCCCTGATTGTGGGGATTGGCACGCTCCGCACTGACGATGCACAAAACCTTGCGCGCGATGCCGCAGCCGAGGGAGCAGACGGGTTGTTGATGGCCCCAGTGTCCTACACACCGCTGACACAGGAGGAAGCATACCAGCATTATGCCGCTGTAGCGGCTGTAACGTCTTTGCCGCTCTGTATCTATAATAATCCGACCACGACGCATTTCAGTTTCGGGCGTGAATTGCTTGCCAGACTGGCAGATGTCCCCAACATTGCCGCCATAAAAATGCCAGCTCCCGCCGAAGGCAAGGTCGCGCAGGAACTGGCGGAGCTACGGGCCAGCCCTATTGGCAAGCTCAGCATTGGTTACAGCGGGGACTGGATTGCGGCAGAAGCCCTGCTGGCCGGGTGTGATGGCTGGTTTAGTGTGCTGGGCGGGTTTTTGCCGCAACTGGCCAAGATCATGGTAACGGCTGCACGCGCGGGTCATGCGGATGTAGTAATAAGTCAGTGCCAGAAGGCGCTGCTCCCTGTGTGGCGGCTTTTTCGGGAGTTTGGGAGTCTGCGGGTTGCCTATGCCGCCACCAATTTTTGGGACTTGTAAGTGCCCAGCCGCCTCTACCTCTTCAGCCGTTATCCCTGCAAGACCAGCAAAGAGTTGTTGAAGCGCTACGCGCATGCATGGAGGCGTGCGCCACAAACCATCTGCTGCCATGATGGCCGTATAACTGGCGCAGAAGGTTTTTGGTGCACTCCAGCAGGAATAAGCGGAGCGTTATCGGTGCCCGTTTATCAGCTCTTCGGCGAGTGCCTGTTCGTCATAAACCACGCGCAGTGCGGCGATGATGGCGCTGGTGTCGGTGGAAACCGCGCGGTTGGAGGTGATGTTATAATAGAGATCACCAGCAAGGCTTGGCAGGTTGCCATCAAAAATCAGCCCGACAGCATGGCCCTCCCGGTTCAGCACTGGTGAGCCGGAGTTGCCGCCGACAATGTCGTTTGTTGAAACAAAGTCCAGATGCGTGGAGAGATCCAACCTGCTTTTTGCATCCAGCCACCGTTGAGGGAGCTGGAAAGGCGCACTGCCTGTGGCGTGGCGGTACATGCCGGCAAAGTCGGTAAAGGCGGGAATGTTTTTGCCATCCTGCGTCCAGCCGCGCACCGTACCGTAGGACAGGCGGGGCGAGAATGTTGCATCTGGGTAAAGTGCATCAAGCCGTCCCTCGGCCTTGGCCTGTGCAAAACGCGCACGAGCAATTGCTCCTTCGGCCTGATGCAGAGGAGCCGATACTTCATCGCGCATACGGTCGCGCAGGGCGGTTAATGTCGGATGAAGGCGGCGTGCAAAAGCAATCATCGGGTCTGATGAGGCGTGAATGGCTGCATCCCCACCTTTCCACAGTGCAAGGCGCACGGCGGGGTCTGCCAGCTTTGTCTCGCGCACAAGGCGCGCGGCAAGGGTGTCCGGGCTGTCATTGCCCAGTGCCTCGCGCACCAGTGGGTCATCTGCGCCCAGTATCTGGCGCAGTGTGGTTAGCCCAAGGGCAAGAGATGTGGTTTCCAGTTCAGGGTAGACGGGGGTTTTTGCCGCGAGTGCGGCTTCAATTTCCCCCAGTTGTGCGTCATGGTAGCCTGCGTTGCGTTTTGCATCCGGTTTCTGGCGTTCGGCTGCACCGTTCACAAGCATCATGGCTTTACCTGCCAGTCCATCAAGCGCCATATGCAGGCCAACATTCCGCGCAAATAGTTCGCGCTGCACGGCTATTGCTTTGTCCACCATGGCAAATGGGGTGCCAAATTCCTGCTTGCGGGCGGGGTCGGCATCAATCCATTTCTGGAGTGCGGCATCTTCCTTGGCGCGGCGGGCAACAATGTCGCTTGTACGCAGCGCGCTTTGTGTGCCGGAATAGGATTTCAGACTATTTTGTGTGCTGAAGAGTTCGTCCTCAGCCTGTTTCTCGTGCTCGGCACTTTCACGCGCATATTGCCATAGCATTCCCTCACGCACACTCAGCAGAGCAATAACCGTGGGGTTGATAACGTCGCGCTGGAAGGCAAGGGCGGCTGCGGGCAGGCCGCGTTCCGTCCGGCCCGGATTGCCAGAGGTGAAAACAAGTTCGTTCTCACGCGGGCCGTTGATATCGAACTGAAGATACGGCGTGTGAACAGGCTTGCCGTTTTCGTAAACGCGCAGCATGGAAAGGTCGATATCGTAGCGTGGATAATTGAAGTTATCCGGGTCTCCCCCAAAAAACGCAATGCCCTGCTCAGGTGCCATGACGATGCGCACATCCTGATAACGACGATAACGGTAAAGTGCCGTCTGTCCCCCATGGTAGAGTGATACCATATCGCACCGCCAATGAGCGGCATCGCCTTGCAGGCAGTCCTTTGTCAGGCGGCTTTCAATCTCCTGCAGGGCAGTGGAGTATGCCTTGGCGGTTTTCCCTTTTGTTTGTGCGTCAACCTGAGAGGAAACATCCGAGATGGAATCCAGTCGGTCCAGTTCCATTCCTGGGCATTGTCGCTCCTCGGCCAGTGATTTTGTATAAAAACCATTGCGAAAATAATCGTGTTGCTTGTCCGATAAAGCAGCAAGGCAGGAATTGGCACAGTGATGGTTGGTCATGACCAGCCCATCGCCGGATACGAACGAGGCAGAGCACCCTTCTGCCAGACGGGCAGAAGACTGGATAACATGCTCAATCCACTCCGGCGTTGGTGTAAAGTGATAGGCAGACTGCATTGCCGCGACCGGAAGGTGGTCAAAGGTCCACATGCCTTCTTCTGCGCGGGCGCTGTGCGGCGCAACGAGTGCTGTGATGACAAGAGCCAGAAACGCAGTCCGAAAAGAGCGTTTACCCAAAGAGCGTTCCATGGCGCATATGTCCTCAGATGTTATAGTGTAACTTTTTCATCTCACGTGTAGCAGCTTTATCTGTCAAAGAAAATGCAGGGTTACGCTGGATATCAACGTGGCCCGCGCATGGGGGCAACAGGGTGCTAACACCTACTGCTCGATAATAGGAGTAAGTGCATGTTCCGCACCACACATACAGGCATCCGTAGTGTCGATCGTCAAAAGCAGCCGCACACGTTGGGCCGCAGGTAGGGATGACAGTGGGGGGGAGCGGTGCAGAATACCTAAATTTTCGGTCCAGTTGGGAAATTTGCGCCCTTTAAGGAAGACAATATCGCCCGGCGCTGCGGTGTTGATCTGCTCACTGCCATCAGACTTCCATTGTACGCCGGGGCCTTGGTACGCGCGCAGGAGGCGCAGGGTTACATAATCCACATGGAATTTACGACAACTGTCCCCGGTAATGCGTTCCAGCCGCAGGCGGAGGGAGCTTTGTCCGGCAATTGAAGCATAAACCTCTGCCAGATTCAGGATGTCCGCAAACAGTGGGAGTGTCACGGCTGTAAAGGCGGTGCGCAGGGACGCCGAAATCATGGGGATTGTGCCGCGTGCCTGCAGAAGGCGTAATCCGTTTTCAAGATATGCCCGCGATGCGAGGTTTAGGGCGGTGCTTAAAGGGCTTGGGGTAAGAGTGATTGCGCAGTCCGGTTCAAGAATTTTGCGGCTTGCGCAGAGAAGGTGCACTTTTTCCCCGGTCTGGCAGGCGGGCATGTCAGAAGGCTCCGTGGCTGATTAAATGGTTATATTATAACGTAACAATTGTGGGGCGGCAACAGAGACCAGTCTCAAGGGATTTTGGCGCATCCAAGAACCAGGGCATGCCGGTGGAAGCTGTAGCAGAGTTGCTTTTTGTGTAGGGTTTATTGATTGTGATGGCCCGCTGGCACGCATAAAAAAGGTCAAGGCAGAACCCGCCTGCACGGTGTGTCTTGTGAGGAAAGCGCCGGGGCAAGGGCAGTTAAGGTAAGTAACAATGTTCCGAGAAAATTTTAACGAACTCCTGTCTTTTCTGGCGGTTGCTCAGGAACGCAGCTTTACCCGTGCGGCCGCCCGACGCGGTGTAACACCCTCTGCGTTAAGCCACAGCATGCGTCTTTTGGAAGAACGGTTGGGCGTCACCTTGCTGACCAGAACAACGCGTAAGGTTGTTCCGACAAGTGCTGGTGAATATATTCTGCAAAATATTCAGCCGTTATTTGATGAGATGGAAACACGTCTTTCAAATCTGGAGGAGTTCCGGAGCAGTCCCAGAGGTAAGCTGCGGATTACCGTAACGGATGAGGCGCTATTGTATTTTCTGCGACCCAGAATTGCCGATTTTCTTAAAAAATACCCTCAAATCAACATGGAAATCGCAACGGATATGCGCCTTGTTGATATTGTGGAGGAGGCATTTGATGCAGGCGTAAGGCTGGGAGAAATGGTCACACAGGGTATGGTCTCTGTGCCGGTTTCTCCCCCTATTGACTTTGTTGTTGTGGGGGCTCCGTCCTATTTTTCCACGCGTTCATTACCTAAAGTGCCCAATGCGCTTACTGAGCATAATTGTATAGGTGTCCGGCTTCCAACTCACGGCTCACTCTATAAATGGCGTTTCAGGCAGAATGGAAAAGACATAAAATTCCAGCCAACAGGTCAGTTTATCTGCAACAACGTATTTGCTACGCGGGATGCCTGTTTAGATGGAATAGGTCTTGCCTATATTCCCAGAATTATTGCCCAGCCCCATATTGCAGCAGGCGAGCTTGTTACGGCTTTGGAAAAATTCTGCCCGACACATGCCGGTTTCCATCTTTTTTATCCAAAGCATAGCCAGCATTCCATGCCACTTGCTCTTTTTATTGAAGAGGTCAGGGTAAAATAATGCTGCGCAAGGATCGTGCCATAAAATGGCATGATCCTTTCGGTCTCCTCCCATCAACTGCCCAGAAGCGGAAGCTGCCTGAGCATTTCCTGCAAATTCAGCGCATCCCACGGCATATGTTCGGCAATGGTCAGGCCAACGACCTGCTTTTCTGTCGAGACTTCCCCGATCAGTTTTAAAACGTCTGCAATATTCAGCTTTCCTTCCGCAACATCGCCAAAGTCATGTTTCCCACGGCCCGGTTTTGCAAACAGAAGGGAGCGGAAGTTATGAGGATCAAGCACGTCCAGATCCAGATGAATTGCCAGAACTTCTATCTTGCTCTCATTGAGCCACTGCATGACTGGTTGTGCGCCATTGCGCACCTGTTGCGGAGAGCAGGTGTTGATGCCGTGTTCAGCAATAAAACGGGTTTCATAAGGGAGCGGATCATGAATACCAGCGATCATGATCTGCTCTGCTTTTACAGGCTTTTTGACTTCATGAGTCAGGTCAGGGTCTCCGTGCCCCATAAGCGCGCCCAGCACATGGGCATGCGCGTTTTTGTACTGCTCAGGGGTTTGAACATCCGGGTGCGTGTCAATCCATAGGATGCCAAACTTGTCCCCATAGTGTTCTGACAGCCACGCAAAGGGGGAGAGGGAAACCAGACAGTCGCCTCCCAGAACGGCAATCGATCGGGGTTGATGGTGTTCAATAATGCTGCGGGCTGCTCTGGCCTGTTTTATCAGCACACTGCGCCCGTGCATATTGTTCTCAAATGGCAAAGGCGTGCCGGTCGGTGCGTCAACAGGAACCTCCTCAACCGGGCCTTGGGCGGGTGGTGCAAGCCACGCGAGCAGTTGAGAGCCCAGATAATAAGGGGGATTATCGCCGCCCTGCCATTGGGGGAAAATCAGGCGCAGTGTGTTTTTGTCCTGCTTTGACACGATTAGTCTCCTGAAACGCGCAATACGTAAGGGCTTGCGCTCCGCACCGGGGCTGTGTGCATCGTCCGGGCATTACAACTCCATACCCGCCATAATAAAGTGCTCAGAGCTTATACCTGCGGGCAGCGTCCATATTTCTCCTCCTTATTCCATGAATTATATACATTTCATAGATTATTATTGATGAAATATTTTCACAAATATATTGAGCAGGCATGGTATAGTCATGTAGAACAATCCTATCATAATAGAGAGTTTTTTGCCTGTTTGTAGTGCCGTAGAGAGAGGGAGGTTCCAGGGCACGGGGAGGTATGTGTGCCGGGCCATCAGAACAGGCTTGATATGACAGTCCTGTTTCTGAGATAATCAGGTTATGATTAAGCCTGACGCAGTCCATTGGGTGAGTTTTACAGGAATGGGCTGGATATAAACACCATGAAGCGTACTGCGGATTTTCCGTGTCATCCTCCACCCGTAGTGGGGTTTGCAGACTGTTATACTGGCGGATTTGTGGATGCATTCCATACGCATGAGCGGGCGCAACTGTCTATTTTTCTGGCTGGGAGTGTGACGGTTAACACGCAGGATGAAAGCTTCGTGCTGGGGCCGGGGCAGGGGATGTGGCTGCCTGCGCAGGTCATGCATCAGGCGACATGCCGTACTGATCTGGTTTTTCAGGTCGTTTATGTAGACCCCAGCTTTACAGGGGCAGATCTGCCTCCGTGTAAAATGTTCGATGTGTCCTCCCTCATGCGTGGGCTCGTGGACGAAATTATTGCAATGACCTTCAACTTTGCAATGGACGACCGCATGTCGGCCATTGCCCGGCTTCTTATGGAAGAAATTAACCGGGCGCCCCGCATAGCGGACAGGCTGCTTTTTCCAACAGACCTGCGGTTACGGCGTGTGTGCGAGGCGATTATTGCCCAGCCCGGAGACTGCCACGATATTGACTACTGGGCGCGTGAGGCTGGTATGGCGCGCCGTACGTTTACCCGCCTTTTTCAGCAGGAAATGGGCATGGGTTTTGCCACATGGCGGCGCAGGGTCAGAGTGGTGGAGGCCGCCGCCAGACTGGCAACAGGCCAGTCCATTGCCGAAGTGGCATTTGATCTGGGCTATGACAATGCGGGGAGCTTTAGCACCATGTTCCACCGGACATTTGGCGCGGTGCCCAGCACGTTGCGTGCCAGTGCGTCGCAGACGTCCCGCTCGTAAAAAACGGGCAAAGTGCTGCGCACTCGCAAGCTGAGTGCATTCTCTTTTTTAACAATCTGGTTCTGAGCAGCAATCAGGAGGCTCGGTTTGCCGGTCATGGCAGCCGGGTTTTTTGGCGTTCAGGCGGAATTTTATCGCGTTTGGGCCAATATTGGGCTCCTTGCTTGCTGCTGTTTATGAATATGGATAGGACCGCAATTGAGTATCATTATTAACAAAAAGGCCGACAGCTGCCCTCCTCCGCAGGAGAAGCCGGTAACAAAACGAGTTGGGTATGAAGCGCAGCAAACTTTTCTATACGGTTTTTTTCTCGTTTGTTCTGAGTGATGCGGCTCTTGCTGCCGATCAGGAGGCGCAGACGGATCAATCCCGGCACCCCAAGGTGGTGACATCTGCGCAGGTTGCCGCCGATAAGGCCAAAGCCGCGGTTCTCAAGAACGAGATGGTTGAGGTCCGCGGCCATGGCAGGTCATCTGTTCTGGCGTCTTCTGCCACAAAAACCAACACACCGCTGGTTGAGACGGCGCAGTCTGTTACCGTCATCACGCGGGATGAAATGGATACGCGCGGTGTTCTCACCCTTAATCAGGCCGTGCGCTATGCTGCGGGTATCACGGCTGATACGCGCGGGGGCGAGGGCACACGTTATGACCTGTTTGACCTGCGTGGCTTTACCGTTCCCACTTTTCTGGATGGGCTGAAGGTGCAGGACAGCCCGACAGGCTTTGCCGTGGCGCAGACCGATACCTTCCGTCTGGACCGGGTAGAGCTGCTGAAAGGCCCAGCCTCCGCGCTTTATGGCCAGTCGAGCCCCGGTGGGTTGACGGCCCTGTCCAGTAAGCTGCCCACCGATCAGAAATTTTATGGGTCTGTGGGTACAACAGGGGGCATGTTTGACCTGTACCGTGTGGATGCCGATGTCGGTGGTTTTGCAACGGATGATGGCCTTGTGCGCTACCGTATTTACGGCACGGCCAATGGGCAGCATACACAGCTTAGCAAAACAGGGAGCAGGCGCTTTAGCATAAGCCCGGCCTTTACATTCGGTGGGGATGGCCCAACAACCCTGACCCTGCTGGGCAATTACCAGTATGACCCCGAAAACGGCTCTTATGGCGGCGCACCACTTGTGGGCTCATACAAGGCTGGAACATTTGGCTATCTGCCCCGTAATTTTTATGATGGCGATGCTTCGTTTGAAAAGTTCAACCGCAGGCAGGGTGGCATTACCTATATTCTGAACCATCGTTTTAATGACGACTGGAGCTTTAGCACCCGTGGTCGCTACGATGATATCATGACCAATTATCGCAGTGTGCTGAATACTGGAGATTACGACAGCCCGGACATGACAAGCGGTACCATGCTGGGTCGATACTCCTACGGAGCACGGGAACATAACCACAACCTGGCATTTGACAGCCAGTTCAAGGGGCATGTTCGTACCGGGCCGTTGCAGCATGCGCTGATGTTCGGTTTTGACTACATGCAGCAACACTCGCGCGATAATGAGAGCATGGGTACGGCTCCCGATCTGGATGTGGTCAACCCGGATTATAATATGGCTATCCCCGATATGGACCCGGCGGAGAATTACCGAACAACCTCGCAGCAGATCGGGGTTTATGCTCAGGATGAAATACGCTGGCGGCGCTTTATCCTGACTGGCAGCCTGCGCAATGACTGGTACCATGCGCACCGGGTCACGTATCTGAGCCCTTCGGACGAGACGCAGAACTCTAGTAAAATTACGTGGCGTGCGTCCGGGCTTTACCACTTCGATTTTGGTCTTGCGCCTTATATCAGCTACTCAACGTCCTTTCAGCCGCAGGTTGGCAATGTGGTGAGTGCAGATGGGCTCAGCACGCGGCAGGCAACACCGTCCATGGGCAAGCAGTTGGAAGGTGGGGTGAAGTACCAATTGCCGGGCACCACGCTGTTGCTGACTGCGGCGGGCTTTCATATCGAGCAGAGCAATGTCCTTGTCTCTGTTCCGGGTACGGGGAACTACACGCAAAGTGGGCTCGTGCATTCCGATGGCTTTGAGTTTGAGGCGCATGCCGAGCCGTTCCACAACCTGATGCTGACAGCGGCAGTAAGTGTGCAGAAGATCAAGGATGATTCCACACAAAAGCCGCTGGTCCAGTCTGGCAGGGGGAATGCATCTTTGTTCGCATTCTACACAATGCCATCGGGTAAACTCAAAGGTTTCGGCTTTGGGGGCGGCATGCGTTATACCGCCAGAACCTATGGTGGAGAGCTGGCCGATGGCAGCGTGTGGCTTCCACAATATGCGCTGTTTGATGCGTCCGTCTCGTATGACATGTCCAATCTTTCTCACTCTCTCAAAGGGTGGAAAGTGTCGGCCAATGTCCGCAACCTGTTTGACAAGAACTATGTTGCCAACTGCTATGCTGATGGGGCCGTTGGCGGATACTGCTTCTTTGGTGAGCGTCGCAATGCACAGGCCAGCATAGGCTACAGCTGGTAAATATAGTGCGGGCAGCAGCTTGGAGCCGCTGCCCGCCTAACAGTAGCGACCGGGTTAAAAATATCCGCCGCTGCTTTTTGTTCCGTGGAGCAGGTGGCAGCATCGGGTTGTGTCGGGTGGGCCTGTAGCGTCTGGAGTTCCGCGCGGACTGCTGCCATTTTTTCCACAAACCAGGGTTGTGCCTGTAATGCGGCAAACATGGCTGCCCCGTTCATATACCCTGCCTGCACATCGCTCTTCCAGTGTACGCCGCAGACAATGCGGCTTTCACCAAAAATACGCGCACGCTGCATAATCTCGCTAGCACGCTCAGGCAAAGCGCTGGCCAGAATGGAGGCTGTCATCCAGCCCCATGTGGTATGCCCAGATGGGTAGGAAAAACTCGTCTCTAGCTTGCTGCGGGCATCTGGCGTGCAGATGTCCTGCTGGTTCCCCACAAATGGGCGCGGCCTGTGCCAGAAGTTTTTTTCTTCCGTGACACGCTGTTCGGTTGGTTGCGCCAAGGTCTTTAACAGGTCAAGCAGGGCGGGTAGCCTGTCCGCGCGAAGATTGAACCCGGCCGCACAGGAAAAATCACTGATAACGTGCTGTGGCGTCAAATCCGCATCATTATGTGCCAGTTGCCAACGACTGCTGCCATGGAGCGCGCGTGTGTTTTCAAAGGCCTGCATATCGGCCTCCTGCGCATGCGAGCCAGCGGGGGGCGGTGGGGGCAGAAAGTCACGGCCATCTGGCAGCAGGGCGGTTTGGGCTGCACAGGTCTGAGGCAGGGCAGGTAGGGCCAGACAGAGCGTTACGGCACAAAAAACAAAAAGACCATGGCGCATGGTGTGGACCTTCATATTGGTATGAACAGGGCTTGTCCCATACGCTAAACTGGGCCAGAGCGCGTGTGACGCTTTGATGATGAATACGCGGCTCAGGGCTGATGGTGTGAGTGTTATGCATGCTGTGGCCTTCAACCGCCATTATACCGGGCTTTGCACATACAGGAGCAAATGTTGTAGGCTGCCTGTGCTGGCGGGCGGGTAAGTTCTCCCTGCATGGTGTTGCCCTACAAGGACCTCGCGGATGAAAATCGCCTTAGGACAGTTTGCCGTCGCACCGGAATGGTGCGCTAATCTTGCTCAATGTGTTTCCCTGATCGAGCGGGCAGCGGCTGAGGGGGCTAAACTGCTTGTGCTGCCCGAAAGTCTTATTGCTGCCGATATGCATGATCCGGGCATTACCGTGCGCACCGCCCAGCCACTTGATGGGCCATTTGTCAGTGGTCTGGTTAACGCGTTGGTGGGCACGGACCTGAGCGTAATCTGCTGTATTGCCACACCAGCCCACCCAGCCTTGACCCATAACTGCCAGATTGTGCTCAATGCGACCGGGCTGGTTGCCTGCTACCGTAAATTGCACCTGTATGATGCCTTCAGCATGAAGGAATCAAACGATTATGTCCCCGGTACGGAACTGCCCCCCATTGTGCAGGTGGGGGACATTCATGTGGGTTTAATGACCTGTTATGATGTGCGCTTTCCCGAGGTTGCGCGCTCTCTTGCCGTGCGCGGAGCAGACCTGCTGAGCGTGCCTGCCGCATGGGTGCGGGGGCCGGGCAAGGAATGGCACTGGGAGGTGATGGTAACGGCCAGAGCATTGGAAAATACCTGCTACGTTGCTGCTGTGGGTGAGTGTGGCCCGCGCAATATCGGGTGCAGCATGCTGGTAGATCCACTAGGGGTTGCCGTGACCCGTGCGGGGAGCAGCCCCGACCTGCTGTTTGCTACTGTGGATAAGGAGCGTATCCGTGCAGCGCGCGAAGCACTGCCTGTGCTGGTCAACCGCCGTTTCCGTGATCCTGAATTAAAGCGTTAATCGTATGCCAGCGCCGGGAGAGCGGTTTTAACGAACCCGCACCAGTCTGTCTTTTTGTGTTTCCAATCAGGTAGCCATGCTTTTTAAAAATCTTTCGACCGAAGCCACTATCGGGCTTTGGGCCTTGTTTGCCTGCACCTTTACGGCGCTGACCAGTGAGGTGGCACCCGTGGGCATTCTGATTGAAATGGCACAGACCTTCCACATCCCCGAAGGTAAAGCCGGTCTGGCCGTCAGTGCATTTGCGCTCATGGTCACGCTAGGTGCTGTGCCTCTGACTATCCTGACTGCGCATGTTGATCGCAAACGGTTGATGCTGCTTTCCCTCTCCGGATATGTTGTGTCCAATCTGGTTGTGGCCATGGCGCCGACTTTTGGCCTTTTGTGTGTAGGCCGGTTGATCGGCGGGGTAGCTCACGCGCTGCTTATGTCCATTGTTTCTGCCTATGCAGCACGTCTGGTACCACCGAGCATGACGGGGCGGGCAATCTCCTTTGTATATGGTGGCACATCGCTAGGCGCCATACTGGGGGTGCCGGGTACAGCGGCTGTGGGACATCTGGCAAGCTGGCGTGTTGCCATGTACATCATGACTGGCCTTGCCGTTGTGCTGACACTCTGCATTGCATTTTTTCTTCCCCCCGTATCATCGACCGTGCATGTCAAGGAGAGCTTGCCCAACATAGTCTCCCGTAAGGTCATGCGCACCTTTCTGATTGTTGTTGCGGTGGATGCCGTCTTCTTTTTCGCACATAATCTGCTGTACACTTATGTCACGCCACTCCTGCTGGAACATGGTCTGCCGGATGGTGCGTTGAGCATTGCCCTGTTGCTGACGGGTGCCTTGAGCATTCTGGGGCTGTGGGGGGCCGGGCAGATTGTGGACCGTCGGCCCGCGGCAGGCATGCTGGCCAGTGGTATGGCCATGCTGGTTGGTATGGGACTGATGTACGGCCATATTCTGCCGGGATGGATGTCCGTTGGTGCTGTGGGGCTGTGGTGCATTGGCTACTCAGCCATTATTCCCTTTGTTATGTCCGGTGCCATCCGCGCCCGCGCAACACGGGCCGATGTAGCTGGGGCCGCAATTAATGCGGCCAGCAATGCGGGCATTCTGCTCGGCTCAGCTGCAGGGGGTGTTGTGTTGACCCATTATGGCTTTGCGGTGCTGACACCCATGGCCATTGCGGTGGCTTTGTGCGGTATTCTCATAGCGTTTTTCAGCACGTCCGCTTTTCCTCACGTTCTGCATCCGTCCGAACATGACGCATGACGGTAATCTGACCGCTGCTTTTGTGCATCACAGGCGTATGGAGAATAGTACGGGGTAATCACCAGAGGACTTTGCCAGCTACAGGGTTATGGGGTTGGCTCTTTGCTGGGTGTTGCAGGCTTTGTGGAGCGTTTTCTGGCAGGAGTGTTCTTTTTGTTGCTGTACATTGAGTGGTCAGCATGGACCATGATTGTGGCAAGATCCTTGCCATCTTCAGGGTAAAGTCCTCCGCCAATGCTGCCAGAGAGAGTGAGCTTGATGTTGTTGACCACAACTGGGCGGCTCAGGGTAGCAAGTAGTTTGTTGCGTATTGTATCGAGCATGGTTCTGCTCTCAATATCAGGTAGCAGAACGCCAAACTCATCCCCACCCAGCCGAACGACATAATCAGATTTACGGATGTTTTTGCGCAGCCTGAGCGCGAGTGCACGCAGCACGTTATCTCCGGTAGCATGGCCGTAAGTGTCGTTAATCGGTTTAAAGCGGTCCAGATCGATCATCAGGAACCCTATGGTCTGGGTGGGATCATCCTCAATTTCCTCACTCCACCGTTCCATCAGGCCGCGCCTGTTGCCCACTCCTGTTAGTTCGTCTGTAAAAGCGTCTTTCTGGAGGGCGCGGTATTTACGTTTTATGTCCGAAATATCGTGAAAAATACCAATGGCAATGCCCATTTTATGGAACATAAGCGCATAATGTTGCACAATGCGTACTTTGCCGTCTGCACCTTTGATGTCCAGCACAAGCCCGGATAATTCGCTTGTTTCTTCCAGATCAGCCCGGCTGCGTGCATGTGCAATCTGGGCACGGAACTGCTCTTGCTGTTTCAGGTCAACACAGCTGCGGTCAATAAGGTCCACTATGGTTTCAATCCTGTCGTCCGCAATAAGGCTGAACGCAGGGTTGCGCAGAATGATCTGATGGTCAGACAGGCGTACAACAACCGTACCGATCGGCACCTTGCTGAACAGTGTTTGTCCTAATGTGCCAGATCTGGGAGGGAGTTGAAGTCGATCTCACCAAGCTGGGGAGCGGTGTTCATGGAGGGCTGTTATCCTGCTTCAGCTGTTCAGGCTGGTCTGGTGCCTCCGTAATGAGGCCATTCACGTTTGGCTACAAGCCAGAAATGAATGAGGTTTTAAAAATCTTCTTTTGCCATGACCATGGTGTCTTGGCGTTGTTCTGCTATGAATCTACGTTAAATACAGCACAAGCAATGACATATATCAATCACACTATATTATTAGTATCCCATCTGTGTGGGACAGGTGTGGCTTTTGTCTTGCTGTAAGGGGTTGAAGCAGCGTTTTTTTCTGCTTCAAAAGCGCATTATGGGCGTTCTGCCCAAAGGCTTGTGTCAGTCTGGGGGTAGAAAGAGCAAAAACCCCAGCCATGGTTGCCCTCAGGCGTGCATGGCTGGAGTGGATTCTATTTAGTCCTGTTTTTCAAAAGCGCCAGCAATGCGCAGGGTTACGGTATCGCCGACGTAGGGCACATACATTTTTATGCCAAAATCACTGCGGTTCAGGGTGCCTGTGGCTTCAAACCCGGTTGTATATTTTTTGTCCATGGGGTTCACGCCCGCGCCAATAAAATGCACGGTCAGCGTTACGGGTTTTGTCACGCCGTGGAGTGTCAGGTTGCCATTGACGGTCGCGTTGTTCTGGCCGGTCAGTTTGACGCTGGTTGAAACAAATGTTGCATCCGGGAACTTGGCTGCGTCAAACCATTGTGCGCTCTTGAGTTCATCCGTCAGTTTTGCGCTGGTGGTCTGTACTGATGCAACAGGAATAGTGACGGACAGCTTGGATGCACTTGGTGTTTTTGCGTTAAGCTCCAGAGTGCCCGAGGCATTGGAAAAAGCGCCAAAATAATTGGTAAATCCAAAATGCAGGACGGAAAAACCAACCTGAGTGTGTCCGGGTTCAACGGCATAATTGCCAGACTGAACCTGTGCTGCACTCGTGACTGTCTGGGCAAAAACGGGCGTAACTGCGTTTAAAGCAAGAACGGCAGAGGCTGCGGTCAGTAAGGAGGAAAAGCGGGGCATACTGAAAAATCTCCAAAAAATAGAATAAGCAATCGGGCCGGAGCAGATTTTGTGAGTGAAAACCCTGTTTTGTCAGGTTATCCGGCCGTGCCGTGAATTGTCTTCACCTGAATAGCAGCCTTAAAGTGCATGCATAAACAACAATAATATAAATGCTTTGTTTCTGATTTTTTGCATGAGTGTTTTCGTCAGGGTATGTCTGACGGCGCTGGTTGGCGTCCCTCCAGTGGTTGCATCATTGGGGTACTATAAAACCGGATAATGGCAGGCAACCTCATGGCCGGGGGATATCTGCTTTAAAATGGGGGTGTCATTCTGGCAGCGTGGTTGCACGGTCGGGCATCGGGTATGAAAACGACAGCCTGATGGCTTATGCACAGGGCTGGGAATTTCTCCACGCAACGGCGCATGCCGGGGCGCGCCAACCACAGGCTGCGGGACCGCTTGGGTCAATGCGATGGTGTAAGGGTGGGCGGCATTGTGCAAAACCTTGTCGGTATCACCAAGCTCCACAATGGCACCAAGGTACATGACGGCTACACGCGTGGATATCTGGCGCACTACGGCAAGGTCATGAGCAATAAAAACATAGGTCAGGCCAAGCTGTTTTTGCAGATCGGCAAACAGGTTCACAATCTGTGCCTGAACAGATACATCCAGTGCGGAAACCGGCTCGTCCGCCACGACAAGGCGAGGGGCAAGGGCTAGTGCGCGTGCAATGTTGATGCGTTGGCGCTGGCCACCAGAAAATTCATGCGGATAACGTTCCAGAGCACTTTGTGGCAGGCTCACCAGATCCATGAGTTCGGCCAGCCTGTGTGCTATGGATGATGCAGTCCGCCTGTGGCCATCGGGTGCGCGGTGCACCCGCAAGGGTTCGGCCAGCAGGTCGCCTATTCGCCTGCGTGGGTTAAGCGAGGCATACGAGTCCTGGAACACCATTTGCATACGTTGGCGTAGCGGGCGCAGGGTGTGTTCGGGCAGCAGCGTGATGTCCTGCCCTTCAAACAGAATCTGACCGGATGAAACATCGTGCAGGCGTAGCAGGCAGCGCCCCAGTGTGGATTTGCCACAGCCGGACTCCCCGACAAGGCCCAGCACCTCTCCGGGCATGACGGAGAAAGAAACACCATCTACCGCCTTGAGGGACTGCCCGCGTTTGAGCACATAGGTTTTGTAAACATCCCTGACCGCCAGAAGGGGCAGGGGAGGAGTGGGGGATTGTCGCATGTCGGCGGCCTGTGGTGTGGGATGGGGCGAGCGCATGGTGGCTCCTCACACGGCAAAGGATGTGGTGCTGCAAGTCTGCCGGGGCAATGGCCTGCCTTCTGTGGGCAGAACGCAGGCGACCTGATGTCCCGGTCCAATAACATGGAATTGCGGAGGGGGGGCTGGCAGGCAGGTCGCGTGTGTATAGGTGCAGCGCGGGGCAAAAGCACAGCCCACGGGGCGCTCTGCTGGTTGGGGTGGTCCCCCGGGTATGGCATGCAGGCGCTCGGGGCGTGGCCCGTTCATGGGGGGATGGAGGCCAGAAGGGCTGCTGTGTAGGGGTGTTGCGGGTGAGCGAACAGGTCCTGTGTTGTGCCCTCCTCGGCTACCCTGCCAGAATACAGGACTAGCGTGCGGTCGCACGTCTCGGCCACTACGCCCATGTCATGGGTTATGAGCAGAATGGATGACCCATGGGTTGTACGCAGCTTGCGCATCAGGTCCAGAATCTGGGCCTGAACGGTCACATCCAGCGCTGTGGTGGGTTCATCCGCAATGAGTACTGACGGATTGCACGATAGAGCCATGGCGATCATCGCGCGCTGGCGCAAACCGCCGGAGAGTTGGTGTGGATAGCGGTTGGCCGTGTTTGCCGGGTCTGGAACGCCCATTTCAGCCAGCAGTTCAATCGTGCGCGTGCGGGCCTGTTTGCGTGAGAATTTGTTGTGCACACGCAGTTGTTCGTCAATCTGCCAGCCGATGGTGTAAACCGGCGTAAAGGCGGTCATGGGGTCTTGAAAGATCATGGCAATTTCCCGCCCACGTAAGGCACGGAATTCCCGGGCGGGTAAACCAAGAATCTCCTGTCCTTTAAAGCGGACAGAGCCGGTTATGGTCACGCCGGGTGCATCAATCAGGCCCATAAGAGCCATGGCGGTCACGGATTTTCCAGAACCGGATTCTCCGACCAGTCCCAGAATTTCTCGCCCAGCCATGCTGAAGGACATGTTCTCGACAATGGGAATGCTCTGCCCGCGTGAGGTAAAGCTGATGCACAGGTCGCGTACGTCAAGCAGGGGATGGGAGTGTGTGTCAGTGGACATCGCGCACCCTCGGGTCGAGAAAAAGATAGGCGGCATCCACAACCGCGTTGGCCAGCACCACAAACACGGCAGAATACATGACAGTCGCCATAATAAGGGGCAGGTCAAGGCTGTTCAGCGCCTGATAGGTCAGGCGGCCCACACCGGGCAGGCCAAAAACAACTTCGGTGAGCAATGCTCCCCCACCCACAAGCTGGGCAAAGTCCATGCCAAAGAGCGAGACAAAGGTGATGAGTGCTGTGCGCAGCCCATGGCGGAGCAGCACACGGCTGGGGGAAAGACCCTTGGCACGGGCTGTGCGCATGAAGTCTTCCCCCATGGTCGCGACCAGATCGGCCCGGAGGATACGGCTGTAAATCCCAACAAACATGACGGCCAGCACACACCACGGAATAACCAGTGCACGGAACCACGCCAGCGGGCTTTGGGTAAAAGGTACGTATCCCAACCCCGGCACCCACGAGAACAGCCACGTGTCATGGTAACGGTTCTGGGTAATCAGGTTGACAACCTGCCCCAGCCAGAACACGGGGATGGAAATGCCGATCAACCCCACCATCATGAGCAGTCTGTCTATCCACGAACCTTTGCAGGCTGCGGCAAGAACACCCATACCAATGGAAAGCACCACCCAGATGATGGCAGCACCCGTAACAAGAGAGAGCGTTACAGGTGCTGCGCGCATGATCTCGGGCACCACCAGTTCACCACGGTTGGCGTAGCTTGCCAGATCACGCGTGATGAACAGTTTTTTCATCATAATTGCGTATTGCACGGGCAAGGGGCGGTCAAAGCCGTATTCCTTACGGACTTTTTCCATGGTCTGGGGGGCTGCATTACGCCCTGCAATGCGGGCAGTCGGGTCTGCTCCGGGGGTTGCAAAAAACACGGCAAACACCAGAGCGGAAATGCCAAACAGAACAAAAACCGTCTGTCCCATACGGCGCAGGAGAGGCAGGATCATGCGGTGCTTTTCCTCTCACTCACGCCGGGAGGTGTCGCGCACATCAAGCGCATCGCGCAGTCCATCGCCCAGAATGTTCAGCGCGAGCACCACAGCCACAATGGCCAGCCCCGGAGCAATGGCCACCATCGGGCGGGTGTAAATCAGCCTTCGCCATCAAGAATAATTGTTCCCCATGACGCAGCGGGGGCCTGCACCCCAATAGACAGAAAAGAGAGTGCACTCTCTGCCAACAGCGCCATGGCCATAAGCAGCGGCCCCATAACAACCAGCGTTGTGCTGACATTGGGCAGGATGTCATGCAACACAATGCGCCAGCGTGGCACGCCAAGGCAGCGGGCTGCAGTAACAAATTCGGCCTGGCGCAGGGCAATGACCCGCCCGCGCACGGGCCGTGCGGCATAAGGGACATAGACCAGAGCAATAATAACAATGGGAATGAGCAGGTTGTCAGCCTCGATTACAAACGGACCGATGCGCAGGTTTGAGGTAATTGTGACAATAGAGAGTGAGATGGCAAACAGGTAAACCGGTACTGCCCACATAATATCCATGAGCCGGCACAAAACCATGTCCGTAATGCCACCAAAAAAACCGGCGACAATGCCCACTGCTCCAGCCATGATAAGGCACAGAACTGCGGCTGAGAAGGAAATTAGCAGCGAGTTGCGGCCCCCGTAAAGCAGGCGGGCCATAATGTCACGACCCTGACTGTCCGCTCCCAGCAGGTATGTGGTGTGGCCCGTTGGGCCAATGGGGCTAAGGCCCAGATGCAGCGGGTTGTCATTGGGCTGCATAATATCCGTTTCCTGCCCGTCGAGCATAATGGTCCCCGCGACATTGGAGACAAACGGGTCCACATGGGCAATGTGGCGGGCATAAAACGGGGCGCACAGGCAGGCCAGCACAATCAGGCCAAGAACCGCAAGGGAGGCAAGGGCAGAGCGGTTGCGCAGTAACGAGCGCAGAGCACTTTGCCATGGTCCGGCGGAGGTTCGGGGCGTGTCGGACGGCTTGGTCATCATGCTAGATGTGTTTCTATTCTGCCAACAGAGCTTCGCGCTTCATTTCCAGTTCAAGCCACTGCTCCTCACACTCGGCCAGTCTGGTCTCTATTTTGCCAAGTTCGACCATATGGCGGTCAAAGGCCTTGGGGTTTTTGGCGTAAAGGTCGGGGTCGGCCATGCCTGTGCGGTGGATGCTGGCTTGGGCTTCCAGTTTTTCCATCTCCAGTGGCAGATTGTCCAGCGCGTACTGGTCCTTGTAACTCAGCTTGCGTGTTGCCTGTCTGGTGGGCTGTTCGCGTGGTTTGGCAGGCTCGGCACTAGGGATAGTCGGGGTGTTTTCTAGCGGTTGCAGGTTCCGCTGCACCAGCATGTCGCTGTAGCCCCCTGCGTATTCAACCCATGTGCCTGTGCCATCGGCTGCCAGCACGGAGGTCGCAATACGGTCGAGAAAATCGCGGTCATGGCTGACCAGTAGGACCGTGCCACTGTAGGTGCAGAGCATATCCTGCAAAATATCCAGTGTTTCCAGGTCCAAATCGTTGGTGGGTTCGTCCAGAATCAGCAGGTTGGAGGGCTTGGCCAGTGCGCAGGCCAGCATCAATCGGCCACGCTCCCCGCCAGACAGGGCGCTTACAGGTGTTCTGGCCTGTTCTGGGCGGAAGAGGAAGTCCTTCATATACCCGATAACATGCCGTTTTTCGTCCCCGATCTGCACCATGTCGCCACCGCCATCGGTCAGGGTTTCGGCCAGTGTGCGTTCGGGGTTGAGTGTGCGGCGCTGCTGGTCCAGCGTGACCATGCTGAGTGATGGCCCAAGGGCTATGGTGCCACTATCGGGCTGGTCGCCCCCGGTCAGCAGACGCAGCAGGGTTGTTTTGCCCGCGCCATTGGCCCCGACAACGCCAAGCCTGTCCCCGCGTAGCACACGCAGGTTCAGGTTATTGATGACACGTTTGTCACCCCATGACTTGCACACGTTTTCCGCCACCGCCACAAGACGGCTGGAGGTAGAGGCCGACTGGGCGTTCAGTGTGACCGTACCCGGTGCGCGCACGGCCTCCCGTCGGGCGGTGCGCAGGGCGGCCAGTTCGCGCACACGGCGGACGTTGCGTTTACGCCGGGCTGTCACGCCGTAGCGCATCCAGTCTTCCTCGCGCGCAATCTGGCGGTCCAGTTTGTGGGCGTCGCGCTCCTCCTGCTCCAGCACCTCCTCACGCCAGGCTTCAAAGCGGTCGAAGCCTTCATCAAGCCTGCGGGTAATCCCCCGGTCCAGCCATACAACCGAGCGTGACAGGGTAGAGAGCAGGCGCCTGTCATGGCTGATCATGACCATGGCGCAGCCAAGGCTGAGCAGTTCACGTTCCAGCCATTCAATGGTTGGCATGTCCAGATGGTTGGTTG
Organism: Acetobacter okinawensis JCM 25146; assembly: GCF_000613865.1. GTDB lineage: Bacteria > Pseudomonadota > Alphaproteobacteria > Acetobacterales > Acetobacteraceae > Acetobacter > Acetobacter okinawensis. The sequence continues at coordinate 129,495 of NZ_BAJU01000003.1, forward strand.
GTTCGTCCAGCAGCAACACATCGGGGGCGGCAGCCAGCACACCGGCAATGGCGCAGCGTCGTGTTTCCCCGCCCGAGAGGTGGGATGTGCTCTCCTGACCTGTCAGGCCGAGGGCGTCCAGCATGGGGCCGGTACGCCATTCCATATTGGGGTCATCAATCTGGGCGGCAACGTAATCTGCTGTCGTGGAGTATGCACTCAGGTCCGGCTCTTGCGGGAGGTAGCGCAGGGATGCACCGGGCTGGAGGAACACGCTGCCTGCATCTGGCTGGATGAGCCAGCTGCAATTTTGAGCAAGGTGGACTTACCCGATCCGTTACGCCCGACAAGGCAGACTCGCTCGCCTTTGCCAACAGCAAACCCCGCACCATCAAGGAGCGGTTTGCCGCCAAGGGTTAGGGTAATGTCTTGCAGGTGCAGGAGGGGAGGTAGCGCCATAACAGATAGCCAGCCGTTCCAGAATGAAGGTCGATAGAGGGTTCTGGCAGCTTTTTACCCAAAACAGATCAGGTCTGAGCCACACCCACACTGCTTACGGCCTGATAGGTGGCAACGGCAAGGGTTAAGGGGTCAAACGGTTTGGTAATAACAAAACAGGGCTCCAGTTTTTCTCCCGTCAGCAGCCTTTCCGGGTATGCGGTCACATAAATGACCGGAACCTTGAAGTTTGCCGTAATTTCGGCCACCGCAGCCATGCCATCCCCGCCTGGGCCTAAATTGATGTCGGCCAGAATAAGGCCGGGCCTAGTCTGGGCGGCAAGCTGGATGGCGTCGGCCTGCGTGTGGGCAATGCCTGCCACCTTATGGCCGCACTGCATGACCAGTAGTTCTATATCCATGGCGATGATCGGCTCATCCTCAATAATCAGGACCGATGTCTGCACGCCTTTATGGAGCTGCTTTTGTGCGCTTTCCAGTTCCTGCAATGCCACGTCATGGGGGAGGCCAATAATGCGGGCTGCAATGTCCACATTGATTTCTTCAAGTGTCGTCAGCAGCAGCAACTGCCGCTGGGAGGGGGAAAGGCCAGACCCCTGCGTGCTCCTGCGCGCCTCATCCACTGTATAAAGGCGCGAGATCGCCTGATAAAGCTGGAGCAGGGGCGTCAAGCCTTCCGTCGGAGGCTGGGATGTCATGCTTCTCAGGCTTTGTGCGACCAGCAGGTCGCCTTCAGGCTGGTTGCCGGTCAGGGCGCGTGCGTAACGTCTGCCATAAGGGAGAGCCCGGATCAGCCCGTCACGCACTGACTCTGACATGACAAATCTCCTTATGATTAGGTCTATGGTAAAAACATACGATAAAGCAATGATGCCACGGAGCGGCGTTTGCCGAAAGGGGATGAATCCTGATTAACACACCAAATCCCGATCAGGGCGATGCGCGTCCGGGGTTCAGGGCGGAATTGCTGGCAATTTTACCGTCCCTGCGCGGCTTTGCCCGTTTTTTGGCGCGCGATCCCGCTCTGGCGGATGATCTGGTGCAGGAGACCGTTTTGCGCGCGCTGGATCGTATGGTGCAGTTTGAGGCAGGTAGCAGCCTGAAGGCGTGGTGCTTTACCATTTTGCGCAATCTTTTTCTCGAACAGAAGCGGCGCGGTAAAAAAGAGCGTGAGGTGCTCGCCCATTACGAGCAGCAGCCGCCATCACGGGTTGTCAGCCCGGCGGACGGACGGCAGGAGGTGCAGGAACTTGAGGTGATGCTCTGGCAGCTCACACCCCTACTGCGCGAAGCACTGGTGCTGATCGGCGCACATGGCATGACCTATGCCGAGGCGGCAGAAATCTGCGAGGTGGATGTCGGTACCATCAAGGCGCGTGTCTCCCGCGCCAGAACCATGTTGCACAGGCTGGCCCGGCAGCAGGCGGGGGAGGATGGGGCTGAGGCATAAATGCTCTCGTTTTCGTGATAATAAAAATTATCGTCGGATGTAACTTTGGCCCTGCGCCGTTCATTGCTCCGTTAAATGATGGAAGAAGAAGCGGAGTAAAAACAATGACAGCCTCATCATTCCACGATCAGGTCATCGCCATTCTGCCCAAGCTGCGTGTGCAGGCGCTGGCCCTGACCCGTAACCGCACCACGGCGGAAGATCTGGTGCAGGACGCCGTGTGCAATGCTCTGGCCGCTCAGGCAAGCTTTATTCCGGGTACCAATTTTGGGGCATGGATGCACCGTATCCTGCGCAACCGCTTTATTTCCGACCTGCGTAAAAAGCGCGAAACCACAGATATTGATGACGCTCCGCAGTCCATGCTCGCGGTGGCTGCCCGCCATGATGACCGGCTGTCCCTTATGGAGTTGGATGCAGCGCTTGCACGGCTGCCAGATGACCAGCGGGAAGCTTTGGTGCTGGGGGTTCTTGAAGGAATGAGCTATCAGGAACTGGCAGAAATGTCTGGTTGCGCGGTAGGTACGGCCAAAAGCCGCGTTTTCCGCGCCCGGCGTCAGCTGGAAGTCTGGTTAACAGGAGAAGAATCCGTGTCCGATGCGGGTGGTCGCAGGCACAGCGAGCGTGTGCAGGCAAAGGCGGCAAAAAAAACGGGCCATGCGCGAGCGGGTTCTTCGCACATGAGTGTTGCTACAGTCTGAGCATGGTGCAGGCTGAGCTTGAAAGATGCAGGTCCGGCACGGATGACATGCCCGCCCCGCAGGTTGCCGCGCCACAGACACAACGGCAGGACCCTAGGTTTGGAATGGGAAAGAGTATGGACGGCGCTCCCCCCCGCAAAGGCAGGCAGTCTCGGGATCAGGCTTTTGATGTCTGGCTGAAGCGTGGACTGCACCAGCTTTTTGATGACGTTGTTAATGAACCTGTGCCCGAAGAGCTGCTGAAGCTGATAGAAGAAGACCGGAGCAGGCAGGACTGAGCCGTTTGTCTGTCTTTTCCTTGCTAGGGCAGGGCGCGCGGCGCGCGGGTGCTCTGCTTATGTCCGGTCTGGGGCGGGTGTTTATCACCACCAGTGCGCGTATGCGGGTGCTTATCTGCCTTTCGGGTATTCCTGTGCTGAGCATTGGCGCAGTCCTTGCTCTGCGCAATTATCAGGAAGTCAGGATTGGCAGCGCGCAGCGCGCGGTTGCGGCCATCATGCGGCTGGACCAGCAGTTCCGGCATGATACGGACCGCCTGCGCAGCGCGCTGGAAACCATTGGTAATATGGATCTGACCAATGATCAGATCGTGCATGCCCTCAAGCTGGCGGAAACCATTAGTGGCCAGCGTTACTGCTTTCTGGCCGTTCTGAATGAGCGCGGACAGAAACTCGATTCTGTTTCTCCTTCAGGTCGCTCCTGTGCTGAGGTGGGGACTCTTACGCCCCCCGCGCGCATTAACGCGACGGTTATGGAAGCCGTACAAAAAAGTGGTGGGGGGGAAGATAATGGCGCGTTTTTGCGCATAACCGTGCCTGCTGCTTTTCTGGCTGAACCAGAAGCGCACGGCTATCTGGTTGGAATTTTGCAAATATCGCGCACGCGGGCGTATTTGGGGGGGTGTCTCGGGGTGGGAAGCCTTCTCGGATGATACAAACCCCGTTCAGGCATGGTTGCTCATGCATGACGGGGAGCTCTTCCCGGTCTGCACCAATTGCAACTGGGAGCCGCCGCCTCCTGAACTGGTGTTCCGTCTGAAGGAAAAGCTGGAAAAAAGTGACCGTTCCGTTGTGTCCTTTCCCTCCATGCAGGGCGGGTACGCTCTGGGCGGTATTGCCGGCGGGGCTGATATATTTGTCTCCACCCAGCGCACCCCCATGGAGGCTGACGCCCTGCGGGCCATGGTGTTCCAGATCGCTGCGTTGCTGTTCTTGCTGGCCGCAGGGTTGGTGGGGGTGACGCTCGCGGCCAACATTGTGCTGGTCTGGCCCCTGCGCCGCCTGACCCATTCCGTGCGGAAATGGCAGATGGAAGGGGTGTTCGACGGTCGGGTCACGCGCTCCATGCCCCTTGAACTGCAAAGGCTGGGGCAGGCTTTTACGCGGGCGACGCAGCGCCTCTCCCGCCATGAGGCGAGGTTGCAGAAGGCTATGGCGCATCAGGAACTCCTGATGAAGGAGATCCACCACCGGGTGAAAAACAACCTGCAGATCGTGGCGTCCCTGCTCAACCTTCAGGCCAACCAGATTGCCCATCCGGAGGTCAAGGCGGAGTTCGCACTGGCCCGTGACCGAATCCGCGCACTGGCAACGCTGCACCGCACACTCTACGCCGAAGATACGCTGACCAGCCTGAACATGGCCGTTTTCCTCAAGGACCTGTGTGAGCAGACCTTCCATGTGGCGGGCGAGGCAGATGCAGGGCGTATCCAGCTACAGGTGGAGTCAGACAGTTTCTGGATGGACCCGGATCAGGCGGTGCCTCTGGCGCTGATCGTTACCGAGGTCGTTACCAATTCGATCAAATATGCTTTTCCCGACGGTCGGGAGGGCGTTATTCATGTACGCCTGACAAAAAATGGCAGTTTGGTCACATTAAGTGTCGGTGATAACGGCATTGGCTGCTCGTTCGACCCAGCATCTGGCACACCGGGCATCGGGCTCAAGCTCATTCACGGTTTTGCCAGACAGCTCAAGGCATCTTTGAGCTATAGTGGAAAAGAGGGCGTGCTGTTCACGCTGGTCATGCATCTGGATAAAGCACAAAACCCCTGAAAAATGTGCCTCCATGGGACGCTGGCATGCCATGGGCGCAGCCGGGACTGGCGATCTAAACTGTTGCGTCCTTGGCAGAGCAGTATAAACGCTGTCTGTCATGAGGAACGAGAAAGCAGCAATACGTAACTGGACGCGCCTCCAGTCGCGTCTTGGTCGTCAGGCAGCGCGATCAGTGGTGGGGTCCGGGCTGCTCTCCAGTCTTGCCGGGATTGGGCAGGCTTGGTGTGTGGCGGTTGTTCTTGGGCATGCCCTTGTGGGGTGGCAGGGAGCAGCGGAGGGGCGTGCTTTTCCTGCATGGCCTTTTCTGCTCTTCCCCGCATTGGCCATTCTGCGCGCACTGTGCATGATACAGGCAGATATAGCTGCCGCACGTGCAGGCATTGTGGCCCGCCGCCGCCTGCGGGGCGAGGTCGTGGCCGCTATTCTGGCCGGTGGTCCCGCATTGCTGCGTCGTACGCATAGCGGTGTGCTGGCATCACTTGCGGTGGACCGGATAGAAGCGCTGGATGGTTTTTTTGGCCGCTGGGTGCCCGCATCCGTGTTGTGGATGGCAGCGCCCGTGGCCATTCTTGTGCCCGTAGGCATTATGCAGCCCCGTGCTGCCCTGATTTTGGGGCTGTGTGGTATAGCCGTGCCGGTCGGGCAGGCTATATTTGGTATTGGCGCAGCTGTCGCCTCCCGCAACCAGTTTTTGGCCATGACGCGGCTTCAGGCCCGCTTTCTTGACCGCATCAAGGGTATTGCCACCATTGTTCTGGCTGGCCGTACGGAGGATGAGACCCAGCGTCTGGCGGACGCTGCGGATGAACTGCGTGTGCGGACCATGAAGGTGCTGCGGATGGCATTTCTGTCTTCCGCTTCCATTGATTGCGCCATGGTGGGGGCTTTTATCCTGCTTGCCGTGCTGGACGGTCGGCAGGCACTGGCCATGCAGGCCAATGGGCCATCCCCGGCTTTGCAGCAGGTTGTTGTTGCCAGCCTTTTTGCCCTGCTGGCTGTGCCGGAATTTTTTGCTCCCCTGCGCAGCTTTGCCCTTGCCTATCAGGACCGCGCTCACGCGCAGGGTGCTGCGACAGCGATACTCGACCTGCCGGAAGTGACTGAACGCCCGGTGCTGGACGGGGCCAGAACGGTTAACGCCAATGGCGTGATGGTCGCGTTTGATGATGTAGGCTTTACGTGGGACCCTGCACGTGGTCCGGCACTGGAGCACGTGACCTTTACTGTGCCAGCGGGGGAAACGCTGGTGCTGGCCGGACCGTCCGGTGCAGGCAAGTCTACCATCATGGAGCTGCTACTGGGCTTTATTGCTCCGCAGAGCGGGCGGGTGCTGTTTAATGGGGCACCTTTGCAAACAATCGTCCCGGATGCGCTTTCCCGCGTTGTGTCATGGATCGGGCAGAAGCCTGTTTTGTTTGCGGGTACTTTGCGGGACAATATCCTGTTCGCCAAACCGGATGCAGAAGAGCGTGAACTGGCAAGTGCCTTGCGCTCTGCCGCAGTGGACGAATTTTTGCCCACTCTGCCCGATGGGCTGGACACGCATATAGGCGAGGGTGGGTTTGGCCTTTCTGGCGGTCAGGCGCAACGCGTGGCCATTGCGCGTGCGTATCTTAAAAATGCTCCGGTTCTGCTGCTGGATGAGCCAACGGCCCATCTGGACCCGGTGACCGAAAAAAGTGTTTTTGAAAGCCTACAACGTCTTGCTGTTGGCCGAACGGTTATTCTGGCCACGCATTCGGCTGCCGCGCATATGTTTAAGGGGCGGCGGATAGACCTGCAGAACGGGCGGGTCGTTAACCGGCAGGGGGCTGCATAACATGGCAACGCACGATCAGAGCGCAACCAGCCCGGCAAATACACAGGCTCGGGCCGCTGGCGGGCAAAACCTGCCTCGTTATACAGACTGGCAGGCCATATGCGTTATTTTCCGCCTGTGGCGCAGACAGGGGGCGCGGTTGCTGGTAGGGGCGCTGCTGGCGCTGGCCGCACTGGCCTGCGGGCTTGCCCTTATGCAGGTGTCTGGCGTGCGGTTGGCTGGCTGTGTTCTGGGGGAGATTGTCGTCACCACAGCCTGCTGCGCTGGGTTGGGGCCGGGCGTGTGGCCCTGCGCTATGCAGAGCGTCTGTTTGCGCATGACGCCATGTTCCGTGCTCTGGCTGATCTGCGTGTCTGGTTCTTCCACTCTCTTGCGCGTGGGGCGGCTGCGGGGCTTGGGTTTCGCAGGGCGGGGGATATGCTCTCACGCCTAGTGTCGGACATTGGTGCGCTGGACGGGCTGTACCTGCGGATTGTGCTGCCGTTGCTGTGTGCCTGCCTGACATTTCCGGCCCTGTTGATTATTGTGGGGCGGCAGAGCCTGCTGCTGGGGCTGGGCGTTGGGTCCTGTTTGCCTGCTCCTCTTTTTTGGTGCCATGGCTGATTGCGCGCTCTGGCCGTAAGTCTGCCGAGCAGACGGCGCACCTGCTGGCGCATCTGCGCATTTCCGTTCTGGATCTGGTTGGTGGCTTGCGAGAAATCCGGGCTTTTGGGGCCGAGGGACGGATGCTTGCGCGTGTGCAGGCAGCAGACGCAGCCCTGTTGCACGGGCAGATGGGTATGGCGCGGCGTGCGGCATTTGCTAATGCGCTGGCTTTTTTGTTCGGGCAGATTGCCATATTTCTGGTGTTGCTGGCCATTGGCGGCGTTGTGCTGCCAAGGTTGGGAGCGCTGGAAGGCGTTAGCCTGCTGTTCCTGACGGTTGCTGCGTTTGAGAGTGCTGTGCTGCTTACGCGTGCAGGTTTGCAGGCGGGTATCATGGGTGCCTCCGCCCGTAGGGTGGTGGAGATGGCAGTGCAGCCCGGTGCTGCACGTGCGCAGGCTGCATTGCGTGATGCCCCGGAAAATACACATATCCGTCTGGAGGCTGTGCGCTTCCGCTGGGCGGAAGATCGGCCATGGGTGCTCAAAGGGCTGACACTGGATATTCCGCCGGGGAGCAGGGTCGCCATTCTGGGGCCTTCAGGCGTTGGCAAGTCCAGCCTTGCAGCCCTGCTGCTGCGTGCTGCAACGCAGCAGGAAGGACATATTTTTCTGGGAGGGGAGGACATAACCACTCTTCGTCCTGAATCCGTGCGCAGCAAAATGGCCTGGCTATCGCAGGCGACACATCTGTTTGATGATACCATCCGGGCCAATCTGTTACTGGGGCGGCCTGATGCATCTGAGCAGGATTTGTGGCAGGCGCTGGATCAGGCTGCTGTATCCGATGTGGTGCGCAGCCTGCCAGAGGGGTTGGATACCTGGGTGGGTGAGGGCGGGGTCCGTCTGTCTGGTGGGCAGGGGCGGCGTATTGCTCTGGCCCGCACGCTGCTTGCCCGCGCTCCTGTGCTTATTCTGGACGAACCGGCAACCGGGCTGGACGCACAGACGGAGCAGGAGTTCCTGCGTACATTGAATACAGTCAGCGAGGGGCGCACGGTTATCCTGATCGCTCATCGCCTGACCGGGGTAGAGAAGCTCGACCGGATATGGCGTCTTTCAGATGGGGTGGCCAGGGCTGCGGCACTCTAGTGCTGCGGTAATGGTTGTTGACGCGCGCACGCGGGCGAGGCACCAAACAAGATGGTTTTGTTTTGACAATTCAGGAATGACCATTATGCGCCGCCTTATTTCAGTTGCTTGCCTGAGCCTTCTGGCCGCCTGCGCCACACAGGCTCCACGTAAATATGTTGTGTTTTTTTCCAACCAGTCTGCTGAGCTTGATTCGGCGGGGCTGGATGTGGTGGCACAAGTCGCGCAGGAAGCGGACAAGCACCCCTCCCGCATCGTGCGGGTAGAAGGTTATGCCAGTGCGGGTAAGGACCTTTCGGCTGATGCACTGCTGGCTATCCAGCGTGCCAAGGCTGTAACGGCCAAGTTGCAGCAAGATGGTGTGCGTAGCGACCGTATTGTGGAAACGCCCCGCGCGCCATCCAATATGGAGGGCATGGTTGTCGGTTCCCGCCGGGTGGAAATCGAGCTGACAAGCCCCTGATAACCATGGATCAAAGAGAGCCTGCTCTGGAGGATATGGCGCCGTATGAGCCACCTCTGGAACCACCAGAAAGGTGGGGGGAGGTGCCGCTCCAGTCATCTTCCCCACTCCCGCGCGATCGGTTCTGTAACCGCTCCGTGGAGGAGGTCTTGCAGGCTGTCTTTGGGTTCCCGGGGTTTCGGAGCCTGCAGGCGCAGGCGGTCGAGTGCGCCATGCAGGGGCAGGATGCTCTTGTACTCATGCCTACAGGGGGCGGCAAAAGCGTCTGTTACCAGATTCCTGCTTTGTGCCGTCCGGGCATGGGGCTGGTTATCTCCCCCCTTATTGCGCTTATGGACGATCAGGTTGCAGGGCTGCGCCAGCTTGGGGTCAACGCTGCCGCCTTGCATTCCGAATTGGATGAAAACGAATCCGCGCAGATTCGGTCTGATCTGGCAAATGGCCGGGTGGATCTGCTCTATATCTCGCCCGAGCGGTTGCTGTCTTCAGGCACACTGGACCGGCTGACCCGTATTCCGCTGTCCATTATTGCCATAGACGAGGCACATTGTATCTCGGCCTGGGGGCACGAGTTCCGGCCTGAATACCGTGCGCTTACCGCCCTGCCGCGCCACTTTCCCAATGTGCCTCGTCTGGCCCTCACCGCAACAGCGGATGAGCGCACGCGTGATGATATTCTGGCCGCGCTGGATATGCCCCATGCGCATGTTCTGGTTTCCAGCTTTCATCGCCCCAACCTGAACATTGCAGTGCAGCCCAAAGGCTCGGAACTGAAGCAATTGCTGAGTGTTCTGGAGCGGTACAGGGAAGATGCGGCCATTGTCTATTGTGGCAGCCGTGCCAGAACCGAACGGATTGCCGCATCTCTGCGTGAGCGTGGGTGGCCAGCCCTTGCTTACCATGCCGGTTTGTCCCCCGTGGAAAAACGGGCGGCATTACTGCGCTTTCGTTCGGGTGAGCCGCTGGTCATTGTGGCCACGGTGGCCTTTGGTATGGGCATAGACCGCCCAGATGTGCGCGCAGTTGTGCATCTGGATATGCCCTCCTCGCCCGAGGCATATTACCAGCAGATCGGCAGGGCAGGGCGTGACGGCCTGCCGTCCGATACCGTGTTGCTTTATGGGGGGGAAGATATTGCCCGTGCGCGTTACTGGCTGGACCAGTCCGCAGCCCCGGATAACGAAAAACGGATCATGCGCAGCCGACTGGAGGCCATGATTGCGTTTACGGAAACAACGGGGTGCCGCACACAGGCGTTGTTGCACTGTTTTGGCGAGGAACTGGAGCAGGCGTGCGGGCATTGTGATAACTGCCGCCACCCTGTTCTGACATTCGATGGCACAGAGGCTGCCCGTAAACTGCTGTCTGCCGTGTACCGTACGGGGGAAAGTTTTGGAGCCTTGCATGTTATTGCTGTTCTGCGTGCCAAAAAAACAGATGGCATAAGCCGGAACGGGCACGACAAACTGTCGGTCTGGGGTATTGGGCAGGACAGGAGCGAACAGTTCTGGCGTGGTGTGGTACGCCAGCTTATTGCCCGTGGCGCTTTGCGTATAGAAGGACAATACGGCGGCTTGCGCCTGAACCCCGATATTGCCCGCCCCATCTTGCGGGGGGAGCAGAGTGTTGCTTTGCGGGCCGACCCGGTTGTGGAGCACGCGGGTAATGCCGGAACGGGCCGGGAGGCGCGGCAGTCCGTGGCTCTTGACCTGCCGGAGGACCGGTTGGTTCTGTTTGAAGCTCTACGCAAATGGCGGCGTGAGGAGGCCAGGGAGCAGGAAATACCTCCCTATGTCATTTTCCATGATTCGGTCCTGAAAGACATAGCCCTTGAAAAACCGGAAGATATGGACGCGTTGGGGGACATAAAAGGGGTGGGTCGCTCCAAGCTTGAGCGTTATGGTGAGGCTGTTCTGGCGGTGCTGGAGGCAGTATGAGCAGTGCTCTGGAGCGGCGTCGCAGGCATATTCTGCGGCTGGTCAACCAGCATGGTTATGTTGCGAGCGAGGAACTCGCGCGGGAACTGGCCGTAACCGTGCAGACAGTACGGCGGGATGTGAACATCATGGCAGGGCAGGGGCTTTTGGCCCGCCACCATGGAGGAGCTAGTACCCTTTCCCCCGCCGAGAATATTGCCTACTCCGACCGGCAGATCCTGCATTTGCAGGAAAAGGAGTCGATCGGGCGTGAGGCCGCCAGAGCCATCCCGGACGGGGCTTCCCTGTTCATCAATATAGGCACGACAACGGAGGCTTTTGCCCGGTCGTTACGCACCCACCGTGCACTGCGGGTTATTACCAATAATATCCATGTGGCCACTTTGCTCGCTCCGGCTCCGCAATGCAGTCTGATTATTACCGGCGGAAGTGTGCGGCTCCGCGATGGGGGCATTGTTGGCCCTGCAGCGGCTGCCATGATTGAGCAGTACAGGGCGGATTTTGGCGTTATTGGCATTTCGGGTATTGATGCAGATGGAACGCTGCTTGACTTTGATGCGGACGAAATTAACGCGGCGCAGGCCATCATACGCAACGCCAGAACCGTTTTTTTGTTAGCAGACCATACCAAGTTCTTGCGCAGGCCTATGGCGCGTGTTGGCCATATTTCGCAGGTAAATGCGTTTTTTACCGATCAGGCACCCCCGCCGGGTATTCGGGTCATTCTGCGCGAGCATGATGTGCAGCTACACGTGATTGGCACGCAGGAATGTTCGTAAAAGAACTATAGCGGTTCAAAAAAACGCACAGCAGGAGGACGGTTAGCATTGTTCTTGCGTTCTGTTTTCGAATTCGAATAAGACAGGCAAAGCCTTCGTATAGATGGAACCGATAAAAACCATGTCAGCATCTGCATCACCCGAACGTATCTACGACCTCCTTGTTGTCGGGGGGGGCGTTAACGGTACCGGCATTGCGCGCGACGCCTGCGGGCGTGGGGCATCGGTCCTGCTGGTCGAGCAGGATGACCTGGCCAGCTATACGTCTTCCTCCAGCACCAAGCTGATCCATGGCGGGCTGCGGTACCTTGAGTATTATGAGTTCCGCCTCGTGCGTGAAGCGCTTATGGAGCGTGAACGTCTGTTGAGCATGGCGCCGCATATCATGTGGCCACTGCGCTTTGTGCTGCCCCATTCCAAACTGGTGCGCCCGGCATGGATGCTCAGGCTCGGACTGTTCCTTTACGACCATCTTGCTTCGAACATGACGCTGCCCAAATCTATCGGGGTTGATTTTCGTAAACATTCATCCGGTCGGGCGCTCAAACCCGAATACGCAAAAGGGTTCATTTATTCCGATGGCTGGGTACAGGACAGCCGCCTTGTCGTGCTGAACGCCATGGATGCGGCCGAGCGTGGGTGCGATGTGCGTGTGCGCACACGCCTGATTGCCGCCCAGCGCGTAAACGGCCAGTGGCTGGCCACACTGGAAGACCGGACTACGGGGCAGACCCAGACGGTCCGTGCCAAAGCCATGGTTAATGCCGCAGGTCCATGGGTTGCCCGCCTGCTGGCAGATACGCTTAAAATTCCCAATTCCAAATCCGTACGTCTGGTCAAGGGCAGCCATATTATTGTTCCGCGTGTCTATGAAGGGCCGCAGGCTTACATCTTCCAGAACCCGGACAAGCGGATTGTGTTCGCTATTCCGTACGAACAGAAGTTCACCCTGATCGGCACCACGGATATTCCGTGGAAAGAAGAGCCGGGCAAGGTTGGCATCGCTCCGGACGAAATTGTCTATCTGTGCGAGAGCGTAAACCGCTACCTGAATGTGCAGGTCAAAGAAAGCGATGTTGTCTGGAGCTACGCGGGCCTGCGCCCCCTGTATGATGATGCCTCGGCCAACGCATCTGCTGTAACCCGCGATTACGTGCTGGACCTGGACACACAGGACGGAGCGCCTTTGCTGTCCATTTTTGGTGGTAAAATTACGACCTACCGCAAGCTGGCCGAACATGCGCTGGAAAAGCTGGCGCCTGTGCTACCCGCCGTTGGTGGCCAGAGCTGGACTGCCGCAGAAGTGCTGCCCGGTGGGGATATTGGGGAAGGTGGCTTTGACGGAGCCCTTGCCCGCCTGCGCCGTGCGGCTCCGTGGCTGCCTGAAGGGCTTGCATGGCGGCTTATGCGCAACTATGGCAGCCGGGTATACGAAATTATCGGGCAGGCCACTTCCATGGCGGACATGGGAGAACTGCTCGGTGGGGACCTGACCGCACGTGAGGTTGATTACCTGATGGAACGCGAGTGGGCACGCACGGCAGAGGATGTGCTCTGGCGGCGTAGCAAGCTGGGTCTACACCTTGACGATGCGGAAAAAACCCGTGTTGAAACCTATGTTCACAAGAAAGCCGTCTGATCTGTAAAATACTGCTTTCCGAACAAAAAAAACAAAAAGAGGAAAGATTATGGACAAGGTAAAAAATACGCTTTGGGGTGAGTTGATAGCCGAGTGTCTGGCTGTGCTGATTATCATTCTGGTAGGTGATTCAGTGGCAGCCATGTATTCCCTGTACGACCCCAGCCCCTACCAGCTTTCCTACTGGGGGGTGGCCATAACCTGGGGGCTGGGGGTGACACTTGCCATTTATGTGACCGGGGCTGTCTCTGGCACGCACGCCAACCCGGCCGTTACGCTGGCGCTGGCGTGCTACCGTGGTTTTGCATGGCGTAAAGTGCTGCCATACTGCGCGGCTCAGGTGCTGGGCGGTTTTCTGGGTGCGTGTCTGGTTTATGCCCTGTATGGATCAGTCATTGCGCATTATGCGCAGGTGCATCATCTGGACTTCGCGCATGACGGTGCTGCGGCTGGTGTGTTTTTCACCCATCCGGGGGATTTTGTAACGCCACTGCATGCGTTGCTGAATGAGACAATTCTGACTGCGTTCCTTGTCCTTGGTATTTTTGCAGTAACCTGCCAGTACAATACGGCAGCGCCACAAGCTAATTCGGGGGCGTTGATCATAGGCCTGCTGGTCGCCATTATCGGTGCGTCCTCAGGGTATCTGGAAGGTTGGGCTATTAACCCCGCGCGGGACTTTGGGCCCCGTCTGTTCTGCTTTATTGCAGGGTGGGGGGAAACAGCCCTGCCATCTCCCCAGAACTATTGGTGGGTGCCTGTTGTTGGTCCGCTTGCTGGCGGATTGATCGGTGCCACAATTTATCAGACGCTGCTGCGTCCGTTCATGCCCGCTCTGGGCCGTCAATCCACTCCTGCGGCAGACTGACTGCTCAGAATAAGAAGGGATACCCCCACATGACCAAAAAAGATTGTGTTCTGGCGATTGATCAGGGAACGACCTCAACCCGCAGCATTGTTTTTGACCGAAATGCCAATGAACTGGCTGCGGCCCGTCAGGAGTTCCCCCAGCATTACCCCAATGCAGGTTGGGTTGAGCATTGCCCGGAAGATATCTGGACCGATGTGCTAAACACTGCCAGAGCCGCACTGCAGCAGAGCGGGGCTCTGGACCGGATTGCGGGTATTGGCATTACCAACCAGCGCGAAACCATTGTGGTGTGGGAGCGCAGCACGGGCAAACCAATCCATCGCGCCATTGTCTGGCAGGACCGGCGTACCGCTGCAGTCTGCCAGAAACTGCGCGATGAAGGTGCTGAAACACTGGTGCGTGAGCGCACGGGTCTGCTGCTGGACCCTTATTTTTCGGCTACAAAGCTGGCTTGGTTGCTGGATAATGTGGACGGTGCACGCGCGCGGGCGGAAAAGGGCGAGCTGGCATTTGGCACCATTGATTCGTTCATTCTGTGGCGTCTGACCGGCGGCAGGGTCCATGCGACCGATGCCACCAATGCGTCGCGGACCATGTTGTTTGATATTCATCGCCAGCAGTGGGATCAGGACCTGCTGAAGCTGTTCCGCGTGCCTGCGGCCTTGCTGCCTGAAGTTAAAGACAGCAGCACCCTCTATGGAGAGACAGATCCGGACCTGTTCGGTCGGGCTATTCCCATTGCCGGTATTGCAGGGGACCAGCAGGCAGCGGTTGTGGGGCAGGCCTGCTTTACACCGGGCATGGCAAAGGCCACCTATGGCACAGGCTGCTTTTTGCTGCTGAATACGGGTGACAAGCCTGTGGAATCCCGTAACCGGATGTTGACCACGGTTGCCTACCGCCTGAATGGCAAGCCAACCTATGCGCTTGAAGGCTCCATTTTTGTGGCTGGTGCGGCCATCAAGTGGCTGCGTGATGGCTTGCACCTGATTACGCATGCGTCCCAGACGGATGATATGGCAACCCGTGTGCCGCATAGTCACGGTGTGTATATGGTGCCGGGCTTTGTAGGTCTGGGGGCACCGCACTGGGACCCGGATGCCCGAGGCCTGATTTGCGGGCTGACGCTGGACGCAACCGCTGCCCATATTGCGCGTGCGGCTCTTGAGTCCGTAGCATATCAGACGCTCGACCTTGTGAGCGCTATGGTGCAGGATGGCGGTGGCACCACCGAAAGCATTCGTGTGGACGGTGGTATGTCTGCCAATGACTGGTACTGCCAGTTCCTTGCCGACATGCTGCAAGCCAAGGTTGAGCGCCCACGAAATGTGGAAACAACGGCCCTTGGCGCAGGTTTCCTGGCCGGGATGGCCACAGGCGTTTGGGAAAATGAGGAAACTGTTGCCGCCGAATGGGCGCGTGGTTCCCTGTTTGAGCCCAAAATGGACAGCACCCAGCGCCGGACCATGATTGCGGGCTGGCATCAGGCGGTCAAGCGCACACTCAGCACCTATACAGGCGGGTAAGGGCATGTGGCGTCAGAGAAAATGGGTATTCCCGGATTTTCTCTGACGCCAGACCACTCAGGGTGAGGCTGGGGCAACCGGGGCACTAACACTTTTGCTTGAACCGCCCAGAAACTGAAATGTAACCTGGACGCTGTGCTGGGCCAACTCCTGAGCCACAGGACCTATGCAGAGCATGTGATAGCCCGCGTTAGCAAATACCAGTGTTGTGGTCTCAGGTAACGCCAGATGCTGGAACAGGTGGTATGTGCCGGGCGTATTCTCCTGATCGGTATGGTAGCCAATCAGCCTGCTGCATGCCGGTGAGGTGACATCGGTCAGAAGATGGGTCGTGTGGCCAGTATTGGTCAGCGTAAAATATAGCTGGGGTTGCCTGCGTTCCTGTCCCTGTGTGGCGGGGAGATGGAATGAGATGTCGGAGATGGTAATATCTTTCTGGGCATCGGCCTGGCCGGGAATGGGGGGCTCTGGCTGGCGTTCCTCTGCATGGGCAGGGGGGAGCAGCATCAGGCCAAGCAGGGTACTGGCCAGTATTGCCTGATAACGAGGTTTCATGGTCACTCCGTGGGCCTTGGGGCATGGGCAGTATGGACGAACCCGGCTAAAACACATATCTGATTGTCAGCTGGCGCTCTTTGAATGGCATAACACAGTCGGATACGCGCCTGAGGGAAGGTTGGTACCATCATGCGTTGCCCTTTTTGCGGGAACCCGGACAGTCAGGTCAAGGACAGTCGACCAAATGAAGAGGGGTCGGCCATACGTCGTCGCAGGGCGTGCCTGTCCTGTGGGCAGCGCTTTACCACGGTAGAGCGTGTGCAACTGCGTGAACTGGTGGTGGTCAAGCAGGACGGACGGCGCGCACCGTTTGATCGGGACAAGATTTCCCGCTCCATACGCATAGCCCTGCGCAAGCGCCCGGTGTCGGATGAGCAGATGGAGCAGATCGTCACCGGGGTTGTACGCCAGCTTGAGGCATCGGGGGATACCGAAGTTGCCTCTGCCCGCATCGGAGAGTTGGCAATGGATGCACTCAAGGAAGTGGATGGAGTAGGGTATGTCCGTTTTGCCAGCGTATATCGTGACTTTACCGAAGCGCGTGATTTTTCTGAAATTCTGACGCTGATGGAAAGCAAAACCCAGCAGACCGAACAAAAAGACTAGACCTTTATGGATAAAAACGCCACAAAACGCGGCTTCGCATCCATGCGAAGCAGGAGAAAACGATGACAGGATTACAGGACCAACCCAAGCTAAAAGCTGCGCAGCGGCCACGCACCGCCGCGCGCGTTGCAGCTGTTCAGGCGCTGTTCCAGATTGAACAGAATGGGGATCGTCCGGATTCCGTTATCGAGCAGTTTCTGATCCACCGGTTCGGCACGACCCTGAGTGGGGAATCCTATGAAGATGGGCGCATCCCCGAGGCCGACGTGGCGCTGTTCACATCCATTGTCAAAGGTGCTGTAGCCAACCGTAGCGCAATTGAGCAGGATATTGTCAAAACCCTGCCATCCACCTGGCCGATAGACCGGCTTGACCCGGTTTTGCGTGCGCTCTTTTTTGCAGCCATAGCAGAGGCGCGTCACGCGGAAGTGCCTGCCGCCGTGCTGATTAATGAGTATATGGATGTGGCGCACGGTTTCTTCTTCGGGGATGAACCGCGTCTGGTGAATGGTGTGCTGGACGCACTTTTCAAAAATCCGACACCGGTTGAGGATCATGACAGCACCACAGGCACCCCAACCGAAGAGTGATCTGCCGCGCGAGTTCGCGTTTATACGGCGGCATTTTGCTGCGCTGGCAGGCCCCGCAGCCCTGAATTTGCGCGACGACGCCGCCGTTTTCCTTCCCTCCGCGGGACGGGAAATGGTGATGGCGGTCGATGCCATGGTGGAAAATGTTCATTTTCTGCCTACTGACCCACCTGATCTGATTGGCCGCAAGCTATTGCGGTGTAATCTGTCCGATCTGGCTGCCATGGGGGCTGTGCCGGAGGGGTGGCTGCTTGCCTTTGCCCGTCCGCCCCATATTACGGAAGATTGGGTGGCGCAGTTTTGCATAGGTCTGGCGCAGGATCAGGCGCTGTTCGGGCTGAGCCTGATGGGGGGGGACACGACCTCCACCTCCGGGCCCCTCGTGCTGTCCCTGACCATTGTTGGTTCTGTTACCCCCGGTCAGGCCATCAGGCGTTGTGGTGCTCGTGCCGGGGACGGGTTGTGGGTCACGGGTACCATAGGGGATGGCGCTTTGGGGCTAAGGGCGCTGCAAGGGCCTGTGCTACTGCCTGACCCTACGGGCTATCTGGCGCAGCGCTACCGCCTGCCACAGCCGCGTGTGGGTCTGCCACTGTATGGCATGGCGTCTGCGGCAATGGATGTGTCGGATGGTCTGGTGCAGGATGCAGGGCATCTGGCACGGGAAAATGCCCTGCATGTGCGCATTCAGGCAGACAGGGTTCCACTTTCCGCACCGGCGCGCGCCGCGGGGGAGAATTGGCTGGAAACCTGCCTGACCGGCGGGGATGATTACGAGATATTGTTCGCCGTTCCGCCGGAGCACGAACAGCAACTCCAGTCACATCCGTATCTGCCAACCCAGTGTGGAGATGTGCCGGTAACCCGCATAGGGCAGTTTGAGGTAGGTCCGGCCTGCGTGTCCGTTGTGGATGGTGCGGGCAGGCCATTACATTTTAAAACATCCGGGTGGAGCCACCTTTAACGCCAGCCCACACCACAGATCGGAAGGGTGGAATTACGGCAGGATTTTTTCAAACATACGATGCCGCTTATAAGGGGTGGGAGAAATGCGCTCGATAAGGTTGCGCAGCCCCTGATGTGTCTCCAACACCCACCCTAACTCAATGGTCCGGTAGGGCAGAACATGCCCCCGATGCATCAATTCATCAATAATCAGAACAGGCAGCATGGCACGCAGGGCAGTGCCCATGTATTTTTTGCGCACACCTAACAGGACAACCCGCGCGGAATGAAAGTCATGCTTGAGAATGCGCGATCCCAGCTTGAGCCAACCGAGTGGAGAGGGTGCTCCACCCAGATCCCCGCTAATGTCAAACATATTGGGTATGACCAGTGCGATGGCCGCAGGTTCGCCCTCAACTTCGGCCAGAACATACTGTTCGGGTCGCAGCACAGGTTTGAGTGCCTTGAGCAGAGACGCCACCTCGTTGGAGGTCAGGGGGACATTCCCCCATGTGTCGGCCCATGCATCATTGTAAATTTCGCGCAGGATTTCCGCGTCTTCGGCAATATGTGTCAGGCGCAGGCCGCGCATGGTAATTTTGCCCAGACGCTCGCGCAGGTTGGCTGGAATCTGGTTGGCCTGCTCGGCCTTGGGGCCGGTTTCCATACGGTAGGAGAGCAGATCCATCGCCTTGCTAAAACCTGCCTGCTCAATAGCTGGAGCAAGGCTCGCAGGGTGCCATGGCGT
This sequence comes from Acetobacter okinawensis JCM 25146, assembly GCF_000613865.1. GTDB lineage: Bacteria > Pseudomonadota > Alphaproteobacteria > Acetobacterales > Acetobacteraceae > Acetobacter > Acetobacter okinawensis. Next base: position 148,355 of record NZ_BAJU01000003.1, read on the forward strand.
GCCGATCATGGACATTTCGCTCTGTCCTTCGATCATCACACCTGACTGGCCGTTGCTGTTCAGCGTCCAAGGTCCACGGATACGTTCAATACCGCGTGTTTTCAGCCACGCGGTTGCGGCTTCAAGCAGTAGGGGAACACAGGCGGGCTCAGCAGTGTCTAACGCTCCAAAAAAACCTGTTCTGGGTCCATCCTGCTGGAGTACCAGAGCATCGATCTGGGCAGATATGCGGCCAATGGGTTTGCCATTGCGCCATGCCAGAAAGTAACACGCAAAGCCATGCTCGAAAAAAGGAGCCTTGCGGGGGGAGAGCATGCTGCGCTCTTCCATGTCCAGAGGAGGAAGATATCCGGGCAAGCCATCGTAAAGCTTGCGCGGAAGCTTTATAAAGAGAGAAAGCTGACGTGAGCCCGAAACAGGGGAAACGGTAATCTGAGTCGGGAAAGACATTGCCCCTCCATGGAACGGAACATAAAAAACTCCCCGGGTGATGCCTTATTCTCTCTCAATGGGAAAGGAAAAAATGTGAGATATGCTGCATCCGGGGCGGACGTTTTGCGTTCTGTGCTGATTACGGGGGCAACCGGCGGCATTGGTGCCGAGCTTGCGCACCATTATGCAGCACCCGGCCGGACCCTGATTTTGTGGGGTAGAAACGCCCAGAAGCTGGCCCAACTGGCTACGGAATGCTGCGCCAGAGGGGCCGTGGTGCATACGCGCCAGATTGACCTGTGCGATGGCACGGGTGCTCTGACGGCCTTTGTGGAGGATGATGCCACCCACAAACCGGATTGCGTGGTGCTCGGGGCTGGTTTGTCAGATATTCAGTCCTTGGACGAAAAAACCGAAGACCCGCAGAAGGTGCTCCAACTCGGCTTGGTGAACTATGCAACACCCGCAGCACTGGCTACGGCCGCGGCGCGGAGCATGGTTGAACGGCAGGGGGGGCATATTGCGCTCATCGGGTCTGTTGCCGGTTTTTATGAAATGCCATTTTCCGCTGCCTATAGCAGCTCCAAGTCCGGTTTGGCTTTTTTTGCTAAATCTGCAGGGCTTGCGTGGCAGCAATATGGTGTAAAGTTGACCCTGATTGTTCCCGGTTTTGTGGATACACCCATGAGCCAGCGGCTTGATGGCCCCCGCCCCTTTCTGGTGCCAGCAAAAAAGGCCGCGCGGGTTATAGCCCGTGCCATTGCGCAGGGACGGCGGGAATATGTTTTCCCTTGGCCATTCCGTGTATTGCGGGTGGTAGAGCGTCTGTTGCCTCAAAAACTGAGGGAATATATTCTGCTGCGGCTGGCTGTGGGGCAGACCGAGCGATAACAATGGAGCATGCGCCTGCACCAAAGCAGGCGTAGTTGCTCTTAAAAGAGCGCTGTGCTGCCACATTTAAGAATCAGGCAGGGGTAGCTTGATTGTTATAAGAGGAGCCGTAGCGCAGGCTTATTTTTCGCGGCGTTGCTGCGTAGCCAGACAACCGTGACGCATGCATTTGCGGTGCTCGAACGTGCCATGCCCGTCCCAGGACTGCTGCTGCGTCCACGCTCCCCATTTATGGCCAAGGAGGCGGCAGATCATGCTGGTTGCAAACCATCTCATGGTTGTCCTCTTACGCGCATCGGGGTGGGCAGGTCCAGTGTTCTGCCAGCAGGTCCGCTCTGAATGCCAGTGAGCACGCGGAATCTGTCGTAGGGTTAATGATCCTGAAAATCGGCATAGACTTTCAGGGTTTCCGCATTGATTTTTTCCTGCGAGAACTCTGTTTCTGCCAGTGCTCGGCCTGCCTTGCCCATTGCCAGACGCAGCGGACGGTTATTGAGCAGCTTTTGCAGGGCCTCCGCCAGTCTGCCCGGGTTGCGTGGAGGGACCAGCAGCCCGTTGACATCGGGCAGAACAGTCTCCCGGCAGCCTTCCACATCCGTGGTAACAATGGGGCGGCCTGTGGCCAGTGCTTCAAGCAGCACTTTGGGTAGCCCCTCCCGGTAGGTTGAGGGCAGGCAGACGATTGCACTGTGGGCCAGTAGTGCGGGCATGTTGGAGCAAAAACCTAGATACTCTACCGCGCCACTTTGTGCCCATGTTTGGAGTGTGTCCTCCGGAATGGCTGCAAAGCTTGACGAGTCCGATGCTCCTGCCAGCAGGAACCGGGCCTGAATACCCTGAGCTTTAAGATGCTGCGCAGCGGTAACAAAATCCCCCACCCCTTTGTCCCACAGCATGCGCGCAGGCAGCACCACTTCGGGCACCTGATCGGGCTCGGGCGTGGCGGCAAAGACCGACAGGTCTATCCCGGCACCACGGATCAGCCGTGCCGCCTGAACGCGCACGGTGCCATTTGTCGTGAGGTGGCGGAGGTCATCGGGGTTTTCAAAAATGACCTGACTACGGCGGGGGTTGAGTAGGAGGCGCAATGCAAGGCTGACCGGTCCGCGTAGCAGGCGGGCGCGTCGGTCGCTGGACGAAAAAATATACCCCATGCCCACAGGGGCGTTAACGATATGGCGTATGTTTGCAAGCAGAGCTGCAATTGTCCCGTGGAGTATGGGCTTTATGGCAATGTGGTGGACAATATCCGGGCGTTCCTGGCGGTAAATGCGCACGACGTTGGCGATGCTTTTCAACTCATGCAGCGGGTTAAGGCTTTTGCGGTCATGCGGCCATGGGACGACACGTATGCCGTGTTCACGGATTGTATGAGCGTGCGTGCCAACCCGCGTGAGCACCACCACATCAAACCCGGCTTCCTTGGCAGCCAGAGCGCGGGCCATAAAGTGCGAGCAGAAAAACCAGTCCTCGGAAATCAGGTAAAGTAACTTGGGCATACAGTTTTTCCATGGGGTGGTGGATGCTGGCAGCATACCGGTTCGGCAGGGAGAGGGGTGTTCCCTTACGCTTTGGGTGCAACACGGTTTAACATACGACAGGACTGCTTTTTCAGGCAGAGTTTGGGCTGTCAAGCCAGAGGCCTGAGCGTGATCGGATGGTAAAGCCATAATGGCATAAAAAAACCTGCCCAGCCTGAGTGTCGCCCGGATAGAATCTTTTGCTTTGATTCTGTCCGGACTGGTTCAGGCTGCGCAGGGTTTCTCTACACAGAGTGTAGGTAAATTGCGGCTCTAAAAGAATTTTAGAACGGCGCGTCGATGTCCACGACGTCAATCAGCTTGTGGTTGACGAATTCCTTGATGCCAAGCCCGATGAGTTCGCGGCCAAAACCGGAACGGGCGACACCACCAAACGGCAGATCGGCTTTTACCATTGTCGGATGGTTGATGTAGACCATGCCGGTGTAAATGCGGCGTGCCACTTCCACCCCACGTTTGGTGTCCTGCGTAAACACGGAACCACCCAGACCATAAGGCGAATCATTGGCAATGCGGATCGCGTCTTCAGTGTCTTTGGCACGGTAAAGCTGGGTCACCGGACCAAAGAACTCCCACAGGCGTGCTTCATTGTTTTCCAGATTTGTCAGCAGGACAGGCTGGAAAAAAGCGCCTTTTTCGGGCACAGGCGCACCAATAACCTCGGCTTTTGCACCCAGTTTGCAGGCTTCTTCCACCTGTGTACGCAGATCGTCTGCGGCTTTCTGGGAGGAGAGGGGGGCAAGTGTTGTGGCCGGGTCCATCGGATCGCCAGCTTTGAGTTCCGCCACACCTTTTTTGTACAGCTCAACAAAGCGGTCATAAATGGCATCTGCCACAATCAGGCGCTTGGAAGAGACGCAAACCTGTCCGGCATTCCAGTGGCGGCCAAACACGGCCCATTTGACGGCTTTTTCCAGATCGGCGTCATCAAGCACGATAAATGCGTCAGAACCACCGAGTTCCATGGTTGCTTTTTTGAGCGCCTTGCCTGCGACCGAGGCCACAATGGCGCCAGCGCCTTCGGAGCCGGTCAGGGCAACGCCGCATACGCGCGGGTCGTTCAGCACGGTTTCGGTGTGGTGGCGAGCCAGATACAGGTTGCGGAATGCACCGTCTGGCAGGCCAGCCTTGCGCATCAGATCGTCAAAGGCTGCGGCACACTGCGCACGTTGGATGCGTGCTTGAGAATGACCGTGTTCCCTGCCGAAAGCTGGGGCGCAATGATGCGTGCGATCTGGTAGTAGGGGAAGTTCCAAGGCTCAATGGCGAACACGATACCCTGCGGCTCGTGCACCAGCATGGCCTGACCTTCTTCGGGGTTCTTGACCGGCAGGGGCTCGGCGGTCAGCAGGCGCTCCGCGTGTTCGGCGTAATATTCAAAAATTTCGGCCGAAAGTGTGACTTCCGCGCGGGCTTCAGCAAAAACTTTGCCCATTTCCAGCGTCAGCAGGGCTGCGTAGTCATCCATGTTGTCACGCAGGATTTTTGCTGCGGCAGTCATGACCTTGGCGCGCTCGGCAAAGGAGACATCGCGCCAGGACTGGAATGCGCCGTAGGCCTTGTCCAGAGCGTTCTGTACGTCCTGATCCGTTGCGTCTGCAAAGGTTTTAACGACTTCGCCCGTATAGGGGTTGGTTGTAGCGTAGGCCATGAGCGTGCTCTTCCTTGGCTGTTTGGTCAGTCATGCCAAGATGGGCCGTAAGGGGAGGGGGGCGGTAGAGCAATTCTGCTCACTTCTTGCCTGATTCTCTCCTGTGGGGGGTGTTTATACCGCTTTGGGCAAGATGCTTGCCGTGCTGATTGCCTTATTCTGCCATATCTGGAATGGTGGCATGCCGTATGATCGGGTTATTCCCGTGGTTGGTGAGCAGAGAGGATAATGTGGCGGAACAGAAGGAATGCATGGCCGGGAATCTGGCCGAGCTGCAAAATCTGGTACTCAGGCATTGCACCCAGCCTACGGTTACAACCGCCATAAAAGAACTGACCCTTTACCGTGCGGAGGTCGTGAGCGAGCCGATCCCGTTTGTGTTTGAACCGCGCGTGTATGTTATTGTGCAAGGCAGCAAGCAGGTCATGCTACGTGACCGTGTGTTTGATTATGACGCCAGCCATTATCTGGTCACCGCAGTCGATTTGCCCGTGGCAGGCTGCATTACACAGGCCTCCCCCGAGCGGCCGTATCTGGCGCTGTGTCTGGCGCTTGACCCGGCGCTGATCGCGGAACTGCTGCTGGTTGTAAATGACACGCAGGTGGACCCCAATCAGGCCTGCATCATGGGCATGGGGCTTAGCCCGCTGAATTCGGACATTACTGGGCCGCTGCTCCGGCTGATGCGGTTGCTGGACCAGCCGGAGGATATTCCCATTATCAAACCCCTGATTGTGCGGGAGCTGCTCTATCGGCTCTTACAGGGGGATCAGGGGTGTGCGCTCCGGCAGATTGCTACGGCTGGCAGCAATCTTTCCCACATTAACCGGGCCATTCACTGGATTTCCCTGCATTATGCCGAACCGTTTGATGTGGCGCGTGCAGCCAGTGTTGCCGGTATGGGCCTGTCCACATTCCACAGGCATTTTCGTGCAGCGACCAATATGAGCCCCCTGCAATACCGCACACAACTACGGTTGCAGGAGGCTCGTCGGCGCATGGTGAGCGAAAATGTGGATGCAGCAGAAGCAGCCTTTGCAGTGGGGTATGAAAGTCCGTCCCAGTTCAGTCGGGAGTACCGGCGTATGTTCGGGCGACCACCGGCACGTGATGCACTGTGTGTACGTGCCGACCAGCTTGCCGAGCGAGGGGCTGCCAAAGCTGTTTATGCGCACGAGGCGCATTGCGGTTGAAAGCCCGACATCCTTCCCCTCAGAGTGGGGAAGATATGACCCGGTGCCGCACTACTTCCCCAACAATGACCAGCGCCGGACTACTCACCTTGTTGTCCGTAACCTGCTGGGGCAGGGTGGAGAGTGTGCCGCTGAACACGCGTTGCTGTGGTAATGTGCCCCGTTCCACCACAGCAGCAGGCCAGTCTGCTGGCAAGCCATGTTCGACCAGTCTGGCGCAGAGTTGGTGAATGAGTGTTAGCCCCATGTAGATAACAATGGTCTGGCTGCGGAGGCTATGGTCTCCCACGCCAGATTCAGGGTGCCGTCAGCCCGGGCATGCCCCGTAATAAACAGGCAGGCCTGTGCACAATCGCGGTGAGTGAGCGGTATGCCCGCATAGGCCGCGCAGCCATTGGCGGCAGAAATGCCCGGGATAATGCGGAAAGGGATACCCGCATCCACCAGCGCTTCTATTTCCTCCCCTCCGCGACCAAAAATAAAGGGGTCGCCGCCTTTGAGCCGGAGTACGCGCTCCCCTTCCTTGGCGCGGCGAATCAGCTCGGCGTTAATGCCGTCCTGCGGCAGGGTATGGTTGTTGGTCTGCTTGCCAACAAAAACCCGCTCGGCATCACGGCGCACAAAATTGAGGATATCCGGCCCCACCAGATTGTCGTACAGAACGCTATCCGCATCTTGCATCAGTCGCAGGGCTGCCAGTGTCAGCAGGTCGGGGTCGCCCGGGCCTGCGCCAACCAGCCAGACTTCCCCAGTTCTGCGCTGGTCTTCGCGCACAATACGTTCAAGCTCCTGCTGGGCAGCCTGTGTATCGCCCGACATGGCCAGCGGGCCGCCCGTGCCGTCCAGAAAATGTTCCCATATGCGGCGGCGCAAGGCGGAGTCCGGCACCTGTGTGCGTAGAGCCGTGCGGCTGTGCTGCATAAATGCGGCCAGTCTGTGCAGGCCTGCAGGCATAATTTCTTCTATTTTTGCCCGTAACCTGCGTGCCAGAACTGGGGCGGCGCCGCCGGTGGAGACGGCAATCTGTACGGCACCCCGTGTGGTCATGGCCGGAGTAATAAAGCTGGAAACCTCCGGGTCATCTACCGCGCAGACTGGGATGTTCATGCTCTGGCACAGAGCGCTTAGTTCGGCGTTGAGCGCGCGGTTGCTGGTGGCCAGATAAACCATGCGGCAACCCGGCAGCAGGGATGTCAGCGTTTTGACCGAGGCTTCCTCACGGATCAAACGTGCCTTGCCGTCTGCTACAAGACGTTCAAGTTCGGGGGAGAGTGTGGGGGCGAGGATGTCCACCAGTGCACCCGTCGGTACAAGAAGCTGCACCTTGTTGGCCGCGACATTGCCGCCGCCAGCCACAAGAACACGCGCCCCTTCCAGCCGGAGCATGATGGGAAACCAACTGGTTCGCTCGAATGAAGCCTTCATGGTTCATGCTGCAAGCAGGATTTTGCCCTAGATGCAAGAGGAAGCTGAGCGAAACTGCATAAAAGTGGATGTCTGCTGTGCCAGCGCCTACTTTGACAAGTCTGCTCGCACGGGCCTAACACGGTCGCAGGTCAGCCCCGGCCCAGTGTGCTATGGGGTGGAGCAGGGTAGCTCGCCCGTATTTTTCTGGCACATGCTCCTGTTCCATCATGTTGTGGGCATGCGGTGTGTCTGTCGCTTTTGTCGTCTTTTGTGGAACACCACAAAATCTGGGCAGGCGTTCGGGGGCAACCCAAGGGCCAGAGGTGGCCAAGCAGACGGGAGTAACCGGGATGTATGGCAGTTTTGCACAACCGGAAGTCAAAGGGTGGTGCCCTGGTCTTTTTGCGCCCATGGAGGCAGCAGATGGCTGGTTGGTGCGCGTAAGGCCCAGACTGGGGCGGCTGGAAGCCGCTCAGGCTTTTTTGCTGGCTGATGTCGCGCAACAGCAGGGTAATGGCCGCATCGGGCTGACCAACAGGGCCAGCCTGCAACTGCGCGGGTTTGGGGCCGCTGCTGCCCGCCGGTTCCCCGATATTGCGGTTGCGGCAGGCCTTGGCCTGTCCGATGCGGGTATGGAGCGGCGGCAGGCCATGCTTGTATCACCTCTGGCGGGGGATGACCCCGCGTGTGCGCCAGACACACATGCCTGTGCAGAGGCCCTGCGTAATGCTCTGATTAGTGCTGCGGCCCTGTCGGCCCTACCGGGCAAATTTGGTTTTGCTGTGGATGGTGGTGGGCTTTACGCATCAGGCCTGTTGCAGGCGGATATAACAGTGCGCGCGATGGAAGGCGGGCAGTGGTCGGTTATCTGTGGCGCCTTGTGTACGCAACCCGCTCATTATGCTGTGGCGGTCAGGCAGGCAGTCGGGCTGGCAGAGGCGTTTGTAACCTCTCATCAAAGTACGCGGCCACAACGCGCCCCAGACGTTGGGGAGAGGTTATTCCACATTCTGGGGCTGCAAGGTCACACGGCCCCCATGAGTGCAGGCCCTGAGCTGGGTGGTTATAGCCTTGTCGGGTCACTCGGGCATGGACTGGTTGCCCTGTCCGTTCCGCTGGGTTGCATGACCGCTGCCATGCTGCGTGACTGCGCACAGGTTGCAGCAACACAGGGTGATGGCGTTCTGCGCCTGACACCTTGGCATAGCATTGTTCTGGGTGGCATGCCGCAGGTGCCTGTGGTGGCTGGCATGGTCACGGACCCGGCCTCCGCCCTGTTACGGACATGGGCCTGTAGTGGGGCCGGGGCCTGTGCGCAGGCCGTGGGGGAGACTGAGGGACTGGCGCGCAATCTGGCTCCTTTGTTGCCTCATGGGGGCACCTTACATGTTTCAGGCTGCCGCAAGGGATGCGCATATCCTGCTGCTGCCGATTTTACTGTTGTTGCCGGTGCTCAGGGGTACGGGCTTGTGCGTAATGGTACGGCCTCAGGGCGTGTGGAAAGCCTGTTCGCCAACGAACAGGCTGTTTATAAAGCATTTGAGTCATTCAAACACGAAGGAGCGGTGGATGCCGGCCTATGAGTATATTCGGGATGGGGCGGCCATCTATCAGCGGTCTTTTGCCACAATCCGGGCAGAGGCAGACCTGAGCGCCTTTACTTTGGAGCAAGCAGCTGTGGTTGTGCGGATTATTCATGCCTGTGGCATGGTTGGTGTTGCCCAGTCCGTGGCCATGACGGACGATTTTGTGCCACGGGCGCGGCAGGCCCTGCGCGGTGGATGCGCCATTCTGTGTGATGCGGAAATGGTGGCCCGTGGCGTAACCCGGACGCGCCTGCCTGCTGATAACGATGTGATCTGTACTCTGCGTGACCCGCGCACGCCGGAGCAGGCTCTGGCTATTGGGAACACACGCTCGGCGGCTGCGCTTGATTTTTGGGGGGACAGGCTTGGAGGGGCTGTCGTGGCCATAGGTAATGCGCCCACAGCCCTGTTCCATCTGCTGGAAATGCTGGATGCGGGGGCACCTCGCCCGGCAGCCGTGGTGGGGGTGCCGGTCGGTTTTGTGGGGGCCGCAGAATCCAAGGAGGCACTCACCAAAAGGCATGATGTGCCTTGGCTGGTTGTTCATGGTCGTTTGGGAGGCAGCGCCATGGCCGCCGCGGCTCTGAACGCCCTTGCGACCGAGGTCGAATAATGGCGGGAACACTCAGTATAGTCGGCGTGGGGCCGGGCGACCCGGAATTGCTGACCCTGCGGGGCGCACGCCTGATCGGGGCGGCGCCGGTGGTGGCATATTTCTGCCGTGAAAAGCACCCCAGTCAGGCCCGGACCATAGCGCAGGCCCATATTGGCCCCGGTGCCGAGGAGTTGCCGCTTGTCTACCCGTTCACCACGGAGGTTTCGGTCAACAACCCGGCTTACCACCAGAACATGTCGGTTTTTTATGACCAGAGCGCCGAGCGCATGGCCGCAGTGCTGGCCACCGGGCGCGATGTGGTGCTGCTGTGTGAGGGCGACCCGTTCTTATATGGCTCTGCCATGTATCTGTTCGACCGCCTTCGTGCACGTTGCCACATACAGGTGGTCCCCGGCATTATGGCCATGAATGGATGCTGGAGTCAGGCCCTGACCCCCATGACTCATGGAGATGATGTGCTGTGTGTGCTCCCGGCTACCTTGCCTGAGGCAGAACTGGCAGGTTGGCTGGACCGGGCGGATGCCGCCGTGATCATGAAGATCGGGCGTAACATGCCGCATGTGCGCAAGGCGGTAGCCCAAAGCGGGCGTATGGAGGATGCCATGTATGTTGAGCGTGGCACACAGGGGGCGCAGGCTATAACCCCGTTGGCTGAGCAGGAGGGAACAGCGCCCTATTTTTCCCTCGTGCTTCTGCCCGGAAGGAAGCGCGTACGATGAGTAGTGGCTCTGTTGTTATTGTGGGCCTTGGGCCGGGTAGCCCCCAGCAGTTGACCCCACAGGCGCAGGAGGCACTGGCCCGCGCGACCGATCTTGTCGGATATGCGCCATATGTCAGGCGGGTGGAAGCAGGCCCGGAGGTGGTGCGCCACATATCGGATAACAGGGAGGAAATAGCGCGTGCCCGCCATGCGTTGGAACTGGCCCTGAACGGGCGGCACGTTGCTGTGGTTTCGGGCGGGGATGCCGGGGTATTTGGCATGGCCAGTGCTGTGTTCGAGGCGGTAGAGAACGGCCCGCAGATATGGCGAGCGTTGGATATTCAGGTTATTCCCGGCGTCAGCGCAGTGCTCGCAGCATCCGCGCGGCTTGGTGCGCCGCTCGGGGGGGATTTTTGTGTGATCTCCCTGTCCGATAACCTCAAACCCTGGCCGGTTGTGCTGGAGCGTTTGCGGCTGGCGGCGCAGGCGGGTTTTGTAATCGCCTTGTACAACCCACGCTCGCATGCGCGGCCATGGCAGCTTGGAGCTGCCTTTGAGCATTTACGCCAGACCATGCACGGGGACGAGCCTGTAGCCTTTGCCCGTGCCATAGGCCGGCCGGATGAGGCTGTCCGTCTCTCCACCATTGCGCAGGCCAGTGCTGAGTGGGCGGACATGAGCACGCTTGTGCTGATTGGTTGCCCAGCCACCCGTGTGCTCACCCGCCCCACAGGCGAAGAGCCGTGGCTTTACACCGCGCGCAAGGTGGAAGGTGCACATTGATCCCGCAGCCACGCCACAGCCTGCTCCACATTCGGGGCGTGTGGCGTGTTCTGTGGGGCGGGGCGTGCGATCATTATAACGGGTATGCCCATAATGCGTGCCGCTTCCAGCTTGGCGTGGGTGGCAGTTCCCCCGGAGTTTTTGGTCACCAGCACGGTAACTTTTTGCTTCCGCATCAAGTCCAGTTCGCTATTCAGGTCAAATGGTCCGCGGGCAAGGATTACCCGCGTATCGGGCGGCAGGTCGGCCGGATCGGGCAGCTCAATGGAACGGAACAGGTAATGGTGCTGTGGTGCTGCCAGAAAAGGCCGGGTCTCCTTGCGACCAGTAGTCAGGAACACCGACTGGGGCGTGCTGTTCCACTGGCTGGCGTGGGCCAGAGTCCGGGCGGCATCTGTTATGCTGGGGACCACCTGCCACTGGTCCTGTGGTGTTGGCACCCAGCCCGGACGCTCCAGACGCAACAGGGGAACTCCGGCTCTGGCACAGGCTACGGCGGCATGCTGGCTCATTTGAGCTGCAAAGGGGTGGGTAGCATCCACAACAGCGGCAATGTCGTTGTGGCGGAGCCAGTGGAGCAGCCCTTCCACGCCACCAAAACCGCCTATGCGGGTTGCCATGTCCGGCAGATGCGGCTGGCTGGTTGCACCGGCAAGGGACAGTACGGCATGGCACACAGGGTCTGTGCTTGTCAGCCGCCGGCAAAGGGTGCTGGCTTCCGTTGTGCCGCCAAGAACCAGAACGCGGGGGCATGTGGGGGAGTGAGTGGTTATTCCGCTATAGGCAGATACGGAGGGCATGGAAAAACCTTGGTGCCGGAGTATGCCATCCAGCCTATACCCGCACTCTCACAGCCGGGGCAAGCACGGGGGTTTTGTATTGAAAAGAGGATGTGATGCCTGAGCTGAACATGCATAACCCGGCTCCATGGTTGAGCGTGATCGGGGTGGGGGAGGATGGTCTGAGCGGCCTGAGCGGCACCGCCAGAGATCTGATTGCGCAGGCAGAGTATGTGTTTGGTGGCGCGCGACATCTGGCGTTGGTAGCCCCCCTGCCACAAGGCGTATGCACAGCATGGCCAACACCGTTCAGCGAGGGCGTAAGGCAGGTGCTGGCCCTGCGTGGGCGGCAAGTGGTTGTGCTGGCATCCGGGGACCCGTTTTTTTACGGTGTTGGCGGTGTGCTGGCCCGTAGCCTTGGTGTGGGGGAGATGCTGTGTTTGCCTGCCGTATCGTCCGTCGCACTGGCGTGTGCGCGGCTTGGCTGGGCGCGTGAGCAGTGCCACGTCGTGTCCGTGTGCGGCAGACCTGTAGAGCGGGTTCGCCCATTTTTGCAGCCTCGGGCGCGGTTGCTCGTTTTGTCGGCTGATGCTACTTCCCCCCGCCTTCTGGCGGAATGGCTGGTGGATTTGGGGCTTGGTGCGGTACGGTGCCATGTGCTGGAGGCACTCGGTGGTGCAAACGAGCGGTGCCGTAGTTTTGTGGTTGAGGACGGCCCCCCGCCCGATATGGGAGCCTTGAACCTGCTTGCGCTGGAGGTCCCCGCCAATGTAAGCGCGCTGTGCCTGCCCCGATGCGCCGGTCTGCCCGATAGCTGTTTTGAGCACGATGGGCAGCTTACCCGCCAGGATATAAGGGCGCTAACCCTATCGGCCCTTGCGCCACGGGCAGGGGAACTGCTGTGGGACATTGGCGGTGGGGCGGGGTCTGTTTCCATTGAGTGGATGCTTGCTGCACCTGAGTGTCGGGCGATAACGATTGAGAGCGTGGCAGAGCGTGCTGCCCGCATTATGCGCAATGCGCAGGCGCTGGGTGTGCCTGACCTACAGGTGGTGCAGGCGCGTGCGCCGCAGGGGCTGGATGGGTTGGACACGCCAGACGCCATTTTTGTTGGTGGTGGAGCCAGCAGAGCGGGTGTGCTGGAGCAGGCGTGGGCGGCACTCCGTCCGGGGGGGCGTATGGTGGTCAATGCCGTTGTGGTAGAAACCGAAAACCGTCTGCTACAGGCTGTGCGGGAGTGGGGGGGGCGGTTGACGCGCCTTTCCATAGCTCGGCTGGACGCGGTTGGAGGGTTCCATGCGTTTCGTCCAGCTATGACGGTGACGCAATGGGTGGCCAGCAAGCCGGGTAGAGCATGATTGTTGTTGGCATGGGCTGGCGCAGCACCGCACTGGTTGGGTCTGCGTTGGAACTGCTGGCGCGCAGCTTGCGCATCGTAGGGGTGCAGGCACCTGATTATATTGCCGTCCCCGATTTTAAGCGCGGGGATGATATGCCCCACCTGCTTGCGAGCGCGTGGGGGGCGGAGCTGCTGTGGATCGGGCGCGCGCAACTCCAGCAGGTGCAGCCGGGCTGCCATACAGCGTCCGCTACTGTTATGCGGCATGTGGGGGTTGCATCTGTGGCGGAGGCATGTGCTCTTGCCGGTGCGGGGGAGGGCGCGCAGTTGTGCCTGCCCCGCCAGATATTATGTGGTGTAACCTGTGCGGTGGCACGAGGAGATAGGACGTGACGGTTCATTTTATTGGAGCAGGCCCCGGCGCTGCGGATCTGTTGACCATCCGGGGGCGTGACCTTCTGGCCTCCTGCCCGGTCTGCCTTTATGCAGGCTCGATTGTACCGCCCGACATGCTCCAGTATTGCCCAGAAGATGCGCGACTTGTGGATACAGCACCCATGTCTTTGGACGAGATCGAGGCCGAGTATGTGCGGGCACATAACGCCGGGCAGGACGTTGCGCGCCTGCATTCTGGTGATCTGTCCATCTACAGCGCTGTGGCCGAGCAGGTGCGCAGGCTTGAGCGCAATGCCATTCCATGGACCATGACCCCGGGCGTGCCCGCCTTTGCTGCTGCGGCCTCCGTTCTGGGGCGGGAGCTAACAGCTCCAGGCGTGGCGCAGAGCCTTGTGCTGACCCGCGTGAACGGTCGTGCATCTGCCATGCCTGAGCGTGAAAAGCTGGAAACCTTTGCCGCCACAGGCACAACATTGGCCATTCATCTGGCCGTGCATGCCCTGAGCCGTATTGTGGCGGAACTGACTCCCTTTTATGGCGCGCAATGCCCTGTTGCCATTGTTGCACGCGCATCATGGCCCGATCAGATCGTGCTGCGCGGCACGCTGGAAAGCATTGAAAAAGAACTGGAGCTTAATCCGATCGAGCGGACTGCGCTGGTGCTGGTCGGCCCTGCTCTTGCTGGCATGGTCGGGCGTGAGAGCGCTCTATATGACCCCGATTATCGCCGCCGCTTTCGTAGCTAAAGGGCAAAAGGCCGATCTGCTTTGCCTGCAAGCCTGCCTGCGCGGTCAAAGACGAGCACGTCCAGCTGTGTTGGGGCGGGGCTGAGGGTTTGCTGCGCCACCTCCCATGCCTTGTGAGCAATCAGGCTCCCCAGAGGGTATGTGTGGGACGCAGCGAGCAAAAAAGCCTCGGCGACCGTGGGGGAGGTTTTTATCTGTTCCGGCAGGTCGTGGGGGGCGCCATGCTGTGCTGCAAGGTCGGCCAGAGCAGGCATGTCTGCCTGACTGCGGCTGGAGTGCAGGTCCAGACAGCCCTGACCCAGCTTGGTCATTTTGGCAATGCCCCCCGCAATACTCAGGCGGGGCACAGGGTGGTGGCGCAGGTATTTGAGCAGCCCGCCTGCAAAGTCCCCCATTTCAATCAAGGCTATGTCAGGCAGATTATAGAGAGCCTGCCCCGCTTTTTCGGAGACATTGCCAGTGGCAGCCAGAATATGGGGTAATTTTTCCGCCCGCGCTACATCAACGCCACGGTGAATGCTTTCTATCCACGCGGAGCAGGAGAACGGCATGACAATGCCTGTTGTGCCCAGAATGGACAGCCCCCCCACAATGCCCAAACGTCCATTGAGCGTGTGTTGCGCCAGTTCCTGACCGTTATCAATGCTGATTGTGACTTCTGCATCTGGTGGTACAGCATTGTTGGCTTGTGTCAGAGCTGTGCGGATCATGGCGCGTGGGGTGGGGTTAATGGCGGGTTCCCCCGGCGGTAAAGGTAACCCCGGACGTGTGATGGTGCCAACCCCCGGCCCCGCCCGGAAGATAATGCCAGAGCCTGCGGCAAGTGCGCGTACCGTGCAGCGGATCATGGCACCGTGGGTGATGTCAGGGTCATCTCCGGCATCTTTTATGACCGCAGCGCATGGGGCGTCTGGTGTGCCGCTGAACTGGCAGAGGCTGAACGCCACCTCCTTACCCGAGGCAGGGTGATCCACACACTGGCCGGGGGTTCATGGCCTTGCAGTACCAGCCATGCCGCCTTGGCCGCTGCCGTTGCGCAACTGCCCGTGGTCCAGCCACGGCGGAGGGGGGTAGGGGGCTGCATCATACCCTATCCATGTCTCATATTATGTACAGGAGATGCAAATATGAAAAAAAGGACCCACGCATACTCCCAAGAAAGCAAAGCTTTATGATGGGCCAGAAGACGGAGGTTTGCTGAGGTGCTGCTCCCGCCAGGCACGAGGTGATGCACCACTCCATTTGCGAAAAGCGCGGCTGAATGCACTTGTCTCGGTATAGCCCAGAGCCAGAGAGATTTCTCCCATATCCGTGCCGGGCTGGCTGAGGTAGCGGCATGCTTCGGCGTAGCGCACCTCTTCCAATAATGTGCCAAAGGAGAGATCGAACTGTGCAAGCCTGCGCTGGAGCGTCCATGCGGGCATGTTCATACGTTGGGCAATGTCGGACAGTGTACAGCAGCGTTCCGCCAACCCGGCCCGGATGATGGTGGCTATCTGTTCCTTGAGTGGTGGAGCCGAGGCCACCTGTCCATTCCCCTGATGGGTGCGGGAGAGGGAGATCAGCGAGGCGCGCATGATGTCCAGCATGGCTGCATTGGCTTTGGGCATCCGGCGTTCCAGCCCGGACCGGCGGAAAATCAGAGCATTGGTGCTTTGGTCAAAGCGGATGTCGGCCTGAAAAGCCTCTGTATGTTCATGGGCCTGCTCTGGGCGCTGGTGTTCGAACATAACGGTTTCAGGCACCCAGTGTGGCCCCATGGCGTGGCGCAGAATATTGCAGAACATACCCATGGTCAGCTCCGCATCCTGCCTGCGCCGGGTAATGGTGGGGTCCAGAATGGTGTATTCCAGCCGGAGCAGGCCGTTGTCCTGTTCAATGACCTGCGTGTGCGTGTTGCCCTGATGATACCCAAAATGGCTGGCCAGATTGCGTACAGCCTCCTCCGCTGTGGCGGACAGCAAGGCAATATACCCGACAAGCCCCAGCATTTCTGGCTGGAACTGCTGGCCAAACCATAGGCCCAGATTGCCGTCGTGTGTTTCGTGCGCGGCTTCTTCAAACAGGCGGCAGTAAGCGGTCAGGTCCAGACGGTCGGTCGGCAGGGCAAACTGGCCGGTGGATAGGCCGGAACGTCCCGCTATCCGGTCAACATCGCCTCCGCGGGAGGTAATGAACTCTTCAACACCGGTTGCGGCGGCGGCGAGCACACCAGATGTCGGGCTGTGCATCGGGTCAGACATGGCAGAATACGTCTATGTAAGGGTGCATTTTGTTTTGAATGGTCAATAAATTGTTTCCTCCAGTCAAGTCCGAACACATGTGATGCTGTTATTGTAACGGTATCGAACCAAGTTGCGGGAACGTCTTTTTCTACCCCCGCAACAGGAGTGTGCCTTGCAGGCGCGGGAGGCTTGGACCAATGGGATATCGTCACACACTGGGTGGGGAAAGCTACCATTTCCGGGATATTAAGGCCCTCCTTGCCATTGCCTCTTCTTTACGTTCGGGCGACCAGCTTGCAGGGCTGGCGGCCCAGTCTGATGCGCAAAGAATGGCTGCCCGTTATGCGCTGGCCGATGTGCCGCTACGCAGTTTTGTTGAGACTGCCCTTGTTCCCTATGAGGAAGACGAAGTCACACGCCTGATCGTGGACACACACGACCATACAGCTTTTGCACCTATAGCGCATATGACTGTCGGAGAGTTCCGTGACTGGCTGCTCTCGCATGAGGCTGACGCATCAAGCCTTGCCCGGATTGCCCCGGGCATTACGCCAGAAATGGCTGCGGCCGTAAGCAAGCTTATGCGTAATCAGGATTTGATGAGCGTTGCGCGCAAGGTTCGGGTTGTGACCAGATTCCGTAATACCATTGGTTTGTCTGGCTGTTTGTCTTCACGCCTGCAACCCAATCATCCGACCGATGACCTTAAAGGCATTGCGGCCTCCACACTGGATGGTCTGCTTTATGGCATGGGGGATGCGGTTATTGGCATCAATCCGGCAACGGATAGCGTGGCCAATGGTCTGGCTTTGTTGGACATGCTCGATCATGCCCGACAGCTTTACGATATTCCAACCCAGACCTGCGTGCTCACACATGTAACCAACACGCTTGAGATCATGAACTGCGGAGGCGCGGTTGACCTTGTCTTCCAGTCCGTTGCCGGCACGCAAAAGGCGAATGAGGGCTTTGGCGTCAACCTCGCCATACTGCGCGAGGCACATGAGGCCGCTCTGGCTCTGGGGCGTGGCACAATCGGGGCAGAACGTCATGTATTTTGAAACGGGGCAGGGGGCCGCACTGTCCGCCGGTGCGCACCATGGTATTGACCAGCAGACGGTGGAGGCGCGGGCCTACGCTGTTGCGCGGGCCTTTGATCCCCTGTTGGTCAACACTGTGGTGGGCTTTATTGGCCCTGAATATCTGTATGACGGCAAGCAGGTGATCCGCGCGGGGTTGGAGGATCACTTTTGCGCCAAGCTCATGGGTGTGCCCATGGGGTGTGACGCCTGCTACACCAACCATGCCGAAGTCGATCAGGATGACATGGACAACCTGATGACACTGCTGGGTGTTGCGGGCATTACCTTCCTGATCGGTGTGCCGGGTGCGGATGACATCATGCTCAATTATCAGAGCCTGTCATTCCACGATATTCTAACCCTGCGTCACGCGTTGGGTGCAAAGCCTGCTCCCGAATTTGCGGCATGGCTGGAGCGTATGGGGCTATATGACCCGCATGCCAACCAGATGCGCCCGCTCGAACTGGGGCAGACGCCATTGGCAAAGCTGGTGTCCGCAGCATGACAGAGCATGGCAAACCTGTTGTTCCTCCCCGCCTACTGGTGGATGAGTGGCACCCTTTGCGAGCGCTCACTCGTGCGCGTATTGGGCTGGGTCGCAGTGGCAATGCGCAGTGCACAACCGATGTTCTGGCTTTTCAGGCAGCACATGCACAGGCGCGGGATGCGGTGCATACCCCACTGAATGTGCAGGATATGGAGCGGCAGTTGCACGGCGCGGAGTGCCTGCATGTGCACAGCCGCGCCGCAGACAGAGCCACATATCTACGCCGCCCGGATCTGGGGCGCAGGCTTGGTGAGCAGTCTTTGCACCAGTTGCGCAAAGGCGAGTGGGACGTTGTGTTCGTGGCAGCAGATGGCCTTTCCTCCATTGCCACGCAGACAAACGCCGTTTCGTTTTTTATGGCCATGCAACCCCTTCTGCCGGGCTGGTGCATTGCACCTTTGGTCATAGCCATGCAAAGCCGCGTCGCTCTGGGGGATGAAATTGCTCAGGCCATGGGGGCCAGAATGGTCGTGATGATGATTGGCGAACGACCGGGCCTGAGTGTTGCAGACAGTCTGGGTATTTACCTGACATACGCGCCGTATGTCGGCTGCCCTGATTCCCTAAGGAACTGTCTGTCCAATATTCATGCGCACGGCATGACGATACCTGCCGGAGCCGCCAAACTGGCGTGGCTGATGCATGAGGCAAACCGGCTTGGGCTTACAGGTGTCGGTCTTAAAGATGCTGCACCAGACAAGGTGTTAGGCAAATACACACCATCTTTACATGATAAGGACACAGACGCATGAGTGAGAGCAGCGGGACCAAGCTCAGCCAGTCTCTCGGTGCCTTCCATTTGTGGGGGATTGCCGTCGGGCTTGTCATTTCGGGCGAGTATTTTGGCTGGAGCTATGGGTGGGGAACTGCCGGAACGCTTGGTTTTTTGGTCGCCACTGTTTTTGTGGCGCTGATGTACACAGCGTTTATCTTCAGTTTTACGGAGCTGACGTGTTCTATCCCCCATGCGGGTGGGCCTTTTGCCTATAGCTTCCGTGCTCTTGGGCGCTGGGGTGGGCTTGTTGCCGGTCTGGCCACGCTGATTGAGTTTATTTTTGCACCTCCCGCTATTGCGCTTGCCATTGGTGCTTATCTGAACGTGCAGTTTCCTGCTCTATCGCCCAAGGTCGCGGCTTTGGGGGCGTATCTGGTGTTCATGACACTCAATATTGTTGGCGTGCATATTGCTGCAACATTTGAGTTGTTCATTACCATTGCTGCCATTGTTGAACTTCTGGTGTTCATGGGTGTGGTGGCTCCCGCCTTTTCGTGGGATCATTTTTTGGCCGATGGCTGGGGTGCGACACCACATTTTGGCTGGCAGGCGCTTGGCGGTATTCTGGCGGCAATGCCTTTTGCCATCTGGTTTTTTCTTGCGGTGGAAGGCGTTGCCATGGCCGCGGAAGAAGCGCGTGAACCACGGCGCTCCATTCCCATTGCCTATATTGCCGGTATTCTTACCCTTGTCTCTCTTGCTTTTGGCGTCATGCTTTTTGCCGGTGGCGTTGGGGACTGGCATACCCTGTCCAACCTGAACGACCCGCTGCCTCAGGCTATGAAGCAGGTTGTGGGGGCTCATAGTGGTTGGCTGCATATGCTTGTCTGGCTTGGACTGTTTGGGCTGGTTGCATCTCTGCACGGTATTATCATGGGTTATGCACGCCAGATGTTTGCTCTGGCACGCGCTGGTTTTTTGCCGGGAGTGCTGGGGCGTCTGCATCCACGGTTTAAAACGCCGTATGTGGCTACTCTGGCTGGTGGAGCCATTGGTATTGCCGCCATCTTCTCGGACGACCTGGTAAGCATTCAGGGGCAGTCCCTAACCGCAACACTGGTCACCATGTCCGTTTTTGGTGCTCTCACCATGTATATGCTGAGCATGATCAGCCTGTTCCGTTTGCGTCGGACAGAGCCTGCACTGGAACGGAGCTATAAGGCTCCACTGTATCCCGTGCTGCCCGGCTTTGCTCTTGGTGCAGCCATGATCGCTCTTGCGGTTGTTATTTATTATAACATCGAAATATTCATCATCTATTCCTCAATAATGCTGGTATGTTCGGTTTTTTTTATGAGCAGGTTCAAAAAATAATAAATTTTTATATTGGCTGTTATTTTTTTGTCCCCGCTATGGATTGATGTGATGCGCAAAAACTTTGTTCATGACTTTGGTTTCCTTCTGGCTGCATGTGTTTCTTCTAGCGCGTTGCTTTCCTCTTTTGCGCATGCAGCAGAAGCCTCTTCTGTGTCTCTTACCTCGGCTCAGATTGTGAATGCTCCCATGAGCGCCCCCCCAGAGGCGGAAAAAGCGGCCGGCACGCCATCTGATGGGGAGGAAGTCCCTGCGGCTGTGAATAATGAAGATGATGCGATGAAACCCACAGTGGGTAACCTGTTTCATCCCAAGGCAGGGCAGGTGCCAACTTATTGGCAGGGGTTGGAAGCCCATGTGTCGGTGGAAGCTGGCGTAACAGGCAACCCATGGACGCGTTCTGGTCGCAATTTTGCCCAGTACTATACAGACCGGGCCAATACGGCCACGCTGAACCAGATCATGGGGTCAATCTCCCACCCCGTTACGGCGGTAGGCAAAGGTTATGGGCTGGGGTTCGTGTTTGAGGCCATGTATGGCTCAGATGGTCGCTTTGATCCTACAATTGGCATGGGCTCAGGGTCATTGCACGGGTTGTACCAGTGGGTTCCGACACAGGCACATATTGATGCGCACCTACCATGGATTTTCAAACGCGGGATCGATGTGCAGATCGGGCAGATGTACGGGATTATGGGGGCGGAAGGGACGCCTGCGCAGGCCCGTCCGTTCTATACCTTCAATTATGCCTCAGATTACATTGTTCCGTTTGAGACAGTCGGCATTCTTGCCACCATGCATCTGACCCGCCACATGGACTGGATTTTGGGTATAGATGCTGGGAACTCCACAACTTTTGGTGCATCAGGCAACAACAACAAGCCCAAGGGGTACTTTGGGTTTGCATGGAACAAGCTGCTGGACGGTAAGCTTGATGTGCACGCAATCGGTCATTTTGGCCCGCAAGGGAACAACGGTTCCAGCATTACGTCTGCCGAGGGCTGGGTCAGTTCAGGCCTTGGTAAGGCCGCCAATCACCTGATGCAGTACAATGGTGACATCATGGCGACCTATCATGTGAATGATAAAATGACGGTTTCCGTTAATGGGACCTATCTGCATGATGACGGTCTGCGGGATGATGCCTATGGGGTTAGCACCTATTTTTCATATGCATTCCACCCGTGGTTAACGCTGAATGCCCGTGGCGAAATTTTTCGTGACAATACGGGCGGGATAATTGCCGAATATTCGAGCTTCAACTCCTTCACGCAGGCAATCAGCAACACGCCGTACCCTTATTACGTAGCGCCCCCGACAACATATGGTGAACTCACGGTGGGGGTCACTTACAAGCCAGAATTCATTAACAAAAAGCTTGCTCTGGGAGGCTTTATTATTCGCCCGGAAGTGCGACTGGACAAATCCCTCAACGGGACTCATCCGTTCAATCAGGCAGGAACCGTTGATAACCCGGTCGTCAACAATGGAACAAACAATATGTTCTGGTTTAGTTGTGACGCGACATGGGCGTTCTGAAGCCTGAATTCTAAGCGGATTATATAATAAAAAAGGCCTGCGGGAATGTCCGCAGGCCTTTTTTGTCAGCAGGTTGAGAGGGCAGTTCTCTGTGCAGCCATACTGCTCAGAATGCATCAAGCTTGAAATACAGGCGTGAAATCTGGCCCGAAAGGTGTACACCCTTGGCATGGCCAGAGAATGAGATATCGACCCCTTTGGCATTTTCCATAACGATGCCTGCGGGGCCAGCCCCGGCTGCTATATCGCCGCCGACCGTCCAGTATGTGCCTTCAAAATCCACCAGTCGGGACAGGTTTGTCACGCAGGCAGTGCCCGTAAGTTTTGCTCCACCAAGGGCAAGTGCCCCGCCACCCTTGACAGAAATAGGGTAACGCTGGCCACCATATGTTAGTGTGCCGTGGCCCCACATATAGCCGATGGCGGCACCAACTTCATGCATGGAAATTTCAATCTGCCCATCAGACGCGGTATCGCACGCTGTTTTGGCCATGGCCTGACCGGCTAAAGCCGAGGCCATGATAAGGGATACAAGACCGGTGCGAAAAAAGGACATGAACAGAACTGCCAGACGTCTGGAAAGTGAAGAAAATGACATGTCATGGAAAGCGCAAAAGGGCAATGCCGAAACTTTGTGACAAACCCCGATTTTAACGGCAGCATGAGTGTGGCCGATCAGTGGCTTTGGCCACATTTTTTGACGATCTGATCAGTCTTTCCTATTAGGGGCGTCTTTAGTCACAAAAGTTTCAAACCAAAGTGGGAGAGGAATCACGCTGATGGCCAGTGCCACGCAGTTCGGAAATACCAGACGGCGGACATACGCCATCCTTGTTGCTCTCGTTTTGGGCGTTGTGTGCGGGCTGTCTGTGCATGTCTGGGCGCCAGCCTATATTGGCATGGCGGAACAGAGCGCCACCTTGCTGACAGGGCTGTTCCTCCGGCTGATTCGAATGGTCATAGCACCCCTTGTGTTTGCCACTCTGGTCAGCGGCATTGGCAAGCTGGGGGATGACACACTTGTGCTGCGTGTCGGCGGTAAAGTCATTCTCTGGTTTTTGGGTATGTCCTTTATCTCCCTGACCATTGGTCTGCTTGCGGCAAATATCTTGCAGCCGGGTGCCGGTTTTTCTGCCCCGCTGCCTGCGGATATTGCTTCTCTGCGCCATTCTTTTCAGCCGGTTGACTTTGTTCTGCATATTGTGCCCACAAGCATTCTTGATGCGATGTCGCGGAATGACATTCTTCAGATTGTCGTGTTCTCGGTTCTGTTCGGGGTTTCTCTGCCAGCGGCGGGCAAAGCAGGTAAAACCATGCTCGCCTGGGCGGAAGAGCTTGCAAGCATCATGCTGCGTATGACTGATATGGTCATGATGCTAGCACCCATAGCGGTTTTTGGGTCCATCATGGGGAGTCTGGCCCATAGCGGCCCTGAAATGATGATGCATTTCGGGCGCTTTCTCTTCCAGTTCTATGGCACAATCATGTGTCTATGGGCTGTTCTGACCTTCATTGCTTTTTGCGTCATTGGTCCCAGAATCAAAGAACTGATCAAGGAACTGGTCCAGCCTGTTATTCTCGGTTTTGCTACGGCAAGTAGTGAATCAGTCTACCCACTCCTGCTGGAACGGCTGGAAAATTTTGGGGTGCCGTCCCGGATCGCGGGGTTTGTGCTGCCTTTGGGGTATAGCTTTAACCTTGATGGCTCCATTCTGTTCCAGTCTTTTGGGGCCATGTTTATCGCTCAGGCATATGGCATTCATCTACCATGGACGCAGCAGGCTCTTATGGTGCTGGTCATGATGCTGAGCAGTAAAGGGATAGCGGGCGTGCCGCGTGCTTCTTTGGTCACGCTTGTTGCCGTTCTTCCCCAGTTTGGTCTTCCTGAGGCAGGCATCGCACTTATTCTTGGTATTGATCATTTTCTGGATATGCTGCGCACCGCCACAAATGTTCTGGGCAACGGTTACGCGGCGGCTGTATCCGCTAAATGGGAGGGCGTTCTCTCCGAAGGGCCAACAGAAGACATGCTGTGAGGGTGTTCCGCAACCTTATGAGCTTACGA
>NZ_BAJU01000002.1 GCF_000613865.1 Acetobacter okinawensis JCM 25146
GGGAGTGATAAGAGCATGACCATGCGTTTTGTGCGGGGCCTTTTGTGTTCCGCGACCGTTTTCTCTCTTGCCGTTCCGGCGGCATATGCGGCGGACACATTGGGGCAGCCGGTTGGTGCCGCCCTGCAGCAGGCACAGAGTGCTCTTGCGGCGCATAACTATACCAAGGCGCTGGCGGCCGTGAACGAAGCCGACAGCGTGGCCGGAAAAAGTGCCTATGAAGACTACACCATTGCTCAGATGCGCGCCGCAGTGGCATCGCAGGCAGGGGATGTTGCGCAGGCCACCGCCGCTTATGAGAAACTGATCGCATCCCCCCGCACACCGCGCAATCTGAAAAACCAGATGCTGATGTCGGAAGGGACAATGGCTTATAATGCCAAGGATTATCCCAAGGCAGTTCTTGCCATCCAGCGCTACCTCAAGGACGTTGGTCCTAACCCGCAGATGGAAACATTGCTTGCTCAGTCTTATTATTTGCAAAAAGACTATGCAGGAACGGTGCGTGTTTTAACCCCGATTATTGCCAGAACGGTCAAGGCGGGGCAGAAGCCGGTTGAATCGCAGTTGCAGATGCTGGCAGCCAGTGCCACGGCTCTTAAGGATTCTACAACCGCGACCCATGCCTATGTTCTGTTGGCCAGTGATTACCCTAAAAAAGAATACTGGGCACTTCTGCTGCACGAACTGGTTGTGAATACAAAAATCCCTCCTGCCTTGCAGCTTGATGTGTACCGTATCCGTCTGGCTGCGGGAGACATTTCCACCGCGCGCGATTTTATGGAAATGACGGAAATCGCAATGCAGGGCCATATGCCCCAACTTGCGCTGGATCTGATGGATCAGGGTTACAAACAGGGGATTCTTGGCCAGGGAGCAGAAGCACCAAGGCAGGCTCGCCTGAAAGCGCTGGTTGAAAAAACCATTGCCGATAAAAAAGCGTCTATCGCAGAAGATGAAAAAGCTGCTCTTGCCCAGACATCGGGGAATGCTCTGCTGAATGTGGGGTATAACTATGTCACCTTCGGGCAGGCAGACAAAGGGCTGGCTCTGATGGAGCAGGCTATTGCCAAAGGGGTAACGGACCCCAATATTGCCCGCTTGCACCTTGGACTTGCCCAGATGCAGGCAGGGAACAAAGCTGCGGCCATACAGACTTTGAAGAGCGTTGCAGGGGATAACGGGGCATATGATATTGCCCAGCTCTGGGTGCTCAAACTTGGGTAAATATTGCCGTACACTTGGTACGCAATAATCTGGGAGTAATAAAAAAGGCCGCTGTTATGCGGCCTTTTTATTATGATATGTTCTTTGTCTGCTACCCGGCTTTGGGCGGAGCGGGTTGTGCGGCCTTGTTGTCTGGCGCTTGGGCTGCTGGAGCCCCTTCCTGCCAGCCACCCCCCATGGCGCGGTAAATGGTCACTAGATTCTGGTATTTTGCGACAGCAACCGTAATCTGGGACTGCTGGGCCTGTAAGTAGTAGCGCTGTGAGTCCAGTGTGGTCAGGTAGGAATCTGTCCCTGTTTCATAACGGAGTTTTGCAAGGCGGTAGGCATCACCCGCAGCAAAGACCAGATCGTCCATCTGTTTTTTCTCGTCCAGATAGGCTTTGCGGGCTGCAAGGGCATCTGCCACTTCGCGGAAGGCGGTCTGCACCGTTTTTTCGTAGGCGGCAATTTTGCCGTTGCGGGTTGCCTTGGCCACCTTGAGGTTGCCGCTATTCATACCCCATGTCCACAGCGGGACTTGCAGGCTGGGGTTAAGGCCCCAGGTGGTGGCGGCAGCAGTAAACAGCTTGTGGAACTGAAGGCTGGAAACACCGTCTGATGCCGTCAGGGTCAGGCGCGGGAAAAAGGCCGCACGGGCTGCACCGATACTGGCCTGCGAGGCCAGCAGGTCATGCTCTGCGGCAACAATGTCTGGCCTGCGGGTTAGAAGGTCCGATGGCAGGCCCGCAGGCAGGTCTGCCAGAATCGACTGCTTACCCAAGGGCAGGGGTGCAGGCAGGTTTTGTGGAATGGGTGCGCCAATGAGCAGGGTCAGCAGGTTTTCGTCCTGCTCGACCTTACGCTGTGCATCGGCGAGCAGGGTGGCACTTTGCTGCACCTGCGTTTCCAGCTGGCGTACGGTCAGCAGGTTTTCTTCACCGTGGTTGTATTTGTCCTGTGTCAGCTTCAGGCTGCCCTGCTGGCTGGTCAGGGTGTTCTGGGCCAGTGTGCGCGTATCCCTATCTCCCAGCCATGTAATATACGCTATGGCGACCTGAGAGACGATGCTGATAACCATGCTGCGCATGTTTTCCTGCTGGTTCAGGGCGCGTTCGGCAGCTTCTTTTGTCAGGGAGCGGATACGACCAAAAAAGTCGATTTCGTAAGACGAAAATCCGATGCCACCAGAATAGTATTTAAAAACACGTCCACTACCATAGGCTGCATCGCTCCGGCCCTGTTCAAGCCCGGGAGCAAAGCTAAGCCCCGCAGCATTGGATGGAACCTGATAGATGGGCCCACCTGTTGCTGAAATGGTAGGGAACAAACCGGCGTGCTGTACATCGTACTGTCCCTGTGCCGTAGCAATATTGGCAGCGGATGTGCGCAGGTCACGGTTTTCACGCAGGGCAATGGTGATCAGGGCTTGCAGGCGTGGGTCCACAAAAAATTCGCGCCAGCCAATATCAGCTGCCACTTTTGGCAAAGTGGCTTCACCTGTCTGGGTATAACCGGGCCAGGTCTTGGCCAGTGGTGGGGTGGGCCGCGTGTATTTGGGGATCATGGTACACGCGGACAGGACCTGTGTTGCAGCAACAGCCATAACTGCAACACGGAGCCGCGGGGAGCGACGGAAAAAGGACTGATGAGCCATATCTTATTCGTTCCCGGTTGCGGTCTGGGCAGGTGGTGCACTCTCTTGGCGTTCGCTCTGACGTTTGACGTGGAATACACGCAGAACCAGAACAAAGAAGACAGGCACAAAGTAAATGGCCAGAAGTGTTGCGGTGGCCATGCCCCCCACCACGGCGGTGCCAATGGCTACGCGTGAGGCGGAGCCCGCTCCTGTGGCAACGGCCAGCGGGAACACCCCAACCACAAAAGCGATGGATGTCATGAGGATGGGACGCAGGCGTTCACGCGCGGCAGTTAGCACGGCATCTTCAAGCGATTCACCACGTTCAAAGGCAGCTTTGGCAAACTCCACAATAAGAATGGCGTTTTTAACAGCCAGCCCTACGGTGGTGAGCAGCCCAACCTGAAAATACACGTCATTGTTCATGTTCCGCCACAGGGTTGCGGCAATGGACCCCAGAATTCCCAGTGGAATCACCAGCATGACGGCAAAGGGAATAGCCCAGCTTTCGTAAAGTGCAGCAAGGCACAACAGAATAACCAGACTGGCCAGTGCATAGAGTGGGCCGGTAGAAGAGCCTGACGAGATTTCCTCAAAGGACAGACCTGTCCATTCAAAGCCGATGCCATCAGGGAGTTTTTTGAGAATGTCCTTGATGGCAGCAAGGGAATCCCCCGAACTGTAACCAATGGCTGGCTGGCCCAGAATTTCAAAGGCGTTAAAGCCGTTGTAATCCTCCACCTTTTGCGGACCAGTCAGCCAGTAGCCGCGAATAAAGGTGTTAAGGGGTGCAAGCGTGTTGGTGTTGGTGCGGATGTACCATTTATCCAGGTCCTGTGGCAGCATACGCGAGTCCATATCCCCCTGAATGTAAACCTGCTTGACGCGGTCATTCCGGGTGAACTGGTTGACATAGATGGAGCCCAGAGCACCTTCGATTGTTGTGTTGATGTCATCAATCGTAATGCCCAGCGCGTTTGCTTTTTCGCGGTCTATATCAAGGTGGTATTGCGATGCATCTTCCATGCCGTTGGGGCGCACGGCCATAAGGCGGTGGTCCTTGCTGGCAAGGCCGAGCACCATGTTCCGGGCTGCCAGCAACTGCTCGTGGCCAAGGTGGCCGCGGTCTTCCAGTTCAAGGTCAAAGCCCGTGGCGTTACCCAGTTCAAGCACGGCTGGCGGGTTGACGGCAAAAATCTGGGCGCGCGGGTCAAACCAGTAGTGCATCATAATCCGCTGCGCGATGGCAGCAGATGTCTGCGACGCAAGAGGCCGCTCTTTCCAGTCCTTGAGGCGGATAAAGAATGCACCGGAGTTCTGCCCCTGCCCAGCAAAGTTAAACCCGCTGATGGCGTAAACAGATTCCACAAGACCGCCTTCGGATTTAAGGATGTAATCCGTAATTTCGCGGTTCAGTTTTGTGGTCTGCTCCATGGGGGTGTTGGGGGGCAGGGTGACCTGCCCAAAAATCAGCCCCTGATCTTCATCTGGCAAAAAGCCACTGGGTAGGCGGGTAAACAGGTAGCCCGCCAGCGCGCTGATCAGCACAAAACAGGTAATGGAGAGTGCGGTAGAGGCAATAAGTTTGCGCACACCATTGAGGTACCCGTTTGTCAGGCGTTCAAAGTTACGGTTGAACCAGCCTGCAGGGCCTGTGGTTTTGACGTGTGTTCCGGGCTTGAGCATGGTGGCGCACAATGCTGGTGTCAGCACCATAGCAACCAGAACCGACAGCCACATGGCCGAGACAATGGTAATGGAGAACTGGCGATAGATAACCCCCACGGAGCCGGAAAAAGCGGCCATGGGCAAAAAGACTGCCGTCAGCACAAGAACAATGCCAACCAGCGCCCCTGAAATTTCGTCCATGGAGACGCGGGCTGCTTCGATGGGGGAGAGTTTTTTCTCCGACATCACGCGTTCCACGTTTTCCACCACAACAATGGCGTCATCCACCAGCAGGCCCACGGCCAGCACCATGGCCAGCATGGTGAGTGTGTTGATGGAAAAACCAAAGATGTTGAGCAGACCAAACGTGCCCAGCAGCACCACCGGCACGGCAATGGTGGGAATAAGAGTTGCCCGGAAATTCTGCAAGAACACCAGCATGACCAGAAAGACCAGCCCGATTGCTTCGAGCAGGGTAATGACCACTTCCTCAATGGAGAGGGTGATGAACGGTTCCGTATCCAGCGGGTAAACGGTTTTCAGGCCCGGTGGGAAAAATTTCTCCAGCTCATCAATCTTGGCGCGGACGGCGGCCTCGGTCGAAATCTGGTTGGCGCCGGGAGCAAGCTTGAGCGCCATGCCCGAGGCGGGGTGGTTGTTGTAGTACGATGAGGTGTTGTAGGTCTGCGGCCCCAGCTCCACCCGCGCCACATCCTTGATGCGAACCTGCGAGCCATCGGGCTGGACCTTGAGCAGAATTTTTTCAAACTCGCCAGCCGATGTCAGGCGCGTTGGGCCAATGATCGTGGCATCTAGGCGGATGTCCTTGCGTGCGGGCAAACCACCCAGCTCGCCCGAGGAGACCTGAATGTTCTGGGTCTGGATGGCGGTTTCCACATCCCGCACGGTCAGGGCGTAGTTGAACAGCTTGTTGGGGTCGAGCCAGATCCGCATTGCATATTCGGAGCCGAACAGCGTGTGGTCCCCCACGCCAGTTACACGGCTGAGCGGGTCGGACACGTTGGAGGCAACATAATCGGCAATATCGGAGCCGCTCATAGAGTTGTTGGTGGAGATAAAGCCCAGAACCAGCATGAAGTTCTTGACCGCTTTGGTAATGCTCAGACCCTGTGCGGTCACTTCCTGCGGCAGTTTGGGCTGGGCAAGCTGGAGCTTGTTCTGCACCTGCACCTGCGCAATGTCAGGGTTTGTGCCCTGCTCAAAGGTCAGGTCAATTTCCATCTGCCCGGAGGCATAGGACTGGGCTGCAATATATTCCAGATGATCCAGCCCGAACATCTGCTGGAGTATGGGGCGCACGACCGTGTCATTGACCGTATCGGCAGATGCGCCGGGGTAGGTCACGGTAATGGCGATCTGGGGCGGGGCAATGCTGGGATACTGGGCAATGGGCAGCCGCAGGATGGACAGGCCGCCAAACAGCATGATGATCAGGCTGATCACCCACGCAAAAATGGGTCGGTTGATAAAGAACCGCGAGAGCGACATGGATTTACTGCCCCTTTTGCGCAGGCTGTGCTGCGGAGTCGGCTGGAGTGTCGGCCTTGGGTTTGCTGGCCTGTACCGAGACCTTCTGCCCGGGGTGTATCTTTTGCGTACCGCTGACCACCACCTGCTCGCCTGCCTTAAGGCCCCCCGTCACCAGCCAGTTGGTGCCAATGGCCATGCCAATCTGTATCTGGCGCAGGGCTACCGTGTTGTCGGGTTGTACAACCCAGACCTGCGGGTCGCCATGGGTGTTGCGGCTGAGGGCCTCCTGCGGCACCAGCAGGGCATTGGGGTCAACACCTTCGTCTAGCTGGGCGTGGACATACATGCCCGGCAGCAGCAGCTTTTGCGGGTTGGGCATGATTGCGCGCACAATAACGGTGGAGGTTGTCGTATCCACGTTTACTTCGGCCAGTGCCATGTGGCCCTTGAATTCGTAAGGGGAGCCGTCTTCAAGCGTCAGGGTTACGGGCACTTCGCCGTTGGCCTGGCGCTGGATACGCCCGTCCGCCAGCTCACGCTTGAGGCGGAGCAGGGTAATGGCAGGCAGGTTCACGTCCACATAAATGGGGTCAAGCCGGGTAATAATGGCCGTATTGCTGGTCTGGTCGGCCGTGACAAGCGCGCCAACCGTAATAAGTGTGCGGCCAATACGGCCGGAAATGGGGGCATACATCTTGGTATAGCCAAGGTTGACCTGCGCACTTTCCACCTGCCCCTGTGCGCTCTGTATCTGGCCACGGGCCTGTTTTTCCGCCGCTACGGCATCATCATAGTCCTGCTGGCTTACAGCGTGTTCGCGCACCAGCTTTTTGTAGCGGTTGACCTTGGCTTGGGCGGTACCTTCCAGCGCCATGGCCTGCGCCAGTTGCCCACGTGCGGAGTCGTACACGGCTTTGTAGCGGGCGGGGTCGATCTGGTAGAGTTGCTGACCAGCCTCAACGTCCGAACCTTCGATAAACAGGCGTTTGAGCACAACGCCTGTAACCTGTGGGCGAACCTGAGCAATTTCAAACGCATCCGTGCGTCCGGGCAGGCTGGTGTGCACGCTTACGGGCTGGGGCTGTATGGTTACAACGCCCACGGCCTGTGGCGGCACATGTGCTGTGTTGGACTGGCGTTTACAGCCTTCCAGAGCAAGCAGGGCAACCGTGCAGAGCAGGACCGGACGAAAAGAAAAAGTGTGTGTTGTCACTTTGGTGTGGCCCTGTGTGTTGAGGGGTTTTCCGCACGTGTCAGGCTTTGGCACGCTTTGCTGGACAGGAAGGGGGAGGAACCCATCCCGTCCAGCTCTTTGGGGAGCGTGAGCCAGATGCCGCCATGTGGAGAAAACAGAGTGGAAAAAGAAAGGCAGAAAAAACAGTACTAAGTGTTACCTTTAGCGTGCAAGCTAAAAGTGCAGCCGCTCCAAGTCAAGAGCAGATCAGGCCGTAAAAACAAGCTTTATAGCGGGTGTCAGGCGGGGCTGCCGCCACTTTCGTCCAGCCGTGTGTCCCTATGGACCCATGTTGAAAGCAGCAGACCAAACCCCAGCATAACATTCAGCATGGCCGATCCCCCGTAGGAGACAAGCGGCAGAGGCACCCCGCCAACAGGAATTGCCCCCATGACCATGGACAGGTTGACCAGACAGTAAAAGAAAAAATTCATGCTGATGCCAAGCGCAATCAGTCGGCCAAAACGGTTGCGGCAGCGTATGGCCATGACCATTCCCCCCATAATCAGCAGGACCAGCAGGGCAATAACGGCAGCAGCACCGATAAAGCCCCATTCCTCGGCGATCATGGTAAAAATGAAGTCGGTCTGCTTTTCGGGCAGGAAGTTGAGTTGTCCCTGCGAGCCGTGCAGATACCCCTGCCCCCACATCCCACCCGAACCCAGAGCAATCTTGGACTGGATAATGTTGTAGCCCGCTCCCAGCGGATCACTTTCGGGGTGGAGGAAGGTGGTAATGCGCGCCTTCTGGTAATCATGCAGATGGCCGTAGGCAAATTGCACAAGAGAGGGCACAGGCAGCACCAGCAGGATAATCTGCCACAGGCGCATGCCCGCCGTAAAAAACAGCGATGCGCCAATCCCTCCGATAATAACCGCCGTACCCAGATTGGGCTCCTTGAGGACCAGCGCAACCGGCACCAGCACCATAAAGGCAGGGGGAACAAGCCAGAGCGGGTTGCCCATACGGGCATGGTTCATGCGCGAGAACCATGTGGCCAGTACGGTCACAAGGGCGATCTTGGCGAACTCGGAGGGCTGGATCTGGAGCCCGCCGACCATAAGCCAGCGTTCGGCACCCTTGCCCACATGGCCCATGTGCAGCACCGCGACCAGAAGCACGAGTGAGAGCGCGTACATCCCCCATGATGCACGCATGAGCACCCGGGGGGGCAACATGGCCACAGTCACCATAAGCACAAGCCCTACGGCAAAGCGCGCGGCCTGTGGGGCGGCAAACGGGTAAGGCACGCCCCCGGCGGCGGAGTAGAGGGTCACGTAGCCAATGCCCGCCAGCGTGCAGATAAGCAGCACATACAGCCAGCTTATCCGCCACAGCTTGGCCATAAGCCGGAAGCTGGGTTCGGCCCGCAGCAGGCGTTTATGGAACCTGATGCGGTTATTCAAAACTGTCATCCACAGTGGCCACGCTTTCAGGCGGGGGTGTGGTGTGGTTGGCAGGGTCACGCAGGAGTGTGTCGCGCATGATGTCGCGCGCCAGAGGGGCCGCGGCATCTGCCCCGGTGTTGCCATGCTCGATCACGACCGAAACGGCGTAGCGTGGCGCATCATACGGAGCAAAGCAGATAAACAGCGCATGGGGGCGGTATTCCCACGGCAGGTTGGCGGAGTTGAAGTGCCCGCCCTCACGCAATGCGCGTGAGACGTGGCGCACCTGCGCCGAGCCTGTTTTGCCCGCCATGGTAATGCCTGGCAGGTCAAGCTGCGCCTTGGGGGCCGTGCCGTGGGGTTCGTTTACCACGGCAAACATGCCTGCGCGCAGGGCCTCGAGGTATTTTTCGGGCATGTTGAGGCTAGGCCAGTTCTCGGCGTTCGCCATGGGGCTGATCTCGCCATTGATCGCGCGCATCAGGTGGGGTTGTACGGCCCGGCCGGTTGCCATGCGAGCGGTGTAGGTGGCCAGTTGCAGAGGCGTCACCTGTATGAACCCCTGCCCGATCCCGCTGACAATGGTGTCCCCCCCGTTCCAGTGGTGGTGGTGGGCCTGCCGCCATGCCGGGGTGGGGATCAGCCCGGTGCGGGTGTGGGGCAGTTCAATATCCAGCGGCACGCCAAGGCCCATGCGGTGCGCGGTCTGGGCAATGCGGTCCATGCCAATGCGGCGGGCGATTTCGTAAAAATAGACGTCGCAGGAGTATTTGAGGGCCAGATGCAGGTCGACCGAGCCATGCCCCCAGCGTGACCAGCAGTGAAAGCGCGTGCCCCCTACATCCAGATGACCGGGGCAGAAAACCCGGTCCGTGGGGGAGACAAGCCCCGATTCCAGTGCTGCCATGGCCACAGCCGGTTTGAAGGTGGAGCCGGGGGGGTACACCCCGGCCACAGCCTTGTTGATAAGGGGCGTATGCTGGTTGTTTGTCCATTCGATCCACTGTGCGTGGCTGACACCGCTGTCAAACAGCGAGGGATCGAACGAGGGTGTGCTGACCATGGCCAGCACTTCGCCATTATGGCAGTCCATGACCACGGCAGAGGCAGTCTGGTCGCCTATGTGGTTGAGCACGCGCTGTTGCAGCCCACGGTCGATGGTCAGGGAAATTTCTTCCCCCGGTACGCCTTCCTCACGGTTCAATTCGGAAATAACGCGGCCAACGGCGTTGACCTCCATTTCCACCGAACCTGCGGTGCCGCGCAGTTTTTCGTCCTGATTCTGCTCTATGCCGGCACGGCCAACGCGCATGCCCGGCAGGGCCAGCAGGGTGGAATGTGCTACATCGCTCTCGTTCGGCGGGGCGACGTAGCCAATAATATGCGCCAGCAGTTCCCCTTCGGGGTACACGCGGCGCGTGCCGACATCAATGAGCACACCGGGCAGGGAGGGTGCGTTCAGCTCGATCCGCGCCATCTCATCCCATGAGAGGAAGTCACGCAGCATGACGGGTACAAACCGGCGCTGGTGGCGCAGCTCGCGCGCAATGCGATTGCGGTCGCGCTCATCCAGCGGAATCAGGGCAGAAAAACGTTCTATGGTGCCGGGTACATCCGTTGTCTCCTCGGGCATAAGGAGCGCGCGCCAGTTTTCCTTGTTATTGGCAAGGGCTATGCCGTAGCGGTCCACAATGCGCCCGCGTGGCGGGGCCAGCAGGCGTTTGCTTACACGGTTGTTGGCCGCCATGCGGGCGTAGTGGTCGCCATCGTTGATCTGGATATGGTACAGGCGGCGGGCCAGCTCGCCCAGAGCCCCGACCTGTACAGCCATGCACAGCAGTGCACGGC
This sequence comes from Acetobacter okinawensis JCM 25146, assembly GCF_000613865.1. Lineage (GTDB taxonomy): Bacteria > Pseudomonadota > Alphaproteobacteria > Acetobacterales > Acetobacteraceae > Acetobacter > Acetobacter okinawensis. The sequence goes on from NZ_BAJU01000002.1 coordinate 10,475, forward strand.
GCGTAAAAATGCCGCGTGCCGGGTCCTTCTGGTCACGGATGGGCATCAGGCGGCGGTTGTCGCGTTTACGCCGCTTTAGCCACATGGGAGCACCCCCCATGCGGTCATGGCGTGTCCTTCTCGTCCAGAATGTGCAGGAACCACGAGAAAGTGGCGGAAAGCAACGGATAGACCCCTATGCAGAGCAAGGCTTCAAAAAAGGCGGGTGCCGGATCAAGCAGATGCAGGCGGAACAGGCAGGCCAGTGCCCACTGCAATGCTGCGGCAGCCGCTCCTACCAGCCCGAACAGGCACCATACCACTAAAAAATTCATCCGCATGAGACCAAAACGGGCATAACCACCGATGCCATGCACCAGTAACAGAATAAAGGCGCTGACCCCCAGCGGTGTAAAGCCCACCAGGTCCATAAAAAGCCCGAGCAGGAAAACCGCCAGAGAAGGCATGCCCGATGGCCGCCATACGGACCAGAAAAACACGGTGTTGATGACAATGGCGGGCAGCAGCTCGGCTGATCCGGGAATGTTAACAGGGGCAGAGAAAAAAATAATGACCAGTGCGGTAAAAACCGATGGCAGAAGGTGCCGTGCCGTACGGTCGAGTCGCTGGCGGGATGTCAGCTGTGTTTCGGTATCATGCTCCCAGCGTGGGGGGTGCGGGTCCGGCATGGCGTTATCCCTCCTGCCCCGGACCGAGCAATGTTTTAAACGGCAGTGTCAACGCACGGTGCGGGCGGGTCAGGGGCACATGGCCGGGGGCTTCAGGGGGTTCGATCTCGGACTGGCCAAAGTCGAACACGCGCAGCATGGTCAGCCTGTCCAGCCGGGCGAAAGGCTGCACTACCGGCTGACCGGGGTGCAGGTAATGCACGTTGCCAATGGGAATACCGGAGGGAAAAGCCCCTGCCTGATCAGAGGTTACAACCCGCTCGCCCTCTATGGGGCGTGTGTCCTGTGAGTAATAGAGCAGGCGGGGCAGGGGGGAGTTGTCCCCCACCATAATGGCCGCGGCATGGCTGGACTCCAGCTCTACCGGCAGGCGGCTGGCAATATCGTTAATCAGAAGAATGCGCGCGGCATGCGTGCCAACCTCTGTAACGCGGCCAGCAAGCCCGTTGGCGGCCAGCGCAATATTACCAGTCTGCACGCCACTGCTGGTGCCTGCCACCAGCAGCACGGCGCGGGCATAAATACCCCCACTGTCGGCCACAACCCGGCCGGTTACAAAGGCGGGCGTGGGTTCTGGCACCCAGTGGAGTTCGGTTTTAAGGGTGTCATTTTCCCGTGCGAGGGAGACCGCAACTTCGTACCACCGGCGCAGGTTGGCGTTTTCGGCACTCAGGCGGTGGTTTTCTTCCGCCAGATTGCGGGCTTCCTTTAACCCGTGCACCAGACGTTCGCTATCGGTCTGTGTGCGTGAAAGCAGGCTCCAAAGGGGGGCCAGTACATCGGCCACGCGCATGCGTGCCTTGTCTGCCAGAGGGCGGTCGGCCTGCCCGGCAATAATGATCCCGACAGACATGAGCAGCAGAACTGGCAGAACCAGTTTGCTCAATGCCTGCCTTACCTGAATGGAAACCGGGACCATGAAAAACCGGATGCCTTTATCTCTGACGGCATGAAAAACCACACCAGACCATGGGTTGGGGACTAAGCCCCCGCACCAGACCGGGACATTAGTACATGGTGGTCAGCACATTGCGCAGACGTTTGATTTCTTCCAGCGCGCGGCCCGTACCCAGTGCAACGCAGGACAGGGCATCTTCCGCTACCGTTACAGGCAGACCCGTGGCCAGACGCAGGACGTCGCCCATGCGGTACAATAGTGCGCCGCCACCGGTCAGGACAATGCCTTTGTCCACAATATCGGCTGCCAGTTCAGGCGGGGTGTTTTCCAGTGCGGTCTTGACCGCATCCACAATCTGGCTGATCGGCTCCATCAGGCTTTCAGCGATCTGGGCCTGAGAGACCTGAACCTCACGCGGGACGCCGTTTATCAGGTCGCGGCCCTTTACATCCAGCCACGGCCCGCTGTCTTCGGGGTCATCGGGGGGGAGTGCTGCGCCAAGGTTGATCTTGATCCGCTCGGCCGAGCTTTCCCCGATCAGCAGGTTATAGGCGCGGCGGATGTAGGAGATAATGGCTTCATCCATTTTATCCCCACCAACGCGCACCGAGCGGGCATACACAATGCCACCGAGGGAGATAACGGCTACTTCCGTGGTGCCACCGCCAATATCTACGATCATGCTGCCAGAAGGTTCGGTTACCGGCAGGCCCGCACCAATGGCTGCGGCCATGGGCTCTTCAATCAGGAGCACGCGGCGCGCACCCGCACTTTCCGCACTTTCCTGAATGGCGCGGCGTTCCACAGCAGTGGAGCCGGAGGGGACGCACACAATAATCTGCGGGCTGGCAAAGGCCCGGCGGTTATGCACCTTGCGAATGAAATGCTTGATCATTTCTTCCGCAACGTCAAAATCGGCAATAACACCGTCGCGCATGGGGCGGATGGCGGCAATGTTGCCCGGAGTCCGGCCGACCATCTGCTTGGCCTCTTCCCCCACGGCCAGAAGCTGCTTTTTGCCACGTATGTCTGCAATCGCCACAACCGAGGGTTCGTTCAGTACAATGCCACGCCCTTTGACATAGACAAGGGTGTTGGCAGTACCGAGATCGATGGCCATGTCAGCAGACATAAGACCGAGCAGACGAGAGAACATCCAGGACTCCTGGTTGAAGCGGCGCTACGCGACAACGTGGAAGGGGTGAGCAAACAAAACGGACCCCAACGGTCGCTTTGGTCAATATATCTGCACGGATTAACGGCGCATAGCGAGGCAGACAAGCCCTCTGTTCATAAACTTCCGCATAATTTCGTACGGAAGGGGGTGTCTGCCTCGCTTATAGGGGGGTGCTGCCCCCCAATGTGGAGCCAATCAGGCCGTCAGGGCTTCTGGTGCGGTGCGTGCACGTTTGACCAGCAGCTTGTTCAGGGCATGCACATAGGCACGTACGGCAGAGACAACAGTGTCCGCATCCGCGCCCTGACCGTCCACCAGCTTGCCGTCTTCTTCCAGTCGGACTGTGGTGCGGGCCTGTGCGTCTGTGCCTTCGGTGACGGCACCAACACTGAACAGGGCCAGCCGTGCCTCGTGCGGGAAGGCCTGCCGCAGTGCATTAAAGGCCGCATCCACCGGGCCGTTGCCCGTGGCGTTGGCCTGCACGTCCTGACCATCGACCTGAATGGTCAGGGCGGCGGAGGAGGGCTTGCCGGAGGAGGATGTCAGGTCCAGAGCCGCAAAGCGGATATGGTCGTGGTCGCGGGCTTCATCATCAACCAGCGCGACAATATCATCGTCGTAAACCACCTTTTTGCGGTCAGCCAGGTCCTTGAAGCGCGAGAACGCCTCGTTCAGGCGGGCGTCGTCCATGTCGGCATAACCCAGAGCCTTGAGCTTGTCGCGGAAGGCGGCGCGGCCGGAGTGTTTGCCCATGACCAGCGAGGAGCGGCTCCAGCCCACGCTTTCGGGGGTCATGATTTCATAGGTCGCGGCGTTTTTGAGCACCCCGTCCTGATGAATGCCGCTTTCATGTGCAAAGGCGTTGCGGCCTACAATGGCCTTGTTGGGCTGCACGTCAAAGCTGGTAATAGTGGCCAGCATGCGCGAGACCTTGAGCAGGTCCGTGGTCTGGATGTTGGTGGTGTAGGGGTACTGGTCGTGGCGGGTGCGCAGCGCCATGACAATTTCTTCCAGCGCCGCATTGCCTGCGCGCTCGCCAATGCCATTGATGGTGCATTCCACCTGCCGCGCCCCACCGCGCAGGGACGCCAGCGTGTTGGCAACGCCCAGCCCCAGATCGTTGTGGTTATGGGCGGACAGGATGACCTGATCAGCACCGGGCACGCGTGCGCGCACCATGGCGAAGATTTTTTCCATGTCTTCGGGCGTTGCGTAGCCTACCGTGTCGGGGATGTTGATGGTGGTGGCCCCGGCCTTGATGGCAGCCTCCACGCAGCGGCACAGAAGTCGGGGTCCGTGCGCGAGCCATCCTCGGCGGACCATTCCACGTCATCCGTCAGGTTCCGTGCTGCGGTATTGCCGGAGGTGATCAGTTCCAGAACCGTTTCCGGCTCCATGCGCAGCTTGTACTTCATGTGCAGGGGGGAGGTGGAGATAAAGTTGTGGATCCGCCTGCGTTCGGCCGGAGCCAGTGCCTCGCCTGCGGCGACAATGTCCTTAGCACCCCCGCTGCGGGCCAGTGCACAGACCACCACGCCTTTGGTGTGGCGTGCAATTTCGTTCACGGATTCAAAATCGCCTTTTGAGGCAACAGGAAAGCCCGCCTCGATCACATCCACGCCCAGCGTGGCCAGAGCCTCGGCCATACGCAGCTTTTCGGCCAGATTCATGGAAAAGCCGGGGGACTGCTCGCCATCACGCAGTGTGGTGTCAAAAATAATGACACGGTCAGGCGTCATGCGGCCAAAAGATGGGTGGTTGAAGCTGGTGGAATCAGCAGACATGAAAATGTTCCTGAATTACTCTGGTCCGGCGCTGCCATAAGGGATGGCGCGCCATATATTTTGCCTGTGCGGGGCACAGACGCTCTCGCTTGAAAAAATCCCCTGGGCGTGGCGGCGCAGGGCCACCCGGATCGCTCAGGCTGATAAGTCGAAGGAGAAGGTCCAGACGAAAGGCCACGCCGCCCCGAGCCGCTGTTACGCGGGTCGTAAGGGAATCGGACATGAACCGGTCGGAAATCATGACCGGTAGAATACCGCCCTCCCGTGCCAGTGCAACAGGAAAATGACCGGGGTGGGCAATTCATCTGGCTTTACGTCAACCCTGCGGCCTGCCCCGGCGCAGGGTATGCAGCACATACAGCATGACCCCGAGTAGCACGGCAGCAAAGGTCTGGTGCACTGCACCTGCCCATACCGGCACCACCAGCAAAAGGGTGGTCACCCCCAGCGCGTACTGGATCAGCACCGCCCAGCCGAGCAGAATAATGCCGTTTTGCGCCTGTGGGCCAAGGCCCGCACCTTTGCGCAGGCCAGCCAGCAGAACGGCACCAATGCTCAGGGCGGTCAGGGTGGCCAGCAGCCGGTGGTCAAACTGGATGGCGGCTTTGTTGACCACCCAGTTCATCCACAGAGGGGAGAGTTGGGCATAGTCGGCGGGAACAAGGTGCCCATCCATAAGCGGGAAGGTGTTGAACAAAAAGCCCGCATGCGTGCCTGCCGTAAAACCGCCCGCAATAATGGTGGTGCACAGCACACCAATGCTGATGCACGCCAGACGCCGTGTCAGCCGTACACCGGGGGTCTGGGCCGTTGGTTCGGGCTGGGGCCAGCGGATGGAAAAGGCCGTCCACAGGATGGCGCCATACAGCAGTAGGGCCGCACTCAGGTGCAGCACCAGCCGGACGGGTTCCACAGCCGTGCTGTTGGCCCGAAAGCCCGAGGCGACCATAAACCAGCCAATGCCACCCTGAAGAGCGCCGAGGATAAAAAACACAAACAGCCGCACCGCAAGGCGGCGGGTAATCATGCCCCTGACCACAAACCACAGGAGTGGAAGCAGCAGCACAAGCCCCATGAGCCGCCCCCAGAAGCGGTGGATCCACTCGGCCCAGAAAATTTCTGGAACCCTTCCAGCCCGAATCCCTCATGCTGGAGGTGGTACTGGGGAATGGTCTGGTACAGCGCAAACAGCCGCTCCCACTCTGCATGGGACAGGGGCGGGATCATGCCGCTGACCGGCTGCCAGTCCATGATCGATAGGCCAGAGCCGGTCAGGCGCGTCACACCGCCAATGGCGATCATGCCCAGCAGCATGAAACACAGAAGGAACAGCCAGCCAGAAATCAGGCGGCGGTGGGCAGGCGTCATCTCTTGCTGGCGCTGGGGCGTAGTGGGCATGGCACTCTTTTGCGCTGGAGTTAAACTTTATGGCTAGGGTTTACAGCCAGCTTGCGGCCCGCGGCAAGAAGATGCTAGCGCCCAAGGGATGAAACCACCCCCCCCAGCACCCGCCTACTCCCCCAAGGTGTTGTTCAAACCCGTGCTTATGCTGCTTATTCTGGTTGCGGGCGCCATCGGGCTGCGGCATGTGCCTGCTCTGGAGCATGTGTTGGGCAGTACGGCTATGCTGCGTGCGGGCCTTGGTGGACGACTTGTGTTTGTGGCCGGGGCATCGGTCTGGTGTGCATTTGGCCTGCCCCGGCAGGTAGCTGGTTTTGCCGCCGGAGTGACTTATGGTGTGGCCGAGGGGCTTGCCATGATTACATCCGCCTCTACATTAGGGTGTGTGGCCGGTTTTTTATGGGCCCGATGGGGTGGTCGTTCATGGGCGCAGGCGCGCCTTGGGCCACGGTTTGAAAAGCTGGATGCCTTTCTGACCCACAAGCCCTTTCTGAGTATTCTGACATTGCGCCTGCTGCCGGTTGGGTCAGCCCTGCTGCTTAACCTGCTTGGGGGCGTGTCCGGTATGGCGGTATGGCCATTTGTTGCGGCAACCCTGCTGGGTGCGCTGCCCCAGAACGCCGTTGCAGTGCTGCTGGGGGCTGGTGTGCAGGTGGGGTCTGGCTGGCAGTATGGGTTAGGGGGCGCACTGTTTGCGCTCTCCGCCGTGTTGGGTCTGTGGCTCTGGCGGCATACCCGCATTGCTGTGGCCAGCGGGCAACCCTAGGCCGCTTTGTGGCAGGGTAATCCGGCGTTTTTTACGTCAGGCCCTGCGGGCAGACCCCATACCCCTGATTGTTTTTTTCAATGGGATAATCCATTTGCGGCATTTACCTGACATGTCATGCTCGGAGGGCCGGGTATGATATCTTCTTCCATGGAACGGCCTGTAGCGGCGCGTGAGGGTGCGCGGCCTGTTTTTGCCAGTGGGGTGCCGGGGTGGCTGGCCCTGCTGCTCGGGTTCCTGACTGCTGTTGGCCCTATTTCGACCGATATTTACCTGCCGGCCTTCCCGGCCATGGAACAGAGCTTCCATACTACTGCGGGGAATGTGCAGTTTACGTTGGCCATCTGGTTTGTGGGTCTTGCCATTGGGCAGTTGAGTGTGGGGCCACTGGCCGACAGATATGGCCGGCGCATGCCCCTGCTGGTGGGCAATGCGTTGTATGCCGCAGCCTCTGCCGTTTGCGCGTTTGCGCCTGATATCACCACATTTTCCATCGCCCGGTTTGTGGCGTCCGTCGGGGCTTCGGCCAGTCTGGTGGTGCCAACGGCCTGTGTGCGCGATGTGGTGTCCGACCGGGCGGCGGGGGCGCGTATGATGTCCCGCCTGATTATGGTCATGGGGGTTGTGCCTATTCTGGCTCCCATGCTGGGCGGTCTGGTAGTGGAATTTGTTTCGTGGCGGATTATTTTCTGGGCGTCTGCGGTTTATGGTGTGGCGTGCGTGGCCCTCGTGCTGTGGGTGCTGCCAGAGACACTGCCCTACCAGAAGCGCCAGAGCCTCTCCCCCATTACTCTGCTGACCCGCTATGTGACTTTACTCGGGGATAGGGGGTACAGCGTTTACGCTATGGTGACGGCCTGCTCGACGTTTATGTCCTTCAGCTACCTTACGGCAGCTCCGTTTGTTTTTGTGCGGCTTTTTCATTTTTCGCCGCTGCATTTTTCCATGCTGTTCGGGGTCATGGCGATGTTCATGATCGGGGCATCGCAGGTCAATGGCCTGCTGGTTGGGCGGGTGGACCCCGGTCGCCTGCTATCTGGTGGGGTGGTCCTGTCGGTTGTGGGCACGGTGCTTATGGTGGGGGTCAGCCTGTGGGGTGGGTGGTATGCCTCCCCCGCCAGTAAGGCGTATGAGGTCTGGCTGGTTATTGCCACCATGGTGCTGGCTCTGGCCCCTACGGGTATTATTTTCCCCAATGCGATGATGATGGCGTTGGCCGACCATCCCTCCCAGGCGGGGGCGGCATCGGCGCTGGCAGGTACGCTGCAATACGTGCTTGGCGCCCTGGCCGGTGTGGTTGTCGGGTTGTTTGCGGCCACATCTGCGTTACCAATGGCTGGATGTATGTGCCTTGGTGCGCTTATGATGCTGGGTATGCATGCGCTCCGCCCCATCGGGCGGGGTGGTGCCTGATCGCGCATGGGCAGCCATGCCTTGCTCAACCATGGCTACAGATGCCATGCCCGCATGGCGTGGTGGACACATAACTAAAGGGAGCATGCCTGACATGCTACGGCATCCGGCAAGACGGGCTCATATTCTGGCTCTTATCGGAGCTGGCGTGCTGATTGTGACCTTTGGTGGCATTGGCATAGAACTCGGCAATGACATGGCCCGCCATGGTGACATGGACCGTCAGAGCACGGCAGCAGGCAGTTATCTGCGCGGTGTGCACCACGCCACCAGTGATGCCCGTATCTGCATTATGCCTTTGAGGCCGAACATAACCCGGTTGACGGGGAGTGCTACCAGCAGGCCGTAACCCAGCTGGCCGATGCCCGCGCGGGGTTTGATGGGTTCCGCTCCGTGCAACTGCGTGAGGGCGGGGGGCGCAAGGAGGTGCTTGATGTGGTGGAGCATCAACTCCAGACGATTAGCACATGGCCCAGATCAGCCGATGCCATGCCGCAGGGTGGGGCCGCCCTGCTGGCAACACTGGACAAGAACCTGTCTGTTTTAAGCCGCGCCAGCACACTGGATCAGGCAGACCGCGTGGCCAACATGCTGCGCAATACAAGCTGGCAGCGCAGGCTGGCGCTGCTGGGGATTCTGACCGGCGTTCTCAGCATGATTTCGGCGGGCTGGGTGCTGGACCGTTCATCCCTTGCTGCGGCAAGGGCAGAGGCCTCCTCGCGCGATCTGGCGTTACGGCTGCGTGCGACGCTGGACAGCCTGAGTCTGGGGGTTGCGGTGTTCGGGGCTGATGGACGCCTGTGGCACTGGAATGAGCAACTGGCCACGGTGCTCGGTCTGGGCAAGGATTTTTTGCGTACTGGTCTGTCCTATAACGCCCTGAGCGGTCGGCTGGTGGTGGATGGTGTGCCCCTGCTGGAGCCGTTTGAACATATTGAGGGCAGCCTGTCCAAAGGGGAGCTGGCTCCCCCGGTAGTGGTGGAGTGCAAGGGTGGCAATGGTGCCGATCTGGAGTTGTGCCGCACCTTGTTCTTTGCCCCCGATGGGGCGGCCGAGCGGCGCGGCTTTGTGCTGACTGCGGCCGACATTACCATGCGCCTGCGTAGTGAGCGCGCCCTTGGTGAAGCGCAGAAGCTGCGCGCCCTTGGCCAGCTGACCGCAGGCATTGCGCATGATTTCAAAAACCTGCTGACGGTTATTCTGGGCAACCTTGAGCTTGCGTCGGAATACGATCAGCCCGATCAGGTGGAGCAGCGGCAGGAGTATCTGTCCGCCGCTACCCATGCGGGTCATCGTTCCGAGGCTCTTACAGGGCAGCTCCTCTCCTTCATGCGCAGACAGCGCGGAGAACCCGATTCGCTGCGCCTGTCCGACCTGTTTTCCTTTCTGGGTGGTTTGCTGGGGCGTGTTATTGGTCCGCGCATTGTGGTGGAGTGCGGTGTTGTGGCCGACGTCTGGCCCGTGCGCGTGGACCCGGCACAGCTGGAAAGTGCCGTGCTCAATCTGGCCATCAATGCGCGTGACGCCATGCCATCTGGCGGGCGGCTGCGCATTACGGCACGCAATGTCACATTCTCCGTCAATGCGGATCTGATGGGCCTGCCGGTGGAGGAGGGGCGCAGTATTCGTGTGGTGTCTGACCCCTCCCCCTGCCTGCGGGCGACTGGGTCAGGCTGGATGTGGTGGACAGCGGTTTTGGCATGACGCGTGAGGTCATGGACCGTCTGTTCGAGCCGTTTTTCACCACCAAGCGGGAAGGGGCCGGTACGGGTCTTGGCATGGCCATGGTTCTGGCTTTTTCCCAGCAGGTTAATGGCCGCGTTGTGGTGGCCACGGGGCGTGGTAGCGGCACCGAGGTCTCGCTGTGGTTGCCGCGTGCCCTAACCGCCCATGTGGGGGAGGATGAGCCTGCGGCGGCAGTCCGGTCAGCGCCAGTCAGGCCCGCAAGCCCTGCGCCACAGGCACAGGGGCGCAGCCTGCAGGTGCTTGTGGTGGAGGATGATGCCGCCATCCGCGATATTGTGGTGACCATTCTGGGCATGGCTGGCCACAGGGTGCTTGAGGCAGGAGATGGCGAGCAGGCGTTTGATACGGCAGCGGGGGTTGAGGGTACGCTCGACCTGCTGGTGACTGATATCCAGCTCCCCGGCCCGCTTGATGGGGTGACCCTCTCCCGCGTGCTGGTTGAGCGTTATCCCGCGCTGGCGGTGGTGTACATGTCGGGCGATCTGACCCTCGATTCCCCACCGCCGGAGGGGAGTGTGCCCAATGCGCGCCTGCTTGCCAAACCGTTCCGCCGTGATGGGCTGATGGAGGCCGTAACGGCGGCACTGGGGGCGCGGGCGGGAGCCTGAGCAACCAGATCGTCCCTTGCGGAACGCTCCCGTGCGGGATAGAGCGGGGCCGGTTGCCAAAGACCTGTTCGCCAGCGGTGCTTGACCTACGGGAATAAGGCAGGATGGAAAACGCGCTTCCACGGCGTTGGGCGCATGCATGTAAGGATTGTCACATATCATGACGGGACGTCAGGACATCGACCTCAAGGATTACATCCGTCACATTCCAGATTTTCCCAAGCCGGGTATTCTGTTTTACGATATTTCAACCCTGATGCGAAACCCCGATGCATGGCAGATTGCCATGGGGCGTCTGACCCGCCAGATTGCTCCCCTTCAGCCAGACCTGCTGGCCGCTGTGGAATCCCGCGGGTTCCTGACTGCCGCACCGATTGCCGACCGGATGGGCTGTGGCATGCTGATGCTGCGCAAAAGCGGCAAGCTGCCCGGCCAGACAATTGCCCACACATACGACCTTGAATACGGCTCCGATACGCTGGAAATTCAGGCCGATGCCGTCAAACCCGGCCAGCGCGTTGTGGTGATGGATGACCTGCTGGCAACCGGTGGCACACTGGCAGCCTCCATTGCTCTGCTGCGCAAGGCTGGTGCCGAGGTTGTTGGCGCGTCCGTTCTGGTTGAACTGATCGGCCTTGGTGGGCGTGACAAGCTGGATACGACCGTAACAAGCCTGCTGTCCTACGAAGACTAAAAGCGGAACCTGGTTTTCCCTCATGCCATGTCCTGTGCGGAACGCTGGGTGCAGGACAGGGCATACGAGGTGTGAATACGCTTTTGCGCTTCTTTGAGGTAAGAAGAGGCGAATGGCAGTATTTATGATCAGTCCTGACCGGCAGAACGCGGCATGAAGGCTGCGGCGTTTTCATTTGGCCAGCTCTGTCAGGCCCTCAGCACCATTGTCCGTCAGGCGTTGGAGGGCGGTGGCCCCCCGCGTGACCTGAGCAGGTTGCGCTGGCTGTTTGCTCCTAACCTGCTGTCTTTTGGTTATGCGCTCCGCACCACCATTTCCTCCCTCATAGCTCTTGGCATTGCCCTGTGGTGGGAGCTGGGTAGCCCGCAATGGGCCGCCCTGACCGTGTGGATGGTTGCACAGGGTACGCGCGGCAAATCCATTGCCAAGGCGCGGTGGCATATGTTTGGCATGGTGGTTGGTACCATCTGTGCCCTTGTCCTTGTGGGCAGTATGCCGCAGTCGCCGCTGCTCTATATCTTCTGGGTTGCGGTGGGTATTGGCGGGTTCTGCTTTGTAGGTACTTTGCTGCCCGGCCCTGCTACCATGACCAATTACCGTATCCATGGCATGCGGGCCTCTGGTTTTACCTACGCCATTATTGCGCTGGATGGGGCTGCGGCTCCGGACCATATTTTTCATATCGCCATGGCGCGTGCCACGTATATTACGCTGGGCATTGTGGTGGAAACCACCATTTCCTCCCTGTTCCAGTACAGGCTTGGCCTGCGGGCAAGGAACAGGCTTGCCACCAACTTTGTGCAGGCTCTGGATGGTGCAGTCCCAGCCCTTGTGCGCCTGCTGGGTGGGGACCGGCGTGCCGTAGCCAATTCCCCCGATGTATTCACAACCATTGTCAGCCTGAGCGATCAGGTCGAGTTTGCCGAAGTGGAAATGGGCGAACACCAGCATGAGGGCGACCATGCCCGTGCCGCTCTTGCCGCCATAGCCGTGCTGATGTCACGCGGGCTGGATTTGGGGGCCCTGCTTTCCATGCCGGAAAGTCAGGGGAGGGATTACCGGCAGGTTGCTGGGCAGGTGGCCGATTTTTTACAGACCATTCCCCAGCGCCTTTCGGACGATCTGCCTGTGGCTCCTGTCCTGCGGGATCTGGTGGCCCTGCGCGCGACCTGTACCCAGTTTGCAGCGACCTGCCTTGAGCAGGAGATGATCGCGGCCACAAACCCGCCCATTGACGTGGCGCAGGAGAGCAGCCTGTCGCGCGAGGGGCAGCTTCTGCACAAACTCGGGGCTATTCTGGACGAACTGCAACAGGCCATTGAGCAGTTCGAAATGAGCCGCAACCCCGTGCTCCACGACCATTTCCGCTATCCTATGCGGAGTTATCGTGACTGGCGCATGGCCTTTACCAATAGTCTGCGCGCTTCGGTCACCATTTTCTGCTCAGGTATTCTCTGGATTACAACAGGCTGGACGGATGGGCTGACATTCATGATGTTTGTCTCCATCGTCTGCGCCCTGTTCTCCACGCTGGAGCAGCCTGCACTGGCCACGCAGGCGTTTTTGCATGGTACAGTTGTTGTGGTGGGTATGAGCGGGCTGCTTGACCTGTGGGTTATGGCCCAGCCCACTATTTACGAAACACTGGCCCTTTGTCTGGCTGTGCCCATGCTGGTGGGGGGGCTGGCGTTTGCATGGCCGCCTCTTATTCTGGCAGCCGTTGCGTATAACCTGTTCCTGCCCATTCTCATCGGCCCCATGAATCAGGGGCGGATGGACGAACTCCTGTATTTCAACACGGCGTTGCCGTTGTTTCTGGCCATGGTTTTTTCCATGTGGATGTACCGGCTGTTCCTGCCCTTTGACCCCGATGGTCTGCGCTGGGACCTGCGGGTCAGTATTCTGCGCCGCCTGCGCAGGCTGGCCCAGCAGCGTGCCGCCCCCCCAATGACCGAAATTATTGGCCGTGGGGTGGATGGCTTTGTCCGCCTTGCTTCCATGACCACCGATGACCGGAACACCTATGTGCGTGACCGCTACGTCAGTGGTGTGCTGTCTGGCATGACCATAGAGCTGAACCTGCTGCGCCTGCGCGTTATTCTGGCCCGGGACATTCTTCCAGCCGATGCCCGGCACGCCACACAGGCGATGATGAACCGCATGCGCCAGTTTTCGGGGCGGTATGGTGGGCAGTATGGACGCACCGCACGTGCTGCCCATCTGGCCGTGGAATATCTGACCCGTATGGAGCAGGCGGAGACCAATCTGTCCGTGCGCGAGGAAATGTTACGTGTGCTGGCCAGCCTGCATGTGATTGAAACGGAACTGAAGGAAAATCAGGCGTTCTTTGATGCATCCTCCCCGTATCTGGACAAGGCGTTTTCCTGAACGCAGTCTGTGCTGCCTGCGGGTGGTGCGCGGGGCAAAGGTGTTCAGGAGCAGGCCAGAATAAAAAGGGGAACCATCATGTCAGATGCAAGCCACGCATGGGATCATGCGCGGGCCAGAGCCGTGTTGCGGTCCATGTTTGATGCCGCCGTAGCCAGTGCCGACCCATTTTTGGTGCTGGCGGCCCATCTGCCGCCCAAACCCAAGGGGCGTTGTGTTGTGGTGGGTGCGGGCAAGGCTTCTGCCGCCATGGCCGCAGCGTTAGAGGCAGCATGGCCCGATGTGCCGCTGGAAGGGGTTGTGGTCACGCGGGATGGGCATGCTGCGCCCACACGGCATGTGCGCATCCTTGAAGCCTCCCATCCTGTGCCCGATGGCAGGAGTGAGGCCGCGGCCAGAGCGGCCATGCAGGCGGTCCGCGGCCTTGGCCCGGATGATCTGGTGATAGCCCTTGTTTCTGGTGGCGGGTCGTCCCTTATGGCGCTCCCAGCACCAGGCCTGAGGTTGGAAGACAAGCGCGCGGTCGGCAGGCAGCTACTGCACTCCGGTGCCACCATTACGGAAATGAACACCGTGCGGCGCGCCTGTCCGCCATCAAGGGCGGGGGGCTGGCGCAGGCTGCCAGTCCTGCGCAGGTCCTTACTCTGGTGGTCAGCGATGTACCGGGGGATGACCCATCGGTCATTGCCAGTGGGCCAACGGTGCTCCCGGCCAGTACTGGGGCAGACGCCCTGCAGATTGTGGCGCGCTACAGGCTGGACCTGCCTCCTGCCGTGCATCAGGTGCTTGAACGCCATGTGGCAGCGCAACGGGCGCACACACCTGTTGTGGACCCGCGCAACCGTGTGGTGCTGATTGCAACCCCCCTTATGGCGTTACAGGCCGCAGCAGAAGTTGCGCGCCAGCAAGGGCTGACCCCACTTATTCTGGGGGATGCGCTGGAGGGGGAGAGTCAGGTGGCAGGTATTCTGCTGGGGGGCATGGCGCGCTCAGCCCGCCTGCATGGCCTGCCTGTGCGTCCCCCTGCCGTGCTGCTGAGTGGGGGGGAGACAACAGTCAGCATCCGCGCTGGGGAGACGGCGGGCAAAGGGGGGCGCAACACGGAGTTTCTGCTCTCCTGCGCGCAGTTTCTGGGGGGCGAGAGCGGTATCTGGGGGCTGGCGGGAGACAGCGATGGCATAGACGGCACGGAGGATGCCGCAGGGGCCATTTTTGCGCCCGACACACTGGCCCGTGCGGCACAGGCCGGGTGTCTGGCCGAGCCATTTTTGCGCAACCATGACAGTTACAGTTTTTTCAAGGCCGTGGGGGATCTGGTCGTAACAGGTCCAACACTGACCAACGTGAATGATATACGCCTGCTATTGATCGCTTGATGCATTGCTAGGCCTGCCCGCCAAGCCGCCGCAGCGTAGCGGCGGACATAAGTCCGTTTTATGCCGCCAGAGCGCGAGCAACCTCGCGGCGCAGAGCGGGCAGAATAGTCTGGGCAAAGGCTGGGGTGCGCCGCTCCCACATGCCCGTGCGCCAGGAGGGGTGCGGTAGGGGAAAATAGGTGGGCAGGTAGCGCTCGAACTGCTCTACCCGCTCAAACACCTTGCCTTTGCCCAGCACATGGTTTTGCGCGTAGGAGCCGACCAGCAGGGTCAGCCGGATATTGGGCAGATGGTCCAGAATACGCTTGCGCCACAGTGGTGCACATTCCGGCCTTGGGGGCTTGTCGCCCCCTTTGGGGAGCACGCCGGGGTAGCATAGCCCCGTGGGCACAATGGCCACTTTTTCCGTATCGTAAAAAAGAGCAGGTCCATGCCCAGCCACGCCCGCAGGCGCTCGCCCGAGGCATCGTTAAACGAAATTCCCGTCTCATGCACTCTGGTGCCCGGAGCCTGACTTGCAATCAGCAACCGTGCGCGGGGGGAGACATGCAATACAGGCCGTGGCCCCAGTGGCAGCGCATGGGCGCAGGCCGTGCACCCACGGATCTGCTGGAGCAGGCTGTCAAGCTGGTGGTCTGTTGTGGTGTGTGGTGGCAGGGGAAGGTCCTGTTCAGCAAAGTATCACGCCCACAGCATATGGGGCTGCAACCCCGCGTATAAAAGAGGGCGGGGGTGTGTGCTGGTAAGTCTTGCTCCCCAAGAGCAGGGCACCTGCTGTGTGGTGCAGGGCAATAAAAAACACCGCAGCCTTGCCACTGCGGTGTTTTTCTGGTCGTGTCCCTCAGAGGAAGGGCGAAGCAGGGGTCGGTAAGACCTTACTGCTCTGCGTCTACCCCGGTGTGGGTCTGCGGTGCAAAGGTCCAGCCAGAGCCGTAAGGCTGCGGCATGAACAGGCCCCATGTAGCCGTTGCTGCCGTGGGGTCAGCCCAGCCTGCGGTCGGGATCGGGGCGTGGTCCAGACGGAGTTTCTGAACGTCAGCAGCGGTCACGTTGGCAGGTGCCTTGTTACCCCATGCAGAGCGGATGAAGTTGACCACATCAGCAATCTGCTGGTCGGACAGAATGCTCTTGTAGTCCGGCATGGCAACAGCCGAAGGTGCCCAGTTGGTGGGCGGCAGCACGCCACCAGCCACGATGATGTGGGCAATGGAGGTCGGGTCGTCAGTGACCACCACGGAGTTACCGGCCAGCGGCGGGAACATACGGGCTACACCACCACCATCGTTACGATGGCAGGCTGCGCACTGTTCAACATAAACCCGTGCACCCGGGTTGCTGGCTGTGTTGCCAGAATCCAGCGCCTGAGCCGTGGACGGATCGTAGGTGTAATCCCCGCGTGATGGCGGAACCGGCGGCAGAGCCTTCAGGTACTTGGCAATGGCGTGCAGGTCGGAGTCCGTGAAGTACTGGGTGCTCCAGCCAACCACGTCGGCCATGCCACCAAATACGGCGGAGTGGTC
This sequence comes from Acetobacter okinawensis JCM 25146, assembly GCF_000613865.1. Classification (GTDB taxonomy): domain Bacteria; phylum Pseudomonadota; class Alphaproteobacteria; order Acetobacterales; family Acetobacteraceae; genus Acetobacter; species Acetobacter okinawensis. The sequence continues at coordinate 26,914 of NZ_BAJU01000002.1, forward strand.
GGTACGGCCGGACTTGAGGAACTGGAACAGATCATCTTCAGACCAGCGGCCCAGACCTACGACAGGGTCGTTGCGCAGGCTCGGAGCAATCCAGTTGTCGATCGGTGCGCCACCGGCAAGGAAGTCAGGACCACCGGCTGCATCCAGCGCTTTTTCCTGCATGGCAAAGCCGCGGGGCGTATGGCACGCACCGCAATGCCCGGCACCCGTGACCAGATATTCACCACGGGCGATTTCGGGGTCCGTACCCGGAGCAGGCGTAAAGTCCTTGGGCGTGGGTGCAAACATGGTGCGCCAGATAGCCAGCGGCCAGCGCATGGACATGGGCCAGCTGATGCCGACCTCACGGTTTTTCTGGGCGACCGGCTGCACACCATGCATGAAGTACGCGTAAAGCGACTTCACATCATCCTGCGTCATGCGGGAGAAGGCGGGATACGGCATGGCCGGATAAAGCGTGCTGCCATCCTTGCGGATGCCATGGCGCACGGCTTCATCAAACTCCTGCAACGTATAGGTGCCAATCCCGTAGGTGGGGTCAGGCGTGATGTTGGTCGAGTAAATCATGCCGATGGGGGTTTTGATTGCCAGCCCACCTGCAAACTTCTGACCGTTCAGTGCTGTGTGGCAAGCCACACAGTCACCAAGGCGAGCGACATACTCGCCCTTTTTGATCAGGTCTTCCTCAGCTCCCTGTGCATGTGCCAGGGAGGTTCCTGCCAGAAGCCCGACAGTGACCGCTCCAAGAGCGGCTTTTAGTCTGTTCATCATCATTTTTACCACTGTATCGCTTGTGTACCGAATGACGTCATGACTGCCGCTTATTGGGGCGGAATGCCCACGACCGGGGTCAGCGGAACGCCCTGATCATTCTTTCGGGCATCCACTTCACGCTGATAGCTCTCGTTCGCACGCTTGATGAGGTACTGACGGATGGACTCGATTTCCTCAGGCTTCATGCTCGTGTCAAAGCGGTCCATGCCATAAGCTGTCAGTGCACCACGGCCAACAACGTTGTAGAACGCATCCTCATGGCGGATTGCGCCGGACCAACGCAGGTCGGGGAGCACGCCGGAGCCTTCGCCGTTGTCACCGTGGCAGGTCTGGCAGTAGGTCTGGTACTGGAAGTAGCCTTTGGCAGCTTCCTTGGTGTCATATTCCGCAGGCGGCTTGACGGGCAGGAAGCCCAGTTCGTTCATGGCGGGCAGTTTGGCTGTGCCATCGAGCGAGAACACGGCCACATAGGAGTGGTTGACTGTCCAGCCAGATGTACGGCCCATCGCACCCATGGAGATCGGGTAGATGCCACCCCAGCCCACTTCAACCGCAACATACTGCTTGCCGTTGACGCTGTAGGTTATGGGGGGAGCAATAATGCCGCTCTGTGCGTCAAACTTGTAAAGGTCGGCACCGTTTGTGGCGTCATAGGCATGGAATTCGCCGTTTGCCAGACCCTGGAACAGCAGGTCGCCGCCAGTTGCCAGAACGCCGCCGTTCCATGGGCCTTTGTGGTCGATCTTCCACACGGTTTCCATTTTAACCGGATCCCATGCCAGCAGTTCGCCTTTAAGGTCCTTCAGGTACGCGGAGCGGGCTTCGGCCGAGTCAGGCAGGCCGGTCTTGGTCATGTCCAGACCGAGGTTCCATGCATCCGGGTGCGCCTTAAAGCCGCCAACCTGGTTCTGGTAGCCAAACGGAATCTGGTGTGCTGGCAGGTAGATCAGGTGGGTCTTGGGGCTGTACGCCATGGACATGAAGTTATGGGCACCCAGCGGGCCGGGAATACCGTACCAGAAGTTGCCGTTCAGGGTCCACAGACCTTCAGGCTTATAGATCGGGCGGCCCGTCAGCGGGTCAAGGCCACTGGCCCAGTTTTCGTACACATAGTTCTTGCCAGCCAGGAATTCACCCGTCTTGGCGTCGAGCATGTAGAAGAAGCCGTTTTTGGGAGCCTGCACAACAACGTGGCGCATCTCACCATTGATTGGCACGTCAAGGGTCATGACCTGCTGGACCGAGGTGTAGTCCCACTGGTCCATGGTGGTGGCCTGGAAGTGCCAGACATACTCACCCGTTTCAGGCTTGACGGCGACAATGCTGCCCAGGAACAGGTTGTTGCCGATCCCTTCGGAGCGGTATTTGTAGTTCCAGGGGGAACCGTTACCGACGGCCAGATAGACCAGATCGGACACGGGGTCATACACAATGGAGTCCCACACGGTGCCACCACCGCCCTGACGGACCCATGCCCCGTTGGGGCCATGTCCGGTAGGCTTTGGTCATCAGAACATTATCCGACGCTGCATGGTCGGGTTCGTTCTTGTTGTTAGGCACAGTGTAGAAGCGCCACTTCAGCTTGCCGGTTTCCGCATCAAAGGCGGAGACAAAGCCGCGGGCACCAAATTCTGCACCACCGTTGCCGATCAGGACCAGACCCTTGGCAATGCGGACGGCACCGTCAACAGTGTAGGAGCGCTGCTTGCCCAGAGAGGCATCGGCAGGAATGGTGTTGATTTCCCAGACTTTTTTGCCGGTTTTGGCATCCAGGGAGATCAGGCGGCCGTCAAACGTGCCAAAGTAAACCTTGCCGTTCCAGTAGCCTGCGCCACGGTTAACCGTATCGCAGCAGCCCTTGTCAGCAATGTTGCCGGGCACCTTGGGGTCGTATTCCCACAGCAGTTTGCCGGTTGCCGCATCAAGGGCTTTCATTTTGGACCAGTTGGTCGTGGCATACATGATGCCGTCCACAATCAGAGGCGTGCCTTCCTGACCGCGGTTGCTGTCCAGGTTGAAGTACCAGGCCAGCTTCAGGTTACCAACATTGGAGCGGTTGATCTGATCCAGCGGGCTGTAGCGCTGTTCAGAGTAGGTGCGTCCATAGGACAGCCAGTTCTCGGGGTGCTCATCGGCGTGGATGATGGCTTGTCCCGTGTCACCCAGACTGTCGGCGCGGGCAGGGGCTGCTGCGTAAGGTAGGGCAGCGGCACAGATTGTTCCAGCCGCGAGAATTCCTAGCAGCGAACGTCTCTTGGCGGAGGCGGGGCGGGTCATGCGTTCATGTCCTCGACTGTGTATCAAGATGAGGAAAAATAGAGCCGGAAATCCGGTTTCTCACACATCAGCCAAGGCCAGCGCTGTATGTCAATCACGCCAAGAGAATAGCTGCATCCCCACATATTCGTTCCTGATGGGGAACAGGCGTATGAAAATGCAGTTGAGATGCGCATGTGAACGTGTGTGTCACATCTGAAACACTCTGTTATAACATGCTGGGCGGGGCGGTATAAAGGTCCGAAAACTGGTACTCCGCCATCACTTCCAAAAAGGTGTTTTCACGGTTTTTTCCAGTCTTGAACACGGTGAATTCGCAAACTTCTTCTGTCTGGGCAAAGAGATGGCGGTGGGTTGCGAGCCATAGATTGCATGCCGTGGGGTCCACCTCAGTGATGTCCGCCAAAGCGATGCCAGAGGGGAGAAGGGAGTGGCTGGAAGGCACACCGGCCTGCCGTGCCGCGTTCCGGATTTTCACGGAAAGGTGATCTATAACAGAGGCTTCCACCGTGGCTTCCAGCATGATTCGGTTCCCTCTGGCCGACACGTCAAAACCCGTGTGCCGGAGTGTGACCGGGGTGGGTAGGTGGAGCGCGTACAGGTATTGGTCCAGCTCCTCCCACTCGGGCGGTTGCATGCGCCCGAAGGCGACCAGCGGCAGATAGAGCACAGGTGCGGGCCGCCATTCCCTGGAAGGGAAGAAGTCCTGAAAACCGTGCAGAAAAATGCGCATATCCACAGGGAGGGAAAGACCAACAGTAAGGTACATAACTGGCCTTATGACTGGGTGTGGGACATATAGGGACCATAACCCCGACGATTGCCCGCAGGCCCTGCTATTATATGACGTGCCGCACCCTTGACGGAAAGACAGGGCAGCCACAAGTATAAAGCAAAGCCAGACCTGTCTGGATAAGGAGAGTAGAAAACCATGTCGTTTAGTCGCGACTACCGTTCCCCCGCATCAGCGTCAGGCTGGAACGATCAGGCCAGTCTGGACGCTGGACTGCGCAGCTACATGCTGCGTGTTTACAACTGGATGGCATCTGGCCTTCTGCTTACCGGAATCGTGGCTTACGCCATTGCCAATACCGGGTTGAGCAGCCTGTTCTTTCAGGTTTTCCAGACTGCGGCGGGGCCGTTGCCGCGCCCGACCCTGCTGGGTGATCTGGCTATGCTGTCCCCGCTGGCGTTTGTGCTGGTCATGTCGTTCGGGATCAATCGTCTGTCCCTTCAGGGGGCACAGGGTCTGTTCTGGGCGTTCTGTGCTGCCATGGGTGCCAGCATGGCCAGCGTGTTTGTCATTTATACCGATACGTCCATTGTACGCGTGTTTCTGGTAACGGCATGCATGTTCGGTGCGACCTCCCTGTGGGGGTATGTCACCAAGGCCAATCTGCTCCAGTTCGGGTCTTTTCTGATGATGGGCCTTTTTGGTCTGGTGATTGCCGGTCTGGTCAACCTCTTCCTCAAGAGCCCGACGGTGTACTATCTCTATAGCATTGTCGGGGTGTTCATCTTTACGGCGTTCAGCGCGTTTGATGCTCAGCGGATTCGGGTCACATACCCACAGCTTGCTGCGTATGAAGGCCCGGAAATGACCGCCAAGCGCAGTGTTTATGACGCGCTGAGCCTCTACCTGAACTTCATCAACCTTTTCCAGTTCCTGTTGCAGTTCATGGGTGTCCGCAATTCCAGCGATTGAGACCCGCCTGCCAGAACCATGATGGCGCGTTCTGCTCACGTCAAAGGAAAGCCCGGTCAGTTATGGCCGGGTTTTTTTGTATGGGCAGTTATGCTTGGTCCGAATGATGGCATGAAAATCAAGAATGGGTGCCAAAATGGTCCTGATTTCAATTCTTTGAGTTGTAACACGGATGTGAGATTTTGTGTGGTCCCTAACAATATGAAATTTCAGACTAAATTTTGCCATTATTGGATTTTTTGAAATATTTTGAAATAGTTTGTGAGGTCCCCTTTCACTCCCCCAGACGCCTCAAAAGTGGGCAAATGCCATGCTTAAAACGGCTAACTGATTGTGACGAAAGGCAGATGGAACTTTTCTGACGTTTGAGAATCCTCGCGTAGGGAATAAAGTGTGCGCAATGCGTTTCCGCCGGGTTCGTGGCTGCGCCGTATGCACCATGTTCGGGTCTTCTTACCGGAGGACCAGAATGTGGTGCAGGTGTGGATCACCCCCGCCGGGACGTGGTTTTTCTTGCTGTTGACAGGCTTCTGTGGCAGCAGGACAAAAGTCTTTGTGAGGCTAAGTTGATGTCAGAACCAAGAGGCGTGCGATGAAAAACAAGTTACTGGCGAGAACGGCGCGATTGGGCGGCCTATCGTCAGCGTTGCTGCTTGCCGGGTGCGAACTAGACGTTCTGGACCCGAAAGGCCCGGTGGGAGAGGGGATTAAAACCCTTATTACCACCTCTGTGGTCGCAATGCTGATCGTAGTGGTTCCGACCATTATTCTGACACTTTGGTTTGCCTGGCAGTATCGCCAGTCCAACACGAGTGCCGAATATCTGCCGAAGTGGAGCCACTCCAACAAGATTGAAGTGGTGATCTGGGGCGTTCCGTCCCTGATTATTCTGTTTCTGGCAGTGATCACCTACCAGACCTGTCATTCTCTGGACCCCTACAAGCCGCTTGAAGCAGAATCCAATGCCAAGCCGCTGCATGTTCAGGTTGTGGCGCAGGACTGGAAATGGCTGTTCATTTACCCTGAACAGGGAATTGCAACAGTTAATCAGTTGGCAATGCCGGTCAATACGCCTGTTGACTTCGACATCACCTCTGATTCCGTGATGAACTCGTTCTTCATCCCGCGTCTTGGTTCCATGATTTATGCAATGGCAGGCATGCAGACCCAGCTTCATCTGCTGGCAAGCGAGCCGGGCGATTACATGGGTGAATCCGCCAACTACAGTGGGCGTGGCTTCTCCGATATGCGGTTCCATGCTCTGGCGATGAGCAATGATGAGTTCAACGCCTGGGTTGAAAAGGTGCGTGCATCTTCCGAACAGCTGGACAGCCAGACCTACCCCAAACTGGCAGCACCAAGCGAAGCGAACCCCGTCGAATATTTCGCGCATGTTGAACCCGGCATGTTCAACACGATCGTTGCCAAATACAACAACGGCATGGTCATGGACAAAAGCACTGGCAAGATGATTCAGGTGCAGCAGTCCGCGATGTCCGACATGAATATGAAGGAATAGGATCTATGCTAGGGAGACTATCGCTTTCGGCCATCCCGTTGGATGTGCCGATCCTAGTAGGTACGTTCATCGGCGTTCTCATTGTCGGTGTCGCGGTACTGGGACTGATTACCTATTACGGCAAGTGGGGCTACCTCTGGAAAGAGTGGTTTACCTCTGTCGATCACAAGCGTCTGGCTGTCATGTACATTGTACTGGCGCTGGTTGCTCTGGCCCGCGGTTTTGCGGACGCCATCATGATGCGTACCCAGCTTGCGCTGGCCTATGCCGGTAACCCCGGTTACCTGCCCCCGCATCACTACGACCAGATCTTCTCCGCTCACGGGACGATCATGATCTTCTTCCTGGCCATGGCGTTCATGACCGGTCTGTTCAACTTCATTGTGCCGCTCCAGATTGGCGCACGTGACGTGGCTTACCCGTTCCTGAACAACCTGAGCTTCTGGATGACGGCTGTTGCGTTCATGCTGGTGAACGTCTCCCTGTTCATTGGTGAGTTCTCGCAGTGCGGCTGGCTGGCTTATCCCCCGCTGTCCGAAATGCAGTTCAGCCTGGCGTGGGTGTTGACTACTATATCTGGGCGATCCAGATCTCTGGTGTTGGCACGCTGCTGACCGGTGTTAACTTCTTTGTCACCATTGTTAAGATGCGCGCTCCAGGCATGACCTGGCTGAAGATGCCCGTGTTCACATGGACGGCGTTCTGCTCTTCCATCCTGATCATGGCGACCTTCCCCGTGCTGACGGTTGCTGTTGCCCTTCTGGGTCTGGACCGTTACTTCGGTATGCACTTCTTCACCAATGATGGTGGCGGCAACCAGATGCTTTACCTGAACCTGATTTGGGCTTGGGGTCATCCGGAAGTTTACATCCTTGTTCTGCCTGCCTTTGGTGTGTTCTCCGAAGTGGTGCCTGCCTTCTCGGGCAAGCCGCTCTTCGGTTACAAGACCATGGTCTATGCAACCTGCTCCATCATGGTGCTGTCGTTCCTTGTGTGGGTGCATCACTTCTTCACCATGGGCGCTGGTCCGGACGTGAATGCCTTCTTCGGCATCGCAACCATGATCATCTCCATCCCGACCGGTGTTAAGCTCTTCAACTGGCTGTTCACCATGTATAAAGGTCGCATCCAGTACCATGCTTGCATGTATTGGGCTGTTGGCTTCATGGTGGTGTTCACCATCGGTGGTATGACCGGTGTGATGATGGCCATCCCCGGTTCCGACTTTGTGCTGCATAACAGCCTGTTCCTGATTGCCCACTTCCATAACGTGATTATCGGTGGTGTGTACTTCGGTTACGTCTGTGGCATGAACTTCTGGGCTCCGAAGGTTCTCGGCTTCAAAATGAACGAAGCATGGGGCATTCGCGCCTTCTGGTTCTGGCTCGTTGGCTTCTTCTTTGCCTTTATGCCGCTTTATGTCCTCGGTTTCGAAGGCATGACCCGTCGTATCAACCACTATGACAACCCGGCCTGGCATCCCTGGATGCTGATCGCCGAAGTTGGCGCAGTGCTCATCCTGTTTGGTGTTGTTTGCCAGCTGATGCAGATTTTTGTCTCCATCCGCGACTGCAACAAGCCCGAAAACCGCGACTTCACGGGTGATCCGTGGAACGGTCGTACGCTGGAATGGTCCACGTCTTCTCCTCCGCCGGTGTATAACTACGCTATTGTCCCCCATGTGAGCTCGCTCGATGCGTTCACGCATGACAAGGAAAATGGCATTGATACCCGTCAGGCTGGTGCTCAGTACGAAGCGATCCATATGCCCAAGAACACGGCATCTGGTATTTCCGCTGGTGCGTTTGCCCTGATCTTCGGCTTTGCCGCTGTGTGGTATATCTGGTGGCTGGCAGCCATTGGTCTTGTGGGCGTGATCGCTACGGTCATCGCACGCAGCGCCAACAAGGATATTGATTACTATATCCCTGCTGAAGAGGTTGCCCGGATCGAGAACGAGCACACCCGTAAACTGATGGCACAGGCAGCAGAATAATGGCACAGAACACAACTGTTCCGACCGCAGGCCACGACGAGCATCACCACGAAAATACGGTGGTGTTCGGGTTCTGGGTCTATCTGATGACGGACTGCATTATCTTTGGCTCTCTGTTCGCCACGTTTGCAGTCCTGCGTAACCAGTTCAATGGTGGGCCTACTCCCCACGAACTGTTCGAGTTTGGTGGGCTTGGGCTGGAAACAGCCCTCCTGCTTCTCTCCTCCATCACTTATGGGTTTGGCATGATTGCCGCCCATAAGACCCAGATCAGTCAGGTGATTATGTGGCTTGGCGTCACATTCCTGCTTGGTCTTGGGTTCGTTGGTCTGGAAGTGCGTGAATTCGCGCACATGATCGCGGATGGCGCTGGCCCCGATCGCAGTGCATTCCTGTCTGCGTTCTTCACGCTGGTATCCACCCATGGTCTGCACGTGACGTGTGGTCTGATCTGGATTGTTACCCTGATGGTTCAGCTGATGGGGACAACTGAAATTCCGGAACGCATGATGAACAAGCTCACCTGCCTGAGCCTGTTCTGGCACTTCCTGGATATCGTCTGGATCTGTGTTTTCACCTATGTCTATCTGGCGAGCATGATCTGATGAGCAATCCGAACACATCCTCCTCGGGCGAGAGCCACGGTAGCGTATCTTCGTACCTTATCGGCTTTGTTCTTGCTGTTATTCTGACGGTTCTGTCGTTTGGTGTGGTGATGAGCCACAGCCTTGCGCCAACCGGCACGCTGGCGGTGCTTTCTGTTCTGGCACTTGTTCAGGTTCTGGTGCATCTGCACTACTTCCTGCACATGGGTAGTGGCTCGGAAGCACGTTGGAACAACATTGCGTTTGTTTTCACCGTTGCATTCGTGTCCATCCTGATTGTCGGGACGGTCTTCATCATGGCCAACACGTCCATCAACATGATGTCTCGCTGATATCATGCACGGCGTTACCACTCCGGCCTGTGCCGGGGTGGTGGTCAGCACAAAAACCCCGGGGCCTCAGGCTCCGGGGTTTTTTGTTGGGCATATGGTGGGGCGTTTTACATGGCACTGGCGCGTATGGGCAGGCTATGGCGCGCCCTGTATGGTTGGTCTTTGGCCTGTGTAGGCCTTGTCGCTGGGCCATAAAAAAGGCACCGGGGTTTCCGGTGCCTTTTTTATGGTGGAACCTGTAGGGGGTGCAGGTTCAGTCTTTATGCGGCTCAGGGGAGAGCAACTCAGCCTTGTTGGGCTTGTCTTTCCATTCCTGCGCATCAGCAGGGGCCGTGCCTTTGCGTGTGATGTTGGGCCATTGGCTGGCGTATTTTGCGTTGATTTCCGCCCATGCTGCCGAACGGTCGTCGCTGTCGGGGAAAATGGCTTCGGCCGGGCATTCAGGTTCGCACACGCCGCAGTCAATGCACTCATCCGGGTTGATGACCAGAAAGTTTTCACCGGCGTAGAAGCAGTCAACGGGGCAGACTTCCACACAGTCCATGAATTTGCAGCGGATGCAGTTTTCAGTGACCACGTAGGTCATTGCCATCTCCGAAATTATCTGGCGGTCGAGGCATGCTCGCCGCGTGGGGTCAGATGGGCGACTGTCCGGTCGCGCCACCAAGGATGGCGCAGATATGATGGGGTTTTGGCCCTATGGCAACCCGCTTGGATGAAAGGGGGTACTTCATTGGCAGCAGAGCTGCTCCTACATTTGTCGCCGGAGCATGCTCAAAATGGCAAAAGGACTGCTGTTTTGGGCATTTTGCAGATGTTTGCCATGTTCGGGGCGGGAATGACGCTGTTTTCTTTTTTCTGGCCGGCGTGTTGGCAAAACCATAAAAGGCGCTGGTGGGCCAGCATGGTGTCGGGGCATGGTTGTTGGGGACTGCAGGCGGATTCCCAACCCCTTGAGCACTTCTGGCAGGTCTTTTTTGCTCACCCCCAGCCGTGATGCCAGAGAAAGAGGCAAAGGCTTGGGCGTGCGCGCGCACAGGCGCGCATGTCCTGCACAATATTGGCAGCAATATCGAGTCGAATAAGTGTACCGCCGCCTGCAAGCCAGCCTACGCTGCGGAGTAGTGCCAGCATAGCTGCGTCTGGTGGCGTATTCAGGCGCATGGAAACTGCCCCCGGCGGCGGGAGCTCTGCGATGGGCAGGGCATTATGGATGCGTAGGAGCAGACTGCGCAACGCCATAGGCTGGGGTTTGAGCAGGGGGGTGCAGAAGGCCAGTGCGCCATGCAGCCGTATGGCCTGTTGCCGCAGCAGATGGGCCTCTTTGGGGGGAAGGTGCGGGGGAGCGGCAAGAGTGGTAACTCCGACGTTTTCCATCATGGCGTGCACAATGCCACGGAGCAGGGGGTAATCTGCCACAGCCTGCTCGGCGCGGAACAGGGGGGCAAGGGCCTGCTGCTGAATGTTGGTTATGACCTGTGCCAGCCGCTCGCGTATTCTGCTCTTGTGGGCGCTTTCAAGAAATTCAGCATCTTCAATATGGATGACAGGGTGCAGGACCGAGGGACCTTTGCGCAAATGGGCAATGGGGTCATCACGCCAGAGAATATGCCCTGTTTGCAGGTTGAGTGTGATCTCACTCTCCGGTGCCTGCAAAAAGCGGGTGACAAGCCGGGGGATCTCGCTGCGGGCCGCGCGGCGTGCGGCCTTGAGAATGAGCGTCTGGTCCGAGCGGGCAGCCTGAGGGTCCGGGGTAAAGGCAAAGCCGCGCATATGCCCCACGTCGTGCCCTTCCACGCACACTTCGCCCGTTTTGCTGATGGCGCACAGCAGGGGGGCGCCATCGGCCTCCTCCAGCCTGCGGGCCAGACTGGCGGCGCGCCTGTCTACAAACCGGCTGGCCAGTCTTTCGTGTAATGCGTCTGAGAGCGCGTCTTCGAGCATGCGGGTGTGGCGCTGCCAGTGTGGGGCGTTTTCCACCCATTCGGGGTGGGCGGCAACGTAGGACCATGTGCGAATGCCCATCAGGCGGTGCATCAGGTCCTCTATCTCTCCCCCTGTGTGCTCCAGACTGGCAAGGCGGCTTTTGAGCCATGAGGATGGTAGACGTCCATCCCTGGCCAGAATGGCAAAGAGCTGGCCACACAGGCGGATATGGCTGTCCAGCCCCAGTTTGCGAAAATCAGGGATCTGGCAGATTTCCCACAGCAGGCGTGTATGCTGGGGCGTGGTGGCCAGTGTGCGCACAGCAGGGGTCTGCATGAGTGCGCTGAGTGTTTGCATGTCGGATGCAGGTTCGGCAGGGCGCAGGCTGGGGTGCGGGGTTTTCCGGCACAGGCTGTCGTACAGGGCCTGAGGGGAGGCAAAGCTGAGCTTGCTGCTGCGCCACCATAAAAAGGGAAGTGGCTCAAAATGATGGGTTTCTATGGCTTCGGCCATGGTCTCGGGCAGGGGCGGGCATTCTCCGGTGGTGCCAAAGGTGCCATCCCGTGTGCCACGGCCTGCGCGGCCTGCAATCTGGGCAATTTCGGCCGGGGCCAGCATGCGGTGGCGTTGCCCGTCAAATTTGGACAGCCCGGCAAAGGCAACATGGTCAATGTTCATGTTCAGACCCATGCCAATGGCATCGGTCGCAACCAGGTAATCCACCTCGCGGTTCTGGTAGAGGGCAACCTGCGCGTTGCGGGTACGGGGGGATAACTGCCCCATGACCACGGCGCAGCCGCCGCGTTTGCGCCGGATCAGTTCAGCAATGGCGTACACATCCGCCATGGAAAACGCGACAATGGCCGTGCGGGGTGGCAGGCGGGACAGGCGCGTATGGCCGGTGTAGGTCAGGCTGGACAGGCGGGGGCGTGTTTCTACCTCCACGTCACGGATCAGGGTTCTCATCAACGGGGCAATGGTGTCTGCCCCAAGGAACAGCGTTTCGGACAGGCCGCGGGCGTTGAGCAGGCGGTCGGTAAAAATATGTCCGCGTTCGGGGTCGGCGCAAAGCTGGATTTCGTCCACCGCCACAAAGTCCACTGGGCGGTTCATGGGCATGGCTTCAACCGTGCAGGAAAACCAGCGGGCCTGAGGGGGAATGATTTTTTCCTCCCCCGTAATCAGCGCCACCGAGCGCACCCCTTTCAGGCGCACCATGCGGTCATAGTTCTCCCGCGCCAGAAGCCGGAGCGGAAAGCCGATAATCCCTGAGGAGTGTGCCAGCATCCGCTCAAGCGCAAGATGGGTTTTGCCGGTATTGGTCGGGCCCAGAATAGCCCGGACAGGTGCCCGCTCTGCAAGGCGGGCAGTAAGCAGGGCAGGAACCATCTGGCGTGTGGAAACCGTCATGCTGTGCATGGTCGGATGCCCCGCTCCGAAAAGCAAGTCGGCAATGAGCAGAATCTCCCCCGTTGCATGATGCAAAAGGGAGGCGCAGGGTGCCCCAAGAAGGAGGAATGCCATGCCTATTCGTGATCTGGACTGCCTGAGCGTTGCCCGCAGGCGCAAGGCACTGTGTGCCGTCTATGCTGTGCGTGCTCAGGAGAGAGAGACGTGGGTGGCACTGGCGGGTGAGCCTGCCGTGGCATTTGCCGAAAACTGCGGCTTTATGGCCCGGCCTGGACAACTGGTGCTGGTGCCCGGCCCAGAGGGTAAGGTGCAGGCGCTGTTTGGCCTGCCTGCGGCAGATGTGCGTGACCCGTTCATGTTTGGTAGGCTTGCACTTGATCTGCCGGAAGGGGAGTGGTGCGTACATGTGCCAGACGATGTGGCGCGCGATGATGTTATTCTGGGCTTCTGCCTTGGGGCGTATTGCTACAGCCTGAAGACGCAAGACAAGGCCCCTGCACAGCCCCGGCTTGTGGTTACGGCAGGGGAGCGTAAGGGGCTGGCGGCGCAGATGGCACGCGCGATCTGCTTTGCCCGAGACCTGATCAACATGCCAGCCAACCTGCTTGGCCCTTCCGACCTTGCGCGTGAGGCCAAGGGGGCGTTGCGCCCGCTGGGTGCGGATGTGGAGGTGATCAAGGGGGCAGAACTGGATGCGGCCTACCCCTTGCTGGCGCATGTGGGCAATGGCTCGGAGCGCGCGCCACGGGTGGTTCTGGCCCGCTGGAGTGGTACGCATGCAGGTAAGGATGCACCCCTTATCTCTCTTGTGGGCAAGGGTGTGTGCTTTGATAGCGGGGGGTATGACATCAAACCCTCAAGTGGCATGTTGCGGATGAAAAAGGACATGGGCGGAGCCGCCACGGTGCTGGCACTGGCCTGGCTGGTCATGGCGCAGGACCTGCCCGTAAGGCTGGAGCTGCGGCTGGGCTGCGTGGAAAACAGCGTGTCCGGCCACGCCATGCGTCCGCTGGATGTCATCCGTAGCCGGTCGGGCCTGACTGTGGAAATTGGCAATACCGACGCCGAGGGGCGACTGGTGCTGAGTGATCTTTTGTATGAGGCGGGTGAGAGCGCACCGGCCCTGCTGGTGGATGTGGCCACCCTTACAGGTGCGGCCCGCGTGGCGCTGGGGCCGGACCTGCCAGCTCTGTTCTGCAACAGCGATTCCACGGCCATACTGTTTGCAGAAGCTGCGGAATATGAGGCAGACCCCCTGTGGCGTCTGCCGCTCTGGCAGGGCTATGTGGGCTGGTTGAAAAGCTCTGTGGCGGACCTGAACAATATTGCCTCCCGCCCTATGGCGGGAGCAATTACGGCGGGATTGTTCTTGGAACAATTTGTAAAACCAGACCAGCGCTGGGCGCATGTCGATAGTTATGCATGGAACGATTCCAGCAGACCGGGGCGACCGGAAGGGGGCGATACCCCCGGAATTCGTGCACTTTTCCGTGTAATCCGTTCTCTTTGTGGAACGAATGACACGGAAAAGACGTAAAGCTAGGACAAGTTGACTGAGCGTAATAATTTTTTGTTACAACACTTTAAAAAATCGTTTCGGTGTCTATATAAAGCACATGAAATTCATTCCGGTTTGAATAGGGGCCGGAACAACACAGCCGGACGGGCCAAAGCTCTGGCCCACGGCAGAAAAGGAAGTTGAACGTCATGGCACAGGCCGCAGAAAAGGCAGAGGATCTGGTCAAGACCCTGCGGGATACCGTTGTTGCACTGGTACGCGGAGAAGGGCCGGACCTGTCCGCCCGTCAGCTTGCTGTGTTTCTGACCTGCTATCTGGACGAGAGCGGGCATACGGTGCGTGGTCTGGCGGCAAGCCTGAACGTGTCCAAGCCTGCCATTACCCGCGCACTGGACCGCCTGAGCGAGCTGGATCTGGCACGCCGCAAGGTGGACCCGCTGGATCGTCGTTCCGTTCTGGTGCAGCGCACCCCCAAGGGCGCGTCCTACCTGAAGGAAATCCGTTCCATTATGGGCACCACCGTGCGTGATGCGGGCCAGAGCGCCCAGCAGGAACCCAAGGTTGCAACCGTGCGCCGCCTGCGCCGTGTTGCGGCAGCCTGAGCTGCCGATTTTATCCAGCCTGTAAGGCGGATTAAAGTTGCCCTGTTGCGGGGTGTGGCCATGTTCACGCATGGTCAAACCCGTGCGGCGGGCAACTTTTTTGTATTGGGGGCGTTGTTTTCGGTAACCTTGTCAATCAGGTAAAGGAAACCACCCCATGCGTTTTTCTTCTGCTGTTGCTGCCGCCGCTCTGGCTGTTTCCTTTGGTGCTGTGTCCGCAGCGCAGGCGGCTGACGCCATGGGCGCCCCTACAGCCAAACTGACCCTGACCGCCAAATCGGCCGATATTGGGGTCGGGTATACGTGGGGGGAGGGTAAGCTGACATATGGCGGCAAGACCCACACTTTCTCCATTACCGGGGGCACTATTGCCGCTGTTGGCTTTTCCAAGATCGAGGGCACGGGTACGGTTTATAACCTGCACCGACTGAAGGATTTTGATGGCACTTATGCCGCTGCCCATGGTGAGGCCACGCTGGGGCAGGGTCTGGGGGGAGCGGTGCTGGAAAACAGGAATGGTGTGCGGATCAAGATCGAGACCATATCGCAGGGGGCAAGGCTTGCCGGGTCTGCGCAGGGGCTGACGTTTACACTCAAATAAATCTCTGGTGGGGCGAGCCGTTTACCACCTGCCAACAGGGTGTGTGCGGGTACGTGCAACGGCAAATGCGGTCCATGCCAGTTGGGGCAGCATAAGCAGGGCCAGCCCGCCTGCGCTGGTCCAGATATTGGCGGTGGGTGCTACAAGGCTGGCAATGGTGCATCCCCACAGGGTCATGCACCACTCCAGACCAGATACCACTGGGACTGGCACATGGCTGCGGTGCAGGATCTGGTAAAGATGTCCACGGTGTGCGCGTAGGAGCGGGTGCCCAGCACAACCACGCCGGATGAGTGTGAACACTACATCATAAATCAGTGGAAACAGCAGCGCCGGCCCAAGCAGCCAGCCACCGGGCAGCGTTGTGTGGCTGGCAATATACAGCGCTGCGGTGCCAGCAAGCAGGCCGCATCCCTGACTGCCAACATCCCCCATAAAAATCCGGGCATGAGGGAAGTTGAAAGGCAGAAAGCCAAGCAGGCTGCAGGCCAGAAGCAGGGATGGCCATTGGAGCTCCGGCACCCCAAAAGTCGGGGCAACAACGGCCAGCGCCACAGCAGCACAGCTCAGGCAGCCGGAAATAAGCCCGTTGAGCCCATCCATGAAGTTGGTGGCATTGGTCATGAAAATCAGCCAGAGCACGGAGAGTATGGCCCCCGTTAAAGGTGTTGGCCAACTCAGGCTTATGCCGCCCCCCACCACCATGCACGCGGCGGCGGTTTGTGCTGCCAGTTTAATGGTTGGAGGCCATTGGTACAGGTCATCCAGCCATGACACACTGCACAGGAGCACAAGGGCGCAGGCGGTTAGAATACAGCTCAAAGAGAGCACCGGCTGCCCTGTCAGCAACTGCATAAGCGGGAAAAATAGCCCGAATGCCACCATAACCCCGATTCCTCCCCCTTTGGGTGTGGGGGTGGCATGTGCGCTGCGGTGCACGGGGTGGTCCATGATTGCCAGCCGATCATGCGCCGAACAAGGGCAGCGCACAGCCATGTTGCGCAAAACAGACAGGAAAATGCCAGAGCGTAGAAAAAAAAAGGCATGAAATAAGGCCATTGTCCGGTTAGGCTGCTTCTAGGATGTCAGGGGCTGGGCTATATGTGCAGGATCATGGTATCGCAACCTTCTCAACTCCAGCATCACTATCCAAGATTTTGGCCGTTGAACAGGATTGCTGTTAATATCCTGCTTGATGGCGCGCTGGCAGCGCTGGCGGCCCCTCTGGCCCGCTGGCTGGCAGCCCCGCAGGATGGTCTGCTCCACCCGTTGTGGTTTTTGGCTGGTGGGGGTGTTTCTCTGGCAGTGAGCGGGATTCCATTCAGAATTCCGCAGCAATACTGGCGTTTTTCCGGTGTTTCGGACCTGCTGGGTATTGCCGGTGCATCTGTTGCAAGTGCGCTGCTGTTTTCTGTCGGGTTGGTGTGGGCTGGCTTCCCGCTCCCGAGCGAGGCTTTTCCCGTTATTTACGCCATGGTTCTGCTCATTCTGTTGGGTGGGTCGCGTGTTTCCCTTCGTGTGGCGCACAGGCTTGTGGCCCGGCGGGAGGGGCGGCAGCGCGTGGTGCTGATCGGGACGGCCAATACGGCTGATCTTTACCTGATGGCGCTTGAACGCAACCATGACATGAATATCCGCGTCGTGGGGCTGGTGGGGCTTAAGCAGCAGGCTGGGCAGCGCATTCAGAATGTACCGATTCTGGGCCATGTGCAGGAAATATCGCTCGTGCTGGAACGGATGCGCAAGGCGGGGAGCCTGCCCAAGGCTCTGGTTGTTGCGGACCCCGCCTTTAAGGGGCAAGCGCTCAGCCGGGTGCTGGCTGTGGCGGCCGATTACGGGATTGCCGTGCTCAGAACCCCCGTGATGACCGAACTTACGCCCGCTGACCAGGTGCACTTGCGACCCATCCCGATTGAAGATCTGCTTAACCGTCCGCAGGTATCTCTCGATCATGCGGGCATGGAGCGTCTGATCAGGCAGCGCACAGTTATGGTGACCGGGGCGGGGGGCACTATCGGGTCAGAACTGGTACGCCAGATCGCTCAGCTTGGGCCTGCCTGTCTG
This sequence comes from Acetobacter okinawensis JCM 25146, assembly GCF_000613865.1. Classification (GTDB taxonomy): domain Bacteria; phylum Pseudomonadota; class Alphaproteobacteria; order Acetobacterales; family Acetobacteraceae; genus Acetobacter; species Acetobacter okinawensis. The sequence goes on from NZ_BAJU01000002.1 coordinate 44,244, forward strand.
GTTCTGCTTGACCATGGTGAGTTCGCGCTCTGGCAGATTGATGTGGAACTGGCCGATTGTGCGCCGGATATTCCACGTCAGGTCGTTGTGGCTGATGTCCGTGATGAAGAGCGGATGGACGCCGTTATGGCACATTTCAAGCCTGATCTGGTGTTTCATGCCGCAGCCCTCAAACATGTGCCGATCGTGGAGGCAAACCCGGAGGAAGGGGTGCTGACCAATGTGCACGGCACACGGGTCGTGGCCGATGCCGCCGCCCGGTATGGAGCGGGCGCCATGGTGGTTATTTCCACCGACAAGGCGGTCAATCCATCCAGTCTGATGGGAGCCTCCAAGCGTGCGGCGGAAATGTACTGTCAGGCGCTCGATATTCAGGCCCGTGCAGCAGGAGCCGGTGGGGGCATGCGCTGCATTACGGTCCGGTTTGGCAATGTGCTGGGGTCAACGGGGTCTGTGGTGCCACTGTTCCAGAGGCAGCTGGAGCGGGGCGGACCGCTGACCATCACGCATCCGGAAATGCGGCGCTACTTCATGACCGTGCCGGAGGCCGTGGGGCTTGTTTTGCAGGCCAGTGTGCGCGGGACATCCGGGGTCGGAGCGACCGGCACGGATGATCTGCTCCGCCACGGTGGCATTTTTGTGCTGGATATGGGGGAGCCGGTAAAAATAGTTGATCTGGCACGGCAGATGGTGCGCCTTGCCGGGCTTAAACCGGACGAGGATGTGGCCATTCATTTTACTGGCCTGCGTGCGGGGGAAAAACTGTACGAGGAGCTGTTCCACGGACGTGAGGCTCCGGTGCCGACCGATGCGCCGGGTCTGTTCATGGCCACTCCCCGCGTGGTGGAGCTGGCAGATGTGCGTGCAGCGGTTGACCAGATTACCCTCCATGCCCGCCGTGGAGAGGTGGGTGCAGCGTTACAGGTCCTGTGCCAGCTTGTGCCGGAATTTGACCATAACCCTCATGGAGAAGTACGCTCCCTGGCACCGGCTGGTGCAAAATCCTCCGATGCTGTAAGGAACGAACAGATAAAGGCCGATGGTACGGAGCAGATGGCACCATGAGCAGTTCAGACGACAGGCCCATTGCGTTTCTTGATCTTGCAGCCCAGCAGGAGCGGATAGGGCCAGCGCTCCGCCAGCGTCTGGATGCCGTTCTGGCGCACTGCCGGTTTGTTATGGGGCCAGAGGTTACAGAGCTTGAGGGACGTCTGGCGGCATGGGCAGGTGCGCGTGAGTGCGTAGGTGTTTCTTCCGGCACGGATGCGCTCCAGATTGTTATGATGGCCGAGGGGATTGGTCCGGGGGATGCAGTATTCCTACCGGCCTTTACTTACACGGCTACGGCGGAAGTGCCCTTGGTGCTGGGAGCTACGCCCGTATTTGTGGATGTGGACCCTAGAACATTCCAGATTGACCCTGAACACCTGCGCAGTCGTATTCAGGCGGTGCGGGCTGCTGGTAAACTGAGGCCCCGCGCCATTGTCGGGGTGGACCTGTTTGGCCAGCCTGCTCCGTGGCCGGAATTGCGGGCCATCGCCCAGCATGAAGGTCTGTTTCTTATGGCGGACTGCGCGCAGTCCTTTGGAGCGGAACTGGCAGGTAAACCACTGGGGCGCGAGGCTACGGCGACGACCCTGTCCTTTTTTCCTTCCAAGCCTTTGGGGGGGTATGGCGATGGTGGCGCTATTCTGACTGACGATCCTGAGCGTGCCGCAATTTACCGCTCCTTACGCACGCACGGCGAAGGCACAACCCGGTACGAGGTGCTGCGCACGGGTATGAATGGTCGGCTGGATACCCTGCAGGCCGCAGTCCTGCTGGCCAAGCTGGATTTTTTTAAACAAGAGCTGGCCCGGCGGGATGCCATTGCGGCGCAGTATGATGCAGGTCTTGGCGGGCATGTGCAGGTGCCTGCACGTGTGGCTGATAGCCGGAGTGCATGGGCTATTTATGCTATTCTTGTTGGCTGTGCAGAAGAAAGAGAGCACCTTCAGGCCCGCCTGAAAGACAGAGGGGTGCCTTCGGCTATCTATTACCCTTTGCCACTGCATAAACAGCCTGCCTACCGCGACCACCATGATGGGGCGGTTCTTCCTGTTTCTGATGATCTGGCACAGCGTATTCTGGCGCTGCCTATCCATCCAGAACTGACCGATCAAGATGTGGCGCGTGTTATTGCCGCAGTAAAAGGGTAAGAAAGACAGTTTTTATGCGTAAAGAAACAGCATTTATCATTGGATTTCTGGTTCTGACGATCAGCACATCGGTCGCTATCTGGACTTTTGCCCTGCCCAACTTCAAACCTGTTTCGTTCCCTCAGGTGGCCAGTGCCGTTATAGATGTCGGGCCCATGCACCACCAGAGAGCTTTGGAAAAGGATGAGGTGGCTGATCTGAATAAATGGCTGGACGGGCATAAATCTGGCTGGGGGCCATTAAGTCGCACACCACCATCTTCTGGCGATTCTCATCTTTTTCTCAAGGATGCGCAGGGCAAAGATGTGCTGACCCTGACTCTATGGACGGGAATCAGCGCCGCAGACTGGAATGCAACCGTGTTTGTGGAATCTCCGGATGGATCATGGGTGCGGTCGGAAACATTCTCCAACAAAGACTTTGCGCCATTGCGTCTGATGGTGGACCGGTATCCGTTTAAGCATTCCAGTTTTCCATGAGAATGTATGGAATATTCGTTAGTTTTTTAGATATCTAATAGAGTAAAAAAGTTTTTTTGTTTGGGTTTTCTGGTTGTGGATTTATCGGCAAGGAGGGGGCGGATATTCCCTTTTTTGCCGCCACGCGCAGGGAGTTTTGTTTCTTTTCTAAAATATAGTGTATTAAATTTTTTTAATTCTTGAAGAATATTATTTTTATCTGAGAAAATACGGTGTGGAGATGTTTTGATCCGATTGTATGTTTTTTGGATTATTGAATTTATTTTTTGATCGTTTTGTGGAATAATCAAAAGTTAAGATTTGCATGGGTTCAATGATGTATTTTTTGTTTGTATGATATAGAAAAAACACACTAGTCTATTTTGTATGATTTTTGAATATAGTGAATTTTTCAGTAAATTTGTACCGTAGAGAGGGACTGTTCTTTGTGAACTGTTCGTAATGCGGTATCGTTAACCAACAGCGCGTAGAAGTTTTTAAATAAATTTCGTACTGCGCAACGATAGGATAGAGGAGGCAGTGATGGGTTTTCCACTTGTCGATGCAGTACTTGCCAAAGTTTCTAGCCAGCCATCAAGCAGCGCAGACGATATTTCCGGCCTCAGGGTTGCTGTGCAGGAACCGGATCTGAAATATAAAGAGTTTGATAACCTTGCGAGCCTGCCTGATGTTGAAGCCCCTGTCGGGCGGAGGGTCAAAGAGGCTTCTCAACCGGTTGCAACTGCTCCGGTTAAAGATGCTCTTGCTGAAATACTGACCTCTGTAAAAACAGAGGCTCCCGTGGAAGCTGAGGTCCGTCAAAAACCCGTCAATTCTCCTTCTCCCAAATCTTCAGAGAGTGACGTTGAGATAAAATCCCAGCAACAGTCTTTGCGGGATGTTTTTGCTTTCCTTGCGGGAAAGCGGGACCAACTCCGGCCTGCTTCCAATTTGTCGGATATTTTCCGCTAATTGTTGAAAATGTTGGTTCGACACTTTTTGATAGAGTACTTCGTATGCCCTTGATTTGCTGTGTTTCACCAAAAGGGGGCGTCGGCAAAACCATGATTGCAGCCAATCTGGCTGCCAGTCTGGCTAAAAAACGGCATTATCATGTAGTGGCCGTGGACCTGGACCCGCAGAACATGCTGCGTCTCCACCTTGGTGGGGATGTGGCTGATGAGCAGGGTTTTGTAAAATCTGTCGGGAATTTCGAATCATGGGAGGCAGCCCTTAAGGAAGACCGCAAGAGTGGCGTGGTCACTTTGCCTTATGGCCAGCTTTCTGCAGGGAAAAGCATTAAAAAAGACAGTATTATCAGGCAACAGCCTGAATTGTTATGGAAGCCGCTGGTAAAGATGGCTGAGTCTCCACGCATTGTGGTTGTGGTGGATACACCTCCGGGGCCTTCTGTCATGTTGCAGGCCATTTTGCCCCATGTGGATCTGCTGCTGACTATTCTTGCGGTGGATGCGGCCTCTGCAGTGCTGTATTCCAATATTGCTGCGCGAAAAATCTATTCAGAAGTCCGCAATGTGCGCCGTGGGTATGTATTAAACCAGTTCGACCCGATGACCAGATTGGGGCGCTCTATCTGTTCCGGTCTGTCTGAAAAAATAGGTCAGGCGCTTTTTGGTGTTGTGCATCGGGACGAATATGTGGGGGAAGCACTGGCCATGCAGCAGCCAGTGCCAGACTATGCACCTTTATCTCGTGCTGCGGCCGATCTGAATAATCTTTCAGAACGGGTCCATCGTTATCTGGAAGCACGTTCATGAAACTGTCTGATCGGCTGAGCAATCTGTTCCGTGTTGATCGGGGTGTTCACAAAGCGCTTGCAGCTTTTCTGCTGTGTTTTTCCATTGTCGGATTTTTTGTTGTTACGTTGTCTTTCCTGTCAGCGGGTGGACAGCTTATTGTCGGCATTGCCGGAATTATTGCATTTTTCATTATAAATCGCCGCAAGGATGATACGGCTACACTGTATTTAAAAATACTCTCACTAGCTGTGTCTTTTAGATATCTGGCCTGGCGGATGATTGATACGCTGGTATTTCAAACGACATTTCAGGCGATTTTGGGCATTATTCTGCTTTCGGCAGAAGCCTATGCGTTTATGATGCTGTTACTGATTTATTTTCAAACAGTACATCCATTGGAAAGAAAGCCAGCACCTCTGCCGGACAATTCTGACCAATGGCCAAGTGTAGATGTTTATATTCCTACGTATAATGAAGACCTGAGTATTGTGCGGGTGACCGCGTTGGCCTGCGCTCCATGGACTGGCCACCAGATAAGCTGAATGTTTTTATTCTGGATGACGGTCACCGCGATGAGTTCCGGCAGTTTGCTGAGTCCGCGGGGATCGGTTACATCAGCCGCGCAGACAATTCCCATGCCAAAGCAGGTAATCTCAACCACGCCCTCAGCCTGACGGATGGTGAGATGATCGCAATTTTTGACTGCGATCACGTGCCATGCCGTGCCTTTTTGCAAACCACAATGGGCTGGTTTGTGACCGACCCCAGTGTTGGTCTGCTGCAAACACCGCATCATTTTTACTCCCCGGATCCGTTCCAGAGGAATCTGGCCAATGGCATGCGCGTGCCACCGGAAGGCAACAGTTTTTACGGCCTGCTGCAACCGGGTAATGACTTTTGGAACGCGTCGTTTTTTTGCGGCTCCTGCGCTGTTATCCGGCGTGATGCGTTGATGGAAGTCGGCGGGATTGCCACAGAAACCGTAACTGAGGATGCGCATACGGCCCTTAAACTGCAACGCCGTGGCTGGTCTACAGCATACCTTAGTCTGCCGCTTGCCGCGGGGCTGGCGACTGAGCGCCTGATCCTGCACATTGGTCAGAGAATGCGATGGGCCCGCGGTATGATCCAGATTTTACGTACCGACAATCCGTTTACAGGTCCGGGTCTGAAGTTGCCGCAGAGAATCTGCTATTTTTCGGCTATGGCAGGTTTTCTGTTTGCTATTCCCCGTCTGGTGTTTTTAACGTCCCCCATATGTTTTCTGGTGTTCAACCAGACACTGATTGCTGCGTCTCCCATGGCGCTCTGTGCTTATGTTTTGCCGCATTTCTTTCATTGTATCTGCACATCAGCGCGCATGAACGGGAACTGGCGGTACTCGTTCTGGGGTGAAATATACGAAACAACGCTGGCGACATTTCTGGTGCGCGTCACGCTGGTGACAATGCTTTTTCCCAAGCTTGGCAAGTTTAATGTGACGGATAAAGGCGGGACAATCAAACAGGCTTATCTGGACTGGCAGGCCGTTTATCCCAATGTCATTTTAAGCGGATTTCTGTTTATGGGCATGCTTTACGGCTTTTACCGGCTGTTCATGTTCCATAACTCCCAGGTTGTATTTAATGCATTGTGGTTGAATGAAGTCTGGATCAGCATCAGCATTCTTACTCTTCTGCTGGCTATTGCCGTAGGGCACGAATCCCGCCAGGTACGGGGCAAGGCGCGTATTCAGGTGCGTCTGCCGGTGACGCTGCGTTCTGAAGGCGGTCAGTTGCTGCCGACACATATTATGGATGTGTCCACCGGGGGCTGTCAGGTTGAGGTTACGGAAAGCACACTGAATGAGTGGAAAAATGGCCAGATTGTCCATGTGTTTACTGAAGAAGGTTGCCTGAAGGGCGAAATTATATGGGTGGGCAAGCAGTCAATCGGGCTGGATTGGCGCTACGATTCCCTACGTCATGAGGCGGAAGTGGTCCGGTTTGTTTTTGGGCGGGCAGACGCGTGGGTGGATTGGGGGCACTACCCACCAGATCGGCCTTTGCGTAGCCTGTGGCTTGCAGTAAGCAGCATTGTCAGCCTGTTCCGTTTTGAGGAAAAACCGGGTGCTGCAAGCCAGAAGCTTCCTCCTTCCAAATCCAAGGTCCAGCCTCGTCGTTCCCCTGTTGTTGAAAAAAAACCGGAAAGAAAAGCCGTGATTGTCGCACCCAAGAAAAAAACAGCGACATTGTGTCTTTTCCTGCTCGGTACGGCTCTGCCGGCTGTTGGCTGGGCACAGCAGCCGCTCGGGGGTGCGCCAGCTGTTGCCGCCGCCGCTGCGCCACCGGCGGCGCAACGCAGGCTGTACCGCCTGCCCCATCTGACTCTCCAGTAGCTGACGGAGAGCCGCCGCTCCCTACGGTGAATGCAGCAGACCCTGCCTCTGCGGTGCAGGACCAGTCCTCGCAGGGGGCGCAGGCACCAGGCCTGACGTTTGGTGCACCTGTAGCAGATGCAGCGCCTGCTCTGGTTGGTGTAAATAAGAAAACCTGGAGCCTGAAGGAGCTGGGAGCAGGAGATACCCTGATGATGACGCCCTTTGCGTCTATTCAGGGGATTACGTTTGGTCTGCCCAAAGGCGAGCTGGTAACAGACGCAGAGCTTGTCCTGTCTGGTGCTCTTTCTCCCTCATTGTTGCCAACTGTCAGCAGCATTACCATCCGGCTGAATAACCAGTATGTGGGCACAATTCCGGTCACGCCGGGAAAATCAGCTTTTGGGCCGGTTAAGTTTACCGTTAACCCTTTCTTTTTCCTGTCCAAGAATGTTGTAAACTTCAGCTTTGCGGGCCAGTACACGGCTACCTGCGGTAATGAAATCAGCCCGTTCTCTGGGGACAGATTTCCGGGCAGTCGCAACTCTCCATTACCACGGCACCTTTGCCGCCAAAGCGTTACCTATCCGCACTGCCCGCCCCCTTTATGGATACGGGGGCAGTTGACCGGGCTGTCGTCCCTTTTGTGTTGCCAGAGCAGGCTTCTGTCGGGAATGCAAATGGGCGGAGCCTGCTGAAATCGGCAGGTATTGTTGCGTCCTGGTTTGGAAAGCAGGCAGACTTTCATCATGTCACCTTCCCGGTTTCGCACCATGTGGCTGAGACGGGGAATGCCGTTGTCATGGGTACGGCGGACAACCTGCCAGACAGTCTGGGAAAAAGCCTGACCATTGCAGGGCCTTTGGTGGCAGAGCTTGCTAACCCGTCTGACAGTAATGGCACTTTGCTTGTCATTACTGGCCGCAATGTAACGGAAGTATTGCAGGCGGCCAACACGCTTGCCTACACATCCGGCAGCTTTGGAGATCTATCTCAGACCGGGGGAGCCGACCTGTCGCTCTCTCCCCGTGTGCCGTATGATGCTCCAGCATTTTTGCCAACGGACAGGGTTGTCAGGTTTGGTGAACTTGTCAGCCAGAGTGCTCTGACAGGCCATGGTTATGTGCCGGGTACTCTGGCCATTCCATTCCGTATTGCGCCGGACCTCTATACCTGGCGTGGTCGTCCGTTCAATTCACATTTCAGCTTTCATCCACCTTTGGCGGATAATATCGACCTCCAGCATTCGCGCGTGGATGTGAGCCTGAACGGTATCTACCTGAATAGTTTTCCGTGGTCGCATGCGCAAAAACTGCCTGCATGGTTAAGTGCTTTTCTGCCTGAACGTCCGACAATACAGAAACATCATGTTGAACTGCCGGTCTGGGGGGTTTACGGCCAGAACGAGCTTGATTTCTATTTTGATGGTCGGCCCATGGCCCGCCGTGACTGTAGTGCCATGGCGCAGGATATATCCTTGGAACTGGACCCGGATTCAGTTCTGGATATGCGTCGTGCCTACCATCTGGCTGTCATGCCTAACCTTGCCCTTTTTGCAAACAGCGGTTTTCCCTTTACACGCATGGCGGATCTGTCAGAGACAGCCATTGTTCTGCCGGAGCATGCGGGTACAGGCGTGCTGACGACATATCTGGATGTTGCAGGGTTGTTTGGCTCCTATACATGGTTGCCAATATCCGGCGTGGATGTTGTGTCCTCAAAGGATGTGGCAGGCGTCAAAGACCGGGATATTTTGATGATAGAGCTGGCAACCGGTGGCACACAGGCTCCGGCTCAGGGGCCTGACCTGCTGAAAGGATCGCCCTATCAGATTGAGGGAGACCGCTTGCGCCTGAAGGAGCGCACACTGTTGGACGGTATCCGCTACATGTTTGCGGATAACGTCATACAAGGTGCAAAAACCGTCACATTCCAGGGGAGTGTATCCCTGAGCGGGGGAGGAGCACTTATTGGTACCCAGTCTCCGCTTACAAAAGGGCGTTCGGTTGTTGTGCTTGTCGCAGGAGCGCCGCAAGGGCTGGATACTGTGATCAACACCATAGAAAATCCTACGCTTGAAAGAGGAATCCAGGGTGATCTTACATTTGTCACCGGACATAAAACTCTTGCTTCTCGTAGTGGTTCGACATTTACAGTAGGTAACGCTCCATTCTGGATATGGAGTGACTGGTATTTTAGCGAACATCCTTGGCGCATTATTATTTTGGCAGCTCTTGGCATTGTTGCTAGCGGGACTGTACTGCGTAAAATGCTGGCTGCCCGCGCTGCCAGACGTCGTGCGTATTTAAAGCAGAACGAAGGGAACGAGGCGTAACCGGCATGAGGCGTTTAACAGCGATTAGATTTGGGATAACGGGGGTCGCGGCTTTTGCCGTGCCTGTTGTTGTCTGTGCTGAATCGCTGGGAACGGCTGCCTCCTCGTCAGTGGATGTAGGCAATCTGCTCCTGCAGAAAGCACAATACTGGCACGATCATCAGGAAATGGATCAGGCATGGCAGGCGCTGGCACAGGCAGCGCATCTGTCTCCTGATAATCCGCGTGTTCTGCAACTACAGGGACTTTGGGCGCACGAAGGGGGAGATTCCGTCGCAGCCGATGCTGCGCTGCAAACCTTGACCCGGCGTTTTCCAGACGCGCCGGAAACACAAGCCCTTCAGGCTGCTCTGGTGCATGGGCACGCGCAGGAAATAGACGTGTCGGGTGCGCGTGATCTTGCAAAAGCGGGCGAAACGAGTGCTGCCGCCGCCGCCTATCGCAAGCTTTTTCCCGATGGTCCGCCAGCAGCCTATGCCGTCGAGTATTACGAAACGATGGCTGGTGCCGTCGGTTACCGCGATAAGGGGCGACTGGGCCTTAAGCAACTGGTTGAGAAAAACCCCAATAACCTTGACGCACAGATTGCGTATGCTCAGGTTTTAACCTGGCGACCTGCCACCCGGCTGGATGGTTTACAGCGTTTGCAAAAGCTGGCGGCTTTGAGTGGTCTTTCCGCTTCACAGAGTTCTGCCATTGATCATGCGTGGAGCGAAACATTGCATTGGCTGGCGCAAACGCCAGAAAGTGTTCCAGAGTATGATGCCTGGTTAAAAGTGCATCCGCAGGATGCGGACGTCAAATCTATCAGGGAGCACGCAGCGGTTGCTGAGCCGGAGAGCGCTCTGCTTAACCGCACGCAGGGCTATCAGGCTTTGGCAAATGATAGTGTTGCCGATGCAGACAAGTATTTTTCGCAGGCAGTCACAGAACGGCCGACTGATGGAGATGCCTTGGGGGGACTTGCTGGTGCGTATGCGGCAAGGCCGTATGGAGGAAGCCAGCGATCTTTTGGAAAAAGCCGGGCAGGTTGACCCCCAGACGGCCAGCAAGTGGTCTTCTGCGCTGGCTTCAGCCAAGGTTGCCACGACGTATGCACGCGTAAAACCCCTGATGCAGCCAGGAAACTATACAGAAGCCAAAGCTTCTATCGATCAGGCTCTGTCGATAGATCCCAAACAGGCGGGTCTTCTGGCGCTTTCGGGCGATGTGGCTGCCAAACAGAATAATCCGCATGGGGCTGAGGCTTTTTATAGGCAGGCTTTGGCGATAGAGCCTGATAATGCCGATGCTTTGCAGGGTTTATATGCTTTGCTTCGTTCATCTGGGAATACGGCGGAATTTGCAGATGTCGAGCGTAGGCTAGCACGGGTTTCCCCCAATTTTGGGAAGCAGGTTGCCGCAGCCGATCTGATCCGGCAGGCCAATGCGGCGACAGGTCTGGATGAAAAAATTAACCTGTTGCGCGCGGCAGTCAGGGCGCAGCCGCATGACCCGTGGTTGCGGCTGCATCTTGCCCAGGCTTTGGTGGATGGCGGCAACCGTGGCGAAGCTGCCGATGTTATGGAGCCCCTTCTGTCTGTGCAGAAAGGGGCACCTGTCGTTAATATTCAGGCGGGTATCTATTACGGCAATCAGATTCAGGATACGGATCTGATCGAGCGGCTGCTTCAGATTTTGCCACGTCAGGGGATGACCCCGGATATCAGGCAGATTGCTGACCGCATCAGGTTTCAGAAGCTTGTTGCCGGTGCGCCAGATGATCCACAGGAAGCCAGAATATACTTTAATCGCATTGCTCAGCAGGGTGGTGAGGATACCACTGGTGCGCGCGGCCAGTTGATGGGGGAAGCGCTTCTCAAACGGGGGGATGCTGCGGGCGCTGTTGGTCTGCTCAATGAGATGCTCCGCCTTGCCCGTGTGCCATCTGCACGGCAGAGTATCGCCTATGCCGGTGTGATGCTGGCGGCACAAAAACCTGCGGCTGTGCGGCATGTGCTGGCGTCACTTGAAGGCATGCAATTAACAGATGAAGAAAAAACATTTCTTCAGGGTCTAAAAAATGGTCTGGCCATTCAAAGGTCTGACCAGCTCAATGATGACGGAAAACGCGCGGAGGCTTACGATGTTCTGGCACCCGCCTTGCAAACGGATCAGTCATCAGCGCAGCTTGCATTGTCCCGTTTGTATCAGTCAGATCACAATGCAAAAAAAGCGCTGTCCATTACACGCGCAGTTCTGAACCAGAACCCTGACGACCTGGATGCACGTCTGCAGGCTATCCGCCTGAATGTTGAACTCCATGATCTGGAGCAGGCCCGGCAGGATCTGGACTCAATGCGCGAACGTGCGCCATCTGACCCGCGGACATGGGTTGGGACGTCTGTCGTAGCAAAAGCCAGAGGCAACTGGACGGAAGCTCTGAATGCGCTGGCGCAGGCACGTATGCTGCGTTTGGAAAGCGTTGGTACGCCGGTAGAGGTGGAAGATGGAGAAAACCCCTTCCGTCATGGCGTGTCACAGGCTGGTGCGACCAAAACAACAGACCCCATGCTTGCCTCGATTGATCGTGAAATTGAGGTAACTGGCAAGGCCTATGCACCGTATCTGGATGTTGGGCCGGTGTTCAATACTCGCAACGGCGCGGGTCTGGGCAAGCTGGTTGATGTGGAAGTGCCTATTGCGGGCTCCGTGCAATGGGGTCAGGGACGCCTGAATGCTTCTGTGACGCCGGTCTCCCTTTCTGCAGGGGATGGTCCGGCGCAGTATTCTGGTCATGACGCTGCAGGTGTGGCGTTAAATGCGGGGTATGAGTGGAACTGGCTTAAAGGGGATGTGGGATCTACCCCCCTTGGTTTTGCAAGCAGTAATGTTGTGGCGGGGTTGCAGTTTTTCCCCCAGATTACGGATAATCTGCATCTGAGTTTTGTGGTGGAAAGACGTGCGCTGACCGACAGTGTGGTGTCTTACTCCGGTATGAAAAACAAGGACACTGGAAAAACCTGGGGTGGGGTGATGAAGAATCACATTCACCTGCAACTGGCCTATTCCGGGAATGGCTACACCGTTTATGGCGGGGGTGGTTATGCATACCTAGATGGTAAGAACACCCGCACCAATGAAGAATACGAGGCAGGGATCGGTGGTGCGGTTACAGTTTACAAAAATCATAATCAGGAAGTGCAGATTGGTTCAAACCTGACGTGGTTCCGTTTTGATAATAACCAGTATGTTTTTCCGGATCAGAACTATCCGGATAACAGCTATGGTTATGGCGGCTACTTCTCCCCCCAATCCTTCTTTTCTGTGACCGTACCCATTACCTATACTGGCAAGGTTGATAAATGGCTGTGGGATGTGGGTGGCCAGCTTGGTTATCAGAACTACCATTCGCAGGCGCTGACCAATATTGATGATGCAGACCAGCCAATCGGGGAGGCACGTCCATCCAACCATCTGATTGGTGGAGCACATGCCAATTTTTCTTATCAGGTTTCTCCCGCCCTGCGCGTAGGTGCTAACTTCCAGTTCCAGAATGCTGGACCATGGAACCAGTTTATCGCTGGGCTGGCGGCGCATTACACTTTTCTGGATACCCAATGAAAGTCATCGGAATGTCACTGTTTTTGCAGGAACTTGCCCGTAGTTTTGACGCGCAGGTGGGGAGTGGAAGCCGCGACAGATTCCTGCAAGATGTAGGGCGTCAGATGGCTGTCCGCCTTGGCTTGCCACCATGCCAGACATTGGAAGCGCTGGAGATGGAAATGAACGCAGCACTTGCTCTGCTGGAGTGGGGGCGCGTTACGCTGCGAGTGGATACGTTAGCTAAAAAACTGGTGCTCCGCCATGTTGGTCTGCCCGTTGTCGGGAGCATGGGAGAGCCCCCGGGCTTGTGGCTGGCATCTGCGCTGGCTGGTCTTTATAGTGTCTGGCTGGAACAGCAGCCGGATTCTCTTTCGGATGCACGTATCAGTTGGTCCGTGGAGAACAAAGCAGACGTACCCAATGTCGTTGTGTTGACTTACGGGCAATAGCACTGTCACTTGACTACTGTAATAACGGGAAGGGTTTCCAAGAATGCATCCGTTGCTTGCTGGCCTTACAATTCTTATGATCGGTGATAGTCACCTGACGCATAAGAATACTCTTGTCGCGTCTTTGCCGGAGGCGTTTGTCGCACAGGGGGCTAAGGTTGTGACCTATGGTCTGTGTTCATCCAAACCGGAAGACTGGGTGGATGAAAAGCCCCTGAATGCCTGTGGTTATACCAAACGTATTGGTACCGAGCGGATCAATGTGTCGATGGATAAAAATGATGCACCGCCCAACATTCAGGCGCTGATGCAGCAGTGGCACCCCGATGCAGTGGTTGTGGTTTTTGGAGATGCCATGGCTGGTTACAGCCAGCCACAGATGCCGACAGACTGGATCAAGGATCAGGTCCATGCACTGGTGTCGGATATAGGATCAACCAAATGCGTGTGGATCGGGCCGACCTGGGGGCATTATAATCCACGTTATGGAAAAACCGAAGCGCGCACAGTTGAACTGGCCAATCTTCTGAACAAGGAAGTGCAGCCTTGTCATTATGTGGATTCGACCAAGCTGTTGCAGCAGAAAGACGTGAGCACTGAAGATGGTCTGCATTTGACGTCGGAAGATTATACAAAGTGGAGCAATGCAATCATCCAGAATGTAGAGCCCATGCTGGCCAAAGGCCAGTAAAACGAGAATGCGAGGCATAGAAACAATGTACGGTAAGCAGGCATCAGATCATTCGCAGGGCATGAGCCTGTCACGCCGTACCTTGTTGTGGTCTGCTGCGGCACTGCCTTTGTGTGCCCAAAAAGGGATGGCGCAGGCTGTGGACGACTGGACCTGGTATGCCTCGCATTTTTTGCGTGATGATGGCCGGATCATTGATAACGGCAATGGCTCCCAGTCCCATACCGAAGGGCAGGGCTATGGGATGCTGTTTGCTCAGGCCAGTGATGATAAACAGGCATTTGAAAAGATTTTTTCCTGGACTGAGAATAACCTTAAACTGCCTGATAGTGCCTTACATGCGTGGCATTACCTGCCAGATACATCGCCCCATGTGCCGGACAGTAATAATGCAACGGATGGGGATCTGCTGATTGCGCTGGCATTGGCTTTTGCAGGCTACCGTTGGCAGAAGTCGGAATATTTAAAAGCAGCGCGGGCTATTTATAAAGATGTCCGTAAAAAGCTTGTCCTGAAAATTGCAGGAAAACGGGTTCTCTTGCCAGGATGTGTTGGTTTTTCAACCCCTGATGCTGTGACCGTTAATCTGTCTTACTACGTTATGCCCTCCCTGATTCTTGCAACAGGTCTGGATAATGCGGAAGTCTGGCGTGGTCTTATAAAAGATGGTTTGACGCTGATACGCAACGGGCGCTTTGGTCGGTGGAAGTTGCCGCCAGACTGGCTGCAAATGTCATCCCATACGGGTGAGTTGTCCATTGCGCCCCAGTTCCCTCCCCGTTTTTCTTACGATGCGGTACGCGTGCCTCTTTACCTTGCCTGGGCTGGGCAGTTGGGCGGGGATCTGATGGCCGGGTTCGAAAACTACTGGACCGCTTGGCCTACAGGTGGATTGCCTGCCTGGGTAGATTTAAAAACAGGCGAACGGTCAGCATATAATGCCCCACCGGGATTTTACGATATTGGTGGCGCATGCGGGTTTGGGAATATGGCAGGGGCCATGCCACCCGTGCAGAGTAATGAAAACTATTACTCCGCATCTCTTGCCATGTTGTCCGGTCTTGTTAAGCGTCAGTTTGGAGCGGATATCATGGCCGCACAATATGGCCGGGGAAAATGGTAACGGTTGACAGCTTGTAAACATTACTGTTTTTGACAGCCACAGAAATTTTCATTTGCTTAAAGAAACTTTTGGTGTGGTGTGTGGGATTTTAGGGAAATTAAGAATAAAAATTTAGAAATTCATGATTTACAGGAAATTATTTCAATAAATTTTTCGTTGTATGTACAATTATAATTCCAAAAATGAGAAGAGAATCAATAATTTATTATTATAAATGTCGAGATTCTATGGGGAGAGCATTTTGTTCTGCCGCAGATATTTCTATTGTTTACAAATGAGTTAACTTAATTTAATTTGATCGACATCTCATTAACTCTGTAGGGTCAAGAAAATTCTTCTTACAGTAATTCATATTGTGCCTAAGTGGAGTAATTTCTCTGCTCCGTCAGGGTATGATGCATGGTATTTTACGCCTTAAACCTTCTCTTCTTTTTGGGTAAGCGTTGACGCGACGACCAGAGGAAGGGGTGTTCACTCAAATTTGTTAAAAGAAAGACCGTTCGTGTTCAAATCCTGTTTCCGCGTGATCTGGTCTGTCAGCGCTTCCAGCATGGCCAGTTGGGTGTTTCTGGCTGGCTGCCCCGTTGTATATGCTGCATCGCAGCAGGATTCCGCGCCGTATCAGGTGCCAGAGCGCCCGAGTCCTTTTTTGGCACCGTCTGATGTGTCGCTCAATGCGCGGGCGCGGGTGGCCGCACCTGTACCGACTGCTGCTGCCCCAACGGCCGCTCCTGTGTCCGGGGCGGCGGTGCCGGATATGCCGCCGCCAAGCGCTCCGGCATCCGATGTAATGCAGGCTCCGGCAGCGCCTGTGCAGGGTGGTGTCGTAGCACCTGCGGTTGCACCCGTATTTGCTGGGAGTGCTCAGGCTCCAGCCGTGGGTTTGCCAGAACCGGCTCCCGCGTCCCCTGAAATTATTCGGGTTTTGAGCCTTCGGCAGTTGGGGCTGACGGCTCCAATGACATTGCGTGGTTTTTCACCATTGCAGGGTCTGGATATTCCCATTCCGGCAGATGAAATTGTTACCCGGGCGCAGATTGTTCTTGATGGTGCCATGTCGCCTTCCCTGCTGCCAGAAGCAAGCAGCCTGACAGTGACCCTGAACGAACAGTATGTTGGTACTGTTCTGGTTGATTTGAAAAATTCACGTTTTGGTCCACTTGTTTTTGATATTGATCCTATTTTCTTTACGCGTCTGAATCATCTGAACTTCCAGTTTTCTGGCGAGTATCGGCGCGATTGTAACGACATGCATAATGGTGTGCTTTGGGCGCGGGTTTCGGACCTGTCCAAAGTTATTATTGCAACAGTCAAGTTACCTCCAGTTCGTAAATTATCCCACCTTCCTGAACCATTTTTTGATCCGAACCTGCGTGAGGTTCTCAAGATTCCCTTCGTGTTGCCCTATGCCAGTGGACTGCATGATCTGAAGGCCGCAGGCATTGTCGCATCATGGTTTGGTAAGCTGGCTGATTTTCGTGGGGCATCTTTCCCAGTCGCGGCAACATTCCCCAAAATGGGTAATGCCGTAGAGGTTGGGGAGAATATTCCTCTCGATAGCAATGGAACACTTCCTTCCGGCCCAACGCTGTTTGAAGTCGCCAATCCTAATGACCCGAATGGCACAGTGCTGGTTGTGACTGGCCAGAACCAGAAAGACGTTGAAACGGCAGCGCGTGTCCTGGCTTTTTCGACCGATACATTGGGCGACGTGCCGTTCAGGGTTGTGTCTGATGTAACATTGGCTCCACGTAAACCTTATGATGCTCCAGCATTTGTCCCCACTGATCGCGCTGTGCGGTTTGGTGAGTTGATGTCTGCCATGGACCTGCAGCATCAGGGCGGGGCGCCACTGGGTATTTACGTGCCGTTCCGCATTCCACCCGACCTGTACCGATGGAAACAGCACGCTTTTCCAGTCAAGCTGCGGGCTAGAACTCCTGTTGCAGCAGCATTCGAGCATGAGGGCGCGCGGCTGGATGTGCTTGTAAACAATGCCTATGTGCAGAGTTTTCCTTTATTTTCTGACGTTTTCTGGAAAAAAGCCGAAGCGCATCTGCCGGGTATCAGGGCGGGATGATGACCTTTGATGCCACCCTTCCGCCATGGCTGCTGTTTGGTGGTCGTAACCAGCTGGACCTGAACTTTAACGTCTTGCCGATTGACCGGGGCGCCTGCCGCCGCACGAATGATGATTTTATTGCTGAAGTAGATTCAACATCTACCTTGGATTTCAGTGACAGCTATCATTACGCCACTTTGCCTGACCTGTCTTATTTTGCAGGTTCTGCATTTCCGTTTTCCAGAATGGCAGATTACTCACAGACAGCGGTTGTGCTTCCAGCCCAGCCGGATTCCGGTACAAGCACGGCTTTTCTGAATCTTATGGGTTTTCTGGGGGGCGCCACCCAATACCCGGCTGTTGGCATAGATGTTGTTTCCAGTGCTGATCTGGCGGGGCTGGGGGCTGCAAAAGACATTATTGTTCTCTCTACGCTTGATCAGCTTGGAGCGGCAAAAACGCTTTTATCCCGCTCAGCTTATGAAATTAGTGGGCAGACAATTCATGTCGGGCAGAAAACCCTGCTTGATGGGCTTTGGTATCTGTTTCAGGACAGGGATAATGGCGGGCAGCATAACAATGTTCAGTCTGTGCTGAATGCTCCAATCGTCAATGCATCTCTTCTGATCGGCGGGGAATCCCCTTATACCAATCATCGGTCTGTCGTGGCCATTCTTGGCGATCGGCCAGAGCAGTTGCAACAGATGGTGGCATCTTTGCTCGATAGTCAGAAGCTGCCTGCCGTGCAGGGTGATCTGGTTATAAAAAATGGTGATGTACTTAAAAATTACCGTAATTCCTATCTTTACACGGTTGGTTCTCTGCCGCTCTGGATTCGTATTGAGCTCTTGCTAGAGGCGCATGTGCTTCTTGTTATTCTGGCCAGTTTGCTTGGTGCCGGGTTGCTGGCAGTTGGTACGGCCAAGTGGCTGCGTGCTCATGCACGGCGTCGGTTGCAGCGGCAGTTGCAAGGTGAAGATGAGCCGATTGACTCATAAACAGGCTGTGACTGATGCCTCCGTCTTCCCGGTAACTGTTGAGGGTACCGGGCAGACAATGCGGCAGATCTGCCGATAGTGAATGATGGACAAGGGATAATAACACGATCATGAGCGCACTTCTGGCTGGGCTGACATTGCTCATTATTGGGGATAGCCATGTTACATTTAAGGATTCCCTGCTGACGATCCTGCCTGAAGCCTATACCCGGGCTGGCGCAAAGGTGGTGACCTACGGCGTATGTTCCTCCACTGCGGCAGACTGGGTGGTGCCTAACCCGAACAACGGATGCGGTGCAGCCCAGCGCATTGGGGATGCACCATTGAGCCCACCCAACATGACCCCCACCTCCCCGCCGCCGATTACATCGCTGATCGCGCAATGGCACCCGGATGTTGTTATTGTGGTATTGGGAGATACAATGGCTGCCTACGGGCAGAGCGAAATTTCCAGAAACTGGGCTGACGAGCAGGTCAAGACCCTGACCATGACTTTAGGCAATACCGCGTGTATCTGGGTGGGGCCAACGTGGGGTGAATATAGCCCCCGTTATGGTAAAACCGACAAACGTGCTCAGGAAATGGCATCTTTTCTCAAAGATGAAGTGGCACCATGCACTTATATTGACGGCACAAAGCTGATGCAGCCTGGTAGCCCCAAAACTATTGATGGTGTGCATCTGACACCTGCCAGTTATAAAGTATGGGGGAATGGCATACTCCAGCAGACCATGCCTATTCTGGAAAAAATGCATAAATAAAAACATCGTATTTTTTATAGGCGTTACTTACAATCTATTCTTCATATGGCAGAAATTTGGTGGTCAAGGTCATGTCGTTAACGATGGTGCAACAAACGTGGAAAGATAAGCTGAAAGCAGAGTTCTTTCCACTTAACCGGCGGCGGGATGTTGACGGCCTGCGTGGACTGGCTGTTCTGCTTGTTATGATTTTTCATGCAGGATGGTTAAAGGGTGGTTTTGTTGGTGTAGATATTTTTATTGTTATTTCAGGTTATTTTATGGGTCGGTCTGCGTTTATGCAGCATCCTTTTCGTCCCGAGCGGTTTGTGTTGCGCCGTCTTTACAGGCTTGTACCAGCACTTCTGGTGATGATTCTGCTGGTTTCAGCCAGCATGCTGTGGTGGGTTCTACCGAGTGACCGGGCGGATATCGCGCAGAATGGTGCTTACTCCCTGATCTATCTGTCAAATATCTGGGCCAGTCATCATGTAGGCTATTTTGAAGGGCAAAGTATTGCCTACCCGTTCCTGCATACGTGGTCCCTTTCTTTGGAAATGCAGTTCTATCTTATTATTTTCCTGATCGCGCTCCTGCTGTCCGCGCTGCGTTATAGGCAGGCAGTTCTGTATGTCGTGATGGTGGCATCTTTTGCGTATAGTATGGTCGCTTATCATGCTGGGGATCAGGCTGGTTATTATAATATTTTTGCACGGTTGTGGGAATTCTGCCTCGGCACTGTCATATGGGTGTTGCCCGCTTTGCCGCAGTCGCGGCTGCTGTCCGGGCTGACTTATGCTCTGTCTGTGGTCACGCTGGTGCTGTGCGGGGTATTTTATAACCTTGCATATGCCTGCCCGTCTTACATGGCTCTTCTGCCGTGTGTGGCGACCATGCTGATTATTATGCAACCACACGCAGCCACGCGTCGCCTGCTGGAACCGCTCTCCCCTGTTGGAGTTATTTCCTACTCCCTGTACCTGTGGCACTGGCCGGCCATTGTTATGGCGACCTATGTGCTGGCTAGCCAAGTGCAGGGTATGACCATGGCGCTCGTTCTGGGGGGTGCCGTTATTGCCGGGACGTTGAGCTACATTTGTGTGGAACGGCCGATGTTGAATTACGAAAACAGCGCTATCGCCTCTGCCCGTCAGCGTGGAGCCATTGTTCTGGTTGGTCTATGCCTCGTGTCTGCTGCGGGGCTGGCATGGCTTTCCGCCATGTCACGCGTGCACTGACGCCACCATTATGGCCAAACTTCCCACTGGTCTGTTGTATGCCGCCACGACAGCCGAAAGCACTGCATTCCCGGCGGTGTGGCGGGCTGTTAGTGCCTCCGGCAAAAACAGATGGTGTGTGCTGCTTGGTGCCATTGGGGGTGGGTGTCTGGTCACGTTTTCGGTGGGGTTTGCACAGACGCTCAATGTGGTCGGCGGGGCTGCTCCTTCGCCTTTTGCGCCAAAGTTGTGCCTGTGGTCATGTCTTCTCCTGTTCGGGGGGAAAGTGCGGCAGATACTATCCTGTTCAATCGCCTGCTGTCGGATGCGCAGTACTGGTTGACGCAGCATCAGTTTGACCGTGTGTCGGATACCATCAGACGTGCGTTGAATATTGCCCCCCAGAATCCACGGGCTCTTCTGCTGCTGGGTACGGCCCAACAGGCGCAGGGGGATAGTGCGGGGGCTGAAAAAACTTTGGCCCAGATGGAAGCCAATGGTGCGCCACAGGACCTGTGCATGGCATTGAGCCGCATTATTGCAACCAAACCTGTGGATAAGGCACAGCTTGCGCATGCACGTGCGCTGGCAGCATCGGGCACCATGCTACAGGCGGCCATGGCGTACAAGGCCCTGTTCGGGAATGGGCCACCACCGCCAGATTTGGCGCTGGAATATTATGGTGTTCTGGGAGCAACCATCCTTGGTTATCAGGAGGCAGTGTCCCGGCTCAAGCTCTGGTTGCAACAGCAGCCAACAGACTTGGATGCACAGCTTTTATATTACCGGATACTGACATACCGTGAAATATCGCGGGCAGAGGGGGTAGAGCGGCTCAAAGCACTGGCCGCGGCTGATATTTCGCCCCGTATCCGTCGGCAGGCTTATGCGGCATGGCGGCAGGCCCTGTTATGGGAAGCCATTCGTGGTTCCTCTGTTCCCATGTATTATGAATGGCTGGCGCAGCACCCTAATGATGCTGAAATTGCTGATCGGCTTGCCAAAGCGCGCGAGGAGCAGCGGCGGATTGATGCCGACACTGCGCGGATTGACGGGTATGCGTATCTGAATTCAGGCCATGTTAATGAGGCTGAAAAAGGCTTCCAGCAGGCTCTGGCCTATAATGCACAGGATGCCGCCGCTCTTGGCGGCATGGGTCTTATTGCTGAAAGACAGCATGACTGGCACCGGGCCGAGCAGAACTTCAAGCAGGCCATGGCGGCAGACCCTGCGACTGCAGCGCAGTGGCAGACTGCCCTGCTTGGCATGCGTAAGAGCATGGCGGGAAGCAATCCCTTGCCCATGCAGATCTCCCGCGCCATTGCGGCGCACCGCGATGATGATGCACGACGCTACATAGGGCAACTGGCCAGCCAGCCAGGGCAGGAGGCCATAGCGCTGCTGTTCCGTGCCCAGCTGGAAATGCAGGAAGGGCACCGGGCCGAGGCGGAAGAGGCTTACCGTGGCGTGCTCCTGCGCTTGCCCCGGAACAAAGCTGCCCTGTCAATGTTGATTACCATGCTCTTGCAGGATGGGCGGGCGGATGAGGCAGCAGAGGTTATTCGCCAGACAGGCAATGTGCAGACAGTTCTTGCCGCCCGCGTGCGTAGTGCGCAGCTGGTCCAGCAGGTTGAGCAGGCAGCAAGCGAGACGGATCGTGTATCGTTGCTGAATGAGGCTGTCGGCCTGACCCCCAATGATCCGTGGGTCAGGCTAAAGCTCGCTCAGGCACTGGTTGCGGCGCATCGCCCGGAGCAGGCTCAGGCAGTCATGGATGCCATGCTGACCCAGCGAGTCCCTTCGCAGGAAGCACTGGCAGCAGGTGTTGTTTTTGCGGATGGGCAGAATGATTTTGCCACTTCGGCCCGTTTGCTCAAACGTATGCCCTCTGCTGCCATGACCCCTGATATGCGGCGGCTTATGACACGCGCTCAGGCAGGTATGGAGGTGGAGGAGGCCGAAAGCAGCAGTGCCTCGCCGGTAGCCGGGTTGCTGGCGCTGGCCAATCGCCCGGACCTACAGGGCAACGGGCCCAGCTGACAGCCGATGCACTCCTCAGGCATGATGAGGCACAGGCGGCATATACGGTGCTGCAAAAGGCAGATGCTCAGGTGCGCGACATGCCACTGGCCCAAAGGCTGAATTATGCCGGGTTGTATCTGCATATTCTGGCCATGCCTGGCAGCACATCTTTTCATCGCAAGGTCAGTCAGGACATTACGGCCACTTTGAATGCATTTGATACGCAGGCTCAGACGACCCCTCCTACCGAGCATGAAGCCGAGGTGCGGCGTACGATCGAAGATGGGTTTACGGCCATACAGGCAGACCATCTGGTGCGGAACGGGTGGCCGGACGATGCACTGCATCTGCTTACGCCCTACATCGAGTCCAATCCGGATGCGGTTGAGAGCCGTCTGGCACTGAGCCGTGTGTATGCGGCCAAGGATATGCCCGAACGCGCTCTGGTTGAGGACATGAAGGTGCTGGACAGCATACCAAATAACCGGCGCGTGCTGGCAGCGACCGTCCATGATGCGGCCATGGCGGGGGATTCCAGCACAGCCAACACCATGGCGCAACGCTTGCAGGCACTTGCGCCCGAAGCGTCCGAGACATGGAGCGCATTGGCCGAGAGTGCGAGGTCCAATAACAACATGCGCATGCAGCTTGCAGCCATGGAACATCTGCAGGAAGCCGATTGTGATAGTAAGGAGAGCGATGCATGCGAACAGCACGCCGTGCTTGCCCCCGACTACCGCTGGCCGTTAATTGAATCCGGTTATCGGGATTTGCAGGGCGTCATGCTGCCTGCCTCCTACCATTATCTGCCAGAAGACACGACCCCAGAGGCCAATAACCGTTCGATTGTTTATCTGCACGATTCCCTTTCTCCACAGATAGACGGTAATTTTTATGTGCGTAACCGCACAGGCATAGAAGGGCTTGGGCAGATGACCGAACTGGCCCTGCCCCTGACTGCCACACTACCTTTTCAGTCATGGGATCACCGGTTGTCGTTCTCTGTGGCACCGACATTTCTGTTTACAGGCAATCCGCTGGCTAATGCAGATTCCAACCATCAGTTTGGCCAGTGCGCCACCGTTGGGCCAGATGGGGTCTGTGCGGGCAGGGGGCACCACTATTATGTGCAAGGCGTTGGGCTGAATGTGAGTTATGTCAACCGCTGGTTCAGTGCGGATGTGGGGTCGACCCGCTTGGGTTCCCCATTGCCAATGTGGTGGGTGGGGTCGAATTTGCGCCACATCTGACGCGCGATCTGGTGTTGCGGGTTAGTGGTGGCCGGCGGATGGTGACAAACAGCGAACTCTCTTATGCGGGGATGAAAGATCCCGTAAGCGGACGCAAGTGGGGTGGTGTCACGCGTGAATTTGGCCATGGCATGCTGGAGTGGGGGCATCCAATGTGGGACCTTTATGCAGGAGCAGGCTTTGCATATCTGGACGGGACCCATGTTGTGGCCAATACGGAGCTGGATGTGCAGGCGGGTGGTAATGCACAGGTTTGGCAGGACCATGAAAAACGCATGATTGTGCGGACCGGGTTGAATTTTTCCTATTATAGTTACCGTCGGAACAGCTACCTGTTTACGTGGGGGCAGGGGGGGTACTTCTCCCCGCAGTCTTACTACGCGATTATGATCCCGCTCGAATGGACGGGGCATCGTGATATGTGGACCTGGCTGTTGCGTGGGGAGGGAGGCTTCCAGCACTATCACAGTGATGCCGCTCCCTACTTCCCACTAAATGACGGGTTGCAGCCTGCGGCTATTGGGCAGAACACGGAGGGTGCCCAGTCTGCCAGTGGTGTGGCGGGCAATGTGCAGGGCCGGGTCGTGTATCAGGTAACGCCCAGTCTGCGTCTTGGAGTGCAGGCGAGTTACAGCCGTGCAGGAAGCTGGTCGGAAGTGTCGGCTATTCTCATGGCCCATTACACCATTGATAGTTTCTAGCCTGATTATCATGTATTTTTGCAAGACTTCATGTTCAGGTGCCGCAAGGGGTGCCTGGTCTGCTGAAGGAACGACATGAAACAGACCTGTAGTGTCCTGTGCACAGTCCTTTTGCTGGGGGCGATGATTCCGCATGTGGCGTACGGGCAGACATGTGCTGCAACAGCGGGTGTCGCTCGGGCACCTGTTGCAACGGATGATGCCACTCAGGGTTATGCCGTAAAGGACCTGTGGCAGGCGTGTGGGCATGTTTGGCGCGCCGCGTCCGTGCGCCCGCATGCGGCTCGGTGGGAGCCTGTTTTCTCCTCTGGTCTGCCAGCAGATGCCTTCGGGCAGCACACGCTTTTTGCGGGAGGGACCGTGCGCATGGTCTCTGGGTACACGGGCCACGCGCTGGGTGTTACCCTGATGATGCAAGGTCAGCCGCAAAACATTACTCTGGATATTACTGCTGATGGGCGGCTAGATGACGCTCCCCTAAACCAGCGTGATCGGGGGACATATGCGGTTGTCACCCGTGTGTATGACCAGTCCGGACAGGGGCATGACCTGCTGGCGGTGCCTGGTAAGGCCGTTGTGCATGTGGGGGAGGCAGAGGTTAACGGCATGCCTGCTTTCATGGGGAGAGCAGAATGGTCCCGGCGGATTTATGCTGCCGCCTGACCTGCACGTAGATTCTGAGAGCTTCTTTTTTGGCACGACTGGCGCGTATGCGTCGTCCAACTCCGGTTATGCGGCATATCCTGTCCCCCTTCTGTTGGGAGAGGCGGGGCGTGCGTTCAAGGTCTATTTTGGTGGGTACGAACTGGATGGGTTTGTGCATCTGGCAGATTCTACCAACCCGGACCAGCGGACCAGTCTGGTCATAACCAACGCGCCTGCAACATTCTCGGTGTGGGCACATGGGGCCACTTATCATCTGCAATCGGGCAATATGCAGGCAGTGGGGCATGGCAGGATGAATGTGCCAAGTCTCAAGGGTGGTTATATCGGCTTTAATGCGGATGGTGGAGAGTGGTTCAGTCAGGGGCGTAATACGGGCATCTGGACTGGCTTGGTGTTGGCTGACCACGTCAATGATAGTAATGCGGTTGAGCAGTTCCGTGTGGCGGCCGTGTTGCAAGGACAACAGATGCCGCAGGTCAGGCCAGCGCTTGTCGTGTTGGGGGATAGCCGGTCGGAGGGTTTCCGTGTGGCGGACGGGCGGAACTGGCCAAGGCTTGCTCAGGCATATGGGCAGTATCAAAGCTATAATCTTGCTGTTTCGGGTGCGACCACGCGCCATTTACTGGGCATGCTGCCCGCAGCAGCACAGGTTGCAGCCCATTCAGGCAATCATGTAGCCGTTGTGTTCGGGGGGTATAATGACCACCTGAGCCAGAATCACATCGGGTATGATGAAACACTGATCAATCTTGGCAAGGTAATACAGGGTCTGCAGGCCCTGAAATATTATGTTGTGCTGGTGGCTGAAGCACCAACAGATCCCGTGTTGCGTTCCAAGGTTATGTCAGCACAGGCTGCGGGTACATTACGTCCCGATACAATTGTCGATCCATTTGCTCCGGGCTCTGTTTTATCCAATCCGGGTAACACGCAGTACTGGGATAAGGATTTTACCCATTTTACGGCAGAAGGGCAGGCAGAACTGGCCAGTCTGATATGGGCTTCCATCAAAACGGGTTTTGCGCAGGGCGTGCACTGAGCGTGGATCAGGTGATGGTCGTGCGCTGCATTCGGGCATGTATGTGTGTTTTTCTTTCCGGCAGTTTCCTCAGGTCAGGTAGCCATATTTTATGACTTTTCCCCCGCAACGCACATCAAAGGCACTTCCTTATATCCTGATCACGATCGGGACGGTGCTTGTTCTTGTGGCCAGTCAGGCTGTGGTTTCACCCGTTGCACAGATTCTACTGAGCGGGGGGGTGCTGCTCTGTGCTTTTCTCATTCGTAAAAAAAATGGTTACCTGCCCAGCCTTCTGATGATCGGCCTGTCGACCTTTGTTTCCCTGCGTTATATTTTCTGGCGTCTTTCATATACGCTGGCATTTGAAGGATGGTGGCAGAGCGCGTTGATGCTGACGTTGCTGTTTGCGGAAACGTACTCGTGGATTATTCTGTTTCTGGGTTACATGCAGCTGTCGTGGCCGCTCAACCGTAAGGAATGCTCTCTGCCAGAAGATAAAAGTTTTTGGCCAGATATAGACGTTTTTATTCCGACCTATAATGAGGACCTTGATGTTGTCAGGAATACGGTCCTGGCAGCTATGGCAATGGACTGGCCTGTAGGCAAACTCCATGTGTATTTGCTTGATGATGGACGCAGGCCTCTGTTTCAGGCGTTTGCACAAGAGGTTGGTGTAGGTTACATCACCCGCCCGAATAATGTGCATGCCAAGGCTGGCAACCTGAACAATGCCCTTATGCAGACCCAAAGCGAACTGGTTGCCGTGTTTGACTGTGACCATATTCCGGTCAAAAGCTTTCTTCTGCGCACAATTGGGTGGATGGTGTTGAATCCCCGTATTTCTCTTGTGCAGACACCACAATATTTTTACTCGCTCGACCCGTTTCAGAGAAACCTGGATACTTATGGGCATATCCCGCCAGAGAGTAATCTGTTCTACGGTCTGGTTCAGCCCGGAAACGACTTTTGGAATGCGACCCTTTTTTGTGGGTCTGGTGCCGTGCTGCGTCGCAAGGCTTTGGAAAGTATTCATGGTTTTGCGGTGGAAACTGTAACGGAAGATGCCCATACATCCCTAAAAATGCAGCGTAAGGGCTGGGAGTCCGCTTATCTGCGCGAAACACTGGCAGGTGGTCTGGCAACAGAAAGTCTGGCCCTGCATGTGGGGCAGCGTATCCGCTGGGCCAGAGGCATGGTGCAGATTTTTCGGATTGATAATCCGTTGCTCGGGCGTGGGCTCAGCTTAGGGCAACGGTTGTGTTACCTGTCTGCCATGCTGCATTTTTTCTTTCCAATTCCACGGCTTATTTTTCTTATCGCACCACTGGCATTTCTGTGTCTGGGGCAGAATATTATTTATGCAACACCGGCTGCGGTCATGATTTATGCCATACCGCATCTGTTACAGTCGCTTATAACCCAGTCCCGCATACAGGGGCGGTGGCGTTATTCGATCTGGAATTATGTTTACGAAACATCAATAGCAATTTTTCTGGCACCAGTTGTGTTGGTGGCGTTTTTTGCCCCTTCCCGTGGGACGTTCAACGTGACAGCAAAAGGTGGTCTGATTACAAAGAACTTCCTTGATACGCGTATGGTCCGTCCGAATGTGATCATGTGTTTTGTCCTGATTGTGGCGGCCATTGTAGGTGTGGTGGGGATGATCGTGCATCGGGGGGACCCCTTGCTGTTCCAGACTTACGGCATGAATCTTTTATGGGTTCTGGCTAACCTTCTTATTGTCCTTGCAGCGATTACAGTTGGTTATGAGCGCAAGCAGAACCGCCGTGCTCCCCGCATTCCGGCCCAGTTGGCCGTGACCGTCATCGACCCTGTGGCGCAGCAACGCTACGCCGCAACAACTGTGGACCTTTCCAAGGGTGGGGTGTCGCTGAGGATGAGTGACCCACTGCCTGCGGGTCTGCAAACGGTGCATGTGGAATATGTTAATCTGCACGATAAAATCAGGATGAATGTGCCAGCCCAGATTATTAACCAGCAGGGTACATTTGCCAGATTGGAGTGGAGAAACAGCACTCTGGGTGATGAAACCGGGATTGTTGAAATGATTTTTGGCCGGAGTGATGCCTGGTCCCATTGGAGTGACTATTCGCAGGACAAGCCATTGCATAGTTTTAACCTTCTGGCGCGCGGTATTATTAACTTTCTACTTGTTGCAGTATTTCGCCGACACCCGTTAAAATAATTTTTGTAGAAAACAGAACCATTTTAGTCCTTATAGAAAGATATTTTGACGCATAAATCCCAAACTATTTATTGAGATATGATTTTGGCTTCGCTATAGCTTACGGTCTACGCAACTGATGTAGAAGAATGATTTGAATATTGTCACGCGAGGTTCATAAACTGTTTTCAGAATCAGATAAGATATTAATCAAACAGGCCGGGTCCATTCAGAATGGGCATGGGTACCGTGTTGGTAAGATTGCGTGCAAAATTGCCAAACTGGCCGGGCTGCATAGTCTGGACATAAAAAAGCTGCGTCTTGCAGGTAAAATGCATGACACCGGAAAACTGCTTGTCCCCAATACAATTCTTGAGGCCCCACGCGCCTTGAACCCCGAGGAAAAAGCGATAGTACGCCAGCATCCTTCCCTCGGTTTGGGTATTCTGCTCTGGCACAAAAAGAATTTTCCCATAGAGGTTCTGGATGCCATGCTGATGCATCATGAACGATGGGATGGTGCAGGCTACCCACTTGGGCTGAAGGAAGAGCAGATTCCGCTATCGGTCCGAGTGATTACTCTGGCCGATGTCATAGACGCACTTGCTTCCCACAGGGAGTATCGTGGTGCGTGTGATATTGCTTTTATCCGCCATGAACTGGAAGAGGGGAAAGGATCACATTTTGATCCTGACCTTGCAGATGTGTGTCTTAAACATCTGGATGAAATACTGGCGACACGCCTGACTGCAAAAAAAATTTAAGGCAGAGCGGCGCACTGGTCTCTGGCGCGCAGGGTGTAGTTATTGCCATTAAAACGCAGAGGTAAAATGGCAATAACTACAGAGTCAGTCGGTTATTTTTTACGCAGGACGGTCCGTTGCATCAAAGCGGAAAGGAGCGCCTGTTGCCTTGTCTGCCAGTGTGCCGTCCCACATAACCTGCTCACCACGGATAATGGTGCCAATGGGTTTGCCGGTTAAGGTTTCCCCCGTAAAGGGGGACCAGCCGCAGCGTGATGCCAACCAGTCCTGTTCGATTGTCCAGCGGGCTTTAAGGTCCACAATGGTAAAGTCCGCATCATACCCCACGGCAATGCGGCCCTTGCGCACCAGCCCGAACAGGCGTTGTGGCCCTGCTGATGTCAGGTCCACCAGACGGCGCAGGGTCAGGCGGTGCTGGGCAACGTGGTTGAGCATAAGGGGCAGCAGCGTCTGCACACCCGGCATGCCGGATGGGGAGGCAGGGTAGGGCTTGCTCTTGTTGGCCAGTGTGTGGGGTGCATGGTCGGAGCCAATCACATCAGGCATCCCCTGCGTGACCCAGTGCCACAGCCCATCGCGGTGGGCAACGGAACGGATGGGGGGATTCATCTGGGCAAAGGTGCCCAGGCGTGGGTAAGCATCTTCCGCTGCGAGGGTAAGGTGCTGGGGGGTCAGCTCGCAGGTGGCGATGTCGCGGTGCTGGGAGATCAGCTCCAGTTCTGCCGGGGTGGTAATGTGCAGGATATGCACGCGCCTGCCGGTTTTGCGGGCCAGATGCAAAATGCGCTGGGTAGCGCGCAATGCGGTCTCGTCATCACGCCAGACAGGGTGGGAGGCGGGGTCGCCTTCTACACGCTCGCCCATGCGCTCAAGCAGGCGGGCTTCGTCTTCGGCATGGATGGCCACCCGGCGCTGGCCAGAACGCAGGACACGTTCGAGCATGGCATCGTCGGAGACCAGCAGGTTACCGGTGGAAGACCCCATGAATACTTTGACACCCGCTGTGCCGGGCAGTTTTTCCAGCTCCCCGCACTGATCGGCATTGTCCGATGTGGCACCAACGTAAAAGGCATGGTCGCACCACATCCGGCCTTTGGCGCGGGCCAGTTTGTCGGCTATGGCTTCGGGCGTGGACGTGGTGGGTTTGGTGTTCGGCATTTCAAAAACGCCGGTTACGCCTCCCAGCACGGCAGAGCGGCTGCCGGTTTCAAGGTCTTCATTCTCCACCGCACCGGGTTCACGAAAATGGACCTGTGTGTCGATCACGCCGGGCAGAATGGTCAGGCCGGTGCAATCCACCACACGTGCGGCATCCGCTGTGCCACCAATGGCGCTGATCTGCCCATTGCGGACATAGACCGTTGTTTCCACCGTGCCATCAGGCAGGACTACGGAGCCATTCTTGAGGGCCAGATCATGGGACTGCCGTTGTGTGCTTGGTGTGGGTGTGGCCATGGGCTCTGTCCTTACTTGTCAGCTTTGGGGGTGACACGCGTGCGGGTGCGCATGGTCACCAATTCTTCGGCCGAGGTGGGGTGGATGCCAATTGTGCGGTCAAAGTCGGCTTTGGTCAGCCCGGCCGTTACGGCAATGGCAACAGCCTGGAGCATTTCCGGTGCATCGTCACCCAGAATATGCACGCCAACCACTTTCTGGCTTGGTTGATCGACAACCAGTTTCATGACCGTTTTGCGTATGCGGCCTGCCAGAGTGTAGCGCATGGGGTTGAAGCGGGTCAGGTAAATATCCACAGCCCCGTTTTGCGCGGCTTCATCTTCCGTCAGCCCCACTGTTGCAAGGGGAGGGGAGAAAAAGACAGCTTTGGGCGTGGTCGCATAGCACCACTGGCGTGCCGGGGTCTTGCCATACAGGCGATCAGCCAGATTATGGCCTTCTGCAATGGCAACCGGCGTTAAGTTGATACGGTCGGTCACATCCCCAATGGCATAGATGCCGGGGTGTGTGGTCTCGCTATTGGCATCGACCTGAATACGATCGTTTTCTGCAGTGGCAACGGAGGTGTTGCCCAGCCCCAGCGAGTCGATTTTGGGACGGCGACCTGTTGCCATGAAAATGCAGTCCGCGCTCAGGGTCTGCCCGTTATCCAGCGTAAGGTTCAGTCCTGTTTGCGTGCGGGTAATGCTGGTGGGGTTGACGTGGCGGTGCTGGGTAATGCCGCGTGCTTCTATGGCATCGGCCAGTGCCGTGCGCATGTCCGGGTCAAAGCCACGCAGGGGTAGGTCACGGCGGTAAACCAGCTCTACGCTGGAGCCAAGACCTGCAAAAATACCGGCAAATTCAACGCCAATATACCCACTGCCAATCATGACCACCTTTTGGGGGCGCTGTGGCAGGGAAAATGCCTGATCCGAGGTAATGGCCAGCTCGGCACCCGGAATATCGAGTTTGGTCGGGGTGGAGCCGGTGGCGATGACAATACGCTCGGCGGTTATGGTGCGGGGCTGCTCGGTGGGGGCTAGGGGGAGGGCGTAATGCGTAGCGTGTGCCCGTCCACAAATTCGGCGTGGCCGGTAAAGAGGGTAATGCCTGCTTTTTCCAGCATGGAAACATAAATGCCATTCAGGCGCGTGATCTCGCGGTCCTGTGCGGCAATCAGGGTGGGCCAGTCATGCGTGCCGGGGGCTGTGGACCAGCCAAAACCGTGGCTGTCCTCCACCATGGCGGCGTAGTCGCTGGCCATGACCATAAGTTTTTTGGGGACACACCCAAGATTGACGCATGTGCCACCCCAGTGGCGGCTTTCCACCACGCCCACGCGCGCGCCATGGCCTGCGGCAATGCGCGCGCACCGCACACCGCCGGAGCCTGCTCCTATGACCAGAAGATCAAAGTCATACGTCATGGGGCAGGGCTCCTTGGGTGCTGGGCTGTGGGTCTTTTATAGTCAGGTGGGGTTAGCCTTAGCGTTCGGCAAACGCTTTTTCCACCACGTACGCGCCGGGGGTGGACATGTTGCCTTCATCAAACCCGCGGGCCTGAAGCAGGGCTTCAGTGTCGGCCAGCATTTCGGGCGAGCCGCAGATCATCACGCGGTCATGCTCGGGGTCGAGTGCGGGGATGTTCAGGTCGGTAAAGATCTTGCCGCTTTCAATCAGCTTGGTGATGCGGTCGGTAACGGCAAAGTCTTCCCGCGTGACAGCCGGGTAGTAGAGCAGCTTGCCGCTAATGTCCTCACCAAGGAACTCGTGCTGGGGCAGTTCATGGCGGATGTGGTTGGCATAGGCCAGCTCGCCGGAAATGCGCACGGTGTGGCTCAGGATCACGTGGTCGTAGCGCTCATAGCACTCGGGGTCCTTGATCAGGCTCATGAAGGGAGCCAGACCGGTGCCGGTGGACAGGAAGTACAGGTTGCGGCCGGGGCGCAGGTTGTCCAGCAGCAGGGTGCCGGTGGGCTTGCGTCCGATCAGAACCGTATCACCCACCTTGACGTGGCGCAGGCGAGAGGTCAGCGGACCATCGGGCACGGCAATGGAGAGGAACTCCATTTCATCTGCGTAATTGGGCGATGCAATGGAGTAGGCGCGCAGCAGCGGCTTGCCGTCCACTTCAATCCCGATCATGGCGAACTGGCCGTTTTCAAACCGCAGGCCGGGGTCACGCGTGGTGGTGAAGGTGAACAGGCGGTCGGTCCAGTGGTGCACGGTCAGCACCTTGGCCGGGTAAAGGTGCCCATATTCCTTTGTCGGGGGGGCAAGGTGCCACACGCCGTCCTGCCCTTCTACCGGCAGCAGGCTGCTTGGCACTTCAGAGGCGGACATCCGGGGGAGAACGTCGTTATCAAGAATGGTTTCAGACATGGACCGCTTTGTACTCCGCTTATAGCAGATCAGAGAGATGGTGCGCTTTTGCCCATAGGGGGCAGTGCTTCAACAGGCAAAAGGCAACCCTGGTGCTTTGGCGGCGTTTTTAAGGGGCAGGCGCGTGGGACGCCAGTGCAAATTCGTCACAAGACGTGTTCCCGCTTCACACAGCAGGGCAGGAACAGCCTCGCTTGGAAGCCACAAACCGCCATTGGCGGGCACAATGGTCACAAGGTGGCCGCCATATCAAGCGTAATTGCACGCCCGGCCACGATGTTGGGGGCGAATGTTTGATTTTTCCATGAAGTCTGGGGCAAGGCCCATTGTTCCGCAGCACGGGATGACGCAAAAGTAGAGTATGACGTCAGATAGCCCTGCCTCCCCCGCGCGTGAAGCGCTTGCCCGTGCCGTGGCCCAGACGGGCCTGTTGCCCGAACCCAAGGAAGAAACCGAGGTCCTGCGCCGGATTGCCCGAGCACTTGAGCCCGGAGCGCGCGAGGTGCCGGCAGAGGTCTATTGTGCAGCACTTTGTCAGGTGCGGCGTAAAAAATGGATTTCCCGCCTGCTCGACCGCACGCGCCGCAGTGGCCGAATCTGGATCACGCGGGAGGAAATAGAAGAGGCTGTGGGGGGGATTACAGACCCCGCAGCAGATGATCAGGCGCTTGAGCAGGCTCTGGCGCCGGTCAGTCTGGCCCGCCTGCGCGGGTATGGGGCATCCCCCCGTGCAGCATTTGCGGCCATTCAGGCGGATCTGGTGGATATCGGGCGCGTACCTTCTCCCGCCCAGACCGACCTTTTGCTTATGGCGGTCGCCATTGCGTTTGGCCTGCCCGAAGGCGACCCGTTCCTCGAGACGGTGCGTAAGGAGGAGGCACAGCGCCAGACCGCGGTCAGCCGGATTGAAAAAACTGCCCAGAGCAGGCGGGAGCAGGAGGAAGAGCAGCTCAAGGCGTGGGAGAGCAGCCTTGTGCCGTTCAACGAGGTACCGCGCCTGCTCCATTGCTCCCACCGTGAGGCCCTGCGCTGGATTGCCGAGAACAGGCTCCCGGTCGCACGTAAGGTGCAGGAACCCGGTGGGCGGGAGCGGTGGGAGTTTGACCCCGCAGCCCTTGTGGCCCTGCGGGGCAACCTGTCCGAGTGGCGGAGGGATGAGCGCGGCCCGGCAACAGGTCCGGGTAAGGGCAAGCATGCGCCCGATATGGGGCGCAAGGTGGCGAATGCCGTAATCGCCCGCGTGGCGGCGCTGGATAAGTACGCGGCTCATTTTCGCACCGCCCGTGCTCTTAACCGCCAGATCACGCTTGTTACCGGGCCGACCAACAGCGGTAAGTCCTATACGGCACTCAACGCGTTGGCGCAGGCGGAGAGCGGGCTGGCATTGGCTCCCCTGCGTCTGCTGGCCCATGAGTTCCGCGAGGCACTGGCGGCCCGTGGAGTCGAGGCATCCCTGTCCACTGGGGAGGAACGGATTGAGGTGCCGGGCAGCAGGCATCTGGCAGCAACGGTGGAAATGTGTCCGTTCTACAGCCCTGTAGATGTGGCTGTGATCGATGAAGCCAGATGCTGTTTGATACGGACCGCGGAGCCGCATGGACAGCAGCCATTATGGGTGCTCCGGCCCGCCACCTGTATGTGCTCGGAGCGCCGGACTGTATTCCCATGGTACGCCGGATTGCCGAGCTGTGCGGGGACCCGCTGGACGAGATCTCGCTTGAGCGCAAAAGCCCCCTCAAGGCCGCCAGCCAGCCTGTGCGGCTGGCCGACCTTGGCGCGGGGGATGCGCTGATCGCTTTTTCCCGCAGGGAGGTTCTGGACCTGCGCGCCGCCCTTATGCAGCATGGCAAGCGTGTGGCGGTGGTGTACGGTGCGCTCAGCCGGAGGTGCGCCGGGCCGAGGCACAGCGCTTCAACAACGGTCAGGCTGATATTCTGGTGGCAACAGACGCTATTGGCATGGGGCTTAACCTGTCCATCAAGCGGGTGGTGTTTGCAGCGCTTAAAAAATACGATGGCCGCCAGACCCGTGACCTGACCGTGCAGGAGGTCAAGCAGATTGGCGGGCGTGCCGGGCGCTTTGGCAAACACGAGACAGGCATTGTGGCTGTACTGGCGGGGGCAGGTAGCCCCAGTTTTGTCAGGCGTCAGCTTGATGCTGACCCGGAAATGCCAGAGGATCTGCGCCCCTATGTGCAGCCCGATGCGGATATCGTCAAAGCTGTTGCGTCAGAAATAGGATCGCAGAGCCTGTATGGTGTGCTCTCGCGCATTCACAGGGCGGTTCTGCGCAAGGATGACCCCAACTACCGTCTCTCAGACATGGAGCAGGCATTTGCCATTGCCTCTGCTCTGGAGGGGGTGGAAGGCTGGACCTGACCACCCGCTGGTCCTACGCCATGTGCCCGGTGGATGACCGGGATAACGGGATTAGGCGTCTGGTGGGTTGGGCAGCAGATCATGCGGCGGGCCGCCGGGTTCTGCCGCCGGGTACGGGGCCGCTGCCCTCAGCAGAGCGGGCCGGGCGGGAGGAGCTGGAACGGGCCGAAAAGCGCCACAAGCGGCTTGTGGCGTGGCGCTGGCTGGCGCTGCGCTTCCCCAGCATTTACCCAGACCGCGAAGAGGCGGAAGACACAACCCGTAAGCTCAATGACTGGATTGAACGGGTTCTGCGCCAGCAGAGCCGCGCGCGCCGCTCCACACACGGGTAAGTGGGGCGCGGCCTTACCACGCGGTGTTGGTCAGCCGTTCCGAAATATCCCAAAGGCGGGCTGCCGTACTGGCCTTGCGTGCGGTAGCGGGGACAATAGCCGGGCCGGGAGGGCCACGGCGCTCGCCCGCGCCCTGTGGTCCGTAATAATCGCCATCACGCGCCTGGGGGGAGAGAGCTGCATAAAGCAGTGGCTCTGCCCCTGCGGCAGCGGATTGGCCCATGACGCGCAATACAGCCGTGCCCAGCGTCTGCTCAATTAAACCCAGTGGTTTGGGCAGGGTTGAGGCCTGCCCGTTGGCCACAATGGACGTAGCTGCCCAACCGGGGTGAGCCGCGCGGGCATGCAGGTTCCAGCCGCGTTCCCCCGCCCTGCGTGCCAACTCCTGCGCAAACAGCAGATTGGCCAGCTTGCTCTGCTGGTACGCGCCAAATGGGCTGTAACGATGGCGGGACTGGAGGTCATTGAAGTGGAGAGTGTTCTTGGCCGCGGCAAGGCTTGCCACGCTCACAAGGATGCCACCGCCGTCCGCTGCTTCCAGCAAGGGGCGCAGGTGCGCACTCAGGGCAAAATGACCTAGGTGATTCACACCGAACTGGAGTTCGAATCCGTCCTGCGTTTC
This sequence comes from Acetobacter okinawensis JCM 25146, assembly GCF_000613865.1. Taxonomy (GTDB): domain Bacteria; phylum Pseudomonadota; class Alphaproteobacteria; order Acetobacterales; family Acetobacteraceae; genus Acetobacter; species Acetobacter okinawensis. The sequence continues at coordinate 79,975 of NZ_BAJU01000002.1, forward strand.
CATCCGGCGGGTCGGGGCCATGATCCCAGCATTATTGATCTGAATATCAATGTGGTCCGTAAGGTCTGCAACCGCGCGGGCGCATGTGGCTACGGAGCGGAGGCTGGCCAGATCAAGTGGGAGCAGCGTGACATCTGCCTGTGGGCAGGCCGCCAGCAGGCGCTCCAGCGCGCTTTGTCCCCTGTCGGGGTTGCGTATGGGAAGGAGGAGCCTTGCACCACGGTGGGCAAGGCCAAGAGCGGCCTCAAACCCCAGACCGCTGTTGGCCCCGGTTACCAGTGCGACACGGCCATGCAGGGGGGGCTGGGTGTTGCTGACCCGCCAGGGGCTGCGGCCCATCATGGCAGGGGGGACATGAGCTGTTCATCCTGTTCGGCTGCTTTCATGGCTTCCTCCGTCAGACGTTTTTCGTTGTGCTTGATGAACACGAACAAAGCACTGATCACCACCAGAGTTGCCGCACCAAAGCCTACGGCCAGCCAGCCGGAGAGTCTGGCAATCTCGCTGCCCAGCAGGTAGGCGCAGAGTGTGTATCCACCAGCCCAGAACACGCCGCCAAGCGCGTTATAGAACAAGAACGTATGCCAGGGCATACGGTTCGCTCCGGCCAGTATGGCAACAAACATCCGCAGGATTGCCACAAAGCGACCAAAGAAAATAACCGGTCCGCCATGTTTGAGAAAAACATAGCGGCCCAGCAGAAGGCGCTCGGGGGTCAGGCCAAAGCGCGGGCCATGTTTGCGCAGGATGCCAAGGCCCAGACGGTGGCCAAGCAGATAACCCAGATTATCCCCCATGATTGCCCCCGTGACCCCGGCAACAATAATGCCCTGAATCTGGAGCTTGTGGGTGGTTGCGCAAAAAATAGCACCTGTAATAAGCAGGCTTTCCGCAGGCAGGGGCAGCCCCATGCTTTCCAGCATGACAACAACGCCGACCACCCCATAGCCGTAGCGGGTGAACAGGGTTGTCAGATAATCAAGCGAAAAGATGGATTCCAAAGCGTGTAACAGAACAGACAATCCAATTCACAGAGAACATCAGCAGTGGGGAGGAGCAGAGTCGCTCCCGCCATGTCAAGCCCGCAGCAGAAAACAGAGGCATCGCTCCATAGTGCCTAGCATGGAATGGAGCGTGATACATGCCTTTCCGCCCAAGGCGTTTTGCATGATAGACTGTATCGCATGATGGAACAGAATACAGCGTCAGCCCCAATGCTCCAGCCCCTACGCTGTGGCAGTTGGCCTTCACCCGTAACCGCTACACTGGTGGCGGGTAAAAGCCTGAGCTTTTCAGAGGTGCGTGCTACCGGCCAGAGTGTGTTCTGGCTGGAGCGCCGCCCGGCAGAGGGAGGGCGGACGGTACTCATGCGGTGGGCAGAACCGGATGGCGTGGTGGAAGTGCTGCCCACGGATGCGGATGTTGGCACCCGTGTACATGAGTATGGCGGCGGGGCTTATGCGGTGGCGCCACACGGCATTGTCTATACGCACAGACGCACGGGGCAGGTCTGGTTTCTGGCGCAAGGCGCGGTGCAGCCCGCTCTGCTGGCTGGTGTGCAGGGTGTGCGCTTTGCCGACCTGCGGTTTGACCCGGCCAGTCGCGCGGTCATGGCTGTGCGTGAAGACCATAGATGCGTGGGGGAGCCACAGGCAGCGTTGGTCACGCTGGGGGCGCATGCCGGAGCAGAGGGTCTTGTGCTGCAAACAGGGGCAGATTTTTACATGTCCCCCACCTGCTCTCCCGATGGCACAACGCTGGCCTGGATTGAATGGGACCACCCTAACATGCCGTGGGATTCCACGCGCTTATGCATGGGCCGTATTGTGCGTAGTGCGGATGGCAGCCTGTGTGCGCTGGAAGATGTGCGGGTGCTGGCAGGCGCTGCGGGTGGCGAGTCGCTGGTGGAACCACGCTGGACGGCGGATGGACGGCTGCTTGTGATTTCCGACCGGTGTGAGCACTGGAGAATCTGGGAGGTGCTGTGCCAGCCTGAGCCCCATCTGGTGGCCTACTCCATGCCGGAGGGGGAAATCGGGCAGCCCGCGTGGGTGTTTGGCCAAACCAGTTATCAGCCTCTGGCCAATGGCGGCTGTGTGGCCCTGAGCGTGCAGAACGGGGTGAGCCATTGCTTTGAGCGCATGGCCAATGCGCAGGCGCGGCCTTTTGCCGCAAGTCCCGACCAGTGCCCCGTTGCTTTGGCGGATGGACAGTTTGCATGGGTTCAGGCTCCAGCCGATGCTCTGCCTGCTGTTGTCGTGGGTAGTGCGCAGCAGGGTGTGGTGCGGGTGCTGCGCCGTTCCGCCATGCTGGAGTTACAGGCAGCGGATATTTCCTGCCCCGAATCGGTGCGTTTTGTGGTGGATGGCGCGGATGCACCGTTGGGCCACGCGTTTTTCTATCCACCAGCCAATAGCAGGACGAGTGTGCCACAGGGCGAAAAACCGCCCATGATCGTACTGGTGCATGGCGGGCCAACTGCCCGGGCGCAGGATGGTTTTTCCTTTAAGGTCCAGTGGTGGACGTCTCGCGGGTTTGCCGTGCTGGATGTGAATTACGGTGGCTCTACGGGCTTTGGGCGCGCATGGCGGAACAGGCTGCAAGGGCAGTGGGGTGTTGTGGACGTGGCAGACTGTATTGCCGCCTGCCGGCATATGGTGGCTACGGGCCGGGTGGACCCAAAGCGAATCGCCATTCGTGGCTCCAGTGCCGGCGGCATGACTGTTCTTCTGGCATTGGCGACTTCGGACCTGTTTGCGGCAGGGGTCAGCCTGTACGGCGTGACCGACCTGCGTGCGCTAGCGCAGGAGACCCATAAGTTCGAGGCCCGTTATCTGGACGGTCTGGTTGGCCCATGGCCAGAAGCTGAAGAGGTTTATGTCGCACGTTCGCCTCTGTCCGTGGCGAATCGGATTCGCGCTCCCGTACTCCTGTTGCAGGGGGAGGAGGATGAGGTCGTCCCGCCGTCTCAGGCTCACGCCATGGCTGCGGCCCTGCGTGCTGCGGGAGCGGCCTGCACTTTGCATGAATTCCCCGGTGAGGGGCATGGTTTCCGTAAGGAGGCGACCCTACGTCAGGCCCTGCAAATGGAGCTGGCGTTCTATGGTCAGGTTTTCGGGTTTGATCCCGCGCCCGCAGACGATGCCTGAGTGAGCGCACACACCCGAATCGGTGCTGGCAGAGTCGGTTTTTGACTCTGCCAGTAGCGCGGTTGGGTAAAATTACTCCGCGTAATGCGGGGTGTAGGTCAGGCTTTCAATCCACGCGCGAATATCCTTTGGCCGCTCTACCGTGGCCGCACCCTGATCGAAAATAAACTCAGCAATACGTGTGGCCGAGGTTATGGAAACGTCCAGAATATCGCTCTGGGGCGGGAACAGACGTCCCCGCTCTTGTGCCGCAAGGTCCACCTGATCGGCCAGTGCGTGGGCGCTCTCAATAATCAGTTCATCGGTGATGTGGCGTGGGCAGGTGGCATAAACAGCCAGCCCCAGTGCCGGGAAGATATAAAAATTATTGGCCTGACCGGGGTAAAAGGTCCGCCCGTTCAGGGTCACTTCGGGGAACTGTAATCCCGCAGCAAAAAGAGCCTGCCCATTTGACCACTCATAGGCCTGCTCGGCAGTACACTCTGCGTTTTTTTGCGGCAGGGAGAGGGGGAAAATAATGGGGCGTTCGTTTAGCGCACTCATGGCCTCTACAATTTCCTGCGTAAAGGCACCACCGGAGGTGGAAACGCCAATAAGCACGGTGGGTTTGAGTGTCTGCACCATGCTCAGCAGGTCACGTGAGGGGGGGAGGGACTTGGCGTAGCGCTTTTGTTGCGGCGTCAGGTCAGAGCGGGTTTTTTCCAGCAGGCCGTCCACATCCATGAGTGTGATGCGCGCAATGGCGTCCTGCTCACTCATGCCTTCCTGCTTCAGGGCGGATACAAGCATATCCGCTGTGCCAAGGCCGGAAGAACCCGCGCCAAGGAAGAGGAAGCGCTGCTGGGACAGTGTTTCGTTCTTGATTTTGAGTGCTGTAATCAGGCCTGCCAGCGTAACGGCTGCCGTGCCTTGGATATCATCATTATAACACAGAACCCTGTTGCGGTATGTCTCAAGGTAATGGAGGGCGTCCGTGCCTTTCCAGTCCTCAAAATGCAGGCAGCAGTGGGGAAAAACATCCTGAACGGCTTGCACAAATTCTTCTACAAACCCGTCCAGCTCTTCCAGCGGTGGTGGTTCGCGGCGTAGGCCAAGGTAAAGCGGGTCTGCGCGCAGGGCGCTGTTTGTGGTGCCAATATCCAGTTGTACGGGCAGCAGCACTTCGGGCGGAACAGCGCCACAAGCCGTGTAAAGGTCGAGCTTGCCAATGGGTATGCCCATGCCATTTACGCCAATATCGCCTAGTCCCAGAATACGCCCGCCAGTGGTTACGCACAGGAAGCGCACGTTCTCCATGGGCCAGTTGCGCAGCACGTCGCGGATTCGGCCCCGCATGTCCAGACTGATGTACATGCCACGGGGGCGACGGTAGATATGGCTGAACTGCTGGCAGACTGCGGCTAGAGTAGGGGCGTAGACAATAGGTACAAACTGCGCTGGGTTGGACATGAGCACGCGGTAGAACAATGTCTGGTTCTGATCACGCAGGCCGCTCAGATAGATATAGCGTTCCAGATTACTGGGCTTGGCTTCCAGATGTCTGTGGATTCGCTCTACCTGCCTGTCCAGTGTTTCCACCTGTGTGGGCAGGAGGCCTTCCAGCCCGTATTCACGCCGTTCTGCCTCGGTAAATGCGGTGCCCTTGTTGAGCAGGGCATTGTTGAGCAGGGCTGTTCCTCTAAGAGTCGGTGCGGAAGGCATGGTCACTCCTTGGCAAAGCAAAAGCCACGTAAGGCTAACAGACAAGGGTACAACCCGGAACTCGGCGGAGTGTTCCAAAGACCGCAATGGGTTTGTTGAGTTTGCAGGGCAGATGGACGGTGCACAATTGCAATAAAAAAAGGCGACCCAAGGGCCGCCTTTAAAAACTACAGGGTAATGTGGCTGAAGAATTACAGCTTTTCGACCTGATTGAACTCCAGATCCACTGGTGTGGAACGGCCAAAGATCGATACGCTGACCTTCAGGCGGCCTTTTTCCTCGTCCACTTCCTCAATAACACCATTGAAGGAGGTGAAAGGACCATCGGCCACACGAATCTGCTCGCCCACTTCAAAGGTAACGGCGGAGCGGGGATGCTGCACACCTTCCTCTGTCTGGCGGATAATCCGTTCTGCTTCGGCCGCAGAAATGGGTGTCGGGCGATTTTTGGTGCCCAGAAAGCCCGTAACCTTTGGCGTGTCCTTGACCAGATGCCACGACTCGTCGGTCATTTCCATCTTGATCAGCACATAGCCGGGGAAGAACTTGCGTTCCGCGTTCACCTTTTGGCCACGACGGACTTCAATCACTTCCTCAGACGGGACAAGAATCTCGTCAATATGATCGCTCAGCCCTTTCTGTTCCGCGTCTTCACGGATGTGCTGTGCAATTTTCTTTTCGAAGCCCGAATAGACGTGGACCACATACCAACGCTTGGCCATGCCGTTTTCTCAGCCTCCCAGCCCGAAAAGTTGACGCACGCCGAGACCGATCAACTGATCCACGACGAAGAAGAAGACGGATGCCATACCTGCCATGGCCAAAACGGCGCCGGTGGTGACAAACGTTGCGCGGCGGGTGGGCCATGTGACCCGTTCCGCCTCGGTACGCACATCATGCAGGAACTTACCGGGACTGAACGACACGAAGCACACTCTCCTTGTTCTGCCCCGCCGCAGTGCGGCACGTTGAGGCAGTCTTTAAAAACACTACTCAGATTGTACGATAAAGCCGCGTTTTACAGGTGAAAAGCGGAACCTTCCGTACACCACGAGAAAATCTGGCAGGGGTGGAGGGTCTCGAACCCACAACCTCCGGTTTTGGAGACCGGCACTCTAGCCAATTGAGCTACACCCCTGCAGCGTGTCCGCCACGGCTGGAAAAGACCTATAACGGAAACCCGTTCGTCTGACCAGCCACAATCTTGCGGGCATCACAGGAGGCGGAACAAAATATGTTGTGGCGCTAAAGTCAAGTGCCTGTTGCAGATTATTGTGTGCCCAGATACGCGCCTGCGCAAAAAAAACGCCGGGGGCTTGCAGCATGCGTGGAGGATGGATTATAAACGTCCACACTTTGGTGCGCGGGCATAGCATAGTGGTAATGCTGTAGCCTTCCAAGCTACCGAGGAGGGTTCGATTCCCTCTGTCCGCTCCAAAATATTCTCCAGACAAATTCTGTAGCCTTTCATCCCTCGCTGTTTCGTGATCGTAGCGACCTGTCGGGTCTGATCGCGGGTGTTGCCTGTTCTGTTTGGGTAGTGCGTCATTCCGGTTCAGGGCGTGTAGATATGGACTTTTGCGCACCGTGGTCTGCTCCATCGGGGTGGATGCGCAAAATAGGGGTGTTCAGCTAGTTGCGTGCCTGTTGTGGTCATGCTAGAGGCCGCGCCAGCAGGTGCATTAAATCTGGATTCATCGTCTGGTGGTCTGGGTTGCATCGTTGTCAGTGTGGAATGCCGGCGCGCACAGAAGGAAAGAACCAAAGAGTGGTGGCCTCGGGCGTAACGACAGCACAAGCAGTTGCTTTTGCGGCCAACGGTCTTGAAGGCCGTTACGCGATTGCGCTTTATGATCTGGCCGCCGAGCAGCGGCAGCTGGACACCGTGCTTGATGAAGGCGGAGCGCTTGCCCGCCTGATTGATGAAAGTGCGCCCCTGCGCACTGTTCTGGAAGACAGGCGTCTGGATATTCTGGTGTCTCGCAAGGCCGTGCTGGCCGTGCTGGAGGCTCAGGGGTTCGGCCAGATTCTTCGTAATTTTGTGGGTGTTGTGGCGGATAACCGTCGCCTGCCGGTGCTGCGCCGCATTCTTGGTGCGCTTGACGCGCTGGCCGTGGCCCGCCGGGGTGAGGTGGTGGCCGAGGTCAGCAGCGCCGTGGCGCTGACACCAGAGCAGCGCGCCCAGCTTCAGGCCCGTCTGGCCGAGGCCGGTTATTCCCGTATCAATATTCGTGAGCGTGTTGACAGCACCCTGCTGGGCGGCCTTGTCGTCCGTGTAGGGGCAAAGCTGTATGACGCGAGCCTCAAGACCCGCCTGTTTCGTTTGCATTACGCCATGAAGGGAGCCGCGTGATGGAAATCCGTCCCGCAGAGATTTCGGATATCCTCAAGCAGCAGATTGCCTCGTTCGACAAGGAATCTGATGTGGTCGAAACCGGCACTGTTCTGTCCGTCGGTGACGGCATTGCCCGCGTGTTTGGCCTACAGAATGTCATGTCAGGCGAACTGGTGGACTTCCCGTCCGCTGGTCAGAAGGGCATGGCCCTGAACCTGGAAAGCGACAACGTCGGTATCGTTATTTTTGGTGATGATACCAACATCCGTGAAGGTGACAGCGTCACCCGTTCGGGCATGGTTGTCAGCGTTCCGGTTGGCAAAGGCCTGCTCGGCCGCGTTGTGGACGGTCTGGGTAACCCGATTGACGACAAAGGCCCGCTGACCGACGTTGAACTGCGTCGTGCGGAAGTCAAGGCGCCGGGCATTATGCCGCGTCAGTCCGTCAGCGAACCCATGCAGACCGGGATCAAGGCGATTGACGCTCTGGTGCCGATTGGTCGCGGTCAGCGCGAACTGGTGATTGGTGACCGTCAGACCGGCAAGACCACCATCCTGACCGATACCATTCTGGCCCAGAAGGGCGTGAACGAGCAGGGCGACGACAAGAAGTCCCTCTACTGCATTTACGTTGCCATCGGCCAGAAGCGCTCCACGGTTGCACAGCTTGTGCGTCTGCTGGAAGAAAAAGGCGCGATGAAGTACTCCATCGTCGTGGCCGCAACCGCATCCGATCCGGCTCCGCTGCAGTACCTCGCTCCGTATGCAGCCTGCGCAATGGGCGAATACTTCCGCGACAACGGCATGCACGCCCTGATCTGCTACGACGATCTGACCAAGCAGGCTGTGGCTTACCGCCAGATGTCCCTGCTGCTGCGTCGTCCCCCAGGCCGTGAAGCGTATCCGGGTGACGTGTTCTATCTGCATTCCCGCCTGCTGGAACGCGCTGCTAAAATGTCTGACGCCAATGGCGCTGGTTCTCTGACGGCTCTGCCCGTTATTGAAACTCAGGCTGGCGACGTGGCTGCCTACATCCCAACCAACGTGATTTCCATCACGGACGGTCAGATCTTCCTTGAAACCGACCTGTTCTACAAGGGCATCCGCCCTGCAGTGAACGTGGGTGGCTCCGTCTCCCGCGTTGGTTCGGCAGCGCAGATCAAGGCGATGAAGCAGGTTGCAGGCAAGATCAAACTTGAACTTGCCCAGTACCGTGAAATGGCTGCGTTCTCCCAGTTTGCATCCGATCTGGACCCGGCAACGCAGAAGATGCTTGCCCGTGGTGCACGTCTGGTGGAACTGCTCAAGCAGCCGCAGGCTTCTCCCCTTTCGGTGGAAGAGCAGGTTGTTCTTCTGTTCGCTGGTACTCGTGGCTTCCTTGACGGCATTGCCGCTAACAAGGTTGTGGCGTGGGAGCGCGCAGTGCTGAGCGATGTGCGGAGCGCAGGCAAGGATATTCTGGACACGCTGAGCAAGGAAAAGGCCATTTCCAAGGACCTTGAAGCGCGGCTGACCGAATATCTGACCGCCTTCAACCGCAACTTCGCCGGCTGAGGGAGCAGAAGCACTCATGGCTTCCCTTAAGGAACTGCGCGCGCGCATCGGAAGTATCAAATCGACACGGAAGATCACGAGCGCCATGAAAATGGTGGCGGCCGCCAAATTACGGCGGGCGCAGGCCAGCGCGGAAGCTGCACGTCCTTACGCGGCAGCCATGCGCCGTATGCTGGGTGAACTGGCCGGTGCAACCAGAGGTGAGGACGGTGCGCCTCTTCTTCTGGCTGGTACCGGGCAGGACAAGGTGCATCTTCTTGTTCCTATGACCAGTGACCGTGGCCTGTGCGGTGGCTTTAACGCCAACGTTCATCGCCTGACCGTGCAGACCATCCGTCGCCTTCAGTCCGAAGGCAAAACGGTGCGCCTGCTCCCGGTTGGTCGTCGCGCTCTAAACTTTTTCATGCGCGACCATGCGGACCTGATTGTCGATCATGTGACCGGCACCAGCGCAAAGGAAATTCCGTTTTCCGTTGCCAGTGGTCTGGGTGACAAGATCAACGCCCTGCTGGAAGCAGGCGAGATTGATGTTTGCACGCTTGTGTTCAACAAATTTCGCAATGCGATGACGCAGGTGCCGACATGCCAGCAACTGGTGCCCATGGTCGTGGAAGAAACAAGCACTGAGCTTGAAGCTTCCAATGACGTGGCCCAGTATGAATTTGAACCTGATGAAGCAACGCTGCTGGCCATGCTGCTGCCGCGCAATCTGCAGGTCCAGATTTATGCTTCGCTGCTGGAAACGGTTGCGGGTGAAAACGGTGCCCGTATGACGGCCATGGATAACGCAACGCGCAATGCTGGCCGCACTATCGATAGTCTGACGCAGGTCTATAACCGGACCCGCCAGACCAATATTACTAACGAACTGATCGAAATCATTTCGGGCGCACAGGCTGTCTGAGCCCGATCGTATGCCCCGCAGGAGCTGACCCATGTCGGATACCACAACCCAGACCCAGGCCCCTGCGGCCACGAAGACCAATGCTGTTGGCCGCATTACCACCATTAAAGGGCCGGTTGTTGACGTGCAGTTCGAAGGCGAACTGCCCAAAATTCTGAACGCGCTGCACGTCAAGCTGGGCGATCAGGTTCTTGTGCTCGAAGTGGCACAGGAAATCGGTGAACATGAAGTGCGTTGCATTGCCATGGACACGACCGATGGTCTGGTCCGTGGCACGGAAGTGGTCGATACCGGTGCACAGATTTCTGTGCCCGTTGGCCCCGAAACGCTTGGCCGCATCCTGAACGTGATCGGCGAACCGATTGACGAACAGGGCCCTGTTCAGACCGCACGTCGCGCTCCCATCCATCGCGATGCTCCCGCTTTTGACGAGCAGGCAGCCGCTTCTGAAATTCTGATGACCGGCATCAAGGTTGTCGATCTGCTCTGCCCTTACCTCAAGGGTGGTAAGATCGGCCTGTTTGGTGGCGCGGGCGTTGGTAAGACTGTTATTATTCAGGAACTTATCAACAACATCGCCAAAGCACATGGTGGCGTGTCCGTGTTTGCCGGTGTTGGTGAACGTACCCGTGAAGGGAACGACCTGTATTACGAAATGCAGGATGCCGGTGTTATTAAGCTGGGCGAAAACGGCTCCACCGAAGGTTCCAAGGTGGCACTGGTGTTCGGTCAGATGAACGAACCGCCGGGTGCGCGTGCCCGCGTGGCGCTGACTGGTCTGACCATGGCGGAATACTTCCGCGATGAAGAAAACCAGGATGTGCTGTTCTTCGTGGATAACATCTTCCGCTTTACGCAGGCTGGTTCGGAAGTGTCCGCACTGCTCGGCCGTATTCCTTCCGCCGTGGGCTACCAGCCCACGCTGGCGACAGAAATGGGCGCCCTGCAGGAACGTATTACGTCCACCAAAAAAGGCTCTATCACGTCTGTGCAGGCCGTGTACGTCCCTGCCGATGACTTGACCGATCCGGCCCCTGCGGCAACCTTTGCCCACTTGGATGCCACAACCGTGCTGAACCGCTCCATTGCTGAAATGGGCATTTACCCGGCTGTGGACCCGCTGGACTCCACCTCCCGCGCACTGGACCCGCAAATTGTGGGTGAAGAGCACTATGCGGTTGCTGGTGAAGTGCAGCGTATTCTGCAGACCTACAAGTCCTTGCAGGATATCATCGCCATTCTGGGGATGGACGAACTGTCTGAAGACGACAAGCTGATCGTGGCGCGCGCACGTCGCATCCAGCGCTTCCTGTCCCAGCCTTTCCATGTGGCAGAAGTGTTTACGGGTGCACCTGGTAAGCTGGTGTCCGTGACCGATACGGTGCGTTCCTTCAAGGCAATCTGTGCCGGTGAATATGACGATCTGCCCGAAGCCGCTTTCTACATGGTCGGGACGATTGAAGAAGCTATTGCCAAGGCAGAAAAACTGAGGGAGTCGGCCTGATAGCCGGCTTCTGGAGGGAGCACCATTCATGCCAATCCAGATTGAGATAATCAGCCCTGAAAAGGTTCTGGTGTCGCGTGAAGTAGATATGGCCGTTCTTCCGGGCATGGAGGGTGATATTGCCGCCATGCCGGAACACGCACCCATGATGCTTCTTCTGCGTGGTGGCGTTGTTGCCCTTTATGAGGGTGATAAAGTGACCGATCGCTATTTTGTTGGGGGTGGTTTTGCTGACATAACCCCCACACGTTGCACGGTGCTGGCAGACAAGGCCGTGCCGGTGAGCGATATCTCTATTGATACGGCCACCGCACAGCTTGAAGCCCTGTCAGAAGCATGGGACAAGGCAGACAAGACCGATACGTCCCGTCTTGTTGTGCTACAGGACCAGATTCAGGCCGTTCGGGCAGAAATTGAAGCAGGCATTGCCCGCTGATTTTCCTGCACGTTCAGGTCAAAGAAAAGCCACCCTTGAGGTGGCTTTTTTTATGCCCGTTTTTTTTAACCACGGCCTTTATAATTGGGCACATCCTGCGCAGGAATCCATACGCCTGCCGGGGCATCTCCTGTCTGCCAGAAGACATCAATCGGAATCCCGCCGCGTGGGTACCAGTAAGCGCCAATCCGAAGCCATACGGGGTTAAGCAGATCAACCAGTGTGCTGGCGATTTGTACGGAGCAGGCTCGTGGAAAGCCCCGTGGTTGCGAAAGCTGGTCAGGAAGAGTTTGAGCGACTTGCTTTCCACAATCCATTTGTCCGGTACGTAATCCAGCACAATATGGGCAAAGTCCGGCTGGCCGGTAATGGGGCATAGGGACGTAAATTCCGGCGCGGTAAAGCGGACCATGTAACGCTTGTCCGGGTAAGGGGCGGGCACACGCTCCAGCACGGCTTCTTCGGGGTTGTTGGGGGGGGCAATCTGGCGGCCGAGCTGGGTTAGCGCGTGGCGGCCATCGTCTGCAGTGCTCATGGTTTGCTCCAGATGGTCATGATTGTCTTTGATGTCCGGCTTGTTGGGGCGTTCGTCAAGTTTCCTGTGCAGGGTTATGGGTTCTGTCTGTCGCTTTCGGGTTTGCTGGTGTATGGAGGAAACATGGCCAAATTACCCACTCCCGTTTTTCCCCAGCCGCGGCTTGTGTCTTCCACGCCGGAACTGGCAGAGGCTCTCAAGCCGTTTCATGCCGAGCGTTTTGTTACGGTTGATACGGAGTTCATGCGCGAGCGCACATACTGGCCGGAACTGTGTCTGGTGCAGGTGGGTAGTGCCCATGATGTGGTGCTGATTGATGCGCTGGCGGAAGGGTTGGATCTGACCCCTCTGGCGGAGTTGATGGCCGATCCTGCAGTGCTCAAGGTGTTTCACGCAGCGCGGCAGGATCTGGAGATTTTCCTGCATGAGTTTGATGCGCTGCCCACGCCTGTGTTTGATACGCAGGTGGCCGCCATGGTGGCAGGCTTTGGTGATCAGGTCGGGTATGACAGTCTTGTGGGCTCCCTGACTGGGCATATGATTGATAAAAGCCATCGGTTCACGGACTGGTCCGTGCGTCCATTGTCGGATGCGCAGCTGATCTACGCGGCTGGGGATGTGACGTGGCTGCGACTTGTTTATGAAAAACTGGTGCACAAGCTCGAACAGGACAAGCGACTGAGTTGGGTGGGAGCGGAAATGGCGGAGCTGGAAGACCCAGCGACCTTCCGTCCTGACCCGGAAAAACAGTGGGAGCGGCTGAAGGCACGCACAGGCAACCGCCGCATGTTGGGCGTGTTGCGTGCTGTTGCGGCCCTGCGTGAGCGTGAGGCCCAGCGTGTGAACGTACCGCGCCAGCGCCTGCTCAAGGATGAAAGTCTGCTGGAAATAGCCGCGACAACTCCCACAACGGTGGATGCGCTTGCCCGCGTGCGGGGGGTCTCCCGCGGTTTGGCAGAAGGGCGGACTGGCCTTGCCTTGCTGGAGGCGGTCAAGCAGGCGCAGGCTTTGCCAGAGTCCGAGTTACCGCGCCCAGCCCGTGGGAAGGGCAAGGATAACGCCCGCCCTCCTGCATCTTTGGTGGCATTGCTGAAAGTGCTGCTCACCGCATGTTGCGAGGAGCATGATGTCGCTCCCCGTCTGGTGGCGTCCATGGATGAGCTGGAAGCACTGGCTCTGGACCCCGCACAGGCCCCTGCACTGCTGTCAGGCTGGCGGAGCAAGGTTTTTGGAAACGCGGCTCAGGCCCTGTGTGAGGGCAAGGTCGCGCTTCAGGTCAGGGGTGGACGGGTTATTACCTTACCCAGTCAGGACGCTGCTCCATAAGAGACAGCGTTCCTGCTGGAGCAGGCTGTGTAATCAGAAGCCCATTTCTTCCCACAGGTTGGAAAGCGGGCGTGCTCCGTAGTGCGAAATGATTTCGGACGCAGCGACAGATGCCAGTCGCCCACATTCTGGCAGGCTGCGACCAGAGGTAAGACCTGCAAGGAAACCTGCCGCATAGGCATCGCCCGCACCCGTTGTGTCCACCACCTGTGTGGGTACCGGGGCCACGGTTGTCAGCTGGCCATCATGCACCACAACACTGCCCAGACCAGAGCGGGTCAGGGCTGCAAAGGTTGTATCCTGCAAGGTGCGGCGGGCGGCTGTGTCAAAATTCTCTGTTTCGTACAATGCGCAGATTTCATCTTCATTGGCGAACAGGATGTCGACATGGTTTTTGACCAGATCAAGGAATGCATCGCGGTGGCGGCCAACGCAGAAGGGATCTGACAGGGAGAGTGCGACCTGACGTCCGTTCTTGTGGGCAAGGGCTGCGGCCCGGCGGAAAGCTTCCTGCGCATGCGGCGGATCAAACAGATACCCTTCCAGATAGATAATGCTGGAGGCAGCGATCATGTCGGGCAGCACGTCATCGGGGGTAAAGCAGGTGCAGGCACCCAGATAGGTCGCCATGGTGCGCTGGCCATCAGGTGTAACCATGACCACGCAACGCGCGGTAGGCAGGTTGTCAAACACTTGTGTGTTCAGGGGGGCGGATGGGAACTGCACCCCGTTGTCACGCAGGTCCTGTGTGAACTTGAGCCCCGCATCATCGCGTGAGACCTTGCAAGGTAGGCAACGCGCGCGCCAAACTGGGCTGCCACCACGCAGGTGTTGGCAGCAGATCCACCACCCATGACCTGTTCTGGCTTCAAGGCCGCTTCAAGCGCGTTGGCGCGGTCCACGTCAATCAGTGTCATGCTGCCGGGGGTCAGTCCCTGCCCCTGAAGGAAGGTGGCGTCCGTGCGGGCGAGAATATCGGTGATGGCATTACCAATACCGAGAATATCGTACTGTGTGTCCTGACCGGTCATGGCGATAAAATTTTTCCTGAAAAAATGATCTGTGTGGTTGTTTGGCTAGCGCGCTGCCACAAAAAGGGCAACAGTAAGGCGTAAGCAATCTGGGCTGCTGACCAGACGGTTGCCTGCATGCAAAAGTTTGGAGGAGCCGGGCTGGTGCTGCCAGCAGCTTGTTAATGTGGATTGCTGCCTGAATACGGGCAGCCAGAAAGGCGGGGGAATTTCTTGTTCAAAAGACGTAAGCCTGAAGAGAGTCAGCCAAATACTCAGGCCTCCTCTACCGTGCAGCAGGGTTCTGCGCGTCCGGCAGGGGCATCTGGCACTGTTCTTTCGTCCAATGCGGGAGTGCAGGGGGGGCCACAAATGGCGCTCCCGTATCGCGTTCTGATAATTTAAAGGAAACTTCACCCATGGGTCGTGCACCTCTTCCTTCTGGTTCCTCTCTCCCCGCTGGTGCGGGCATTCCCCCCATGCCTGGTGCGGCTGCTGCCCGTGGCCTGCCCACGCAGATGCAGCCCAAAAAAGAAGGGCCGGAGCAGCGTACGCTGGTTGTCGGGCGTGGGATTAGCGTGCAGGGCACGGTTCAGGACGCAGAGCGTCTGGTGGTGGAAGGTACTGTCGAATCCAGCATGATTACGGCCAAGGAACTGGTTGTCATGCCCGGTGGCCTGTTCCGTGGTGGCGTGGAAGTGGAAAACGCGGAAATCGCCGGTACGGTGGATGGCGCGTTGACTGCGCGCGGCAGCCTGACCGTGCGTGGCAGTGGCCGCCTGCTGGGCAAGGCTGCCTGCCACCGCCTGAAGGTTGAAGATGGCGGCCAGATTACGGGTCAGCTTGAAATGCTGTCCGAAGGGAGTGGTGCTGCCAAAACCGCCGAGAGTGCGGCTGAGCCAGTCAAGTCGATTGAAGGCTGACCGGACTGATGTTTTCTCGTTGACCTGAATGGCGCCGTTCTGGCTACCTTCAGGTCAACGGGTGCAGTGTGGTTGTTCAGGCCACACTGTCGCGCCGGTCACGCAGGCGCACATAAGCGATTTGCGCATGCTCTTCGCAATAAGGTTTGCCCGGAATGGGTGTTGCCCCACAAAAATGAAAACCCGGTGTGCCGGGGTCACCAATAGGCCAGCAGCAGGCGGGGCCACGGCGCTTTTGCGGCTCGGGGTCGGAGATACTGCGCAGGAGCGTTTTGGGTTTGGTCGTGCTCCGTGCCACAGGGGCGGCTTTTTCTTTCCGCGCGGTTTTGTCATCCCCGCCAGCAATGACTGGTGCAGCCGTCGCGGGCGTGGCGTGTTCGGTCACGGGAGCAGGGGTGGCAATAGTTGCTGGCTGCACAGGGGGAGCGGACGGAGCCACTGGGCCTGTGGCACGCGGAGTGGAGGCCTCTGGCACGGGTGTGGCCGCTGTGGTCTGCTCGGGTTTGTCTGCCGCCGTTTTGGGCTTGCTGCCGTTGCGGCGGATGGGGGATGGCCGCGGGGGCAGACCCAGCCTGTGTGCCTTGCCGACCACTGCGTTCTTGGTAATGGAAAGACGCCTGCCGATTTCCGCCGTTGAAAGACCTTCCGCCCATAGGTCCTTAAGCTGGGCGATTATTTCTTCGGACCACTCCATTAACAGGCACCTTTGAGCATTGCATGGCGGGCTGGCAAAATACCAGTGCTTCTACAGTTCTCATATTAGGAGGAAGGCACTCTGATCTCAAGCGGAAAGCCCAAAATCCGAGTGTTCTGAGGTCTGTTCAGGTTTGTGTAGGAGGGTTTGCAGGCGTTCCTGTGTTGCCTTCAGCACGGAGCGGGCGACCGGGTGGTCGTAAGATGCCAATGTGCGGTTCATGGCCAGCAGAATATCTGACGTTGCATCGGGTAAAGCTTTTTGCCACCAGTGCAGAGCCTGCTCTAGCTGACCCTGCTCGACCAGAATGGTCGCGTGGTTATGGCAGCCCCGGTAGTCTCCGCTTTCGGCCGAGCGTCGGTACCAGTCAAAGGCGCTGGCCTGATTTTTTTTCACAACCCAGCCTTCTTCGTAAAAACGCGCCATGATGTTCATAGATTTGGCGTGACCATGATGTGCACCGGTGTGGAACAACTGGAAGGCTGTTGGCAGGTCACGCGGCATGCCAAGGCCCCGCATATGCATGATGGCAAGGTTGTACCGTCCCCACTCATCCCCCACAGCTGCGGCTGCGGCATAGTGGTGTGCTGCTTTGCTTAAGTCTTTATCAGTGCCCCAGCCAAAATGGTGGCAGCGGCCCAGCATGTTGTGTGCAGGGCCATAGTTTGTCTGGGCGGCAATGGAAAACCATATATAGGCCTGTGCGGGGTCTGGTGGGACAAAAACGCTGTTAAGCAGAATTTTCCCCCACAGAACCTGCTCCAGAAGGTGGCCGTTTGCCGCCTTCTGGTAGATGGCCTGCACATGATCGGGCAGAGGAGGAGGTTTGGGTGTACTCTGCTTTTTGCGTTTGACCACGCGGGTCATAAAAGATGTGTACCTGCCGATCATTATGCCATTCTTCTTTAATAAGAAGCAGACAGATTGAACAGGAATGCCCGACCGATTGAAGGCGTAACACGGTTGGAGAAGAGGTTGCCGTAATTCAGGCGGTTGGCAAGGTTGTAGCCATTCATGCTGACTTTCCAGTGGTCGTCAAAGTGGTGTGAAATAACAGCATCAAATTCGACATTGGCAGGAACGCGGGCTGTATTGGCCGTGTCCAGAAACACGCCTTCACGCCAGGTCAGGCCACCACCGACCAGAAGGTTGTAAACTTTTTTGGGTGCGATTTCGTAAGTGCTCCAGACGGTCGCCTGATTGCGTGGCACATACTGGACCTGCTTGCCAATATCCGCCGCAGTGCCGCCCGTTGTCAGGCTGTCATAGCGGGCATAGGTGGCGATCATGTTCCAGTTTTTCAGAATTTGCCCCGAAACACTCAGCTCAATACCTTGATTGCGCTGTGTATCGCCCGAGGAACTGACGCTGCCGGTGCTGGGGTCGGTGAGCAGGGAGTTGCCTTTTTCCAGACGGAAGATGGAGGCGGTAAAGCCGATCCGGTCATGGAATGCCGAGTATTTTGCACCCAGTTCATAAAGTCTGGCGCGCTCGGGTGAAAAGTTCTGGTTTTTGGGTGTTAGCGGTTCGGAACTGTTGGCGACATACAGACCGAGCGGTGTGGTGGATTCCGACCAGTTAAAATAAACCATGGCGTGGTCATTAGGTGTGTACATCAGGCTGACGTTGGGGTTGAATGTATCCTGCGTTTGTCCCAGATGCGTATCGGCATAGGCAGGGTCGCCCCCGGTTGCGTTGTAATGACTGTCCCAGTGATCCCAGCGGAAGCCCGCCTTGACGGAGAACCAAGGCACAAACCACACCTGTTCAGACAGAAAAGCACCGACATCCGTGGCGTCGCCTTTTTTCCATTCCTTCTTGCCGACCCCATTGGGCATGTTGGTCAGGTTGTTTGCGCAGCTACCGGCACCACAAAGGCTCAGACCCGGCACATACATGGAGGGGTACATCAGGCTGGTGCCTGGGCGTGTGCTGGCGTAAGCGTAGTTGCGGCGGCGGTCATAGATATGTTCAATATCTATCCCGCCAATAATCTGGTGCCTGATCTTGCCTGTGTTAAAGTTTGCAACGGCTGATGCAACGTTCTGCACCGACCAGTCA
The DNA here is from genome assembly GCF_000613865.1 of Acetobacter okinawensis JCM 25146. Lineage (GTDB taxonomy): Bacteria > Pseudomonadota > Alphaproteobacteria > Acetobacterales > Acetobacteraceae > Acetobacter > Acetobacter okinawensis. Next base: position 98,106 of record NZ_BAJU01000002.1, read on the forward strand.
TCCTGCTGGTAGGGGTTAGGTCCGCCAAGCCCACCATTGCGTGAGATGACAGCGCTGGCTGGATTGGATGAGAAGTAGGGAATGACACAGGTCGCGAGTCCGCAGGCTTCCTGCGATGCGGAGTAGTAGCGGCTGTAAAGACCGCCGCGTGTGTCATTATAAAACGTGACGTATTTGTTGATTTCCCACTGCAGGCGGCCTGTCAGCATGTCTGTGGAGGTGTCGTCCTGATCAAAGGTGGTGCCATACCAGTTGTTGCGGTTGATACCATATTCGGTCATCGGTTTGCCGTAGGCCGTGCCGGGTTTGGTGGCAACGGGCACACCGTAGTCGGGAATTCTGTTGTCAGTCTGGTGGAAATATTCCAACGTATAATTAAGTTTTTTTCCAAGACCGAAAATAATGGATGGTGCAATGCCCCAACGGTGCGAGTAGATGTAATCGCGGCCGACTACATTGTTTTCATTGCCCATGGCGGTCAGGCGGACGGCAATGGTGTCTGTAATTTTGCGATTGATGTCCAGAGTGCCACGATAATACGAACCACTTCCGCCCGAAAAACTGGCGTTCACGTGGTTGCCTGCGTAAGGCGTTTTTGTTGTGATGTTGATGGCCCCACCCGTGGTGCCATTGCCGAACACCTGTGAAGATGGGCCTTTTATAACGGTGATGTGGTCATAATCAAAGCTGTCACGGGTATAAACCCCAAAGTCCCGTAATCCATTTTCATAAATGTCGTTCTGTGCGGCAAAACCACGGATCAGGAACTGGTCGCCTGACATCCCTCCTTCGCCCTCACCGACCGAAGCGGTAATGCCGGGGACGTTCTTAAGCGCTTCATCTAAAGACTTTACATTCTGCTGCTGCATCAGAATCTGAGGCACAACATTGATGGTTTGTGGTGTATGCAGCACATCGTCCTGCATACGGCTGAAGCCGATTGAAGAACGCAGCGTGTTCATGGGGGATGCAACGACGGTCCACTGCTCAACCTCGGTGCCGTTAGCCTGCTTAATGGTTTTGGGGCCTTTCCCCTTACCATTTGCAAGGCTGGCCGAGTTTTTTGTGTCGGTCTGCTCGGTGCTGTTGTCTGTTTTGAGGTGATGACTGACGGGGTCAGGGGCCTCATCCGCCAGAGCTGGAAAAGCATTACAGCTCATGGCCAGCCCTACAGCCAGAGGAGTGGGGTTAAGATAGCGGCGAATAGGAGATGAGCCCATGTGATGCAGCCTGAAATAAATGATTATGATTCGCAGTTGCGAAATATGTGTAAATACGAATCATTAGCAATGGTGCAAACGAGGGGGAGGTATGCCGCAGCGGACAAAAAATGGATAAAATTCAATAATTATGAATAAAAATATGTGAAATTTTATGATTATAAAATGAAGAAATCAAATCGTTGCAAAAAAGACACTCTGTGTCTGATTCGAGCAAATCGATATGCAACCTTTATGCGGACGTACTGATGTAATGCTCGGCGTACAGGCCGTTGCCCGTCATAAAGCAGGAGATTTTTGGCGTGTCGGCGGGGATGCGGGGGAATTTAGTTCTCGACTATATCAAGACCGATATCGAGTGCATGCACGCTATGGGTCAGCCATCCGAGGGAGAGAACATCCACGCCCGTTTGGGCAATGGGCAGGGCTGTTTGCAGGGTAATGCCGCCAGAGGCTTCCGCCAGTGCGCGGCCGTTAATCATGTGCACGGCCTGCTCCAGTTGTGGGATGGACATATTGTCGAGCAGATACACGTCCGCCCCTGCGCAGGACAGGGCCTGTTCAAGCTGTTCGAGTGTGTCGACCTCCAGCTCCACCTTCATCAGGTGCCCTGCATACTGTCTGGCAGCATGCAGGGTCTGCTCGATGTTGCCGCCGCACAGGGCAATATGATTGTCCTTGATAAGAATGGCGTCATCCAGGCGCAGTCTGTGGCTGCTGCCCCCACCAGCACGGACGGCGTATTTTTGCGCACATCTCAGGCCGGGTAGGGTTTTGCGGGTGCATGCAATGCGGGCCTTGGTACCTGCTACGGCCTGAACAATCTGCTGCGTATGCGTGGCAATGCCGCTGAGATGGGAGAGCAGGTTGAGTGCCGTACGTTCCCCTGCCAGCAGGGCATAGGCACTGCCTTCCACGGTTGCCAGCACATCTCCACTTTTGATCTGATGCCCGTCCTGTTTGAGCATGCTGAAGCGCACGGTTGGGTCGAGCATGGCAAAGGTCTGTCGCGCGCCTTCCAGGCCACATACAACACCATCCTTGCGTGCACAGAAGGCCGCACGCAGCTGTTGCCCCGGTTTTGCCAGTGCTTGCGTGGTGACATCTCCCCCAATGCCCAGATCTTCCATAAGTGCTGTGCGTACGATCGGCTCCCACAACAGGGCGGGCAGGTGCAGGCCGGTGGTCATGGTGTGTTTGGCTCCGGTCGGGTTAAATGGCCAACATCCGCTCAACCGCCATACGGGCGGGGTGCTGCAGGTGCTCGGGTATGGTCACTTCGGTTTGCATGGTCTCCAATGCCTGACGGATGTTGGACAGGGTGATCCGCTTCATGTGTGGGCATAGGTTGCATGGGCGCACAAACTGGGTTTGAGGGTATAATGCGGCCAGATTATCGCTCATGGAACATTCTGTAACCAGAAGGACTTTGGGTGGCTTTTTCTGGTCGATAAAGTCGATCATCTGCGCAGTGGAACCTGCATGGTCGGCCGCGGCCAACACGTCTGGCGGGCATTCCGGGTGGGCAATAACGCTTAGGCCGGGGTGCAGTCGCCTGTATTGTTTGATCTCCTGCGGGGTAAACCGTTCATGCACTTCGCAGTGGGCTGGCCATGTCAGCATTTCTATCCCGGTTTCGGCTTCTATGTTCCGGGCTAAAAATTCATCCGGAATCATAATAACGCGCGACACACCAAGACTTTCTACAATCCGTCTGGCATTGCCAGATGTGCAGCAGACATCACTTTCCGCTTTAACATCGGCGGTGCTGTTGACATAGGTAACAACAGGTACGCCCGGATAGCGTTTTTTGAGTTCACGTACGTTTTCGGCGGTAATGCCTGCTGCCAGAGAACAGCCTGCGGTTGCATCGGGAATCAGGACTGTTTTTTCCGGGTTAAGCAGTTTTGCGGTTTCGGCCATAAAATGCACACCGGCCATAACCATGGTGTCGGCATCAATGGTTTGTGCGGCACGGGCCAGCGCTAGACTGTCACCCCGTATATCGGCCACGCAATGGAAAATTTCCGGCGTCTGGTAGTTATGGGCAAGGATAACGGCGTTCTTTTCCTGCTTCAGGCGTAGAATGGCCTCAATGTCTGCCGCATAGCTGGCTTCCCATTGTTCCCGCAGCATAATGTGGGCAACAGGGTGGTAGAGTTGGTCCCTGCTGGCCATGAGTGATGCAGACATTGTTCTGCTCCATTGTTCCGCGTATATATGCTCTTAATGAGTATATATAGCGCTTAGGAATTGCAAGAGTGCTGGCAAACACTTTTTCAGGAGATGGCTGGGAGTGGGAGCTTGGCTCCCGCCAGATAGCAGTGTTCAGCCATTTCGGGGGCGAATTGATAAAGCTGTGCCGGTCGTCCCTGTACAGGAGAATCGTATTCCGCAGTCCGACTGACCAGTTTTTGTTGCTGTACAAGACGACGGAAGTTCTGCTTGTGCATGAAGCGACCAGCCAGGGACTCCATGGCCTGCTGGAGCTGTAACAGCGTAAACTGTTGTGGCAGGAGGTCGAATACCGCAGGAGTGTAGCGAATTTTTGCCCGCATGCGTGACAGCGCCGTGGCCAGAATGCGCCTGTAGTCACGGACCATGCTCAGGCCCGGCAGGAGGGGGGTATTCTGCCAGTTGGATTCTGCCACCAGTCCTGCTTCCCACAGGAGTTCATAGCGTTGCAGGCTGAGTTCATCATTCCAGTGATGACCATCAAGGCCAAAAACCGTGGCGCATCTTTGCCAGCGCTGCGCATTGCCAGATGCCCAGAGCCTTAGTCTGCCAGCAATTGTATGGAGCAGGGTGGTAGAGGCCGGGTCGCGCCTGTCCTCCCATGGGAAATAGTCGTAAATGGAGTGCGCAGCCAGAGCGTGTTCGGAATTCTCCCGGATGAACGCCATATAGGAAATGCGAACCATCTGGTGGCCGTGGCCATGCCGTGGGTCTGCAAATGTATAAAGTTGCTCTGTATGGCCCAGTTTAAGGCCTGTCTGGCGCTCAACCCAGTTACGCATGCCCTTTTGCAAGGAGCGGTGCTCAACCATAAGGGGGCCAGAGGGGAAGGAGCGCCCATGCTCAAGGGTAAGGATATGGGGTGTATTGTGGCTGATGCAGACCAGAACGGCCACCAGTTCCGTTTCACACAATACGGGCTGCGCGCTGGCGGGCAGTAGAGGCTCCAGATCGCGGATCATATTGGGCAGGAAAGAAGGAAAGGAGTGGCTGGCATGGTGCCGCTACGGTCGCTCATGGGGGAGTGGTGGTTACATACGCTGGTTATTAGACCGCTGTAGAATACTCTGTTTTAGTGCGTTATGGCAAAGGGGGAGTGCGGGTTAAGGGAACTGGCGGTTCCCTATCCCCTGCTGGCCCGTCTGCTCGGGCGGGCTGCAAGCCATAAAGGGATTTCCTCTGCGCGCAGTGGTTTGCTGTAGAAGAAACCTTGCAGAATATCGCAGCCCAGTTCCTGCAGCTTTGTTTCCTGTGCTTCGTGCTCGACCCCTTCGGTCACAACCTTGATGCCGAGCCGCTTGCCAATGTTGATGGCCGCCTCAGCGACGACAAGAGAGCTGATATTGTTTTCAAAATTTTCAACAAAGCTTCGGTCTATTTTAATCTCGGTAAGAGGGAGCTGCGCCAGACGTGACAGGGATGAAAACCCCGTACCAAAATCGTCCATGGATAACCCAACGCCCATATCTCGTATGGCTTTCAGGTTGGATGCGGTTTCGGGGTCCTGCCGCATGGCAACGCTTTCGGTAATCTCTATTGTCAGGCGCTGGGGGGCCAGACTGTATTTTTGTAACGTGGACAAAATCTGCTCTGGCAGGTCCATGCTGCAAAAATGCACGGCAGACATGTTTACGCTGACAATGGGCACATAAACATTGTCTTGCTCCCATTTGCGAATCTGTTCGCAGGATTTCTCCAAGGACCATAGGCCAATGGCCTCGATTTGCCCTGTTTCCTCGGCAATGGGAATAAAGGTGGAAGGGGGGATAAATCCCAGAGAAGGATGTTGCCAGCGGCTGAGTGCTTCTACCCCGCATAAGGTGCCGGTCAGTGCGCAGACCTGAGGCTGGTACACCAGATAAAGCTCTTTTTTGTGCAAGGCTTCCCTGAGCGCGGACCCAATAATAAGGCGCTCACGTACATTGCTGTTACCGTCTTTGCCAAAAAACGGAATCCTCCGCGGGCCTGCTTTTTTGCCTGCCGCATGGCAATTTCCGATGCGCCGAGAATTTCCTCTATTTCTGTGCCATCATCAGGATACAGGCTGATACCGATACTGAGTGAGGCGACCAGATCACGACCTTTCACTTCAATGGGTTCGCGTGCAATGCAGTTCAGGTCGTGGGCAAGTTTGCAAGATTTTGTTCTGTCCGCCCCGGGCATGACGACCACAAAATCATCGCTACCCAAGCGTGCTACCAGATGTTGTGCCCGGCATAGGGAGGCAATGCGGCGTGCGACCGTCTGGAGGAGAATATCGCCACTATTATACCCCATGACATTGTTGACATCCTGCAGCAGGTCCACATCAAGCATCAGGATGGCAAATGGTGCCTGCCCGGTTTGTGCGGCCATCTGTTTAAGGCGGGTTGTCAGGGCAGAGCGGTTTAGCAGTCCGGTAAGGGGATCTATATTGTTATACTGGCTTATTCTGTAACGTGTTCTTTCATGCTCTATAATAGAGGCGCAGGAGGGAATGCACCCTGTGACAATTTTTTGAGGCCAGTCTGTAATCTTATCCTTGTTGCATGAAAAAAGTACAAAAATGCCCAGAAGTTCTCCAGTGCCGTTGCATATGGCTGAGGCCCAGCAGTCATGCAGGTCAGTGCTGGGTTCATGGCTTTGCTTGTGCTGCCAGACCACGGCATAGGCATGGTGGGGGTGTTTACGCAGGTCTTCCATATCAGATGGCGTAAGGACCAGTCCTGCCAGTTGTTTGGCCTTGCTTCCCGGTAAGTTTTTTGCGGACAGTATGGATATGCCCCCATGGCTGGTCACCAGAAGAAGTGCGGCAATACTGTTGGGGACCAGTTTTTCCACTTTGTTGCAGAGCATATCGGCCACATCCTGTATGGTGGTGTAGCCTGCGAGCGATGTAAAAACCTGACTTTGAAGTTCAAGTAGCTTGCGCCGATGTACTTCCTCTGTAACGCCTTTAATAAACGCCATATAATAACGTTTTTTTTTCGGGCCCTAATAAAGCTGTGGAGAGCGAAAGTTCAGCGGCGACATAATCACCATTGCTCCGCACGAAAGTGACTTCGCGGGATGTGTTAACAACGCGATGATTCCCCGTCTGCCGGTTGTGCGTGATATAGCCTGTATGGTGGTCGCGGTGTTCCAGAGGCAAAAGTGTATTCACATCGTTGCCTAAAACGGTGGAAGCAGGATAGCCCCACAGTTGTTCGGCAGCGGTGTTGAAAAAAACGATCCTGTTCCTGTCATCAATGATAATGATGCCATCTGCCGCCTGCTCCAGGATATCGGCAAAGAACGTATCGTTAATGCGCGAAGATAAGAGCGGGTTTGCATAATCTGGCATGAACTCAATCTTTGACTATGTGGCTAAACCTGAAGGAAGCCGATTGCAAGACGACTATGCCAGATGAAAGAACATGAGACACTATGGCATAGTTTCCTGTGCGATGCCCCTTAAATTTTGAATATATCTCAATCTGCAAAGTCAATGGAAATCCTGAATATTTATTTATAAAAATAGGTATTTGATGAAAATGTGATGTGTTATTTAAAATAAAACCAATGCAATCGACATTTGTGGGGAAGGCCAATCCATATATTTTCTCTATATTTGTGATAAATAAACAAACATATTCCATGTATTTTCTGGGCTGGCGTGGAGGGGTATTGTTACCCATCTCGCATACTGGGGAAATATCATCAAAATGTACATAAAATTCTTTTATAACAACGATATGGATGCGCTGGTGCCGCAATGGCTGGTAGGGGAGGGGAGTCACATTATCGTGACAATTGGCGGGCAAATGCAACTTTGCCGAGAGTCTTGAGGGGGGAGGTGCAATTGGAGAGGGCGGATTGACGGTTTGAATGAAAACTGATCTGAGGAGCGTGGTGATATCTAATTTTGTTTTAGCAATGATTTTTTCTTGAAGAATGATAATCTGCAAATAAAAATTATGGGGTTGAGGGAGTGTCGGCGCAATGATGCACCGTGAAGTGGGATGAAAACCGGGCTGATTTTTCTGGCCGCAGCATTGGCGGAAATTGGTGGATGTTTTGCATTCTGGGCGTGGTTACGTCTTGGTAGGACCGCTTTATGGCTTTTGCGGGATGCGGCTCCCTGTTGCTGTTCGCTTATTTGTTGACTTTGGTAGACACCTCTGTGGCTGGTCGTGCCTATGCGGCGTATGGGGGAATCTACATTACAGTTGCCGTGTTGTGGATGTGGTTTGCAGAGGGTATGCCACCAGATTGGTGGGACCTGACTGGGGCAGGTCTATGTCTGCTGGGTGCGGCGGTGATTCTATTTGTACCACATGCGTAATCATTATTATCTATGGGAGGGTGCGGGTTCGTAAATGGACGCTCAATTCTGGCTTGCAAAATGGAAACGCAACGAGATCGGGTTCCATGCGTTACATGCTCACCCTGCATGGTGGCATATTTCTCTGGCCCTTGTGCTCCGCAGGGTGCGTGCGTTTTTGTGCCATTATGTGGTAAAAGCCTTGATATACACTGGCTATTGAAAAGCAATTATAGAGTAATCGGTGTGGAGCTGAGCCGTCTGGCGGTGGAGCAGTTGTTTGTGGAGTTGGATATTCATCCGGCCATATCCTGCTTGCCTTCTGGAGTGGTGGTATTTGAAGGGCCAAATATTAGAATTTTTGCCGCGGATATTTTTTCTCTAACGCCTGATGTGCTTGGCTCGGTTGATATTGTTTATGATCGGGCGGCTTTGGTGGCTTTGCTCCTCAGATGGCTGCGCTCTATGCGCATCACCTTACGTATCTTACCAAAAGTGCTGATCAGCTTCTGGTTTGCGTAGAATATGATCAAGAGCGTCTATCCGGTCCACCTTTTGCGGTTATGGCACAAGATGTGGAGCGGTATTATGCTCAGGATTATACCATTGCGAGCATAGAGCACTTTCCCGTGGCCAATGGCATCAAGGGAAGGGAGCCGGGATATGAGCATATCTGGTTTTTACATGCTCAAAAAAGAGAATTTAAAAAATGACTTTATTGGATTGTAATAAAAATATTTTCCATATGTTCTTTGGAAAAATATGGAGTGTATAGTGTAGGTGTAGTATATTTTTTGTTGTAAAATTCAACACATGGTCCTGCGCGTGAGCAAAATTTCATCTTTCCCTTCCGTTTTGTATCATTCTTTCAGGAATGCAAAAAAACGGACCGGAGTGGTTATGAACTATACCCTGCCAGTTCTGGTGGTGGTGATATGTGGTACCGCGATCGAGTTTGATGAATACCAGCACGCCATTACAGAAGTAAACGAGGCCGCGCGCAGGGATGGTCAGGCATATGCCAATCTGATTATGGAGCGACTGGACACGCGCTTTACAGAGCTCGATATGGCTTTGGTAGCACTCCATGGACCGGATGACAGACCGGAGACCATGTCTGCTCAAATGGAACTTTTGCTCCGTCATTACCTGCTGTCTCGTCCTGCGTATTCGACGTTCAGCGTGCTTGGGGCTGATGGGGACAGCATACAGTGGTCGACTTCCGGGCAGAAAAAGCATCAGGCTGAGCCGCTACGGGATTTTTCTGCTGTTCCCAAGATGCCCAATCATTTTTTGGGTCCCGTGCATTATTCGGAAAATCAGGGCACTGTCGTGCTTCCCATGCGGGTGCATGAAAAGGATGCTGGCGAAACAGGATATTTTTTAGGATCTCCCTATCGTCTGAGCAGGTTTCTGGATGAGCAGGAACTGCCTCCGGATTACAGAAAATGGGATTTTACGGTTATAGATACCCGCAATGGGCAATCTTTAACGCATCTGTTGCACATGCAGGTGCAGGTTCATCCGTTACTGTCCGTCAAGCCGGAGATGATCGCACAGGCTCCGGTTCCGGGGTATCCCTTTGTGGTGCAGACACTGGTTCCCTCTTCACGCGTGTGGCGTAGTTACAGCCAGCAGGCCCCTGCACGTTGGAGTGCAGAGGCTCTTTTTCTTGCACTGCTGGTTATAGTTGGAGAGTTTCTCATTCGTCGGCGTGATCGGGAGCAGATGGTGCGTTTGCGTCGGCTGACCGATTTTAACATGTTTATGGCACAGGCCAGCCAATGTGCCAGTCAGGCTAATAATGAGTCCGGTCTTTTGCAGGAAATCTGCGATATGGCCATACGATATGCCCATTTTAAAATTGCTTTGATAACCAGACCGGATGAAAATCAACATTTCAAGTTTCTGGCCATAAGCGGCTCGAGTACATATCTGGATAATATTGTTATTTCTGCACGTGCAGATGTGCCCGAAGGTCGGGGCACTATTGGTCAGGTCTGGCGTACGGGCGCGCCTATATTTAACGCATCATTTATGGAAAATGCCACACTGGCACCATGGAAAGAAAAGGCGCTCAGGCTGGGGCTGCGCTCAAACACCGCTCTGCCTATTTACAGGGACGGAAAAGTCTGGGCAATTTTTAGTGTTTACCACGAAAAATCAGATATTTTTGATGATCAGGTTCAGATCTTACTCAAAGAGGTCTGTATCAATATCTCCATGGGTCTGGACCGGATTTACAGTCAGCGGTTAAAAGCGGCATTGCTGGATAACTCTGTGGTGGGCATTCTGCTTGTAAAAGACAGGGTGGTGCAGATGACCAATTCCTACGCCACCCACATGCTGGGTATGCCAGAAGACGCTCTTGTTGGAAAATCAACGGAAATTCTTTTTGCAGATCATCATGAATTCAGACGTGTTGCCGAGTGCTATGACGAGCTGGCACAAAAACGGGAGGTGCAGATAGCTGGCGTGCGCCTTGCCCGTGCTGATGGCCAGATTCTGATTGCTGACTGTTCAGGTGTTCAGTTATCTGATTTGCATAGCGATATTTCTGTCTGGACACTGGAGGATGTTACAAGTCGGGATGTGGCCAGACGCCTTTATCATGCACTGGTCAACGCAGCAGATGCCGTTCTGCTTGCGACAGATGAAGGTGAGATGTGCAGCCGCACCTGCTCGGATCTTGTGCGGGACACGTTGTTCCATGCTGTCTGGATTGGTCGGGTGGATCATGCGGGGCAAGTCCATGTATTGTCCCGCGCAGGTAAGGGGACAGGTGGTATTGAACAGATCAATACCTGTTTGAATGATGACTGTTCGCGGGTACAGCCTCTTGTTTTCATGCGTGCATGGAAAGGCAGGGAGGTTGTTTATAGCAATGACGAGTTGACCGAGCAGGCCAGCAATCCATGTTTTGCTTTTATTCAGGCTAATAACTGGCGTGCCGTTCTGTCTGCACCCATCTGGCGGGGAGACCGAATTTGGGCGTTGATGACCTTTGCGTCTCCACAGGCACAGGTTTTTGATGAGCACAGTATTGCCCTGTGCAAGCGGGTTGCCAGTCTTTTGGGGCATGCTCTGGATAAGCTGGACGTCAAACAGCGGATTGAATGTTTGCAGGAACAGGAGGCACAGCGTGCCCGGCAGGATGTGCTGACAGGCCTGCCCAACCGTCTGGCGCTTGGGGAATATCTGCCGCAGGCGCTGGCGCGTGCACAACGGAGTGCCACGACCGTAGCGGTCGGTCTGATTGATCTGGATGGCTTCAAGCAGGTGAATGACACTTATGGGCACGAGGCAGGAGACAGGCTGTTGCTCCAGCTTGGCCAACGCTTGCAGAGCCTGCTACGCCAGACAGATTATATTGCCAGATTGGGCGGAGATGAATTTGTTGTGGTGCTTGAAGGTCTGATAACGGCTCAGGCTACCGAGCAGGCCGAAGTCGCGCTCAATACCCTGCATGGTGCGGTTGAAGACTCTTTTGTGGTCGCAACAGGTGCTTCCGCCATGGTGGGCATGACGCTGGGTCTTGCCTTTTATCCGCAGGATGGCACGGATGCGGAGCATTTGTTAAAAAATGCTGACATGCTATGTACCACGCCAAACATAACAAAAAAAACGCGTGAAAAATGGTGGTTTCTGGCCAGCGATCTTGCAGATGATGTTCCAGACACCCAACTGACATAAGACGGCAAGAGGTAGCAGATGGATGCTACCTATGCTGGCCCACATGTTTTTGGCCGCATCTGGAGTGTAATCTGCAGGATTGCTTAAAAAACCTGATGCCAGAAATACAAAACTGGAAAATAGGTTTTACTTTGTGCTGATCGGCCCTTATTGCTACCAAATACTATCCTGCATTCAGGATTTTTCTCACAGATATAGCGGCTTCAATGGACACTAAAACTCTTTTTTCCGGCATGGCGTTAGCTTTTGGGGCTTACGCATCTTTTTCTGTCAGCGATGCGTTTTCCAAATTGCTGGCAGGCCAGCTTGATCCATTTGAAGTTGCGTTTTCTGGCGGGCTTTTTGGTTTTCTTATCCTGCCGTTTATCCGCAGGCCAGATGAATCTTATTTGGATATTGTCCGGCCGCAGCAATGGGGTATGTGGCTGTTGCGGGCAGGCTGCGTTTTTGCCGCCACGGCTGCCAGCGTGGAAGCCTTTATGCTGCTTCCTATGCCCGAAGCATTTTCTCTTATGTTTCTGATGCCGTTATTCGTGACAATCCTGTCCGTGATACTGCTCAAGGAAAAAGTGACATTCTGGGCATGGTTGGCGGTTGTGTTGGGGTTTGTTGGGGTGTTGATTGTGCTGCGTCCTGGGTTCCGGGCGCTGCACTGGGGGCATTTGTGTGCTCTTATTGCCGCGTTTGCCAATGCGGGCAGTGTTATTGCCTATCGGCTGGCGGATAAGGAGCGTACGCGCCTGTCCCTTTTTGGCTCCAGTCTGATTGGGCCTCTGGTCGGGAACGGGCTTCTTATGGGGCTGCATGCCCAGTGGCCTGCAAGCATGACGGCGTGGGTTTATCTGTTCGGGTATGGATTTCTGGCTGCTCTGGGGCAGTTGATGATGATGATGGCGACCGCCCGTGCTCCGGCCAACCGCGTGGCTTTGCCCCAATATAGCCAGATGGTGTGGGGTGTGGCCCTGAGTTACCTTGTTTTTCGTCAGCCGCTGGATGTCTGGACTTTTGTCGGCATTATTGTGCTGATGTCATCTGGCATACTGAACTGGGTGCGACAGAGAATTCGTTATGAGCGCATGGCCATGAAGGAGCGTCTTGCTCGCCGCAAAGCCCGCAAGGCCGGGCAAATGGCCAGTTGAGCAAAGGGCGGGCGTGCTTGTGGGGCTGTGCTTCAGCTTTCTATGATTTTTGAACCAAAAATGGCAGATTGCAGCAGAATGGTCATGGACGTGCGTGGGGCCATGACCTTGAAGAGCGTGGCGTACAGCATTCCGGCAGCCACATTCATTGCTGAACTCCATAATGGTTTGGGTAGTGGACCATGCGGGCCGGGTTTATCGGGATAATTTTGTAAAAAAATGGGTTCCATATAAACCCACATGGCTTCACGCAGGTCTTCTGTTGCAATCAGGGGACGAAACGAAGCCTCAACATCGGGTACGCCTTCTTCTGCGGTGGCCAGGCGGCTGGCAACACATGCAAACTGGGCATTCAGGTCTGGCAGATCCTGTGTGGTGCAGCCTTGCTGCAGGGCGGGGCTGGTCAGGCAGGGCCACAGACCGGGGTTATGGACGCTGGGGTCTCCGTGCATCAGAAACTGGTTGAGTTGTTCGCCAAATAGAAATGTCCGTCCCCCAGCCAATGTGTGGGCCATCATATCCTGCTCCGGTCTTACTCCTGCGTCCATCAATGCAGACAGGCTTGCTTGAGCGGTAAACCCGCAGACACTTCCCAGAGCCGCAAAGAGCGTGGGGGTGTGGACACGTCTGTTATCGTCTTGCAAGGGACGCGGGAAATTCCGCACAATTTCTGATGTGACAAGGTTAAGCAGAGTGGCTTCAGGGCAATCTTTCCAGACCACACCATGCGTACTGGCTTGCTGGCTTTGTGGAGTTTGGGCGTGGGGCATGAAAAAGGCCTTGAAGGTTGTGTGAGCGGAGTTTTCATAACGTGAATGGTGTGTTCCATCCAGTGTCTGTGTAGCGTCGCGATGGCGTGGATGTGTGGCAGAATGACAATAAAAAGGTTGAGCGGCGTGGTTCTTGGTTAGGGTTAAAAAATTTATAAAAATGGGAAAATGAGATAATAAATATGAATAATCATAGCATAAAAAACCATGAATAAGTTCAATATTACAAATCAGTTATCCTGATTTTAAAAATTCATTTCTTGCACCATAAAAATAAAATCTTGCGGGTTGATGAAAAATCTGCGTAAACACACAAAGTGGATGCTCTTATAAGGCTGACCGGCGCGCGTTGTGTCGGGTTTGTCCTGTTGGAAGTTACGATTGCGCACGTGTTCTGTGCGCGACCACGACGTTAAAAAAGGAGCCTAGTTATGGCAACAGGCACCGTAAAATGGTTTAATTCGACCAAGGGTTTCGGTTTTATCCAGCCTGAGGATGGTGCGCAGGACGTGTTCGTTCACATTTCTGCTCTTGAACGTGCAGGCATGGCTTCGCTTAGCGAAGGGCAGCAGGTTTCTTACGAAATCGAAGCAGGCCGTAACGGCAAAAAGTCCGCTGTCAATCTCAAGGCAGTTTAAGACCAGACTGGCAGAAATGCTGTCTGAAGCCGCCTCTCGGGGCGGCTTTTTTTATGTCCGGGTTTGTGTGCTTGAAGACTCAGGGCGTGGTTGGGGTGCGTTTGAGCATGTAGCTTATGGTGGCCCCGAGCAGGCAGCAGCCTGCACTGCTCAGGAACATGGCGCGGTAGCCAGAGAGTTCAATAATGGGTCCAAGTGTAAAGCCAGAACAGGCGACGGCCAGATCCAGAAAAACGGAATAGGCACTTAACGCTGCACCACGATTGTATGGTCCAGCCCGGTCGACCGCCAGAACTCCCAATGCAGGAAAAAGTAACGAAAAACCAGCGCCAGTTAAGGCCGCTCCCAACAGGGCGCATGCGTGTGATGGGAAGGTGCCGATAATCATCAGCCCCAGAGCCTCGACCAGCAGGGAGACAATGGCCACAAATACGCCGCCGCGCTGTTTGATCTGCCTAGCAAAGAAAAAGCGGATGCACACAAACACCATGCCAAATACCGCCAGTGCGGTAGCGGCTCCGTCCCAGTGATGCACGGCATAATAAAGAGCCAGAAAAGACGAAATGGCGGCAAATCCGATGGAGCCCGCAGCCAGAGCTGATCCGTGCCATACTACCAGATGCAGGGCCTTGCGGAAGGAGATGGGGGCTTGCGTGGCAGCATGGGGTTTGGGGCCTTGATAAAAACCAATAAGAGCAAGCCCAACTAGGGGGAGGACTATGGAGAGTGCCCCAATGGCAACAAGCCCGCCGTAAGGTGGCGGCAGAAGTGCCAGAGCCGCACCAATTGGCGCCCCCAGTGCAATGCCCCCGTAAGAGCATATGCCGTTCCACGAGATGGCAAGCGCAGTGTTTTCTGCGCCAGCGCGGTGGATGTTCCAGATGATAACACCTGTGGAGGTCCAGCTTTCCGCCCAGCCCAGAAAAAGGCGGCTGAGCAGCATAACTGCTAAGGATATGGCGGGGGCATTATGGAGCGTTGCGGACCAGCCGAGCAGCAGCCCTGAACAGACGCAGGCGGCCAGCCCCCCGACAACTACGGGTTTGGGACCAAGCTTGTCTATGAGCCGCCCGGCAGAGGAACGGGAGGCAAATGTGGCTGCATACTGCAAGGCAAAGGTTAGCCCGGCCAGTGTTGTGCTGTACCCCAGTGTGGTGTGCACAAAAATGGTCAGAACGGCATTCGGCAGGCCAATAACAATATAGACAAGCAGATTGAACAGAACGACGGTAAGAACCCTTTGTAGCGGGCTAGGGGTTGATGTCTGGATTATGGCCATGATGCAATTGGAACAGATTTCCGGCCTTTTGCCAGTCAGTGCAATGCGATGGCTGCAATGAGAGAAAGGGCAGTGGTAGCTATAAATATAGACCGATCAGTCTAGTTGTATTGACTGTTTTTAGTGGATACTCTATTCAATACGCATGAGTGTTGAAGAAAAGCATAATGCAGCCAGAAAGCGTATTGTGGAAGCTGCACGTTCTATTGTTGGAGAGCGTGGGTTTTCTGCAGTAGGTATTTCCCAGATACTGGAAGTGGCAAGCATTCCCAAAGGATCATTCTACCATTATTTTGATTCCAAGGAAGCGTTTGGCGAGGAACTTCTGCGGATATACATGGCTGATTATCTGCAAAAAATGGATGCACTCTTCTCGCCAGATGCAGGGAATGCGGCGGACCAGCTGTTTGCGTATTTCCGTTTCTGGCAGGAAACCCATGTGGATGGCAAAACAGGCGATAAATGTCTGATTGTCAAACTGGCTGCCGAGGTTTCTGATTTATCCGAGCGTATGCGCAGAATTCTGGATTCCGGTACGGCTCAGGCTATCGATCGTATTGCCAGCACAATTGCCAAGGGGCAGCAGGAGGGATCGGTGCGACGTGGCTTGGAACCACAGGTTCTGGCGGGTGCTCTGTACCAGTTGTGGCTGGGAGCGACCTTGATGGTCAAAATTACCCATCGCTCGCAACCGTTTGAAAAAACCTTGCGGGCTTCGGAGCAGCTGCTTCTCCCCTAATCTGGATGGCAGATCTGCGTTAATTGGGACCTAAACGGTCTTAATTAAAAAATCTTTTGTTTACATGTGGTTATACAATAATGGTGGCTGAACTGAGAGAAATCTCAAGACGATCGGTCTATTTTTTGCGTTGACCTTATCTATATCTACACATATACAGACAGCGTGCGCTGCACAAAAAAGCGAACCATGGCGTGGCAGCATTCCGGTCCATGGTTTGGCCCATAAGGTTTTGTGCACAGAGGTGACCGACCGCATTGTGCTGGCGGCGGACAGAAGGGGCAGGTGGGAACCAGAGCTTTCGGTTTGCCCCAAAAAGAGTTGACTGGTCTATTTATTTTTATCCCGAGGTCATACACGGCCTGGAAACGGGACGTCAGGCGGAATGCGTTCGTTTTCGCCTTGGCGATGCTATCATATTTGTGAGGTAAAATGGCCTACGCGACAACAAACCCCTATACAGGCGAAGTTCTTGCAACTTTCCCCGATGCTACGGACGCAGAAGTCCAGACCGCGCTGACACAGGCCCATGAGGCTTATGAAAGCTGGCGCGAAACATCCTTTGCAGAACGTGCGCGGATCATGAATGCCGCTGCCGCCATTTTGCGTAGGGATGTAGATAAATACGCCCTGCTCGGTACGCTGGAAATGGGTAAACTGTTTGAGGAATCCAAGAAAGAAGTCATTCTTTCTGCCGAAATTTTTGAATATTACGCAAAATTTGCGGAAGAACTTCTCAAGCCTGAATCCCTACCCGTTGCGCATCCATCGGAAGGCAAGGCAACGCTGGTGCACGAACCTCTGGGTATTGTGCTGGCCATTGAGCCGTGGAACTTCCCATTCTATCAGGTTGTCCGCATTATTGCGCCCCAGCTTTCTGCCGGGAATGCCGTGCTGCTCAAGCATGCATCCAACCTGCGCAATGTGCCGCTGCCTGTCAGACCCTGATGGAAGAAGCTGGGCTGCCTAAGGGGCTGTTCCGCAACCTGTACGCCGCGCGCCCTCATACAGCCATGATCCTGAATGACCCCCGCGTTTGCGGTGTGGCGCTGACGGGTTCCGAAGGTGCAGGTGTTATTATTGCAGGCACAGCTGGTAAAGCGCTTAAAAAGGCCACCATGGAACTGGGTGGGGCGGATGCTTTTATCGTTCTGGACGATGCAGACGTAGAAAAAGCGGCAAAATGGGCCGTTATTGGCCGCCATTGGAATGCCGGGCAGGTTTGTGTTTCTGCCAAGCGTCTGATTGTGCTGATGCCGTGTATGACCGCTTTGTGGAACTGTACAAAAAAGGCGTGGCAGAGCTTAAGGCAGGGGACCCGATGGACCCGTCCACGACGCTCGCACCTCTTTCTTCCCAGGCAGCCAAGGACGACCTGCACGATCAGGTAACACGGGCCATGGGGCATGGTGCGAAGGTGGAAGTCATTGGCGCCCCTGTTCCGGGCAAAGGCGCATTTTTCCAGCCGTTGCTGATGACCGGTCTGGATGAAAATAATGAGGCCCGGCATTGGGAATTCTTTGGCCCGGTAACGCAGCTTTACCGTGCAAAGGATGAAAATGACGCAGTGCGTATTGCCAATGATTCACCCTATGGTCTGGGTGGTTCTGTCTTTACGCGGGACGAGGCACGCGGTGCGCGTGTAGCTGCGCGGATCCGTACGGGTATGGTGTTTATCAACCATCCTCTGGTGCCAAAGGCTGATCTGCCATTTGGCGGTATTGCCCGCTCTGGTTATGGCCGTGAACTGATTGGCTTGGGGATCAAGGAGTTTGTGAACCACAAGCTGATCAATACGGTTGATATTGACGCTCCGTTCTGAGCGGAACATCCCGGTGGGCACTTATGTCCACCGGTATTTTTAAAATATACTGAATACAATGAATACTTTGTTATGAGAGTATTCGCAAAAATCCCTGCTTCAAAAAAATTCTGGCACGTTTTCTTACGCAAAGTCTGCTTTGTCAGGTCTCCATTGTGCATGTTTTTAAAAGAGGTTTGTAAAACCGATGTCATCCAGGTCTGAAATTCTTATTGTCGGCGGTGGTGTGGCCGGTCTGGCTCTTGCAACACGTCTTGGCAAAACACTGGGCAGGCAGGGCAAGGCTCGTATTACGCTGGTGGACAAGAGTTTCTGCCATGTATGGAAGCCGATGCTGCATTGCTTTGCCGCTGGCACGGTCATGAATGAAAATGATCGTATCAGTTTCATGTCTCAGGCCAGTGGCAACCACTTTGAATTCTGGCCTGGTGAGGTGGTATCCCTTGATCGGGAAAAAAGACAAGTAACACTTAGCCCTTTTCATGCATCTGATGGCACGCCGGTGCTGGAAAGCCGGACATTGACGTATGACGCCGTAGTGCTGGCTGTAGGCAGCTGCGCCAATGACTTTGGCACTCCCGGTGTTAAGGAAAACTGCCTGTTTATTGATAATCTTGTGGAAGCAAATGCATTTAACGAGAAGTTTCGTATGGAGCTGCTCAAGGCATTTGCCAATACATCCCAGTTGGACATAGCCATTGTTGGGGGAGGCGCTACCGGCACCCAGCTTGCAGCTGAACTCCATAAGTCGCTTGAAATTGTGGACCCGGTCAGCTTGCATGCTTTTGGCAAGGAACCACCCAAGCTCAGTATTACTCTGCTTCAGTCTGGTGCACGTATTCTGCCTGCTTTCCCCGAATCTGTTTCTGCTGCGGCGCAGCAGGAACTGGAGCGGATTGGGGTTAAGGTGCGCACATCAGCCAGAGTGGCGGGGGCTGACCAGAGCGGGTTTATTCTCAAGGATGGCACGCATGTGCCCGCAGCGCTGCGGGTATGGGCTGCGGGCGTTAAGGCGCCGGAGGTGACACAGGCGTATGGTGGGCTCTCGCTCAATCGCTCGGGGCAGATACAGGTTAAGCCCAACCTGTGTTCCGTTGATGATAACCGGATATTTGCAATGGGAGACTGCTCTTTTATTGTAGATGACCCATTGCCTGCAACGGCGCAGGTAGCGCGCCAGCAGGCTATTCACCTTGCAAAGCATTTGCCCGCATGGATTGAGCACGCGCAGGAGGTGCCGTCCTGTATTTTCCAGAACAAGGGCGCTATTGTTGCTTTAGGTAATTATAATGGCTGGGCGGCGCTGCCCGGTGGGCGGGTGCTGGGTGGTGGCTTTATGCGAGGGCTGTCTGCCAGAATTGGTCACATTATGCTGTATAGAAAACATCAGGTTGAATTGTATGGTCTTCTGCGCGGGCTTGCGTCCATTTTTGCAGACCGGATCGAAACATTTATTCGCCCCCCTGTCCGACTGGATTAATTTCGGAACCGGTGGGCGCTTGAGGTTCTGACAAACTCTCTCGCGCTCAGTTTTGGAAGGGGTAGTAACGGAATGTCACAAAAACCGTGTTTCCGTTTGCCGTGGGGCGGGAAACATTGCCTCCATCATCTACCCCGTGGAAAGCGAATTTGCGAACGTAGGTGTATTGCACGCCGGTCATGACACTGCCGTAACGCCCATCCAGCAGGTGCCACCATCCCCCCATTGTGTAGGAGGCCAGAGACTGGGTCTGGGCGTTGCATGTTCCCAGCATGACCGAGCAGCCTGAAAGTTTGGCATTGGGTGAACCATAGCCGTAGTAATTGCCATCCGCTCCCTCATAAACGCTCCGGTGGGCTGCTTCTACGCCGCCATAAGCGTAGAGCAGGAGGTTGTCGGTGGGGTGGCCTATCAGCCCGAGTGATCCAATAATTTCGTGCAGGGGGGCTGGTGCGCCAGTACTGCTTAGGGTCATGTCTGGTAGCTGGCCCGGGCCATACCGACCGATACCTTTGCCTGCCAGAACATCCCCCACAAGCTGCATTTTGCCCCCCAGCAGCGGTACGGCCATGGAGCCACCGACACCCCCGCCAAAGACGACATGGGAGTGCGCCTGACCACCCACGCCCCCATTGCTTCCCCCTGTGACGACAATGGTCCTGAACCGCCGGGCCAGACCATACAGTTCGTAATGTCCGACAGAGGTATCGACAGCACCTTTGAGCACAATATCAGGTGCGGCATCTAGACTGTAATGGGCCTCAGGGTCGAGCATCCCTGTGCCTGTACTGTTATAGATGACGTGTGGCCCTGTGGTTTGTCCCATGGCGGGAGGAATGTTGCCGCCTGAATCCAGAGTTGAGTCATCAAACCCAAGAGTGGCCTGTGGTGTTTCTACCGACAGGCCAAGCCACCACTTGCGATGAAAGTCTTTGATAAACCGTACCTGCGGCACCCGGGTAAAGGTCACGCCTGGGATAAGGTTGCTATCTACAACAGGTGGGAGTTGTTCATGCCTGCGCAGTAGGGTGCTGGTGTAGCCGGTGGTCAGGCTCCATGCCTGACCTGCCAGAAAGTGCAGCCCAAGGTCACGGTCATCTGCCGCTAGATAGGCCTGTCGCATTCTGGGTACGTAGCTGTTGGTCTGCACGGCGTTGGAGTTGCTGCCAGAGCCACCAAAGTCGCTTTCTACATAGCTTCAACGGTTACGCCTTTTGCCGGTTTCCCCTCTATCAGCAGGCTGAAGCGGCTGAGCTGGGCAGTCGGGCGGTATTCCGATGCATGGGCATTGGGGTTGCCGGAATACGGGAATGCCCCCCACGGGGTGGCGGGGCCAGCGGTCAGGTTCTTGTCGCGGTAGATGTTGGACATGTCCACAAACCCACCAAGCTTTACCGAGACCGAACCAATTTTAAAAATTGGGGGCAGGCTGTCCACTTCCGTCTGGGTGAGTGCTGTGGGACTGGAAGAGGACAGATTGATGCTTTTGACGTTTTGCTGGTCTTGAGCCACATCCACGGGAGCCGGATCGACCGAAAAAGGTGCGACAGGCTGGTCGTTAATGCGGACTGGCCCCGCCAGTTCCCCGCTCTGCGGGCTGCTGGTGCGGAGGGGTGCGCGTTCCTGAGAGCTGGCGGATGACTGGGCTACTGTGCCATATCTGTTCGCCCGCCCTTGCGGCTGCCCGCCATGCTGGTGGTTGAGGGGAGTGTGGGAGCGTTGCTGGTTTTTTTGCAGGTCTTTGACCTGTGCTTGCAGTTGCAGAACCATGCTGCGTAGTTGTGCAATCTCGGTGCTACTATCTGCTTGTGCGAGGTGGGGTGTGCAGAGCAGGCTGCCTATGGCGCAGGTCAGCATGTAGCGCCAAGGTTGAGACTGTTGTCTGTATGGAAAAACTGTTTTCACCCGGCCCATCCTCGTGTGCCGGTCATGTGCGCATGTGTTGTCAGCGCCTTGCCGGTAACGAAGCAGTGATTTAACGGGTATTGCTCCAGTGTAGATATGCCAATTTGATGACCCATCCATACAGAGGCGGGCATTGGTGTGTGTAATCTGTGGTGGTTGTTCTGTGCTGGCTTATGAGACCTGCAATATCTGAGGGGTGAGTTGGATCTGCCGGTGATTGATTTTTTTAATGTAGTTATGTGTCTCCAGATATTTGAAGACCCTGCTGGTTGTTTCAAATGTCATGCCCAGATAATCAGCAATATCCTTGCGGCTCATGACCAGTGTGAGCACCTGCGTGGTCGGGTTGTAGTATTCCGGACGTTTGCTGTAATCGAGTAAAAAGCCGATCAGCTTGTGTGTGGCTGTCGGGCAGGACATGAGAATAATGTGGTTTTTTGCAGCCATAAGGGAGGCTGATTTCTGCTGGAGCAGCAGGTCCATAATGCGTGGATAATCCTGTGCCAGGGATTGCACGGTGCTTCGGCGCAGGCGTTTGAGATGTACGTCCACAAGGGTGGTGGCCGACCATGCGTAAACATCGTTTTCAACAATACCCAAAAACCTGCCCGGCCATAAAAAATCAAGCACCAGATTGCGACCGTCTTCAAGCTGGCAATCAATGCGTAGTGCGCCTGACTGAAGGAAATAAATAAAATCTGCCGGTTCCCCTTGCCGAAATATCACGCTTTTTGCGGGCTTTCGGATCGTGGTGCAGATACGGTCAAGCACCGAGAGAATATCCGGTGCCAAAACACCAGAGGTCTGTGTGCCAGATGCTCCAGAGCAGCTCTGACGGTGATGAGGGAAAGTGTGCGGCACGTTATGGAGTGTCATGCATGGCAGCAGAATATGCTGCAAATGGTCCTGTCCATAAGGTGTGCTCTCCCTGCTGGTAAACACTCACACCATGATGGCGGGGTGAAGTCGGCTTTATAAATAAACGAAACGGAACCGTTTCACAATATCGCCAGAAATACCTTCAGGCAGGGGAGGGCGTGCGCACCAACCAGTCTGTTTTATGCAGTGCGGGAGAGGGTTTTTTCTTCCGTTAGGGCACGTTGTGTCAGGTATTTTTCGTTTTTGCGTAAGAAGAGGCCAGACCCGAGCAGTCCAACAACGGTCAGCACACCTATGGCCATGCCCGTGGGGCCGGAGACTTCCGATATTTTACGCCCAAGCAGGTAGGTGCCCATTGCGTATCCCCCTGCCCAGCATGTGCCCCCCAGCGCGTTGAACAGCATGAAGCGTTGCCAGTGCATGTTGCAAGCGCCGGCGAGCAGGGCCACAAAAACGCGCAGGACAGAAACAAATCGCCCCAAAAAAACAATGGCGCTGCCGTGGTGGCGGAACAGATACTGGCCAAGCACCAGCCTGTCCGATGTCAGGCCTATTTTTGCGCCATGCTTTTGCAACAGGGGCAGGCCAAAATGACGCCCGATCAGATAACCCAGATTATCCCCGATAATTGCTCCTGCAATGGCGGCCAGAGCGACCCCCTGAATAGCCAGATGGTGGGTTTTGAGGCAGTAGAGCGATGCGGTGATGATACAGGTTTCAGCAGGAACGGGCAGGCCCATGCTTTCCATCAGAACAAGCAGGGTCACGATACCATAGCCGTAGTGCTGAAGCAGCGTATCCAGATGATGTAGCAGGGGAGCGTCCTTTCAGGTGTTTCCGTATTGCTGATGCAGCCAGAGTGTTCGTGGTGGAAAGGGTTTCTGTTGCATGGCTGCGTTTCCAGATGCTGGTAGGTTGTTGAAGGGGCTGGTGATGTGACCTGCATGAGTTTGTATAAGGTATGGTAGCTAATAGTTTAAAAATTAAAAACAAAAAATGTCAATAAATAGAAAACAAACATATTCATATACTATTAACTATCGGAATAAAATCAGGAATAACATTTAAAAACCTATAATAACCGTTTTTTTAACGGTCCTTATATTTTTATATGTGCTTAGAATTAACATAAATTCATGGTCTGATTTAACTAAGCATATAAAGGAATGTGCGCATGACCTTTGATCGTGCACGGTTTTTTGCTGGAAAAAACAGGACAAATATGGTGCTGATTTTTCCAGCAGGAGTGTGCTCCCCAGTCGTGTTGGGGCGCATGTTGGGCATTATGCTGGTATTTGCTGGCACAAATCTACGCGCCGCCAGAGCGGATGACAGTCTGAATCTTGTTGGTAGCAACGCGCTGTACACGGTCAATGGTCAGCAAAGTTTTCTGTCTTCGGCGGGCAAGTGTTCTACTGGTCAGGTCTCTCCCCTGTGTGTGGATGGAGGAGCAACACTTAAAATCGTGGGATCAGGCAATACGCTTTTGTCACAGGGACAGGTTTTTATCGGCTACACACAATCCGGCGTCAGTAATCTTGTTATTGGAGATGGCGGGCAGTTGCGCCTGTACTCTTCCGTCACACAAATCGGCTGGAGTGGTGGGGACGGACAGATGACTGTTTCTGGTGCAGGGTCGCAAATGACGACAACCGCGGACAGTCTGCTTGTGGTGGGAACCGGCGATAACACCAATGGCTACAGTTCTGTTTATAATACAGAACACATAACATATGGGACCATGACTATTTCCGATGGAGGGCATGTTCTTGTGGGCACTGTTGCCACGGGGTTATATAGCCATGGGGTGGGCAGCATAACGGTCGATGGTACAAACTCCCTTTTGTATGTTGCTCATGATTACTACGTAAATGGCGGGTCCTCGCAAAATGGTGGTAACGGTTCAACACTTGTCAGCAATGGCGCCCAGTTGATCGTAAATGGGCAGATCTACTTTGGTAGCGATGGAACCGATGGAGACGGCAGGCTTGCCATTCAGTCCGGTGGTATTTTGGAACTGGGGGATACCACGGCCAATGGTCAAACGGTCAGCGCTTTGGTCGATCAGGAAGGCACTGGTGGACATTCGGAGTTTGTGTTGTCTGGTGGGATCATCAGACTTATCAATTCCGGGCTTAGCACGGCTATGTCCATTCAGCTTGATGGTGGTGTGCAATCTACGGTGGATACCAACGGAAAAGCGGCACTTTTATCGGGCGTGCTGTCTGGGAACGGGGGGCTGACCAAGGCAGGGGAGGGTACTCTCACGCTCTCAGGGAGTAATACCTATACGGGTGCGACCGATATTCAGGCTGGTACTCTCAAACTTTCTGGTGCAGGGACGATCAGCCAGACCGTGAGTATGCAAGATAGTGGCGTTCTGGATATTGCAGATGTGTCTGGATCTTCCGTTGCGCTTAACTCACTGAATGGTGGTGGCAGCATTGTCCTTGGGAATAAAACCCTTAACCTTCTGGATAACAGCAGCAGTTCGGCTAATACGTATAGTGGCGTCATTGCGGGTAGTGGTGGGCTGACGCTCTCTGGTGGTGCAACTTTTCTGACGGGGCAGAACACTTATACCGGCGGGACGGATGTGCAGGCCGGTCTGCTTGAGGTGGACGGGAGCGTGGCGGGTCCGGTCAGTGTACGCAGTGGGGCTGTTCTGGCTGGGCAAGGGAGTGTGGGGCAGACAACCGTTTACTCCGGCGCAAGTCTGCTGCCCGGCAGTACTGCAACCGGGGGAATGCTGAGCGTTACGGGAAACCTGAATATGGAGGCGGGTTCCACCCTGCTGGCCAACAGTGTGTCCAGCACACAGGAACTGGTACATGTAACGGGGACAGCCAGCCTTTCGGGTGGCACTGTACAAATTCTGGGTTCCCAGCGTTTGCAGTATGGCGAGCAATATAAAGTGCTCACTGCAGCCAATGGCGTGACAGGTCGGTATGATACGGTGAAATACGACCAGTATGGTGAGTATCCTTTTTTAAGCCCAACTCTTCTTTACACATCCGATTCCGTTAATTTGCAGTTGCTACGTAACAGTGTTCCCTTTTCCGCTTTTGCCCAGACCCGCAACCAGCAGGCTGCGGGGAATGGTCTGCAAAGTGTAGGTGTTGCCAATCCTGTTGTTCAGGCGGTGGTTCAGCTTAGTGGGGCGGG
This sequence comes from Acetobacter okinawensis JCM 25146, assembly GCF_000613865.1. Taxonomy (GTDB): domain Bacteria; phylum Pseudomonadota; class Alphaproteobacteria; order Acetobacterales; family Acetobacteraceae; genus Acetobacter; species Acetobacter okinawensis. The sequence goes on from NZ_BAJU01000002.1 coordinate 123,352, forward strand.
TGAAATCCATGGTGCGCTGGATGCCCTGTCGGGCGAAATTCATGCTTCGGCGCGCACGGTTCTTATTCAGGATTCCCTTTACGTACGTCAGGCTGTGGTGGACAGGCTGGCGGGGGCTTTGTGTGATGGAGGCTTTGCAGGGACTGGCCAGCGGGTCGTGCAGGTTCGCCATGGTCATGTGGTGGATGAGGGAGAATGTGTACCTGAGCGTGCTGCCCTGTGGGGTGAGGCCTATGGCGGCTTTGGTTCTAATGGGGGGGATGGCAATGCTGCGGGCCTGCACCATTCCACCGCCGGGTTTGTTATGGGGGTGGATACACCCTTGGGGGCAGATGGCCGGTGGCGCATGGGTGGGGTGCTCAGTTACGGCCGATCCATGATGGAGGGGGATACGCACAGTTCTTCCGGTCAGAGCAATAATGTGACCTTGGGCGGTTATGGTGGCACGCACTGGGGCAGGTGGAACCTGCGTCTGGGGGCCAGTTATACGTGGAACATGCTGTCCCTGAACCGTACGGTGGCGTTTCCCGGGTTTGGTAACACGTTATCGAGCCATTACAATGGTGGCACAGCGCAGGGGTTTGGGGAGCTGGGGTACCGCCTGCGCATGCGTGGTGCCATGCTCGAGCCGTTTGGCAATGTGGCGTATGTCAGCCAGCGGACGGGTCATTTTACCGAACATGGCGGGGCAGCGGCACTTGTTGGTGAGGCCACACAAACTGGGGTCACATTTGCAACCTTTGGGTTGCGGGCTTCCTCCACATTCCATGCGTATGGTGCGCTGCTTACACCGCATGCCACGTTGGGTTACCGGCATGCCTTTGGGCTGACAACCGCTACAACACACGAGCGTTTTGCCGCAGGCTCACAAACCTATGACATGGATGTTGCAGGCATTGCCCTCAGCCGTGATACCGCAGTGGTGGATGCTGGCGTGGCGGTAAAGCTGACCGACAGGATTGACGTTGGACTGTCCTATATGGGGCAGTATGGCGGGCTGTTTACCAGTAGCGGCGCACATGGGCGTGTCACGTTCCGCTTTTAGGCGTGCCCCGGTCCGGCGTGAGGCATAAGAACCACGCCCGACACTATTGTAAAGAATACTGCTTACGCGAATGGGATATCTGGAAAGTCCCATTCGCTCTGCTTTTAAGGTGTACTTGATATAACACTTCAGTTTTTCCTGTATAGGCAAAAATTTCAACACATGAATATTTTTATTGTTCTGATATTTTTCCAAAAATCGTGCTGCAGGCGGGTAAAGCTGCTCTTTTTTAAGGCTGATATAGTCTTTTCAGGGGAGTTATTCGTCTTTGTCACCCCTCGGGGCGTAAGCTTTGGTTTCTTAAATCCAAGGCAGAGCGTCTGTTGGGTGGATACCGCAAGGATGTCTCACGCTCCCGCTTCGGGTTCTGATGGTTTTGGAGTGAGTGTTTGTGACGCAGGAAAGACGTTCTTTGGGTGTGGGCTCGTGGCGTGCCTCGCCCAGTGCGATCAGGCTGAACCAGTCTGCGCGGTTTATGCGCCGCGATCTCCTGCTGTCCGGTATTGGTGCTCTGGCTGTGTGAGGGGCGTGGGTGCGGCCCCCGTAATGGCGGATACCTCGCCCGCGCCAGTGCAAGACCTCGGCGTTGCCCGGTTTATGGATGTCTCGCATTGTCTGACGGATCGCAGTGCAGCGCCTGAGTGATGATGAGATTGCCAGACTGGTCAAGTGCCTGACCCAGCGCTTTGGTAGTGGTGATCATCACGTAACAGGGGCGCAGGTCGGGGCCATGCGCCCATCATCGCCTACGCCGCCGCCTGCTGCATCCTCGAGCACTGATCATGCGGCGGCCTTGGAGCATACGTAAATGTGAGTGCCCCCTTGGGTCGCCCGGAGTTTGGGGAAGGGAGGCTGCACGTTAGTCTGCCAACAGATGCTTTTGCTGTCTGCCCCGCTCTTTTTCCTTCTGGGAGCAGCGTGCATTTGGGCCGTGGCATGAACACTCTATGCTAAAAGTGTATAAGAATGTAATTGAATGTGCATGGTGCCACGCTGCATGGCGTAAGGGAAAGGTGTATGGCGGATTATGGAAGGTGACTTGCATGGTGTGCCCTCTCGCGCCGATACTGGGTGCTGGTGATTTTGGTTGAGGGTTACGGGCATGGCTGACTTGTCAAAGCTGGTAGAATCGTAACAAACTCAGATTATTTATTGTTTGGTCAGGTCTTTAGGAGATTTCCCATGTGGGAAAACCCAAAACATATTATTGTTCCCGTGTTCTTCAATTACCGTGGAACTGCGCTCTTCCACGAGGACCCGGTCAAGGTAAAGGCCAACCCCAGTGGTTTTCAAAAATTCATGGGCCTGTTTAACGAGAAGTACCTGCCTACAGACGAGATTCGTTACCAGAAGCATTTTTACTATGGCTTTGAATTCAATCCGCGCGAGGTCAAGGCAACCCAGTGTCTGATGGGGGGTATTTTTGACTTTTTTCATGCACGTGGACTGACATTCAACTATCCTGATATTTCCAACCGCAAGGGAGCGGAAATCTGGATTGGGGAATATAAATGCCATCTGTTTGATATTATGGCAGATATCAGAAACCCGCATCTGTGTGATTTTGGTTATTTTGACCCCAAAACCGGTAATGTGGTGCTTGATGACAACGTGCGCCGCACGGGTGGCCAGCACAAATCCACAGATCTGTCTCGACGCATGGTTCGTGACAGCTTCCTGAACGGGAAGATCCTGACCAGCTGCATCCGGGTGCTGGAAATGCCCAAAGACAAAAAGCCTGAGGCCTGACATCGTCTTCATAACACTCTGGAGCCTTAGGGTCATCATGAGCGGCTTACTGGCAGGTCAGTCAGAGCACTGACGGGGCGTCAGCCCCAGTTGCCAACAGATGGTCTTTTAATTCCCGATATATACACAAAATAAATGTATTTTATTCATCGCTTTTCGCCATTGTTCTATAAAATCTTCTTATTTTGGGAGTAAAAACTCACCCATGCTGTGGGGCAGTCTGGGGCCGTAGCGCAGCATGGTTTTTGGGTTTCAGGAAGGGTTTGTCGGTTTTATGGGGAATGCAGCAAGCCCGGATCTGGTACAAAGGCTCTATCGCGCCCTTCTCAATACGGCGGACGCGGTTCTTCAGGCGTCCACTGAACGCGAAATGTGCGACAAGACATGCACCGATCTGGTGTATGATGCACTTTTTCAGGCTGTGTGGATCGGGCGCAAGGATGAATCCGACACGTTACACGTTCTCTCCTGCATGGGAGCGGGAACGCAGGGCCTTGCTAACCTGAAGTTCAGTTTTGATAACAACCCTCTCCAGTTCCCCGTCGCAGTGGAAGCGTGGGACCGGCAGACCCTTGTTTATAGTAATGATGAGCTGAACGACCAGAAAAACGCGCCGTGGTATGATTTTCTGTGCCACAACCAATGGCGCTCTGTGCTGGCTGTGCCTATCTGGCGCGGAGGGGAGCGCTGGGCGGTCATCTCTTTTGTTTCTGCCCAGACCGATATGTTTGATGAGCAGTGCATTGGTTTATGCCAGAAAGTGTCTGAACTGCTCGGGCATGCGCTGGATAAGCTGGATGGTCAGAAACGGCTGGAAAAACTCCAGAATGAGGAAGCAAGTCGTGCACGCCATGACCCGCTGACCGGGCTGCCTAACCGGTTGGCGCTTGAAGAGTATATGCCGCAGGCCATAGCCCGGGCAGTACGTCAGGGCTCGTCAGTGGCTGTGGGCATGCTGGATCTGGACGATTTCAAGCTGGTTAATGACGGGTATGGGCACGAGGCTGGCGATCGTCTTTTGCAAACACTGGGGCGGCGCCTGCAAGAGCATGTGCGCCATACGGATTATGTCGCCCGGCTTGGGGGGGATGAGTTTGTCATTATTCTGGAAAATCTCGACCCACTTTTGCAGGTAACACAAGCCACGAAAATTCTGGACACTCTGCACAAGGCGGTGGAAACGCCTTTCCCCATTTCCAACGATGCCTTTGCCATGGTGGGTATGACGCTGGGGTTGGCACTCTACCCGGTGGATGGGGAGGACCCGGACACGCTGTTACGGCGTGCGGATGCGGCTATGTATTTGTCCAAGCAGAACAAATCCACGCGCAAAACCTGGTGGTGCATGGCCAGCAATACCCGGCAGTTGCCTGTTGAGGAGAGTGTGGAGCAGGTTGCATTCAATCCCTACGGTGCAGAAGCGGCGGAACTGCTGACCCGGGCCAAGGCTTTCCTCACCCGCATACGGCAGAATTTTATTGAATGTTTTTATGACAGCCTTGCAAAACTTCCTGATGCCCGCACCGCATTGTCCGCTCTGGCACCAGAGCAGCTTGAGCGGCTGAAAAGCCAGCAGGCAGCCCATCTGGATTTTCTGTTAGGAGCTCAGACACAGCGACAGGAAATTCTACAACAGGCCCGCCGCCTTGGCGTTATTCATACATTATGTGGTATTTCGCCCGCATTGTTGGGAGAAGCTTATAGTATTTACAGGCGTTTGTTGATTGACAGTCTGGATAAAGCTCTGCTGCGTGCCTATGACCGGTACCATATTCTGCTGACAACAGAAATGCGCTTACAGGATGATAAAGGCGCACAGCTTGAGGCGGGTCAGAAGATCGAGGAGCACTACTTCTCTCTTTTATCAACCCGTTTGCCGGTAGCGGGTTGTGTCTGGCCAGATGTCAGCGAACAGGGGGTGGAAGCATTGGGCCGCTTGCCTGGCATCCGCGCTGTTCTGCTTTTTCGTATGAATCCGGCCGGCGAACTGGTGGTTGAACATAGTGGTGGCACCGTCGGTGCGCATTTGACGCAGACATTAAGGGAGAAGATTTCGCAGCCTGTTGTCAATGCCCAGTCGGTTTTTGGTAATACGGTTACCGGTCTGGCTTGGCGGACACGGCAGCAGCAGAGCTGTGCTTCCTATTCGACTGACCCAAATGCCCAGCTCTGGCGCGGATGATGGAGACATTGGGTATCAGCTCTTCCATCAGCATTCCAATTTCCGTGGAGGAGGAACAGGTTGCAGTCGTGCTGGCATTGTTTGGCGCGTACCCCAATCAGTTTGAAACACAGCGGATGCAGCAGTTTGCCCGCAGCCTGCAGCACCGTTGGGAACAGATGTGGCTGCGGTGCAGCTTCCAGCGTGGTTCCGGCGTTGCTGAAGAACAGTCCTGTTACATACGCGACAGGCTGTTCAGTGATGGGTTGCGTATGTACGTGCAGCCTATTGTGAATTTGCGTACAGGTGCTCTACTGGAGGTGGAAGCTCTTGTCCGTATTCAGGATACAAACGGCAGCATCATAGAGCCAGGGAGTTTTTTGTCCCTGCTAGGCAGAACGAACTGGACAGGCTGTTCCATATGGGGCTTGAAGACTGCCTGGCCCTGCTGGAGCGCTGGCAGAAGGATGGGCAGGTTATTAACCTTGCCATCAATATGCCCCCGACTTACCTGCTGAATGAGGATGGGCCCGCCTGGGTTGCAGGGGCGTTGCAGCGCTACAATATTCAGCCGGAGCAGTTAACGGTTGAACTGCTGGAAACCCAGATGATCGACCGGCCATACAGGATGAAGCCATCCAGAAGTTCAAGGCGACAGGGGTTAAAATCGCTATTGATGATCTGGGGTCGGGGTATAGCAACCTCTTGCGCCTCTCTTCCCTCCCTTTTGATATTATCAAAGTGGATCAGGGGCTTTTGCGCAACATTCGTACAGCTCCTCTTCAGACCTTCAGTATGGTCAAGTCCGTGCTGGATATGGGGGTGGATTTCCACGAACTGGTTATTGTGGAAGGGTTGGAAGATGATGATGTTATTGAAGCCATTTATCATCTGGGGTGCCGCTACGGTCAGGGCTATGGCATTTCGCCTCCCATGCCGCCAGAGCAGTTTCCACAATGGTATGACGCATATCGCCTAAAAACACATGCCTGTGCGTATGGCACGGAGTTGGTCAGTGACCTTGGTGTGTTGGCTTATCATTGGTTGTCCACTCGGGGTGGGCAAAGTGCCAGCAAACACTCTTTGCATACATGTCTTATAACGCGCTGGCTGGCAGCGCAGGGTTTGGAAGGGTCGGAGTCAGCACAATGGCATGAACAATGCCACGGCGGAGAGGATATTATTGAGGCATCCCGCAAATTTATTGGCTGGTTGGTCAAAAGAGTGACGGACGCCAATGCTAAGCGTCAAATTCTGGCACAAAGTGCGCAAGGCAGTTAGTCAATGCACGCCTGAGGTGGAAGTTGCCGTATCTGGAGTGGGTACGGCATTGGGCGGGCTATGCTGCTATCCTATGCAATGTTGCAGGTCTGGTCAGATTTTGTCCTGAATAAAAAATTTAGGTCTATGCTTGGTTTCCATGTAAATTTTTCCAATATATTCACCTATAACGCCAAGGCAAAGAAGTTGAACACCGCCAAGGAAGAAGATTGAAATTTCTACGGACGCCCATCCAAGAATAGCATGACCATAAAACTTTTTTATAATAACAAAAATACTGATAAATATTGAAAAAAGACAGGTAAATGCGCCAAGGAGCGATATCAGGCGTAATGGTTTTATTGTAAGGGAGGTAATGCCCTCGATGGCAAGTGAGAGCATTTTATAAAAGGGATATTTTGATTCTCCAGCACAGCGTTCCTTGCGGGAATAAAAAACCTGAGTGCTCCTGTACCCCAACAAAGGGATCATACCCCGCAGGTATATGTTCTGTTCTTCAAATTGTAAGAGGCTGTGCAGGGCGCGGCGGCTGAGCAACCTGAAATCCGCATGATTGGCAACCTGCTGAATGCCCATAACTTCCATCAGCTTATAAAAGCTGTTGGCGCTCCATCTTTTAAAAAAACTGTCACAGGAACGGTCGGAGCGGACGCCATAAACAATCTCGTTCCCCTCCATGTATTTTGCAACCATTTGGGGAATGCAGGCCGTATCGTCCTGCAAATCGGCATCAATACTAACGCTAATATCTGTTTCCGTGCAGGACAGGCCAGCCATCAAGGCAATCTGGTGGCCACGGTTGCGGGAAAGCCTGATTCCATGCACCAGATTGTCTGTTTGGGCTGCCTGTTCAATCAGGCTCCAGGTTTTGTCACGGCTGCCATCATCCACAAACAGGATGTGGCTCTGTACTGTAATTTTTTTTTCTTCAATAGCGGTGTTCAGAAGAGACGTGAGCTCGGACACACAGAAAGAAAAAACCTCCTCCTCGTTATAGCAAGGAACAACTATCGTAAGAGATGGAATATCGTCTCTGTGCTGTGGAGGAAACGTGTGCATTTATGAGAGCCAACCCCTTAAGAACCGCGATCGAAAACTATTGTTAAGGCTCTATATAGGATGTGTGCGCCATTTTGTATCCACCAGAAGCGGGACAGACCCTATTTTTATGGGGGTATGGACCTAGATGTGGTGTTAAAGATTCCGTGGGATTTTATTCCTGCGGTCAACTGCTGTTATGCACCAGATGCGTCAAGGTTCCGCGCCATTGGAGCCGTTGCGCAGTCTACTACGCAAGGTTCTGCGGCCATGCCTGCAGCCGCCTTAGCCTATCGTGCCGTATGAATGTACCGAACTGCGCTGCTGTCATGGTTACCCATTGTTGAAATCTATATGAGCCCTAAAAAGCTCAATATTGCGTAGATTGGCTAATATTTATCATTCTTCATCTGTGGGGTTCATGCGGTAAGAATGTTATTTTTTGAGTGAGAGTGGTATTGAATATTTAAAATCGTACCGTGAAGACTCTATTGGGGTTGTAGTGTTTGTAAAAATTTAGCTTATGATATAGCTTTTCAAGCTATTTTTCGGTATGGAACGCCCATACGGAGTGGGTGGTTGGTTATGGACAATTTGATAAAAAAAATCACAGAAAAGACAAAATTACAAAAAAACATTCTCAGAATGTGCGTGTTTTTGTTTCTTTCGACATTTTTAGTTTATTCATCCAGTTTTTTTCTGGCACCCTTTAATGATTGGGATGTCAGTTTTTATCCAGTTATTGGACGGGGGATATTTGAACATCATCTTTTGCCGTATAACTACCTGTTTGATCATAAGCCTTACCTTGTTTACGTGCTTTATTATCTCTGGTGTCGGGTGGAGCCGCTCGTTAATGGGCGCTTTATGCTCCTGACGCTCGCCTGTGCTGGAATGACTTCTTTTTTTCTGGGGAAAGTATATAAAGCCAGTAAATGGAGGATATTTATTTTTCTCTGCCTTTTCTCAGCGTTCTGTGATTACTTTGACGGAAACACAGAGGTAATTCAGGCAGCATTGATATCTTTATTTGTTTATTTAATTACAAAAAGCCTAAAATTATATGAAGATATAAACCTTTTTCTATCAGGATGCGTTTTATCATTTTCATCAAATATAAATTATTTATCTGGGTTTATATTGGCGCTGATCTCCGGTGCCTTTTTCATTTGCACAAATTTGAATTTTCGTAGAATTTCATGGTTTTTATTTGGAATAATTTCATCACTTTTTGTGATATTCCTGCCATTTTTTGTTATGGATCATGGAAACATTGTTGAATATTTTTTCATGCAGCATCACTTCCTTCATAATTATGCATCCAGCTTTAGGGACCGAATTGCTGGTATTGCATATTTGTTTTGCGATTTGCTATTTTTACTGCCTATCCTCATATCGTGGGTGGCAGGAAGATACTTTTTTTCAGATATAAAATATAAAGTTCTTTCTTTTTGGTTTGTGTTTGCGGTTCTGGCAACAGCGTTATCGGGCCATGGTTATACACATTATTTCTCGTTGTTTTATGTCCCAGCTATAATGATGCTCGTGATTTTATATCATGACGGTAAGTTGAAGTATCCTTCTGTGCTTATACCCTTCATTCTATATGTCGAAATTTCCATGATCTTGGCTGTTATCTCTAATGTGAATAGTATGAAGCATACGGCAAGGGAGAACCCGGCTCTTGTTACCCAGTTGGTTGGTCACGAAAAGGTTTTGAACATAAATTCAGACCATTCTCTATATTATCTCGCGAATTTGGAACCATTTGAAAAATTTTCTTTTCAAGGACAAATGGAAATTTATTATAAAGATAATTACAATGATATGTACATGAAAGATTTAATGGATAAACCAAAGTTCGTAATTTTACCGTATCGAGGGTGTGTGGATGACACGGTAGATAAGAGTATTTGCTCATTTATTCTCAAAAACTACAAGCTGGATTTTGTGTCCTACAGCAAGAAAAACCCTAACAACAACAGTGGGAGGTATTATGAATTATATGAGCTACTAAAATAGTGCTGCGGCCACAAAGTATGAGCTGACAGATCCGGAGTGGAAACGTAAGGGCTTTCCTTGGTAGTACCAAAAGCATTGTCATGGAAAGGGTATAAGATCGTGTTCAGAGACGATTTTACATACCTTAAATGTGAGTTAGAGTTATAAATATATGCATAAACTAAATGATAATTTTAAAAACAGAAGCTTCTTTTTTGTTTTTATGTCATATATATTGTTTTCGCTCCCCATATTTTTGGCCAATGTATATTATATGGATGATAATGCCCGTGCGTTATATGGGTACACTTGGAGCCGAAGCGGACGTATATTTTCGACTTTCATCATGAATGCCCTTGATTTGCGTCTGAATAATATTATTGACTGCGCACCGTTGGGACAGATTCTTGGTTTGGCAGTTCTGGCGTGTTCCGCTGTCTTTTTTACACAGAGAGTAACGCGCCAATCTTCGCCAGATTGGGTTTCTTTAAGCATATGCGGTGTGCCTCTGGCTGCACAGCCCTTTTTTCTTGAAAATCTGTCTTACAGGTTTGATGCTTTACCCATGCTTATGGCTCAGGCCTGTGCAGTCTTTGCGTGTGCTTTGCCATTAGACTGGTCAATACGCCGGAAACTGGGAGTATGTATTGCTCTTGTTTTTAGCATTATGGCTTTTTATCAACCGAGCTTGAATACATTTTTAGGGCTCTCTCTCATTGTTTTCCTTGCAGACTGCCAGCATGAAAATTGTGCCAGAGCATGGCGTTCTTTAGGGATAAAAGTTGCATCGCTTGTTGTAGCTGGGCTTTTTTATAAAGCAGTCATAGTGCGCTATTTTGTGCATGGTGATTTTGAAAGCAGTCATGCTGTGGCTGTGAGTCTGCGTGATGTATCTTTGATACAGTTTAAAAATAATGCGGCAGAAGTCTTGGGGTTGTTGAATGCCCTGTTATCAGGTGGGGCAAAACCAATTTTTCTTGCTCTGTATGCCGTATCAACACTGGTGACGTTTTTCTTGGGTTTTCAGATTTTAAAGGAAAAATCAAAGGAAAATATTGTCTCAGGTTTGTTTATTTTTGTAATACCTTTTGCAATTCTATTTCTTTTATCTGGAATTATGTTTTTATTGAAAAATCCCTATAGTGTTCCACGTACATTTGTGTCTTTTTCGACATGTGCTATTTTTGCTAGTCTTTTTTTTCTTGCAGCCATTTGCACAGAAGTTTCGATGGGTCGGGTTGTTACCGATACTGTATTTTTTTGTCATTTCTTTCAGTTATGGAAATGCTCTCAAAGAAAATGCCCATTTTCAAACATATCACATAGAACGTATTGCAGGAGTTCTGGAAGATGCTGGGTTTGAGGCTGGGGATGACTTGTTCCTTTACGGTGATGAGGTGCAATCCCCCATTGTGCATAACGCTATTGTCGCTATGCCTGTGCTTGGCAGGTTAATGCCCCGTCAGGGAATCCATGAAGACGATATTTTTGGATATTCGTTGTTGCGTGGGCGCGGCATAGAAGGGCGCGAACATACTGCACAGGAATGGGGCAACGCTCGTACGTGCCTTAAACCAGAATATCGCGTGCATGTATCATCTGATTTTGCAGTATTTCATATCAACCATACGTTCTGTGTGCAGGAACTTCGCCCTAAAGCGTAACAGCCGCTTTTGGAGGACGATGGTGAGTTGGGCTTGCCCTGATGTGTGGCAGGTCCGGGGGCAGGGCGTGGTTTTATCCGCGCCTGCTTGATCCTGTATTTAGGCCTGTGTTGCAGTATTTTATCAGGCACTCTGTAAGATAGATCTGTATCGGTTTTGTGTTCTGTCATCCCGTAATATACTGGTCTTCAAAAGTGGGTTCTCACTGTGCTTTGGAGGAGAAAATATTAGCTCCCAGGGTCTCAGCAATAAATTGTACGGCCAACTGGCCGCGTACACTGTTCCCCGCAGCATCAAGCTGGGATGAATAAACACCAATCGCCAGCTTACCGGGAACTACTGCCACAATACCTCCGCCAACACCGCTCTTGCCAGGCAAGCCAACCTTGAACAGCCATTCACCTGTTGTATTGTAAAGGCCTGCTGTAGCCATGACAGCCAGAACATGTGCGCTTGTTGTGGCGTCAACAACAGGGAGGTGTGTGCGCGGGTTTGTGCCGCCGTTAGCCAGTGTGGCTCCCATAGTGGCAAGGTCAAGGGCGTTGACATCGTAAGAACATTCACGGGTGTACAGGTCTACAGTTTCTACTGGGTCAGCATACAGAGCATCATAACTATGCAAGAGCACAGCAATGGCCTGATTGTGCTGATTACTGGCCATTTCTGACTGATAGACATCTTCATTCAGGTGCAGTGGGTGCCCGGCAAAGGCTGATGCAGTATCGAGCACGCTTTTCCATTTTGCGTCTAGCGTCTTGCCATCAACCAGGCTGGCGGTTGCAATAGCGCCAGCATTGACCAGTGGGTTACCTGCGGGGGGGCTGCCCCCTAGTTTGTCGTTATTCAGTTCAATTGCCAAAACGGAGTTGAAAGGCAGGCCAGTCGCGTTGACGCCAACTTTATGCAGGATGGTATCGCTTCCCTTTTTTTGAAGAACATCTGCCAGCGTAAAGATTTTGGAGACAGATTCTACCGGGAAATCATGGTCTGCATTGCCAACCTTGAAGATTTGACCATCAACAGTCACGACAGCAATGCCATAAAGAGCACTATCTGCTTTGGCTAGGTAGGGAATGTAGCTTGCATTTTGCCCATCCAGAACAGGTTTGAATTTTGTATAGGCTTGTTCGATTGTTTTTTGAATAATACTGGGCTGAACCTGAGGGACTTTCTCTCGCGCTGTGGCATTGTTACTGAAAGTTGTTAAAAAGGTACTGCTCAGAACCAAAAATGTGCAAAGTTGCAAAATTTTTTTTCTTGTTCATCATGTTTCTCACCTTTTCCAAGTATATATGTTCTCTAAAATATATGAATTATGAAAATAATAACAGTCTCAAAAAATAAAATTAGAAGGATGCTTTGTGGATGGTTAATATTTAATTGATTTTCTTGATGCGCATATTGTAAAAAAAATATACAAATTTCTAACAAAATATGAATAAAATTAAATAATAATAGCGTGATTCCCACTGAATTGTTCGAGATGTACTTCATAATATTTAATTTTTTACAATTTTTTGCATCGGATTAAGGGCAGGTACTCCTGCACTATAAGATAATATAAAATCGAGCAAAATATTTTTGTTATGACAAAAAGAAGACAAGATCGTGAATTGATAATCTTGTAAATCCGTTTTATTCAGAAAAAAACAGTCATAAGAAAAACAAAAACATGTCTGATATAACACAATACCGCATGCCACCGGACCCTAAAGGGCAATGCAAGGTTTATGTTCCACTGCGTGTGGCACATAAGCCTTAATTACGTCTTTTTATTCCAACCAGAAATCCGGTCACTCTATTTCAGTATTATCTGAGGTGGAGAGGAAGAGCTTTGGATAAAATCATGTCCAAATTCCTTTATCATGCCCATAAACTCGTTTTTTTACGTGCGATGTCCCTGCTGGGGCTGTCGTATATTGTTCTTGCGGTAGGAGGCGTTCTGATCGTGGGGACCTTCTCCCACGTCCTTGCGCAAGAGACAAAGCAGATCACGTCGGGCGAGTCAGCCCGACAAAACCAGACGTCTTCCGTTGTGCTATTGCCAAAACATAAGCGCCCGATTGCGGAGGAACGGCTTGAATCCCTGTTTAATACCGAAAGCATTTCCTACTTATTGAACCATAATGAGGATGCATTGCGGCGGGGGGATGTCAGTGCCGGTTATTATGTGGCCGAACAGGCATTTGGCAATCTGGTGCCCGCACTCAAACCGCTGCGTGAACGCCTGGCTAATCATGGATTCAGCTTTGAGTTGACTTATAAGGGGGAGGCCATGGGCAACATGAGTGGTGGTCTGTCAAAAGGCATGGATTATACACATGAAGTCCGTATTGCCATGCTGTTTGACTTAGGCAGGTTGACAAAATGGGAGCCGCTTAACGGCTGGTTTTTGCATGGTATTGTCATGAACCGGGAGGGACGTCAGGTTGGATGGGACCATGTGGGGGAGCGCAATGTTCTGTTGACCGAAGTCTGGAGTATTCATGGGCCTGCGGCAGCCCGTCTGGCTGATCTTTACGCAGAAAAGTCATTCCTGAATAACCGGATCAACATCAATCTTGGGCGTATTGCACTGACGCATACGTATTCGACCTCAGTGCTGCTCTGTACGTTTATGACCATGTGTTCGGCACCTATGGCCATCCGTGAGCCTGCGGGCTGGAGTGTTTACCCCAAAACCTCATGGGGGGGCACATTTCGCATACGGCCTACGCGTGACCTGATATTAAGAACAGGAGTGTATCGTATTGGCCCCAAGGCGGCTGATAATACCGGCTGGGCGTGGGGGAGTGAACCTTCCACCGGTATTCAAACACCGGTGGAACTGACGTGGGAACCCTTTTTTGGAGCGCGGAATTTACCGGGGCATTATAAAATTGGATATGGGCATGATACATCGCCCTATGCCGATATGATCGGGACCATTCCCCCTGCTTTTGCAGGAGTTGTGCACAAGCACAAGGAAAAAGCCAGAGACACGTTTTATATAGAGGCGGATCAGATGGTTTATCGCAGTCATGGCCAGCATCAGATGGCGGGTGGCTATGTGCTGGCTGGTTTTGTTCATAACACCCCAAGCAATTCAACATTTTCCAACGAGTTTTATGCAGGCGCTTCCCTTCTGGGCATTATTCCGGGACGACCGTTTGATCGGTTTGGCGTCATGTATTCCTATTACCAGTTAAGCCCCCGCACGACCTATGGCCAGCAGTTGCGGCAGATGGCAGGGATGTCTATGGGCGAGTATGTCAATGCCCCACAAACGCACTCCGCTATTCTGGAGGCTTATTACGGCATTCCCATTATGCCCGGTCTCGTGGTGACGCCGGAATTTGAATATATGATGCGACCGGGAGAAACATCGGTGATTCCGAATGCCGTTCTGGCCGGGCTTAAAGTGATTAGTGCCCTGTAGTGTTGGTTTGATCAGGGCTTTCTGCTGTTTGGGGGGGATGAGGTTAAGCCGGGTATGGAGGCAATCAGACGTTTTGTATAATCAGTCATCGGTTTTGAAAATATTTGCTCTGTTTTTCCATACTCGATCTGTTCCCCGTTTTTAAGAATCAGAACCTCATGCGAAAGGCGTTTGATGACAGAAAGATCGTGTGAGACAAAAATATAGGTTAATCCAAGATCTTTCTGGAGATTTTCCAAAAGAGTCAGAATTTCGGATTGGATGGAAACGTCAAGGGCGGAAACAACTTCGTCCAGAATCAGTATCTCTGGCTGGCAGAGCAGGGCTCGTGCCAGAGCCAGCCGCTGTGCCTGCCCACCCGACAGGGCAGACACCTTGCGCGCCAATAGTGTGGGGCTGAGGCGTACCTTCTGGAGCACGTCATCTATGAGTTTACGGCGCTGTGCGCGGTGATGCAGCCCGCTATTGATAAGGGGCTCCTCCAGTGCCTTGAGTGCACTGTAACGGGGATCAAAAGACACATGCGGATTCTGGTAAACAAACTGCACTTTGCGGCGCAGGTTGCGCAGAGCCTGCCCTTTAAGCCTGCTGGGGTTCTGGCCGAGTAGCTCTATTGTACCAGCCTGTGGGGTAATCAGGCCGAGCAGGCAGCGGAGAAGCGTGGTTTTGCCAGAACCAGATTCGCCCACAATACCTAGCGTTCTTCCTTTGGGAACAGTGAAGGTAATATTCTGCATGGCATGCCGGTAGCCAGAACGGGTGGTCTGGGCATAGCTGTACCCTAGACTGGCCACTTTAATCACGTCCTGAGGCGTGGGGGCGCCGGGGTCTGGCACACTGGCTGGCGTTTGGTGAAAAACAGGAAGATTGGCAATCAGGCGCTGTGTGTATGCTGTTTGGGGGGCAGAAAAAATCTGTCTGGTCGGTGCGGTTTCGCAAATAATGCCGTGGTTGAGAACACTCACACGGTCAGTCTGCTCACTGGCGAGTGCCAGATCATGGGTGATAAATAAAATGGCTGTACCCAATTCCCGCCGGAGTGTTGCCAGCAGTGCCATGATCTGCACCTGCACGGAAACATCCAGAGCGCTGGTCGGTTCATCAGCAACAATCAGGGCTGGGCGCTGGGCAATGGCGGCTGCAATAAGTACGCGCTGGCGCATACCGCCAGATAACTCATGCGGGTACTGCCCAAGCCGTTGTGCCGGGCGGGAGATACCCATCTGGTCCAGCAGGGCGATCGCTTCTGCCCGCGTGTTAGAGCGCTTGAGGAAACTCGACTTGTGTGGGCGCAGTGCTTCCGCCAATTGCGCACCGATCGTGCGCACCGGTCCAGTGAATGAGCGGGGTCTTGGGGAATCAGGGCGACTTTTTTGCCACGAATCTGCCGCCATGCCCGCTCGGACAAATGGGTTACGTTGTGCGCGCCAATATGGATGCTACCGTGCTGCACGCTGGCATTGGGCGGCAGAATACCCAGCACAGCCCGCCCCAGAGTGGATTTACCAGAGCCTGATTCCCCCACAAGGGCCAGCATTTCTCCCGCATGCAGGTCGAGTGAGACATGGTTGAGAGCCTGATGGGTGCTGCCATGGCGGGTGTAACTGATGTCCAGATCATGGATACTCAGGCATGTCTGGGTCATGGCGTACTCCTGATGGCATGGGAGACAAGGCTTGCAGTCCAAGCTGAAAAAATAATGGCAAGACCGGGAAACGTGGTGATCCACCATGCGGTGGAAAGGTAATCTCGTCCTTCTGTAATCATCAGCCCCATTCGGGCGTGGGTGGTGGTGGGCCATACCCCAGGAAGCAGATGGTCGAGATTGCCAGAATAGCTGTGCCAAGCCTGAGGGATGCCAAAGCTAGCGCGGGTGCAAGGCTGTTTGGCAATACGTGCCGTAGAACCACCTGGCTGAACGTCCCGCCGATCCCGATGGCGGCCTCCATGTATTCTGTCGCCTGTACGCGTGCAACTTCAGTATGAATCATGCGCACAAAGCCGGCGGTCTGGCTGATACCAACTGCGAGTGCAACATGAATGGCACCCGGACCTATGAGGGTGATGATACTGAGGGAGAGAAAAATTTCGGGTATGGACAATACAATATCAGCACAGGCCCGTATGGCCCGTTCTACACGTGGACTGCCCAAACCTGCCAACAACCCGGCAGGAATAGCCAATAGCAGGCTTACGCCGACCGCGAGCACAGCGGAGGAAAGAGTGGAAAAACTGCCGTAAACAACACGTGCAAACACATCCCGACCGAACTGGTCGGTACCGAACCAGTGATGGAATGAAGGAGCAGTCAGATATTCCACTGGCAGGCCAGTCAGAGGGCTTTGGGGGCTGAACAGCGCAGGCCAGAAAGCCGCCAGTGCCAGCACAGTAATCGGTAGCGCCACAGCCAGCCGTGTGGGCGTAATGTGGTGCGGCATCTAGTATTTCCTTTGCCGGGCGTTGCGGCCTATGCGGGGGTCAAGCAGAGGTTGTATAATTTCACTTGCAAAGCCGATGGATACAAAGCCGCTTACGGAAATCAGAATAATGGCTTGCAGGACCGCAACATCCTGGCTGGCGACGGCCTGCTGTGCCAGTTGCCCCAGCCCATCCAGCCCGAACACGGTTTCGGTCACAACGGCCCCGGCCAGAATTTCACCAAACACAAGCCCGCTGACTGTCAGTGTCGGGGGCAGGGCGTTGGGGAGGATATGGGCGTAAAGAATCCTGAAGGGGGAAACACCGCGTGCGCGTAGCACATCGATAAAGGGCAGTGCTTCCACCGATGTGCCGCAGCCATAAACACCTGAGCCAGCGGCGCAGAAATGGGAATGGCCAGTGCAAGGCCGGGCAGCAGGACAGCACTCCACCCGGATAGCCCGACAACGGGTATCAGCTTCCAGTGGAAGGAAACCAGTTGTATGGCAACAATTTCAAGCCAGAAAACGGGGATGCCGCTGGTAATGCCGGGAATAGCGCCAATTGCTGCGGCCAGATACCGCCCAACCGGGTTGCCGGAAAGCAGGATGGCCAGAGCGCAGCATATGGCGGCAAGGGCAAGAGCCCCCGTAAAGCTGACAATGGCCAGCCGGAGTGTGGTTGGGTACGCAGCATGGAGCATCTGCCCTACAGGCAGGCCTGTTTCAATAGAATAACCCAGATTGCCATGCAGGGTGCGGCCAAGCACGTGCGCATATTGTGTTATTGCAGATTCGTCCGCCCCATAGGTTGCGCGCATATCTGCGATCTGCTGTGGGCTCAGGCCCAGTTCGGGGTCCTGAAACTTTACCAGAACCGCATCTCCAGGCATGACCTGAAGCAGGACAAAGGAGAGCGTAAAAGCACCCCACAGGACAAAAATCGCATGTAAAAACCGGGTAAACAGGTAGCGGATCATGGAAATTTGCATCCTGTCAGGGCTGGTCGAGCGATGCGCGGTAGAACACGGGCCGCCCTACGGCTTCAAAGTGCATGTCATGGACATGGGCGCTACCAGCGTAGACCTGTGGTTCTTCAAAAATGGGTATGCTGTAGGCATTGGTGAGGATGGCGTTTTGTACATCTGCGACAAGGTCCAGCCGCCGTTTTGGGTCGGTCTCGGAGGCAATGGCAAGTAGCAGACGGTTGCACTCGGGGTCGGTAAAGTGCCGGACATGCTGGCTCTGCCCACCTTTTTGCAGCAGAACATTACGGTTTGTCGGGTAATAGGCACTTTTGAGCACGTCAGGGTCGGCGCGTCCGACTTCGGCCTGATACAGCGGGGTGGTTTGTGGGTCCAGATCATCCAGCACGACCATGGCCGGGCTGCCAGTCAGAATATCAAGCCTGACACCTACTTTGCGCCATTGTTGCGCAAGAAGGACAAGCATGCTGCGGCTTTGCGGGTGTGGTGCAGAAACATGAATGCCAAGAGAGAGTATCTGGCCATTCCTGTAACGCCAGCCATCTGGGTGCTGTAGCCAGCCTGCCTCGTCCAGCAGGTGTTTGGCCTGTTCTGGGTCGTAGCCAAGTTCGGCACTGTGATCCTGAAAACCCTGTGTGTCGGAGGCCAGAATGGAGCGTGCCAACGGGTAGCGGGGGGAAAAGAGCGTGCGCAGGATTTCTTCCCTGTCAGTTGCGCGTAACAGGGCCAGACGCACGCGCCGGTCTGCAACCTTGTCGTTGTCGGGGCGGAAAACCACACTGTCGTTCACGCCGCGTGTGGAAGGGGCGTAAAGCCTGTTACCACTGCGCGTGATCTGCCCTTCATCATAGGCTTCCACTTCCCGGATAAAGTCCGCCTGCCCGCTTAGAAAAGCACCAATGCGAATACTGTCTTCTGGTACAACAAGAATACGGATTGCATCCAGCCTTGCGGGGCCCTGTGGGGCCAGTTCGGGTGGGCCCCATGCGTAATCGGGGCGGGCACGTAATGTTATGGATTTTCCGGGCACGTCACCCTGCACAACAAATGGCCCGGAACCGATAATATTGCGGCCATCCCCCCACTGTTCCAGTGGTTTGTGCAAAAGACGGGTGGAGACAAGCCCCGAACCGATAACGGATGTGCCTTGGAGGAAGCCGGGCGAGGGTTTGTTGAAGTAGAAACGCACCGTATGCGAGTCCAGCACCTCGCTATGGTCATAATTGTTGATGACCTCGGAAGGGGGGAGATGCAGGGCTTTGTTGCCCTTGCCGTATGTATCAAAATTAAGGGCCACGGCTGCGGCATCGACAGGTGTACCGTCGGAGAATGTTACGTCGGGACGTAACGTAAAAGTATACACGGTATTATCGGCATTGATCTGCCATGACGTGGCAATCCATGGCTCCATGCACAGTGTTTGCGTGTTCTGCCATGTCAGCCGGTCGGTAATCTGGGCGAGAATGCCACCATTGGGATAAAACCCCCCTGCTGGGGGTAGAGTGACTTGTGGGCCTGTTTTTCAAGGTACAGAAGGGTTCTGCTCTGCTGCACGGGGGCAGCAGACAGTGGGGGGGTATATCCCCCCACATTCCCCACAAACAGGGCCGACACGGCCAGTGTCGCGCAAAAGGAGCGGCGCAAAAGTGGCATGCAATCCATCGTTTTAAAAGGTGTAGCCCATGCGGGCGTAGTAATAGCCGCCTTCATAACCACCGGGTGCAGTCATGGGGTAAGCAAAAACACCGCTGCTTTCCTGTAACGCTTTGTGGTTCGTGTGGGTGGGATATTTATTGAACAGGTTGTTCGCACCCAGTGTGGCGGTAAAGCCATGCCCAAGCTGGGCCGAGACTTCCAGATTGGTGATAACCTGTGGGCGCACATGCGTCCAGTAGCTGCTTGGATCACTCTGATAAACCAGCCAGGCAACACCTGCATAGCGCTGTTCCTGCACAAACACGTTAAAGCGGCCTTTGCTCCAGTTCAGGGAGAAGGACTCCTTGTTCTTGGGGGAGGAACGGAGCAGTTCCGTTTCCGCCGCCTTGGAAAAATAGCTCTGCCCAAGGGAAGTCAAAATGGCAGGTGTGTCTGCATAATGTGTCAGTTCCGTATCGGCTGCGTTAATCTGTGCGGAACCTACCAGCTCCCCATAAGCGGGTTTGATGGGGAATTTATAAGTGGCTTTGGCGGTAAAGCCGTTGGTGCTCGTATTGCCGATGTTGGTCATGTAGCTGGCATAGGTAATGTTGCTGCCAACGCCTTGCGCGGCCAGATACGCTGCCATGGTAGAACCGGTAAAAGCGCTTGTGCTTTCAATACGGTCATTAATATCTATGCGGTAAGCATCCAGCGTTAACTGTAGGCTTGGTATGGGTTTGTAATCGATTCCGATGCTGTAGCTGCGTGAGTATTCGCCTTTGGGTGCATGTGCCCCCAGCAGACGTGCAACTTCGCTGGTTTCGGACAGGTTGACGGTCGTATATCCCGGACCAGAGGATGTGGCATCGTAATGGATTGCCCCCAGAGTGGGAGGGCGATACCCTGTGTTGACATTGGCATGTACTGCAAATGTTTTTGTAAAGTTATAGCGTGTGCCAATGGAACCGGTGGGCGCGGTAACCGTATCGGAATAGTTTACGACGTGGCCGCCCAGCGTCCACTCCCATTTGGGAGTGACAAAAAAATCAAGCCCGACATGCCCGTCAAAAATGTCCCGCGACCAGTTACCCGCATTGCTGGGCTGAAAACCATTATACCAGTGGAGCCCGGGGAGTTCAGGCCATTGTAATACGGTCCCTGCGCCCAGGATTGATAATCCCCCGCGCCGATCTGGTAGGTATTGTGCCGGTATTCCAGCCCCCATTCCAGAGCCGCAGGTTTTGATAGCGTCGGAACAGTAAAGTTTTTGGAGAACTTGATGCCGCCAATCAACTCGGTGCTGATGATCTTGCCCATTTTGAAGCGTGTCTGGCTTTCCGGGCCAAAGGTTGGGTTGTTGTCGTCATACGCTTCCTGATTCACCTGTTCACGACCAAAAGAAGCATAGGTGTTCCATGCGACACCCCCACCTAATGTGCCACGCAGGCCACCATTGACCTGAAAATCCATTTCATCAAAGGTTTCAATCGGTTCAAACCCGTTAGGGTGCAGGGACTGTACGTTGTTGATGTTGTTTGCACCACGCACAAACCCCACACGGTCCGTGAGTCGGTGCGCGAGTGTTGCCGTAAGATATGACCGGATGGAACGTGTAACGGGCATATGTCCGTTAAAGGAAAAAAGCTCAGACAGCGTACGGCTGACGCCTTCAATCCGGTTTACATCGCCCAAGGACGGATTGATGCCATCCCGGTGGGTGGGGAGTTGGTTCTGGACTTGCCACGCCAGATCCATGCCGCCCCCTTTGGTACCAATGGTGCGCGAGATATCGCCATAGCCGGTAATGCCCTGTCCGTCGCCTTTATAGTACCCGCTGTTTTGTAAATTTGCGGTGCCGCCGTTGCGGGTGCCGCTCTTGAGCACAATGTTAATGGCCCCGCCAATTGCATCCTGCCCGTACAGGGCCGTAGCGCCTTCGGTTACGATTTCAACATGGTCAATAGCGCTGAGCGGGATCAGGCTCAGGTCGCAGGCTCAGTCCCCTGTGCGGGGCCGTAGTTCCAGTTGCCCAGTGCACTGGAGTGGCGGCGCACGCCATTGACCAGCACCAGAGTTTCGTCCGCGTTAAGGTTGCGTAGGATGACGGTCTGGGTTGGGGTTGTTGAATATCCCCCCCCACCGCCGCCGGGTGGGGCATTGATCTCGGGCGATGCCTGTTGCAACGCGTTGATGATGTTTGTCTGCCCGGTTTTGAGCAGTTCCGCCCCAGTGATGACAGTCACGCGTGTTGTACTATGCCGGGGCGTGGATGTGCGAAAAGCGGGGGGAATATCGGTTGTGTCTTTGGTGACCGTCAATTCTTCCACAGCTGCTGCGGAAACAGCAGTCGTCCGCGCATGTGCCGTGATGGAAAAAGCAGATGACGGGAAGATGATTGCAAGAGACAGCCCTGCTTTAATGCGGCTTTTGCGTTTTAAGTTTGCCATTTTTTCCACTGACTATAATCAAAAAATCTGTTTTTTCGGCCTTGGGGTCATGCTCGGGCGGACAACATATGCACAACGTGTTCATGTGGATATCCTAATTTAACTATAAAAAATAGGATGAATATAATTGCACATTATCGTCAAGTTTAAAAAAAATTATATTTATAAAATCCGTTTTTTGTTGTTTTTACGACTCAGTGCGGTTTTAATCCGATATGCCCCGACGCACCTTATGGTCCGGGGGATATGTTCTTTTTGGAATTCAGTAAAAAATACGTCTATTGGAATATTTGGAATGAAATTTATGGAAAAATCATAAAATATAAAATTGAATATTCTCTTTGTATGGAAATTTTTAATTATTCAGGGTGTTATTGAGCATGAGCGTAAAATCCATAGGGTTTTTTACACGGCTTTTGGATGATGTGCCGGCGGGTGAGCGGTATGCTCTGGCTGTTGAGCAGATTGAGAAAGCCGAATCTCTGGGGTTTAATACGGCGTGGGTTGCCCAGCATCATTTCCACGGTGATGAAGGTGGCCTGCCAGCACTTTTTCCCTTCTTGTCTTATGTGGCGGCGCGCACAAAGCGGATTCGTCTGGGCACAGGCGTTGTGACCCTGACCATGGAAGACCCCATTCGTGTGGCTGAAGATGCGGTTGTGACGGATATTCTGTCGGGCGGTCGGCTGGAAGTCGGGTTTGGTTCCGGCGGTACACCGCGTTCATACGAGGCTTTTGGTCACCAGTTCGCCCAACGACATGCCTTGATGGACCGTAACCTTGGGGTCGTCAAAGCTGCATGGAAGGGGGAGAGCCTGCCAGGCCGTAACCATTTATGGCCAGATGGGCAGGGGCTGGAGCAGCGGAGCTGGCAGGCGACTTTTTCAGCTGTCGGGGCGCAAAAGGCAGGGGAGGCCGGCGACGGGCTCATGCTCTCCCGCACTCAGCCGCGCCCTCAGGGACAGGGGAATGCCAGCCTTGCAGATATACAGTTGCCTCTGGTGCAAACGTATCTTGAGAGTCTGCCTGTTGGGGCTGCACCACGGATTATGGCATCACGCAGTGTTTTTGTAGCAGATGACCGCGCTCAGGCGCTGGATTTTGCCCGTAACGGTCTGGTGCGGCAGGTGGAAAAATTCCGTGCCAGCGGTCACACAATTGACGACAGCAGCATAGACAGCCTCCTGCGCACATTTGATGTGCATCTGGGCACGCCAGAGGAGGTTGTGCGCTCTTTGGCTGCGGACCGCACCCTGGAGCATGCGACCGAAGTGAGCATTCAGGTACATTCTGTTGACCCGCCACATCCTTTTATTCTGCGTTCTCTGGAACTGTTTGCAACACAGGTCGTACCCGCTTTGGGGTGGGGTAAGCCTAACGGTGGCTGATGTGCCCGAAAAGGTGTAAAAATATGGTTCACAATTCTGCGGTAACACAAACCATTATTGAACAGCTTGCCGGGATAGAGCCTGATAGTCCGGTTGCAAAAAATTACCAGCGCAGAGCAATCGCGCGGGAACAGGCCGAACTGAGCTACCAGCTTTTGCTACACCCGCAAGCGCCAGGGTCTGTCAGTCTGGAGGAGCGGCGTGTTATTGCCGCGTTTGTGGCGGGACTTTATGAGGAGCCTGCAACACGGCGTCATTATGTTGGGCTTTTGCAGGATGTTGCTCCTGCTTTTGTTCACAGTCTTGAACAGATTTTGCAACAGGCCAGCACGCATGGTCCTTGGGGCGCGTATCCGCAAGGGCCGTTGAGTGTGGAAGATGTGGGCGGCACACCGTGCACAGCACCCCCGAGCAGGTAGGTGTTTTTGGTCCACGACTGGCGGCAGCACTGGAGCATGCGCATCTGCTGGTCACGCACCCGCGCGATGCCAACCCGGCGGCTCTTGGCCGCCTTGCGGCTGCGGGATGGGATGAAGACGGCCTTGTTGTTCTGTCTCAGCTTATTGCATTTTTGAGCTTTCAGGTTCGTATTGTTTCGGGTTTTTCGGTTCTTGTAGCGGCGTCTTTTGCGCAGACAACAGAAAGTGCACATCATGCCTGACATTCTCTCCTACCCCGATGCCAAGCCGGTTAACACTTTTACGCTCAGCCAGCTTGATTGGCTGCCGTGGATTGCTCCGCTGGACCCACAGGACCTGACCCAGCAACATTATGACGGGCTGGTGGATCGTGCGCGGGCAAAGTCTGCTTATTTTCGCCTACTTGCGCGTGATCCAGATGTACTGGGGGCCAGAACACGGCTGGATAAGGATATTTTTTATTCAACTGGTGGCTTGCCAAGAGCCGAGCGGGAGTTGGCTGCTGCTGCGGTATCGCGCTTAAATGGCTGTATTTATTGCGCATCCGTCCATGCTAGATTCTCCGTGCAGTTTTCTAAAGATGATAAAGACGTCAATGCTCTTTTGGAGCATGGGACAAAGAGCATTACGGATGGGCGTAATGCCGAAATTGTACATGCTGCTGTGACATTGACAGAAAATGGCAACAAGTTTGGTAAAAAAGATATTGATCGGTTGCAGGCAGCTGGTTTTTCCCAAGAAGAAATTCTGGACCTGATTCAGGCCGCAGCATTTTTTAACTGGGCAAACCGTCTGATGCTCTCTTTGGGGGAGGCAGCACCAGAATAGCGTATATGGTCGACCATGGCGTTTTATTCACTTCCATATCGGCCCAGTGAATAAACGCCTGTAATGATTTTTGAATTATAAATGTATTGATAAAGAAATTTTATAATTTCTGACGCATTTTCTGGCGGAGATCGTTGCAGCGTTTTGTATAATGCGCTGCTTTTGAAGCTGTTAGAAAATTGACAAAAAATGCAGCAGCAAGAGAGAAAAAAGAGAGCAGGGTTAAAATCTCTCCGATGATGCGAATGGGATCATCATAATGCAGGCCGGAATACCATAACAGGCTGATGCTCAGAATAGCGCCTATAAAACCGAAGACACCTGTGGTTTTGATCATGGAATCTTCCACCGTTTCAAATTCGGATGTATTGCGCCACAGATCAAAAAGCTGGCGGTCTATTTCTCCCACCATGCCTGCATGGGCTTCTTTGTCTTCCGTGGTGATTTTGTGCGGGTTTGCACGGTAGATTTCAAGCTCCTGCCGTGCCTTGGTAAAAACACGCCTGCGTTCCTTGATCGCAGGGATACTGATATCGACAAAACTGAGAATAGCCACATTCAGGCCAGCGGAAAGCTGGATAATTGCTTGAAAATCTCCCCAAGAAATACTCATGACTTTCCTGTTTCTGGTAAAGGCTAAAAATTATCCTAGACCGTAACAATAAAGAGGAGGAAGGGGCCGCCAGCATGTCTGCCATTCTCCAGAGTGTTCGGTCATCAATGTCATGACTGCCATGTTTTTTGACTATTTTGTGCGTGTCTAGGTGGTTCCTCATGGAGTGGTCCATGCACGCAGGGAACTTGGTCTTCGGGTTTTGTTGATATTACGGTATATGGAAGAGCCTTGCTGTATTTTATCAGAGTCAGGCTTTAGGTATATCCTCCATGTTTCGTTGTATTGTCCTTGTTCCTTCCTATAATTCGGGAGCATTACTGCACAGGACCGTGCTGGCTGTTCTGGCGGTTTGGGCAGATGTTGTTGTGGTGATTGATGGCAGCACGGACGGGAGCGGGCAAGCGGTAGAGAAAATGCTCGCCACGCATGCAGGGCTGCACGTGCTCCACCTGCCCCGGAATGGAGGCAAGGGGGAGGCTGTGCTGCATGGTGCGGAATGGGCATTGCAGCATGGATACACCCATGTGCTGACCATGGATGCCGATGGCCAGCACCCCGTTGCCGCCGTGCACGATTTTGTGGCGGCGGCCCGTTGTGCGCCACAGGCCATGGTGTTGGGTGTGCCCATGTTTGGGCCGGATGCTCCGGCTTTGCGTGTCTGGGGGCGTAAGCTGTCCAACATACTGGTGCAGGTGGAAACACAGGGGGCGGTCAGGGACTGCCTGTTCGGCTTCAGGGTTTATCCTGTACAGCAGATGGTGGCGGTGCTGAGGGAGTCGCGCTTTATGCGTGGGTTTGACTTTGACCCCGAAGTGGCCGTGCGCATGGTCTGGCGCGGCGTGCCAGTGCTTAATAAACCCGCCTCAGTGCAATATTTTGATGCCGCACAGGGAGGGATTTCGCACTTCCATTATGTGCGGGACAATGTGCGCCTGTTTTTTATGCATCTGAGGTTGTTGTTCGGTTGGCTGCGGCGCGTGCGCTGCAAAATGCGGTAACAGTTGTTCTGAGTGAGGCGTGTTTAAAATTGCGTATGACAATGCGCCTGACGCCTGCCTCAAGCAGCATGAGTGTTAGGGCCGCAGCAAAGGTGCCCCCACTTTGTGGCCAGCGCCATGTTCCTTGCGGCCCTAGCCAGAACAGGAGTGCCGGGGTCAGCAGGGCTGCAGCAAAAAACAGGGTCCAGAAAATGGTCAACGCATGTGTGTACAGGGCTACATCCGCACGTAATGGGCCATGCACCCTGCTGGCGGCCACAGCTATCAGAGGCTGGCGTGACGGCAGGAGAGAATGTGCAAAAACAAACAGCATGATTCCCATGGAGAGCGCATACAAGGCGCAGTGATCGACCACCAGAGCCTGTGGCGGCCAGTAGAGTGCAACCGGCACCACAAGGGCGGTCATAAGGGCAAAGGCTCCCGCATGCCGGGTCAGCAGGGCGGCTGCGATGCACTGCAACAGGAGTGAAAAGGCACAGGCCAGCGTTGCAGCAGAAGTGTGCCCTACCAGAATGGAACAGGAGAGAAGTGCAGCCGCGACTCCCCGGCGTACAGAGGGGTACCTTTGCAGCCAGGTCGGCTTTGCGATCATGGATGTATGTGTTAGCTGAACCATCTGACCCGCATTAAATATGAGACATGCTGTGAATACGACCAGTTCGACAACATCACAAACGCCTTTTGAGCATGAAGTTGCTGAACGTCTTGTCGCAGCACTCCAGCTGGAAGTGACAGCGGAGGAGATTGCGCCGGAAGCTCCCCTGTTTGGTGAAGGGCTGGGGCTGGACTCCATTGATGCGCTGGAGATTGCTCTGCTTGTTGGGCGGGATTATGGCGTTACCCTGCGCTCGGATGCTCCGGATAACCGGCAGATATTCAGTTCCCTGCGCGCCTTGTGCCAGTATGTTCAGGCTCACCGCGCAGCAAGATGAGTTTTATGCCAGATGGCGTATGGGGTCATGACTGGCCTGATCTTTCTCTTGTCCATGCGCCAGATCGCCTCCTGCTGCTGAGCGGGGACGCCGCTATTGGCGGGCGTGACTTTTTGTGGGCGGCCCATCAGCTTGCAGCCTTGCTGCCAGATGCGCCTGTTGTGCCTGTCTGCTCATGCGTAGGCCATTTTACCCTGCTGTTTGCCGCCACATTGCTGCGTGGCCAGCATGTTCTGCTGTGCAGTGAGCGCACACCTGCGCGCCTGACCCCGGACGCATCGCGCATGACGCGCCTGCCTGTGCCGGGCTCCGCCAGCTTGCGTATGCCAACTGCGGCTGCGGGGCTGGCGCTGCTCCAGCAGATTGCCAGCGCTCAGACAGGGGAGGTGCATCTGGCCAGCCAGCCCGGTTCGCTTCGGGTTATGGTGCAGCCATGTTAGGGCGTGCGGAGATTATGGCGCGTATTCCGCATCAGGGGGCAAGTTGCCTGATCGAAACGTGCTCATCATGGTCCACGGAGGTTCTGCGCGCGCACACCATGGCGCATTTGTGTGCGGACAATCCCTACCGCTATGGCGGGCGGCTGGATGTTCTGGTCGGGGCGGAAATGGCCATGCAGGCCGCAGCGCTCCATGGCGCCCTGACCGGGAGCCAGACATGCCATAAAGGCGGTTATCTGGCTGCCTTGCGGGACTTGCTGAGCCAGTGCGACAGGCTGGACTGCCCGGAATACGGTCAGTTGCAGATTGACGTGACGCGCGAGCAGATGGACAGCGCTGGCATGGTTTACGGTTTTACCATCCATTCCGAGCCGGGGGGCCTGCTGCTACAGGGGCGGGGAACAGTCATGTTTGGTCTGATCCCTCCCGCAACGGATGCAGCGGTATGAGGCGCGCTCTGGTGACTGGGGGAAGCAGCCCCATTGGTCAGGCCATCTGCCTGCGGCTGGCCGCAGAGAACCTGCATGTTCTGGTGCACACCCACAAGTCCGTTGGCAGGGCGCAAGACCTTGTTGCGCAGATCAAGGCCGGTGGTGGCTCGGCGGAGGTCTGGTGCTGTGATCTGGCTAACGGAAGCGCCACAGGGCAGGCGCTAGAGCCTGTGCTGATGGCAGGGGTGCCGCAGGTAATCGTGCACAATGCTGGCACGCATGATGATGTGACCATGGCGGGCATGAGTACTGCACAGTGGCGTGATGTTCTGTCCGTCTCGCTGGATGGTTTTTTCAATGTTGTGCAGCCATTGCTGCTGCCTTTGACCCGCACCCGCTGGGGGCGGATTATTGCGCTCTCCTCCATAACCGCACGGATGGGGAACAGGGGACAGGTGAATTACGCTGCTGCCAAGGCCGGGCTGGAGGGGGCTGTGCGTTCTCTTGCGCGGGAGGTTGGCAGCAGGGGGATTACGGTCAATGCCGTAGCGCCGGGCGTTATTGCCTCCCCCGCAACTGCTGCAGTGATGACGGAGGCAGACATTGCCGCCATGGTTCCAGCACGCCGGGCAGGCCAGCCGCAGGAAGTGGCTGATCTGGTTGGTTTTCTGGCATCGGAGCGCGCGGCGTATATTTCCGGGCAGATTATCGGGGTCAATGGAGGAATGGCGTGAACGGTTCGGATACAGCGTCCCACGTGTGTGATGTACTGGTTATTGGCGGCGGTCCTGCGGGTAGTACAGCGGCAACATTGC
Organism: Acetobacter okinawensis JCM 25146; assembly: GCF_000613865.1. Lineage (GTDB taxonomy): Bacteria > Pseudomonadota > Alphaproteobacteria > Acetobacterales > Acetobacteraceae > Acetobacter > Acetobacter okinawensis. Next base: position 152,064 of record NZ_BAJU01000002.1, read on the forward strand.
TAGCCCGGCAGGGTGTGTCTGTCATCCTTTTGGAAAAAGACCCGCATCGGCGCTTCCATATTGGTGAATCCCTGCTGCCTTGTAACTTGCCTTTGCTGCGGGACCTGGGTGTGCTGGATAAGGTGCGCGAGATCGGGGTCTTCAAACCCGGTGCAGAATTTGTCTCTGACCGGGGGGAGGGGCGACTGGCGTTTCCGTTCCGATATGCCATCAGCCCGAAGGACACTCACGCCTATCAGGTCAGGCGTTCCGAGTTTGATGAAATTCTGTTCCGTAACGCCCAGTCGCATGGGGTAAAAACCTTTGAAGGGTTACGCGTAACGAGGCATGTTTTGCCCCCCGTAAGCCCACGCAGGTGACGGCGCAGGACGAGGCCGGGCAGACATATGCCTTTACCCCCCGCTTTGTGCTGGATGCATCCGGGCGGGATGGGTTTCTGGCCCGCCGCCATCACACCCGGCATGCGGATAAAAACAATTCCACGGCGGCTATTTTTGCCCATTTCCACAATGTGCAGCGGCGTGAGGCCGATATGGAAGGCTATATTTCCATCCATCTTGTAGAAGACGGGTGGTTCTGGATGATTCCCCTGCGGGACAATATTATGAGCGTAGGTTTTGTCGGGGATAAAAACGCGTTCAGCACGCACACCGGCCTCAAAACGGACCTGTTCTGGAAAAAGGTGGCGCAAAGCCCCAGTGTTGCGCAACGTCTGGCACCGGCTGAACTTCTGGGTGAGCTGACAACTACGGGCAATTACTCCTATTGCGCCAACACGAGCTGGGGTGAAGGGTATTATATGATCGGGGATGCATTTGCGTTCCTTGACCCTGTTTTTTCCTCCGGTGTACTATTGGCCATGAAGAGTGCCTACCGCGGCGCCAGAGTAGCGCAGGCATGGCTGCGGAGTCAGGCGGAGGGGCGTAAGGTCGCCCGACATGAAGAGTGCTGCACCCGTGCGGAAATGCGCCGGGTAGCATGGCTGATTTATGGGATTAACGATCCGGTTCTGCGCACACTGTTCCTTAACCCGCGCAATATCCTGCGGATGCGTGATGCCATTATTTCCCTTCTGGCAGGGGATTTTGTTGGGCGTTGGCGCGTGCAGGCTCCTCTTGCTGCGTTCCGGGCGGTGCTGGGGGCCATGCGCTGGAAGTGGGCGCGGCAGCGGAGAGCAGGGTAAGCCCTTTGTCAACCAGGCTTTTTTGCACCTCTAGCCATATGTAGTACGCGTTATAAAAATTTATGAAATCAGAAGGTTCTTTTTTAAGCCATTCTGAAAGTGGTCGGCGTTCATGTGCAATGCGTGTGTAAAGTGTGCTGTACCACAGCAGATTTGCATGCAGGTCATGGTAGCGTGGTTGGTCAAGATAGTGCTGGAAGGTCTGGTTATAATGACCAAGGAGCGGGTCATCGTAAAAAATAAGCGATAATCTGGTATTATACACAGCATTGGGGGTTTGTACCGTGTTGGAGTCCAGAATAACGCCGGGCTCACCCGGTAGCCACCCATCGTGGAGCAGGGTATGGCGGGTCAGGGGGTCATGGTAGAGGGCATGTAGGTCACCCGGATCATGCCGTCTGGTACGATCGAGCAGGTTGAGAACTTCATTTTTGGGCACAGGGAAGGTCAGCGCGGCCTTGAGAATAAACTGATGAACCGGTAAGTCCCGCCAGAAATCTGCTGCCGCGAGCGCGTTGTGGATAAGGTGGTTGCAGTTATCCTGTAAAACATTGGTCTCAAATGTTCCGGGACCATGTTGGTACAAAGCGTTGCGTGTGTTCAGGAAGTCTACAATCTGTGTCATCTGGGTGGCTGTTACAGGCAGACGTGCGCAATAGCGTGCGCGCCCGTAACTGACTGCATAATCCGTGCCGATCGAGACTTCATATTTCCAGTCTTCGGCCGGGGTGCCGGGTGGTTTGTCTGCCAAAGCCCAGTCCCGAAAAGAGATGGCGCTGTAAAGCCCGTGCTGTTTGGCTGCATTTTGGGTGGCTGTATAAGCCTCCCGCGTCAATCCCTCGTCTGGTTTGAGAATGCCATTATAAAAAAACATACGTCCGGAGACGCCAACCCAGTTTGCGTTGACAAAATGGGCGTTCATGCTCACGCCGGTTTCGCCCTGAGGGCAGGTTTTCAGTATGGGGTAGGTGGATGTGGGGTCAAGGCAGGCTCCATGGAGGAACAGTACGGCATGCCCTCCCGGCCCCCCTGCTATGTCTGCGCCAAAACCGGGCTTTTTGGAAATCTGGGAAACTGCGCAAAGTTCAGCCCACTGTGGGAAAAGGGCGTTGTAGGCGCTTTCCTGCTTTAATGGCCCCGGAGTGCGAAAGTCCGGCGGCGTGCAGCCTGCAAACGCAAATACGGCAAGCAACAGAAGGATGACAGTTTGTAAGGAGACACAAAAATCTCGAATTCCTAGAGCAACAACAACGCTACATAGCAGACGTTGGCTTGTCCCGCAGGCTAATGCAAGCCACATGGGCGTGCATGGCTAAAAGTGTGAGCTTAGAAAGTGCTTTGCAGTCTGGAACAACAGGCCTCTGAACCGAGGGGGTTTCATGGGCCGGGAGGATCATCTCCCATACTATGCGTGGCAGAAGAGGTGGTCGTAAGCTTTCCGGCATCAGGAATGTTGTCTATATTCAAAGGAATATGGACATATCCCGGATATGCAGCCTGCCCCGAAAAACATTTTGACATCGGAATAATATGCCGCCATCCTTGGCTTAGATCTGGGAGGTGTCAACGCTGGCATTCGGTCCATAGGGTCATAATAAATATCTACGATTGAAGTCCAATGACGGTCTTCTTGCCTGTGGTGGGCGTGTCTGACTGTACAGTCCGGCACTAGGTATTGGTGATGGATAAGGGTTTTCTCAAAGCAGGTAATCCCCGCACTCTTCTTGCCGCTTTTCTTTATTTTGATGTGTCATTCATGGTCTGGGTTCTGCTTGGACCTCTGGGTATAGCCATATCACATGACCTGCACCTGAATCCTGGCCAAAAAGGTCTGCTGGTGGCTATGCCAGTGCTGGCCGGGGCACTGCTGCGGGTTGTGGCTGGTGCGCTGGTTGACCATTATGGGCCACGTCGTGTTGCCATTGGCATGCAGTCTTTTGTTATTGCGGGTCTTGCTGCGACGTGGGTTTTGGCACCGCATACATATGTCGGTCTTTTTCCGGTCGCTTTTGTGCTGGGGGTTGCGGGAGCTTCCTTTGCTGTGGCTCTACCCTTGGCATCTGGCTGGTATCCTCCACAGTATCAGGGCACGGCACTGGGCATTGCCGGAGCGGGTAATTCGGGTACGGCGCTTGCTTCCCTTTTTGCTCCGGGGCTTGCTGCTCTTTATGGCTGGACCAACGTATTCGGGCTGGCAACCGTGCCGCTTGTTCTGGTGCTGTGCGCCTTTATCTATCTTGCCAAAGAACCACCCCGCCGCCCGGGTGCTGGTCTGGTGGCATGGTTGCCTGTGTTGAAAAAAGCTGATTGCTGGGCACTCATGTTCTTCTACGGGGTCACTTTTGGTGGTTTTGTGGGACTGGCCTCGTTTTTAACCATCTATTTTAATGACCAGTACGGACTTTCTCCCGCAATTGCTGGGAGTTGTACTGCGCTGGTTGTATTTGCCGGGTCTTTTATCCGTCCGCTGGGTGGTGCGTTTGCAGACCGCATTGGCGGGGAGCGGGCGCTGTGCATGCTCTATGGGGCAGCAACAGTTATTTTTGGCCTGATTGGTCTGGGGCTTCCGACAATCTGGCTCGCGTTTCCTGCATTTTTTATCGGCATGCTTGTGCTGGGTCTGGGCAATGGTGCCGTTTTCCAGCTTGTGCCAACACGCTTTCCGCAGCAGGTCGGCATATTGACCGGTCTGGTTGGCATGAGTGGTGGGGTGGGCGGTTTTTACCTTGCGTCCTCTCTGGGGGCCGCACGGCAGGCTACAGGTTCTTATAACCTGGGCTTTATGGCCTTTGCCGGCATTGCCCTGCTGGCGCTTGTCTGTGTCTCCCTTTGCCGCAAAAGCTGGAAAAAAACAGCCAGTGCGCAGGGGGCTGATCCAGCCAGCTTTTCCGCCATTTCCTGATTTCCTTTCAGACACGGATTATAACACGTGACCTTGAACAAGATCCACGTGCGCTCCAGATGCGCTCTTTTTCGTAGCCTGTCCGTCTCGGCTCCTGCGGTTGTACTGGTGGGTATTGTGATTACGCACCCAGCTTTGGCCCAGGTGGCCAGTTCCTCAACTTCTACCGCGCCTCAGACCGCCGGCCAGACCATTATGGCGGTGGAGAAAAAAAATACGCTCAAACCGGCTAAAACTGCGGAACGTCCCCCTCATACACAGGATTGGGGGGTGTTCAACGCCGGTAAACAGGCTGCCAGCGGTTTTGGAACAGTAGCGGGTTTTGGGCAGGCCCGCTGGGCGGAGGACTGGAGCGATCTTGCCAGCGTTCCGACCGAAAAAAGGAACAAGGACTGGTTCAACCGCCTTAAATATATACGCCTGAATACTACAGGCAGTATCTGGCTCTCCCTGAACGGGGAGGAGCGTTTGCGTTATGTGTTTGAAAATCAGCCGACAATGGGCACAGCGGGTAAGACCAACGCCAATCGCGTGCTGTTGCGCAACATGTACGGTGCTGACCTGCATCTGGGGGAGCATGTACGTGCCTACGCGGAGTTTTTATGGGGTGTGGCCGGGGGCTCCAATTACTATGGGTATCAGGCGGGCACGCAGCGCGAAAGGCTGGACCTGCAACAGGGTATTCTGGAAGTAAAAGGGCAGTTGCTTGGGGCCAGAATGGGTGTCATTGGCGGGCGGCAGGTGTTTGTGGATGCTCCTGTTTCCATGCAATCTGCGCGGGACCTGCCAAACGTGCAGCAGACATGGGATGGTGTGCGCGGTTACGCGGTGTGGAAATCTTTTCGTGTTGATCTGTTTGATTTTATGCAGACCAATAAACAGCCGATTGATGTTTTTTCAGACGGTACCAGTTATAATGCCCGCATGTATGGGGCTTATACATCGACCGCTTTGCCGTCTTTTTCCTTAATGGGACAAAAAAGCCAGATTTTTGCGGATGTTTTTTTTATTGGTTATCTGTTTAATGGGGCCAATGCGGCGCTGCCCCTTGCTCAGGCTGGCAAAACGGAGGCGGGCTCAACCCGCAGGGACAATATAGGGGGGCGCTTGTGGGGAAATGCCGGTCCGTTTGATGTTAGTCTGACCGGGGTTTTTCAGGGAGGGGAGTTCCGCCCTGCGCAAAAAGCGGCGCAGAGCCGTCCTGTCCGTGCATTTGCCGTGAACGGCAGTATAAGCTGGAATGCAAAAAACCTGCCAGGAAAACCCTCTTTTGGTATTCAGGCAGATGTATTTTCTGGCGGGAATTATCATAGCCAGAATGGTGCGGTGGGGACTTTTGCAACGCCTTATGTTGCACTCCCCTATTATAATGACGTCACACTTGCCCTGACATCGCAGAACCTTGTGGGGGTTGGTCCACTGCTTACGGCAGCACCCCGGCCCAATCTGCGCCTGAGGCTCCACGTGCCTGCCTTCTGGCGGGAAAGCACGCAGGATGCCGTGTACGGCACGGGCAAAACCTATGCCTGGCGTGATAATCTGCATGGGGGTTTTGTTGGCGTTTCTCCCCAGGCACAGATTGCATGGAGCTTTGCGCCACACTGGACATGGACGCACGATTTTGCCGGCTTTGCAGCGTCTCACGGTATGCATGATGCGGGTGCCAAAAGTGGTATGTTTTACATGCAGACAATGGAATTCAAATTCTGACCGATGATATCTGTATCTGGTGCGAACGAGAGGGGATGTCAGACATAATTACGATATCTGGTTCCCTATTGATTTTATTTCGTGTAAGGAACTATTGAGAAGCATCCCATCAAAGTTACCGTCAACGGCGGCGGTAACAGGATAACGGCGCGTGATTCAGGGGCCAACGGTGGCTCCTTGGCCTGAACAGGGCGCATTTGCATATACTGCAAATGCAGGAACCGTTACAAAATGGTGCAGTGTTTTACCCATCCTGCTTTCCATTATTTGGATTTTTCTGTTCTGTGCAGGATTTTTCCTGATCTGGCGTTACAGCCTGTCTGGCACGCACGCACCTGCTCATGCGCAGGCTTTGCCCCCCTCTACCCCCAAATTGCGAGGAGTTACGAACCATGACCACTACCGGCACTCTTGTTATCATCGGCAATGGCATGGTGGGGCACTATTGTGCCGAACAGCTGGTTATGCACGGTCTACATGAACATTATGCCATTCATGTATTTGGTGAGGAGTTGCACGATGCATATGACCGCGTGCACCTGACTGATTACATGACCGGTCAGGACGCGCTGGCCCTGCGCCTGCACGCGGAGGATTTTCATGCCGCGCATGGTATTACGCTGCACCGGGGTGTGCGCGTAACGGGGATCGACCGTCAGGCGCGTGTGGTGCAGAGCACGGAAGGTACCTTGCCCTACACAACCCTGATTATGGCTACTGGCTCCCTGCCCTTTGTACCTCCCGTTCCCGGCAATACCGGCACGGCAGGGCTTGTCTACCGTAATCTGGAGGATCTGGACTTTATACGCGCCGCTGCACAAGGGGCGCGGCATGGCACGGTTATAGGGGGAGGGTTGCTGGGGCTGGAGGCAGCCAATGCCTTGCGCATACTAGGCCTGCACACCAGCGTTATCCAGCTTGGGGGACACCTGATGTCCGCTCAGTTGGATAAGGAAGGCGGAGATGCCCTGAAATGCCGGATTGAGGCGCTGGGCATTGATGTGCGCACATCGCATGCGACAAAACAGATTGTGCCCGGGCAGAACTGCCGACATCGCCTGATTTTTGCGGACGACACAACTCTTGAGACGGATATGGTGGTGTTCTCCGCCGGTATTCGTCCGCAGGACCAACTGGGCCGCGACTGCGGTCTGGAGGTGGCTGCGCGTGGAGGCATTGTGATTGACCAAAGCTGCCGCACGTCAGACCCAGCTATTTTTGCCATTGGGGAATGTGCGTCCTGGCAGGAGCAGGTTTTTGGTCTGGTTGCACCGGGTTACGCCATGGCCCGTACGGTCGCTGCTATTCTGGCGGGCGAGGAAGCCGCGTTTACCGGTGCGGATATGTCCACCAAGCTGAAATTGCAGGGTGTGGATGTTGGCTCCATTGGAGATGCCTATGGCGCCACGCCGGGGAGCAGAAGTTACCGCTTTATTGGTGAAGCAGATGGCACTTACCGACGCCTTGTGCTGTCGGGTGATGGTACGCAGGTGCTCGGTGCCGTGCTTGTGGGCGATAATTCCTATTACGATACCATTCTCCAATATGTGCAGAATGCCATTAAACCCCCGGCTGATCCGGCGGTGCTGATTCTGCCACGTGGAGAAGGGGCAGAACTGTTAGGCGCAGATGCCCTACCCGATACGGCCATGGTCTGCTCATGCCATAATGTGACCAAAGGCGCGATCTGCGCGACCATAGATGCCGGGTGCACGGACCTTGCAGAGCTTAAGCAGACCACAAAAGCCAGCACGGGGTGTGGAGGCTGCGCAGCTCTTTTGAAAAGTGTTTTTGAAACAGAGCTGGAAGGCAGGGGTATTACGGTTGATCGTAGCCTGTGCGAGCATTTTTCCCACACCCGGCAGGAGCTGTATTCGCTCGTCAGGGTGCATGGTATCCAGACATTTGAAGAGCTGATGCAGCAGTACGGCAATGGTGGTCTGGGGTGTGACATCTGCAAACCTGCCGTTGGCTCCATTCTGGCTTCTGCATGGAATAAACCCATAACGGACCCGCTGTATATTCCTTTGCAGGACACGAACGATACGTTCATGGCCAATATGCAAAAGAATGGCACCTATTCGGTTGTGCCGCGCATTGCCGGAGGAGAAATTACACCAGACAAGCTGATTGTGCTTGGTCAGGTGGCTAAAAAATATGATCTGTACACCAAAATTACCGGTGGACAGAGAATTGACCTGTTCGGTGCACAACTCCACCAGTTGCCGGAAATATGGGGTGAACTGCTGGATGCTGGGTTTGAGACAGGGCAAGCCTATGGCAAATCTACCCGTACCGTAAAGTCATGCGTGGGCAGCACATGGTGCCGCTATGGTGTGCAGGATAGTGTTGGAAAAGCCCTTGATCTGGAAAACAGGTACAAGGGATTGCGCTCGCCTCATAAACTCAAGTTCGCAGTCTCAGGCTGTACGCGTGAATGTGCAGAGGCACAGAGCAAGGATGTGGGGGTCATCGCAACAGAAAATGGCTGGAACCTCTATGTTTGTGGCAATGGCGGCATGCGGCCGCGCCATGCGGAACTGTTTGCAACGGACATAGATTCTCAAACACTGATAAAATATATAGATCGTTTTCTCATGTTCTATATCCGCACAGCCGACAGGCTTCAGAGGACTTCTGTCTGGCGTGAAAATCTTGAGGGTGGTCTGGATTATCTTAAAGACGTTATCATCAACGATAGTCTTGGTATTGCAGAGGAACTGGAGCGCCAGATGCAACTGGTGGTGGACCGCTACCATTGCGAATGGCGTGATGCGCTGAGCGATAAAGATAAACTCAAGCGGTTCCGCACATTTGTAAACGATGCACGCCCAGACCCCAATATTCGTACCGAGGCTGAGCGCGATCAGGTCAAGCCTGCGGCCAACCTGCCTGAGAAAGGAACTTCTGTAGGTCCAAAGGCATGGACGGAGCTATGTGCACAAACCGATCTTGTAGAAAAATCTGGTGTGGTTGCATGGTGTGAGGGCAATCAGGTCGCCCTGTTCTATGTGCCACAGACGCAGGATAAACCTGCATGTGTGTACGCGCTGGATAACCATGACCCGTTTTCGCATGCCAATATTATTGGTCGTGGACTCATAGGGGAGATCAGGGGGCAGCGCGTTGTGGCATCTCCGTTGTATAAGCAGCATTTCCGTCTGGAAGATGGACAGTGTCTGGAGGATGCTGCGGTAAGGCTGCGCACATGGGATGCACGATTGGTTGAGGGCAAGGTGCAAATCAGGGTACGGGCCGATCAGGGCGTACCAGAATTGACAACTGCCTGACGTGGCTATGCCTGAATCCGAATTCCGTTCTGTCTGCCCGTATTGTGGTGTAGGGTGCGGTATTATTCTGGACGTTAGGGATGGAAAAATTGGCAGGGTGCGCGGGGATGCAGCGCACCCTGCCAACGCCGGTCGCCTGTGCACCAAGGGCAGTTCGTGTGATAAACCGCTCTATGCACAGGAGCGCTTAAAAACAGCAATGCTGCGCCCGCTGCGCACAGCAGAGGCCATAACGGTTCCAGTTGAACAGGCGATTGCAGCAACAGCGAAAAGATTACGTAAGATTCTGGAGGCGTATGGACCAGATGCCATTTCTTTTTATGTTTCTGGTCAAATGTCGATGGAGGCGCAGTATCTTATTAACAAATTGGCAAAAGGATATATCAGAAGCCAGTATATAGAATCTAACTCCCGCTTGTGCATGGCAGCGGCTGGGACGGGGTATAAGCTCTCGCTCGGGGCAGATGCACCACCGGGCAGTTATGAGGATATTGACTGTACCAATCTGTTTTTTGTTATCGGCTCCAATATGGCCGATTGTCACCCTATCCTGTTCCTGCGCCTGATGGACCGCAAGCGCTCGGGCGCAAAGCTGATTGTTGTAGACCCACGCAGAACAGCTACAGCGGAAAAAGCTGACCTTTACCTGCCCATACGACCGGGAACAGACCTTGCTCTGCTGAATGGCATTTTGCATATTCTCGTTGAAAATAACGCCATAGATCAAGAATTTATTGCACAGGCAACGCGTGAATGGCAGGTTATGCCTGCTTTTCTTGCTGAGTATACACCCCACCATGTTGCGCAGATAACGGGCCTGCCCGCGGCGGATATTCTGACAGCCGCACATTGGATTGCACAGGCCGGAGAGTGGATGAGCCTTTGGACCATGGGGCTGAACCAGAGTGTGGCAGGAACGTGGAATGCCAACGCATTGTGCAATCTGCACCTTGCAACTGGCACTCTTTGCAAACCTGGTTGCGGTCCGTTTTCCCTGACCGGGCAGCCCAATGCCATGGGTGGGCGCGAAATGGGCTACATGGGGCCAGGTTTGCCCGGCCAGCGCAGCGCGCTGGTTGCTGAAGATCGAGCGTTTGTGGAGAGCCAGTGGCGCCTCCCCCCCGGCACCTTGCGTGATGTGGGGGGCAATGGTGCAATTGCCATGTTCGGTGCCATGGAAGAAGGGAAGATCAAAGCCTGCTGGATTATCTGCACCAATCCCGTGGCAACAGTCGCTAACCGTGCGCATGTTATTCGGGCTTTGGAAAAAGCGGATTACGTGGTTGTGCAGGATGCTTTTGCCGACAGTGAAACCGCAAAATTTGCTGATACAGTGCTCCCCGCCGCCTTATGGGCGGAAGCGGATGGTGTGCAGGTCAATTCCGACCGGACCATGACGCTGGCACAAAAGGCTGTTGCTCCACCGGGGGAGGCACTGGCCGATTGGGAACTGATAGCCCGTGTTGCCTGTGCAATGGGGTTTGAGGAGGGTTTTTCCTTTACCTCTGCTGCCGATGTGTTTGCCGAGGCCAGCAGGTTTACAAACCCCAAAACCGGTTATGATTGTGCTGGCGTGACTTATGAACGTCTGCGTCAGGGTCCGGTGCAGTGGCCTGCGCCTGTGGGTGATGTACAGGCCCGCCATCCGGTGCGCTATGTGCCTGCGGGGCAGGAGTTGCCGGTTTTTCCTACCCCGGATGGGCGTGCGATTTTTTATGCACGGCCATGGATGCGGCCGCAGGAATGGCCAGATGAGCAGTTCCCTTTTGTGCTCAACAGTGGCCGATTACAACACCAGTGGCACACCCTGACCAAAACGGGCCGTGTTGCCAGTCTTAACCGCCTGAACCCCGGTCCGTTTGTGGAAGTGTCTTTGCAGGATGCCCAGTCCCTTGGGTTACAGGCCGGTGATCAGGTTAAGGTCACCTCCCGGCGTGGACATCTGGTTCTGCCTGCTCAGGTCAGTGATCGTGTGCAGGCAGGGCAATGTTTTGCACCATTCCACTGGAATGACCGCTTTGGCCCGGACATGGCCGTTAACGCGGTAACTGCGGACGACGTGGACCCGCTCTCTCTTCAGCCGGGCTTCAAGCTCTGTGCCGTTAGGTTGGAGCGGGTTGCGCCCGCTGCGTCCGTCTCACCTCCAACCGGTCAGGAAGAAGGAAGAGCCCCTATGCCGCTTGATACCCTGATACGCCATTTTGCTCTGGATGAACCTGCTCTTCAGCCAGAGTTGCCTGAACAGAGCAGAATATGGCTGAAGGGTTTTCTGGAAGGGTTGCGTATGGTGCCGCCGCAACCCGGTATGGTGCCAGATGTACCAGCTAACGCACCCTTGCCAACTGGTGTGCGGAGTTATGTGAGCGGTTTGCTGGCAGGGTTGTACAGCCGCGTGGGGGAAGGAGCGATTCAGCCTGTGCCGCAGGCGGCCCTTGTGGGGCGGCAGGCGATAAGGGTCTGGTGGGCATCGCAGACGGGACGTGCGGAGGCTCTGGCCGCCACTGTTGCATCATGGTTGCGTGAGGCAGGGTACGTGGTGGAACTTGCCTGTCTGGACGGTTGTAAAGATGCGGATTTTGGGCAGGGTAAGGCGATTTTTGTTGTCTCCACGTTTGGGGATGGAGACCCGCCAGACTGCGCAACATCGTTTTGGGATATTCTGCGAGCCCGCAAGGATGCCCTGAATGATCTGTCCTGTGCTGTTCTGGCTTTGGGGGATTCCTCCTATGCGAGTTTCTGCGGTTTTGGGCGCGCGCTTGATGAGCGTTTACAAGAACTTGGCGCGCATATGATAATGCCGCGTATGGATTGCGAGCCTGATTTTGAGGATACGGTAGAAGTCTGGCGTGGTCAGTTGTTGAGTGTGCTGGACAAGGCATCCACCTCTTCTGCAATGCCAGCCGCGGGTGGGGTGGCAACTGTTCCAGCTGAACCCAGAGTTGGCACAAGGGACGCGCCGGTTATTGCCCGTCTGGTGCTGAATGAGCGCTTGTGTCAGGGCGCTGCCAGTAAGGATACACGCCGCATTGGTCTGGACCTGGGTAAAAGTGCTCTGGACTGGAGGCCGGGTGATGCACTGGGTATCTGGCCATGCAACGCCATAGAGGTGGTCAAAATTACGCTGGCAGCCCTGAACCTGCCGGAGGATACACCCGTCACACTCAAGGGAGCGGGCACTGTGGGGTTGCATGATGCCCTGTTGCGGCACTTCGACCTGGCGCGGCCCAACCCCGCAATGCTGCATGCATTGGGCAGAACCGAAGGTGGTTACCTGCCAGAACTGTTGTCGAGCGCAAGGCTTGCCGTCACCGCACAGGACGTGCCGTCCCTGTTCCGCAGGATGCAGCCCCGGCTTTATTCCACGGCATCTTCTCCTCTGGTATCGGGGCGGGTGGTGGAGTTGACTGTTGGCATCAATAACGACCCTTGGCCGGGAGTGTGCACAAACTGGCTTGCCGGGTTGCCTGCCGGGGCGGATGTGCCTGTTTTTGTTCAGCCGACCACCCACTTCCGTTTGCCTGCCGATAACGGGATGGATGTGATTATGATCGGCCCGGGCACAGGGGTTGCCCCGTTCCGTGGTTTTTTACAGGAGCGCGAAGCCTGCGGGGCTACAGGGCGGAACTGGCTGTTTTTTGGTGAGCAGCACGCGCAGGAGAGTTTTTACTACCAGACGGAGCTGACCCATTTTGTGCAAAACGGGTGCCTGACACGGCTGGATACCGCGTTCTCGCGCGATCAGCCCAAGCGGATATACGTGCAGGACCGCATGGAAGAGGCGGGTGCAGAACTCTGGAACTGGTTGCAGGCAGGGGCTTTCCTTTATATCTGTGGAGATGCGGCGCGTATGGCGCGTGATGTGGATGCCGCATTGCGCCGGATTGTTGCGCGGCATGGGGATATGCCTGCAAGTCAGGCTGATGAGTATGTGGCCGGACTGACCAGAGGTGGGCGTTACCTGCGAGATATTTATTAATGGATAAACCTGCCTTATCTTCTGCACGCGCACCTATTAATGTTCTGGTCGCGGATGCAAACCCAAGACGGGCAAAGGCGTTGTCTGATACGCTGCGGGCCGATCCTTCCCTGCACGTTCAGTCTGTCCCCGTTGGCATGAGTCTGATTGATGCCGTGCACCAGTATTACCCCGATGTTGTGCTGGTAGATATGGCACGGGCTGACCGGGATGCGCTGGACAGTGTGCGTGCGCTATCCGTCCCCGCGCTGGAAAGGCCGATAGCGCTTTTTGTAGATGAAGATGATGTTAATCTGATGGAAACCGCGTTTGATACGGGGGTATGTTCCTATAATGTTTTGGATGCCCCTCCAGACGATGTCAAACCTTTGCTGCGGGCGGCCATTGCCCTGTACGCACGTTTCCAGCGCACGCGGGCAGAACTGAATGCCGCACAGCAGGAAATTGAAGAGCGGAAAATTATAGATCAGGCAAAAAAGCTTTTCATGAAAAATGAAAAAACGAATGAGATGCAGGCCTATCGCTGGTTCAGGGGGCGGGCGATGCAGACATCCCAACGTATTGTGACCATTGCCATGCAGTACCTTGCCGCTCAACAGAAAAGCGATTCACCATGACCAGACCTCTTCGTATTGGGTTGCTGCGCCTTTCCGATAGTGCGCCAGTTATGATTGCGCATAATGCGGGCCTGTTTGCACACCATGGTCTTGAGACTGAACTGGTGGTTTCTCCTTCATGGGCAAATATTGCAGATGGTCTGGTATGGAAGACGCTCGATGCGGCAATCATGTTTGCCCCTCTGGCGATGATGACGTCTCTGGGACGGCGTGGTCATACGTCCTCCCTAAAACCACTTAAAACACTAAGCTACGGTGGAAACACGGTCATATTGCGCGGCAACAACCCATTAACGGGTTTGTGGCCCGTGGGGGAGGAGGGGCGGGAGGCTTTTGAAAAATGGCGTGCCACAATTGGCCGCCGTCCCAGACTTTCGGTCGTGCATATGTATTCAACACATTTTCTGATTCTCAAGCGCTTCTTGTTATCCATAGGTGTTCATATGGAGCATGACGTTGAGATTCAGGTTATGCCACCACCAGATATTATAAATGCCTTGATTGAAGGGTCAGTGGATGGTGGATGTGTAGGCCCCCCATGGGGAACGGAAGCATGTTTGCGTAATCTTGCATTTCTGGCCGGGGGATCGGAGACCGTTATGCCACGCCATATTGAAAAACAGCTTGTTGTTCCAGAAGTGGTGTATGACAACCACCACGTATGTCATGCACTCGTCAGTGCTTTGGACGATGCAATGCTACCGTTACATGCCGTGGAAAACAGACAGAGTATTGCGCATGATCTGTCTGCATCTCTGGAAAACAAAGGACTGGACTTACCCGAGGAAGCAACATTGAGGGCTCTAAGTGGTGAGGATATGGCTGAAAGAACGTATTATATGCGTGCTTCCGGCAAAAAGGAAAATGTTACGTGGATGCTGGATGACATGCTGGGGTTGGACTGGATTGATAAAGAGGAATACAAGATTCTGGAAACAAAATGGAATGCTTCATTGTCGGTGCCACGTTCTACAAATTTGGAGACTTTTAAGTAAAGTCCAATCGATTGAAGCATTTTGTCTGTGCTGGAATGCAGGGGGTATCTTCTGTTTGTCTGGCACACTCCCCAGTATACCATGGCCACCTCATGTAACCATGAGCCTACCATGTCGGTATATGAAGGTAAGCTGAGTAGATTTTATCAAGACAGACAGTATGGAGTTTTGATATCAGGCAGCCTTATGGGTTTTGGACGTGGTTAAGGAAAATCCGGTTGAAGACACTAGGGCGCTTCTACCGGATAAAGTGCTTACATAAGGTTTGCGGAAGGCAATTTAGTATTTGCTAAGCTGTTGCAGTGTATCCTTGGGGGTTTGCAAGCCTGAATACTGCATGACCCCGAATGTCATTGTGGCATCGGGGGTAGGCAGGTCATTCTGACGCCATCCTCCACCCAGAGCGCGGATGAGCCAACAGTGCTCTGTAAGGCACGGGCCTGTACCTGCACACGGTCGATCCGCGCATCCAGCGTGTTGACCTGTGCGATCAGCGCATCCAAATAATTGTCTGCACCGCCTTTATACAGTGTCATTGTCAGCGTCTGTGCTTTTTGTGCTGTTGCCACTCCCTGTGCCAGACGTTCGGATTCTGCACGCAAGCGATTGGTGAGTGAAAGCCCGTTTTCGACATCCCCAAAAGCGGAGAGAACCGTTTTGCGGTAATTGTCCAGTGTTTCACGGTAAACAGACCACGAATGCTGCAATTGCGCGCGGCGTAACCCGCCTTCAAACAGGGGCATGGAAACCGATGCGCCATAAGACCACATGCTGTTGGCCAGATTAGCCAGGTTGAACCCATTGGAATCAAACCCGCCATTGGCGCTGAAGAACACATGCGGATAAAACGCGGCGCGGGCAATGCCAATAGCCCGGTTGGCCTGTGCCATGCGCCGCTCTGCTGAGGCGATGTCTGGCCTGCGTTCGAGCAACTCAGATGGCAGGCCGGTGGGTACAATCGGTTCTATATTGGTCAGGTCATCGGCGGGTGCGATATGGAATGTGGAGGGCTGCTCATTGACCAGCACGGCAATACCGTGTTCGAGCACCTCACGCTGGGCCTGCACATCCAGCAGGTGGGCCTGTGTCATGTAAAGCTGGTTCTGCGCTCTGGCCACGTCAATGCCGGTTGCGTCCTGATTATCCAGCCGGGTCTGGGTTACGTGTAGTGCCTGCTGGTAATAGGCGATGGACTGCGTGTAAATGGCATGCTGGGCATCCAGCCCGCGCAGGGCAAAGTAGTCTGTTGCCAGTTCTGCCTGCAAACTCAGTCGTGCGGCGGCATAGTCTGCAGCCTGTTCCTGCGCATAATATTTCTGCACCCGTACCCGGTTACGGATACCCGACCAGATGTCCGGCTCCCAGCTTGCAAGACCTGAATAGAACTCGTCCGTTGCTGTGATGGGGCCTTTGAAGCGGAACAGTCGATCGGTCGAGCTTTTGTTGTCGCTGGCACCAAATGCCATACCAAAATGTGGCAGCAACTCTGAGCGTGCTTCCATGACTATTGCGCGGGATTGGGAAAAGCGCTCCGCTGCGGCCTGAAGGTCCGCGTTGCTGGCAAGCGCTTGCTGTTCCAGCCCGTTGAGGGTGGTATCCCCAAACAGCGTCCACCAGTCAGGCTTCAGAGCAATGGTGCCGGGTGCTGCATCCTTGAAGAGTCCCTGCCCGTGCCACGATACAGGCACAACGTAGTGTGGCGGGTTATAAGCTGGTGCAAGGTCACATGCGCTCAGTGCTGTCAGGCAGAGCAGCAGACCACCCCGCGCCGTCAGACGACGCGGGGACAATGTGCGGAAATGCGAGAGGATCTGTTTCATTCGTCATCTTCCTCCTTTTCTGCGGCTGGTGTGCTGAGATATCCTTTTTCAGGCTCTACGGACCGGACTTTACCGCCTTCCATCAGATCTGCGGGTGGGTTGTTGATGATCCTGTCATCCGCAGAGAGTCCGGCACTGACTTCCGTATAGGCGTCCGACATCCGCCCCACGGTTATGTTGTGGAAATGTGTTGTGTCCTGTGCGTCGACAGTGGCCACCTGCATGCCATGTTCCTGGAACACCAGTGCGCCGGTAGGGATCGTATAAACCCCCTTGTCAGCTGGAGCACTCAGGGTGACGGAGGCAAAACTGCCGGGCCACAGCTTCTGCTCCGCATTGTCGATCGAGAATTCCGTGATCACAGTACGCGTGTTTGGGTCAAAGCCTTTTGCAATGGTCAGGAACTTGGCTTCAAACACAGTGTTGGGGAACTGGGGGACCGTAACCTTTGCCACCAGCCCCGGCCGCAGGAGCGAGGAAAATGTTTCCGGCACGGACACAAACAGACGCATGGCATGGGTATCGGCTACGGTAAACAGCTCGCTGGCTGTGCCGTTTGCGTTCATGCTGCCACTGCCGGCCCCGACATAATCACCCACATTGATATTACGGGCGATAACCACACCATCAAATGGGGCTTCAATATTTTTGAAGTGGATCATGGCCTGATATTGGGCAACCTTGTGTTCGGCTGCTTCCAGTTCTGCCTTGGCCGACTGCTCGTTCGCATTCTGTACGGATACGGACTGACCGGACACAGCCTGAGATTGCCCCATGGCCCGCCAGCGTGTGGCGGTTATAGTCGCTAGACCATATTTGGCCTGTGCAACCTTGAGGTCTGCCTGAGCTTGAGCATATTCCGCATCCAGCCGAGGGGTGTTGATTTCGGCCAGAAGGTCACCTTTTTTAACAACTGCGCCGTAATCGCGGTACCACATTTTCACGTAGCCGGAGACCTGCGCATAAATAGGCGCTTCGTACCATGCGCTGACTGTGCCAGGCAAAGTCATGGTTAAGGTTGGTGGTGCAGGCTTGGGGTGTACCAGAGCCACATCGGGGATCCGGTCATAGACTGCGTCGTTTTGGATGCGCACGGCATTCCGGGCGCGCTGGACAAGCAGGTATCCAATATCCGCCACCATGACAGCCAGAAGAAGAATAACAAAAATTCTGCCTTTGCTAGGAACAGACATCAGACAGCCTCCTGCCGGTCGGTCACATCCGTGCTGGATGGCTTTTCCGGACGATGATGGAAAATTGCATAAACACAGGGAACAAAAAGCAGGGTGGAAAAGGTCGCGACTATCAGCCCGCCAATAACAGCTTTGCCCAGAGGAGCATTCTGCGAATTACTGATCGCCATTGGCACCATGCCAATAATCATGGCTGAAGCTGTCATGATAACGGGGCGGATACGACCTATTCCTGCTTCGACCGCTGCGACCACAGCACTGCGGTGCAGGGCAAAGCGCTCCTTGGCAAAGGACACGACCAGAATGGAATTGGCCGTGGCTGTTCCCATGCACATGATCGCACCCGTTAGCGCAGGAACGGAGAGGCGCGTCTGGGTCAGGAACAGGCTCCACGCAATGCCTGCCAGTGCTCCGGGCAGGGCCGAGATAATAATGAAAGGATCAATCCAGGACTGGAAGTTGATCACAATCAGCATGTAGATCAGCACGACTGACACTATAAGGCCCGCTATCAGTTCCACATATGCGCCATGCATGGTGGTGGCCTGCCCTCGAATGTCCACGGCAACACCGCGTGGCAGGTCGCCCTTTGTCGCAGCAATGTCCCGCTTGACCTGTGCCAGAACCGACCCGAGATCCGTAAACTCGGTGGATACATAAATATCTATATCGGGCATGGAGTTGTAATGGGACACCTGACCAGGTGTGCCGACAGGAGTAATGGTGCTGATGCTCCCCAGAAGCTGCATGTCCTTGCCCTCGGGGTCGTTATCACCTTTATCAACAGGAATGGTCAGCAGGTTGTTGTAGTGCGTCAGCTGGTCCTGCGAGACATAGACATTCAGCGGGAATGTTATGCCGGTTTTGGGGTCAAGCCAGTATTGTGGGTCCACCGTCTGGCTGCCGGACAGGGTCATCAGTTCGTTGCTGGCTATGTCTCCTTCTGTCATGCCGGTAGCCTGCCCGAAGGTGCGATTACCCTGCACAAACAGTGTTGGCGTGCGCATGGTCTGCTGGATGACCGTATCCACCGCTCCGGGTATGCCTCTCAGGCGGTTAACCAGCAGGCGGGCATAGCGGTAGTTGTCACGGATATCCGGACCGGAAATCTGGATATCCACCGGTGCAGGCGAGCCAAAGTTAAGAATTTTCTCGGTCAGGTCAGCCGGCTGGAATGTAAAGACCGTACCGGGGAAGCTGGCCGAAAGCTTGCGCCGCAACAGGGCGCGGTAATCCCATACGGGGGAGACTTCGTCCTTGAGCGTAATGCTCAGGTCGCAATCCTGCGTGCCGATGGAGGGGGTGGGAATAAAGGCCTGATTATGCGGGCCTTCAGGTAAGCCGCAGTTGTTGATAATCCCTTCCACCTTGTTGGGTAGAATCTGCTCAATGCGGTCGTCCACCAGACTGGCGATACGTCCTGTAGTTTCTATCCGGGTACCAAGGGGCACACGCATGTGCATCTGCAGCGCGCCGGATTTGACCTCGGGGAAGAAGTCCTGCCCCACCACTGTAAACAGAACCGTGGATATGACAGATAGCCCCAGAAATAGCGGAACAAATTTGCGGCGCTGGTTGACCACACGTTCCAGAACCCGCCCGTAACGGAGCTTGAAGGCATGGAAGGCGTGTTCAAACTTGTTCTGGAATCGTCCAAAGAATCCTTTGGGGAGTGCCTCGTGCTCGTCACCATGCAGGCCGGGATGTACCTGCCCTGCGAGCAGGTATTTGGCCATGGTCGGCACCAGTGTGCGTGACAGGATGAATGATGCCAGCATGGCGTAAACAATGGCCTCAGCATGGGCATAAACAGCCAGCCCGCTACACCGCTGAGGCGGAAGAGTGGAGTCCACACAATGCAGATGCATAAAGTGGCAACGAGTGTGGGAATGACTATCTGATTGGCGGCATCTATGATGGCATTTTCAAGGTCTTTGCCCATCTCAAGGTGCGTATCGATATTCTCGATCATGACCGTTGCGTCGTCCACCAGAATACCCACAGCCAGTGCAAGCCCCCCCAATGTCATGACATTGATGGTCTGCCCCGACCACAACAGGCAGATAATGGCTGCCAGAATGCACAGGGGAATAGATGTGGCGATGATGATGGTAGAGCGCCATGATCCCAGAAACAGCAGCACGACCAGACCAGTCAGCACTGCGGCTGTCAGCATTTCGCGCACCACGTCGCGGATGGCGTCTTTAACAAAAACCGAGGCGTCGCTCATGACCGAAATATGCACGTCCGGTGGCACAAGCTGCTGGATGCGCGGCAATAGCGCCTTGGTTCTGGACACAACATCAAGGGTCGAGGCATCACCGCTTTTCATCACAATGACCTCAACACCCTGCTTGCCTTTTACAAGCACGAGGTTGGTTTGTGGGTGTCCGCCACGGTACACATTGGCGACGTCATGCACATAAATAACGGAGTTTCCTACGCGTTTAACAGGAATATCGCCCAGTTCCTGCATCGAGCGTGGTGTGGCATTGGTCTGAACCATCCAGTCCGTGCGGTCGATTTTCTGGTCCCCTGCGGGGAGGACGATGTTCTGCTTGCGCAAGGCATTCTGCACATCCATGGCAGAAAGATGGTGAGCCTGAAGCTGCTTCTGGTTCAGTGCGACCATGATAAAGCTGTCCATGCCACCGTAAGCCTGTGGCAGAACAGACCCGGGTACGGTCACAAGAATGGGCCGGATGCGTGTCATCGCGATCTTGAATAGATCAGAGGGAGTCTGCTTGTCCGATGTGACCTGCAAAGCCAGAACCGGCACAGAAGATGCATCAAGACGCATGACCATGGGGGCGGGAATATTGTCAGGCAACTGCTTGATTACGGTTTGGGAAATAGCCGTAACTTCAGCCTCTGCTTCGCCAATATCCGTTCCGGGCTGGAAGTAGATATTGACGATACTGCGGCCATAATACGAGCTGCTCTCCATATGCTCGATGCCCTCAACGGTAGAGGTCACAGCCAGTTCGTAATTATAGGTTATGCGTCCTGCAAATTCCTCTGGCAGCATACCGCCATATGTCCATACGACAGACACCACAGGCAGTTTGATGTTGGGAAATACGTCGGTTGGTGCGCGCAATACTGACAGCACACCAAACGCGAGAATGAGCAGTGAAAGGACTACAAAGGTGTAGGGTCGTTTCAATGCGGTTATGACTATAGCATTCATGCCTTCCCAGTGCTCAATGGAATGTGGTTGGGATTGGCCTGACGCTATAAATTTTTTATTTGAAAATCTTTTAGAAAAAAATTTATTGATATAAAAACAAAATTAATATTGGCGCATCCCTCATTATAGATGGCTCAGGATATGTTCACGCCATTGCACTGAGCCAGAGGTTGTCTTGCGCATGTCTGTTATGGAACTGACCAGATCAGATTCGCTGGTGCATGTGGCTTTATGCGTGGGCGCCAGTTTCCCTTAGCATGTAAAAAACTGGCTTAGCCCCATTGCGCGTAATGCGCGGCGATAGGCGATTGAACTGCGGTCGGCCGTAATGTGGGCTTCCAGCGTTGGGTCTAGTGGCAGGTTTTCTGGCCTCTGGCTCTCTACCAGCGCACGGTCCTCCTCAAAAACCTTGAGATTGAAGTCATAAACATCCTGTAATGGCAGGTCTTTATCAAAATTTCTGCACATGGGAGCGAACATCCGTGTTTGCCGTGCCGATACGGGGGAGGCGGCATTCATGATGACGAGGCGTCCATGATCGGGGAAATGAATTTCCAGCGTTGCGACAAAAGGTGCATGCACACGGAAATGCCGGAGCCATTCAAAGCCAGGGCGTCCTTTATCGGCTTTGCCAATCGGGTAATTGCCAACGCTGCTGCGATACTCCGCCTCAAACCCGTCCTGTGTGATACTGGTTTTGTAAGGTGGCACAACAGGGTTATCGGGATCTGCAAATGTGTCAGTATGCACAAAGGCAAAATGGGCGACGTCAATAAAGCCCTCAACCTGCCGCCCTGCAAAACCTGCAATATCAATCCATGGGCAGTTGATCTGCTGGAAGGATGGATCATCCCAATGCGGCATGGGCGGAATGGTAATGTCCTCCGCTGTTGCGAGCAGGCTGGTCCAGATCAGGCCATAGCGTTCTACCATTGGATAAGTGCGCAGGTTAAGCTTGCCTGGAATACTGCTGTCCGGGTGGGCTGGAACCCGAATGCACTTGCCCTGCCCACCAAACCGGAACCCGTGGTAGGCGCAGGCAACAGCCTGTCCATCGCCTTTTCCCATACTGAGCGGCACACCGCGGTGTGGACACAGGTCATTGGCAATTACAATGTTTTCACCCGCACGGTAGATGACCAGTGGGGTATCCAGCAAGGTTACCCCCAGCGGTTGGTCACCTAGCTCGCGCGTCAGTGCTACCGGGTGCCAGCATCTGGCAAGAATGGTCCAGTCATCCACATCAAATGTCATGTTGCGGGGCAAGCGGATATTTGGGTCGGAGGACGTGGTGGGGGTGATCATGCTGGGCTCTCCTGAACTGGCCGGACATTTGCTGGTGGCTTCCAGAAAGATCATTTCACAATCAGTACAATATCAGATATATCATAATTGATCATATTTCATTCTCAAAACGAGAACACATGCAGCCTTTCTCCCGATTTCTGGTCTATTTTCTGGCTGTGGCGCGGCACTGTTCTATTCGCAAGGCAGCAGAGGATTTGAACATTGCCGGTTCTGCCATCAACCGGCATATCCTGCTGGGTGAGCAGCAGTTGCAAACCCCATTGTTTGAACGCCTGCCATCTGGCATGCGGCTGACAGCAACAGGGGAACTGCTGTATGGCTGTGCCCAGCGCTGGGTAAAGGATCTGGATGATCTGAACCGCCAGATAGAAGACCTGAAAGGGATACGCCACGGACAGGTTGATCTGCTAGCGCCCGAAGCCTTGTCGCGCACGTTTCTGCCAGAACTGGTTTGCCGCATGAAGGTGAGCCACCCTGGAGTAATCCTGAATATGACTATTCGGGATAACCAGAGTATTCCTGTGGCACTCCTTGCCGGGAAAGGGGATATTGCTCTTGTGCTGGACCCTGAAGACATGCGTGACCTTACGGTCATTGCGCGTATGTCTTTCCCTCTGGGTTTTATCTGTCGTCCTGATCACCCTCTGGCAAAACTTCCAGCCATTCGGCTGACGCAATGTGCTGAGTATGACATGGTTGTACCCGAAGCGCCGTTAGCACTTGCGTCCGTTTTTACACGCCTCGTCGACGCGGGGCGTGTGACGCCCCATGTAGCTGCGCGCGCAAATAATGTTCAAATGATTATATCTCTTGTCACGACAGGCATTGGTATTGGCTTCCTCAGCTATCTGGATGTCATGTCTGAAGTCAGGAAAGGTGATCTGGTTTTTGTGCCGCTGTTAGGGCCTCATGTACCACATTTGACGTTGGCACTTGTTCATGATCGGACACGTCAACTTTCGCGTACAACGCAAGTCGTTGAAAACGTGATTGAAGAAATTATGCGTCTGAATATGAATTAATGCGACGGCATAAACAGAGTTCATGCTCTACTAACAGACATGGATATGCTGCAATAATTTTGTTGGGGACGCTGGAGCTTGCACGCAATACGACGCGTGTGATTTTGTAATTTGAGGTGGAGCATGAGCCACGCTGATACCCCTTATGTCAGGTATCAGCGTGTAAAACAGATCAGGGCCTGTGGATCAGCTTGCGGTTGAGAAACTCTTCAATACCAAACTCTGAAAGTTCACGACCAAAACCAGAGTTTTTTATGCCACCAAATGGGAGGTCTGGTGCTGTGCCTGTGATGTCATTAATAAAAACCATACCCGTATCAATCTTCAAGGCCAACTGGTAGCCTCGCTGCTCGTCACGTGTATGAATGGAACCGCCAAGCCCGTAAGGGGAGTCGTTGGCAAGCGCGATTGCTTCATCATCATTGTTGACAGAATGAATGACTGCAACAGGACCGAAAATCTCTTCATGATAAATTGGATTATCTTTCTGAACATCAGTCAGGATCGCGGCTTGCATGAAGAAGCCTGAGCGATCAATCTGCTTGCCGCCGCACACAAGTTTTGCTCCGTTGGCTACGGCTTTTTCAACCTGAGATAAGGCATGCTTCATGGCGGTTTCACTGCTCATGGGGCCATGTGTCACACCTTGTTCCAACGGATCACCATATTGGAAGGCCTCAGTGGCCGCCTGCAGTCTGGACGTAAAGTCTTCTACCAGAGAGTGATGTACAATCATACGCTTTGCTGCTGTGCAGACCTGTCCGTTATTCCCCATTCTTGCCGCTGCTGCACGTGGGACTACGACATCCAGATCGGCATCATCGAGCACAATAAAGGCATCTGAGCCTCCGAGTTCCATGGTGCTTTTTTTGAGGTTATGCCCCGCCTGTGCGGCCACCGCACTGCCTGCGCGTTCACTGCCGGTAAGCGCTACGCCACGCACCTCTGGTCGACCAATTAAAATTTCCGACTGGTCATTGGTGATAAACAGGTTGGTATAGCACCCGCAGGCAATCCAGCAGACTGAAACAGTGTCTCAAAAGCCAGTGCGCACTGCGGCACCCCAGGTGCATGTTTCACCATGACAACATTGCCAGCCATAAGATTGGGGGCGGCTACTCGTGCAAGCTGATAATACGGGAAGTTCCATGGCTCAACGCAGTAAATGACCCCCAGAGGTTCGCTCAGAACCACTGCTTTGCCTTGAGTAACAGGCAGTTCCCGTGGCTTCAGGAATGTTTCTGCCATATTGGCATAGTAGGTAAGGATATCTGCCGAGAGTTCAATCTCCCAAACAGCCTCAGAGAGAACTTTACCCATTTCTATGGAAATGAGGCGGGCATGGTGTTCCTTGTTGGTACGCAAAATATCTGCGGCTTTACTGAGTAAGGCACTGCGGTCCGTAATGGAACGGCGGCGCCAGTCATGCTGCCAAAAATGATGAGCATGTTCGAGCTTCTTTATCATGTCATGCGTAGTATGCAGGTCAAAAACTTTTTCTGTCTGACCTGTAGTTGGATTGAGCGTGCGATACGGGCTCATGGAGATGTGTCCTTTGCTTAGGCACTGAAAGATGGGCAAGGCTATCTATATATATATGAATATAGTTGTCTCGACCAAATTTCGCTTTTTTAGTATGAACGATATTAACTGCGCAGATGTCACGCATATGTGTACTATATGGTT
Source organism: Acetobacter okinawensis JCM 25146 (assembly GCF_000613865.1). Lineage (GTDB taxonomy): Bacteria > Pseudomonadota > Alphaproteobacteria > Acetobacterales > Acetobacteraceae > Acetobacter > Acetobacter okinawensis. The sequence goes on from NZ_BAJU01000002.1 coordinate 176,956, forward strand.
GTAGGATTCGCTCAGGTTTATGCCTGTATAAGCAGCAATAATGTTCTCTGCCTGAACGTCAGAAAGAACGCATTACGCTACATTTTCTTCTGGCGCATGCATGCTACGAGTGGACGACAAACGGGTGCTGAGCAGGATCGTTTACGTGATCCGTAACAGGCTTTAATGGAAAGATGCTCCCAAATCATATGGTCTGCTTAAAACGTTGTATAATCGTCTCAGCCGGTGGAGCCTCTTGGGCGTTTTGCTCGTCTGCATCTGAGCGCAGGGCAGGTTAGTGCCTTCAGAAGACTTGATGTTCTGCTGGTCGATCTGAAAGATAAGGCAAAAGAGCTTATCGGGGACCGTGGTGATAATAGTAATAAAATCAGGTTGTCTCTTGTAGATTACAACATCACGGTCTGTATTCCGTCTAAGAATAACTGAAGGTTGAAGCAACCTTAATTGGAATCTGTATAAAAAGTGCCACCTGATCGAAAATATATCCGCAAAACTGAAAGAGTAGCGACGTGCTGCCATCAGATATCAGATGCGAGCGTCGCGCTCACACTTTCATATCCGCAGTTTACATCGCGGCAAGCTTCTATTCTATCTCAAAAATGAGTCCTGAGCGCAGTCATCTGCGGACATCAGAAATGACCAATCAAGCAGCGAGAGACTGTTTGTGGCGGGCCAGATATGTTTGGACGGTACCGTAGCCACTTTCCCATGCATTCAAAAGGCTCTCCAAATGCTCGCGGTTATTCACCAACCCACGAGCCACCAGTTTTCCGTCAACATTATACAGAAAAGCGGAAGGTAGTTTATCCACTTCCAGTAAACGCCCCAGCGTCTGGTCATTGATAAGGATGGAAGGCGAAAAATCAGCCAGACGTGCAAATTCCTGTTGCACATCTGGAGTATCATCCCCAGCCAGAATCAGGGAAATCCGTTCCCGCATACAAAAATCTTTTGCAATAGGAAGTATTTTTCGAGAAATAGGACATGAACCGGACACAAACAGAATCAACTGTGGAAGGGTGCTTGAGCTCAGGTTTATTTTCTGTCCCGATAAGGTTACAAAATCTCCAGTAGGAGCCAGCGTGCCCGGTTGAGGGCCCTGTACACTTGTCAACGCTCCCACAGGGGCGATTTCCTGAAAAAGGCTACGTACACGCCGCATAAGCATAAACGCAACAATACAGGCGAGCAGAAGCACAGCACTTAAAAAAAAGCTGGCATAAATCATGTCCGTCATCAAGGAAGACATCCGCTACTGCCTCTCGTTTATTGCGGCGTGGTTATGGTGGACTTCTGGCAGGCTGCCAGTGATCGTTGTAATACTTCTGCACGATGTTTCATAAAATCTGGCATCGACATCGGATGTTGTCGCCATTCGTGGATTTCTGCCGCTGTGTAAGGTTTAAACCCCGTTTTTGTGCTGTGGCCACCAAGGGTAAACAAGACAAAATTCATGACATCGGCCAGTTCCTGATCATCCCGGATCAAAGACATGGATACACCGGGAACCCGCACCAGATATTCTCGCCCTTCGTCGGTGCAGCCAAAGCTACCCACGACATCACGCAAAGGAGGCACAAATGTTGGCCCAGAAATGCCTTCGATCCCGTGGCATCCGCCACAATGAGACAGATAGTTGGATTGTGTGCGGTTTAGGTTGTTGCCCCTTTAACGGCATCTTCAGCCCGCACTACCTTTGTTCCCGCAAAGCTGATAGCCGCCATACAGACCAGTGCAGCCAATCCAGCATTGGGTCGCAAAGAAAAAATCTCTCTTTTACTTTTTTTAAAAAACGGGACGAAGAACATGCAACGCATTCTGCTCTTTCAAAACAAATTTCAGGATATAGAGAAACCTCTCTTTATTCCTGTTTTCCATCAGTAAAAGATCCTGAAGCGCAAACACGGGGTTCGTATAACCCGAGATGAGGCTTCAGGAACGACGTACTGAAAAATTATGCTGCCTTGCCAATAACCGCAGCTGTCGAGCAGTTATACATCTCTGACGTTCCTGTGCCGAAACACCAGATAATGTCATTATTAGCCATTGGCCGGTAAGCAGGCTGCTCTGCATCTGTATTTAAACATGTAACCTCGTTACAGGAGTCCTGACCACAGCAGTCACGGTAGGCAATCATATAGGAATTGCCATCCTGAGGATTATAACAGCTCCCGATCCACGACGTTGGAGAAGGGGCCGTACCTGGCGGACAACTATGGATACCTCCCCCACACGTGGAGCACAAATTGCCATCAATGGCGCAGTAACGCCAGTAATCGCAGGCTGTCTCATCCTTGGTTTGTGCCTTTGCGGCAAATGGCGTAGGCGCTTTAACCTTGGCAGTCGTATTGGCCGCACTGGCTCTACTTACCGGCAAAAGAGGAAAAAGCGGCACGGCTGCTGCCAACCCACCCAGCCTGGCAAGAATGCCACGACGAGAAGAGCGGCCGGCAAAACGCCGCAGCATAGCTTCTGTCGCCTGATCAAAAAAAAGTTTTGTCCATATTCAGATTTTTATTATCAGACGGCAACATGGGAAGTCACTCCTGTATGGGCCAGTTCCTGAGTGGTATCGGCCGTAGCGGCATCAAGCAACCCCTCAATCTGACGGCGTGTATTTACAATATCCTTGGCGCGGATAGTTCCGCGGTCATCCAGTACAACCATGGCAGGCAGCCTGTTGATCTGGAGCACCAGACCAAGCTCAACCCCAGTCAACAGAGGCAAGCCTTGCATTTCCGGTCGTTCTGCAACCATTGCTTTCAATTCAGGCAAAGGGCCATCACCAATCAACAGCAGATCCATACCCCGCTCAGTCGCTGCCTGTTTGGCCAAAGGCACTACTCTTTTGCAAACCGGGCATTCTGGTGCAACAAAGACCAGTAACTGAAAGCGCCCTGCAGGCAGGGCATCGCCTACCGTTAAGGGCTGACCCTCCAGCGTGTGCAAAACCAGGCGCGGTACCAACTGCCCAACTTCCAAGCCAGTATGGCTATTCTGCTGCTCTCCAAGTGGGGCTAGCCGTTCGTGCAGCACACCGATTTGCCGGGCCAGTGCTAGCAAAACGACGACCAGCCCAATAGCCAGTATGCTCAGCGCAATAAGCCAGAGAAAAAGCGCTAACACCATTCGCTATCGCCCTCCCAAGGCAGGCTGGGCTTTAGGTAAAGTGTATGCCGCAAACCACAGCAGGTAGATGCACAAACCGGCCACCACACCAGCACACCAAATAAATGGCATAGCCATGGGTTGCCCATAAAGAGGTACGATTGCCAACGGAATATAAGCAAGTGTGCGTCCTACTCCCTTCCATGAAAGAAATTCGGACGTAATTCCCGGCGTGCAGCCGCATGAAAGACTGGTGCGTCCCCGCATGAGGTTAACACTCATGGCCAGAGCAAATATTACCAGCATTGCGGTAATGGCTACCCCACCCCACAGGACATAACGACCAGACATCATGGCTAAACCCGCCAGCAGTTCTACAATGCCCAGCCCCCATGCCATAGGTTCAAGCATAAAGGCTGGCAGTAGACGATACCCTGCCAATAAAGTCAGAAACGTGTCGTGATTCTTCAGCTTGGCAAAACCTGCCAATACAAACAGGCTTCCCATCCCACCTGCACAGACCGGAGCCAGACCCAGAAAAAGTGACGATACCACACGGGTCTCCATAAACGGCATGGCCATAACCATGCTCATTCTTCTCCGGGTGCAACCGTAAAGGTTACTGAGGTACCAAGCTTTTTAATCGTTCTCAACAGATGTCCCGTCTGCGCATCATAGACGAAGAGGTCACCATCTGTATCTGTTGTAAACATAAGTGGATGATCGTCCTGTGTTACCCCCACCATGTTACTGGTCTTTTTGAGTGGAATACGGCGCAGCTCTTATGTGTCTGCGCGTCATAAACCCAGACTTCGGTACCATCTTCCTTATGTGTCCAGAATGTGCCGCGATGCATGAGCACATACAATTCATGATCCGATTGATGTAGCGCAATCAACTGAATGCCACCCGGCCGCCATGTGGTCTCGAATGGGGCGGAGGCATCGGACGCGGGTTTCATGCCAGCGCCGACCTGCAGCGACCAAGGCGCTTCCACTGTGCTATTTGCTCCCAGGTGGGCTGGGTAGATGTTCCCGGTGTAGGATAGAAAATAGGCTTCGCCCGTTTTGGTAACAGATGGACTGTTTTCAAAAACAGCATCTTTGTCAGGTGCGAAAAATACCGCAGAATGCGTCATGCTGGCCTTTCCGTCCTCACCCAGGGACACATTGGCCAGCGTTCCATCCGCACAGAGGGATGAAAAACCATTGGTGCCCCAAGGATAAGTCAGGGCACAACCCGGAAGATCCACAGACTGGATCACCTTGTGCGCATGTGTATCCACCACTTCCACCCCATTATTGGGGCTCATCTGGTAAACATACGCGTAGGAGGCTCCTACATTCAAAGTCAAACTATTACGCTTGGGAGTGATCAGTGCACGAGCAGGTAACTCTTCGTCTGATGTCAGCTTGAGTGTGCGGGCATCATACTCTGCAAGCAGATCGTACCGCGCACCACGGTTGCCATGCGCCCATGTGGTTTCTCCCACATAAAAACGACTGGCATCCGGGACCATGGCTACATTGGGATTGTACGCAGCCTGAACCATACCCAACAAGGCACCCCGGTCAGCATCGACCACATAAACGCGGCCATCCTTGGCGTGAGTGCCAGCAGAATCCATGACCAGAATGGTATGAGGCGTATAGGGCTTGAGCGTAACAACATCGCTCTGCTCGGTCTGCAGAACAGGTTCTGCTGCCAGCGCATTTCCACCCAACGTGACTATTGCAACGCCCCCTAGAAGGGAAAGCGCAAAACTTCTACAAGAATTATGAAAAAACATGCTGCCTGTTTCTTTCGGGATCGAAACGGTTTTCTCATACTATGCAGACACTCTCAGGCTGGCAAGGGCAATAATGTGCCTTATGACCCATCGGGAAAGACAAAACGCAACAACAGGCTATCAGAACAGAAATTTTATGAACATCTAGAGCTACATACCCGTCCAGACCTTAAAAATTAAAGCACCAGAAAGGTGTGATATATTCAAATCTTTATGGGTGTGCGCCCATACGGTTCACCACAGGCAGGTCCACCCGACTCTCATCCTCATAAAGCTGCACGGTCATTGCTTTATAGGCTTCTGGTTGAGCCAGAAAAATATTATCCACAAAGGTCTGTGGGTTCCGATCGTAAAGTGGAAACCAGCTTGACTGGACCTGAACCATAATGCGATGGCCTGGCAGAAAAGTATGATTGGCCACAGGAAGGTAAAAACCGTACATCTGTGGTGTATTGGCAGGCACCGCTTCTGGTTTGTTCAGGCCATTCCTGTATCGCCCACGGAAAATATCTGCACTGATCATAAGCTGATACCCTCCCAGTTCAGGCTGGTCGGCAACCTCATCTGGGTAAACGTCTACCACCTTTACCACAAAATCAACATCTGTGCCCGATATTGCAGCTTTGAGATGCGCATAAGGCTGTCCACGCACTGTCAGAGGTGCTTGCAACACTTCTGAGACAAACGCCACTACGTCTGTTCTACCTGATGCCTCCCGCTGGTCATCCACCAGCCAGTTGTGCCACGTTGACCCCGCACCATCCATGGCCAGAATGGGTCTGTGCCGATACGGGACCGGTCTGGTAGGATCAGACACATAGGCAACTGAGGCATTGAGCGGACCGGCCTGATTTGTGAAGACAAGTTTGTGGTCGGGCCTGAAAGCTGCGGGAATCATATCTGCGGTTTTGGCGGGAGTATCTAGGTTAACCAGAGGCCATGCAGGCAAACTCTCCCAACGGTTTTCTCCCGTTACAAAAGCCACAACAGGTGGTGTCTGAGCGGATCGCCCCCAAAGAGCCGAAGCCAGAAAAGGAGCCAGAATCTGCTGCCGAAAATAAACTCCGGTATCACTCCCGAATTCTATGGTGCCTAGCTGCGCCCCCTTCCTGATTTCTCCCCCATGGAACCATGGTCCTATGACTAGATGCAGCATGTCTCCTTGGCTGTCATGTGGTTTCATGGCGTAATATGTTGCCATGGTACCGTAAATGTCTTCCTGGTCCCACAAGCTGTGCACTAGCATTGTTGGAATATGCACGGGCTGGCGGGCCATAATTTTATCCACCGCCTGAGCCTGCCAGAAGCTATCATAAGCAGGATGAGCCAGAACAGCTCTATAAAAACCAATCTGCTGCATCCCCCGCGCATTACCCAAGGCCCCTGCGGATACTGCGTTCATATAGGTATCGTAATCGTCGTAATGTGAGGACCACCATATTTCCGAATTATCTCGTGTCGCTCCTTGCTCATACAGGTAAGGCAGCATCTGCTCACGGAATGCACCATTGTGGAACCAGTCATCCCCACGCCAACCATCCACCATCGCATTCATCGGCACGGCAGCTTTCAGGGCAGGGTGTGGATGCACAAGCCCCATAAGCACTAGAAAACCATCGTAGGAAATGCCTAGAAGACCCACACGGCCATTGGATTGAGGCAGGTTTTTAACCAGCCAGTCTATTGTGTCGTAAGCATCTGTTGATTCATCTGTTCCGCCAGATTTGGGTGCTGCAAGCGGCTTTTGCATGACATAGTCACCTCCAGAGTCATACTTTCCCCGCACATCTTGCAGAACTCGAATATAACCACCTTCTTTAATCATATCAGACATGTTGTCATAACCGTGCAGAGCCACATCCATATGGCTACTATGCTGATTATGTGCCATCTGGTCGGCATCATAGGGCGTGCGTGTCAGTAAAATAGGAGCATTATGCACATTGTTAGGTAGTAAAATAACTGTATGTAGTTTTACCCCATCTCGCATGGGGATCATGATATCTCGTCGTGTGTAATCAAAGCCGTTGTTAACAGCATGAAAATGGGAAGGCATATCCAATTCACGCGCACCAGAGGGTGCGACACAGAAAGAGATATCACCGGCCAAAAAACCTGTAGAAATAAAAAGATTTAGAATTATTTTTTTTAAAAACATTCAATTTCTCGTCTATATGTGCCCCTTCAATGTGAAGGAGAATTGCCCCCCATATTGGCCACTTCCTTCTGATCCAGTGCTGTACCGTAAACCTGAAGCTTACCAACCGCTGCAGGGCAGGCGTGTAGCACTGATTCTACAACTGCCTTTCTATAAGCCTGTAAGCTGTAATCATGGAATGAACGTTTGCGTAAATTGTCCACTTCAGCAGCCGTATAAGGCTTGGCCCCAGTGGGTACGCTCCCTTTGCCCAGCGTAAAAACGACATAGTTCATAAGGTCAGCCAACTGCTGGGACGGTAGTTTGACAAATGCTACATTAGGTAAACGTATGATGTAATCCCGGCCTTCTGGAGAACATAAAAAAAATCCTGCTTGATCTAGAAGATCAGGCACCAGTGTTTTACTCGAATGTCCTTCCAAACCATGGCAACCAGCGCAATTCAGCAGATAATGTAAACGCGGCGGGGGAAACGCCCCTTCATTCCTTCCACTCTCGGCATGCACAGACTGCTCAGGGAACACCATAATTGCAAATGGCAGCATGAATAGTGCGTAAGAAAGAACCTGCAAAGACCTCCACTTCGGGCGATTATGGAGTGTCTTCTTGAACATATTCAGGCCTGGCCAACAATAGCAGCTGTGGAACAATGATAAGTGGTCGATGTTGTACCAAAACACCAAATAATATCATTGCTAGTCTGAGGTCGATATATCGGCATCTCCCGATCAGCCGTATTGCAATGACAATCAGGTGTGGACGCACACGTTGTTCGACCACAACAATCCCTGTAGGCAATAACATATTGCCGTCCATCTGATGGATTGCGACAGGTGCCGATCCACGAAACGGGGGACGGCTGAGTGCCCGGCGGACATGTATGCACACCACCACCGCAGCAGCCACACAAGACCCCGTCAATAGCACAGTGCCGCCAATAATTGCATTTTGTTGGATCAACTGATTGTGCCAGACGGTCAAAGTCGGAAGCTGTGTTGGGTGGGACAGGCACACTAGCCCGGCTTTCCGCTTGCGCGCGCTGCACTGGCAAAAGTGGAAAGGCCCCAGAACCTGCAACAAAGGTCGAGAACCAACCCAGAAACTGACGGCGCGGGGAATGCGAGGCCAGATGGCGTGTAAAAGTTTCTGTTACACGGTCAAAAAGAGGAACACGCATGACCGAAGCTGCCTTTCATCTTTGCCAGAAGGCATATTTTGAAAATATATTTTTCTTCGCAGAATTACGGCGTGGGAACTACAAGAAAACCAGCTACCCTTGCCTCAATTGTTTTTGTCACCTCTCCACTCTCGGCAGAAAGAATAAACAGTTTACCCGATGGCTGCACAGCAAATAGCAATGGATGCTTGGTGTCCGGACTAACAGCAATGCTGGCTGTCGGGCCTGGTAAAACAATCCGCTGCAGCAACCGATGCTGCACGACATCATAAACCCAGACTTCCGTCCCATCCTGTTTATGGGTCCAGTATGGCCCCGTATGCATGAGCGCATACAGGCGGTTATCGGCTGTGTGCCAGAAAAACGGCTGTTTACCCCCTGGTCGCCATGCCAATTCCTGCACACCGGTACCGGCCTTGGGTTGGGATGCCGCCTCCTGCAAAGACCACGGTTGACCGAGCACTGGTTGTGCGGACAGAGTCGCCGGATAAACCATGCCTGTATATGTCACGAACAAAGCCTGTCCAGTGCGCCTGTTTACCTGACTTTGCTCAAAAACAGGGTCTGTATCAGCATCAAAAAATGATTTTGTTTGAGTAACCTGAGCTTTTTTTCCGTCAAAAGCTACGTTGGTCAATGACCCGTTGCCACACAGGGAAGAAAAACCATTATGTGCCCACGGGAAAATAAGTGCACAACCTGGCGTATCCACCGTTCGGACAACTTTCCGGTCATGCAGATTGACAATGGAAACTCCAGTTGCTGGGCTCATATTAAAAATATATGCCCACTGGCCGTCTGCACTTAATTCCAAATTCTGCTGCTTGAAAACAGCAAGAGCCCGGGGCGGCAAGTCAATCTCATGTTCTAGAGCAAGGTGTGGTGTATCATATTCCTGTAAAAAATCCTCCCGCGTACCATGATCTTCCCGTGACCACATGCTGACAGCGGTATAAATTTTTGTTCTGTCGGAAGAAATGGCAAGGTTATCAATCATTTTTGCCGGAACGGTGCCAAGGATTGTTCCTTTGTCACCATCGTATAATGTAAAAGCAACGTTATTTGTTGCGATCAACGCCCAATGATCAGAAAAATGGGGAAGTGTAGCAACATCACTTGTTTCAGCAGCCTGTGGTGGTGCAGGGGGCGCTGCCAGAGCAGACCCTCCTGAGCAGAGTAAAAAAGCAAAGAAGGCAAATGCCTTGTTCTGGCATCTATGGCCAAAGCGGCGCATATTTTTCATCCCTTTTCTACCACGCCTCGTGCTGGCCAGCATAAACTGGCCAGCGCTCTTGCTATTAGTAAGATGCCTTGATGGTGCCAAAGAATTCACGTACGGCACCGCGTTCGATGGACTGCATATCACCCGTGGCCGGGAAACCATTTTCACCCATCATGGCAATGTATTTTGCGTTGAAGAGGTTATAGACCATGAAGGACGCCTTGACGCCACGCAGCGGACCAACATCCCCAAAGTCATAGCTGGCACCAAGGTTGGCAAGCCAGTAAGCGGGAACATGTGTGTCGTTCAGGAGCGAATACTGGCGCTTGGAGTAGTAGTTTACATCCATCCAGGTGGAGGCCCCATGCCATGTGTAGCTGATGTTGGCTTTATACATGACCGACGGATAGCCAGCCATTTTCTTGCCCTTCAGGTTACCATAGCCCGTGCAGTTACCATCATCGTCCGTTGCGTTACAGATCGGAAGATTGTGCCCATAAGTGAAGTGGTTGTAGCTGACCGAGTTGGTAATCGCGAGGCCATGAATTGGCACAAGCGTAACCACACCATCCACACCCCACTGGGATGCACGGCGGGTATTGAGCAGCGTGGCCCCCTGATCTGCCCCACCAATACCAGTTGCACCAGAAATCAGACGGTTATGGTTATCGGAGTGGTAACCATCCACACCAGCCGTGATAAACTGCGAGGAGTAGCGATACCCAAGAACATACGTAAAGTCACGTTCGGGAGTGAGGCTCTTCTTGGCGGCACGGAAAGCAGCCTGATCCTGCAACATCCACGGGCCAGGAGACGTTGCACTTGCATAAGACGATGCGTTGAAGGGCCGCATATTTTCAGCAAAGTCAAAATACAGCTCATGCCCAGGCAGAAAGCGCCAGTCGAGGTTGACTGAGGGCAGGAATCCAGCAGCGGATGTAATGGAACCTTTTGGTCCCTGCGCGTTCAGGCCGGAATAATTACCCGTGGAATCCCAAGCTATATTGCCACCACCTGTCTGCTGCACCGTGGATTTGAAACCATATGTTGCCGTCAGGTTATCCAGAATACGCCACCGATCCATGGCATGGAACTGGAATGTATTCGTATGCCAACGATAGGCCCAGCCTTTGGCAAACTCTGCACCATACACATCGTAAGGACCAGTCGTGCTCAGCGGAGAGCCCTGGCCAAGCTGTGGCTCGTTAAAGTAGCCTGTGCTGGCAGTCGCATCGTTGTGTTCGTACCAAATGCCAACATTAATATTGTGACGGGCAATCTTGTAATCCAGCGCAGACGTGAAGCCTTCGCGCATTTCACGGTTCATCCATACCTGCTCGGAAAGGGGAACCTGCCCGTCAACATAGTTGCCGTTGTCCGAACCATCAGCTGCACAGGTCCCAGCTGCGCTGGTCCCAGGAGAACAGACACCAGGTGCACTGTAGGTTGCGTTGGAAATATCGCGGTGTGCGTAAAGAACAGACTGCCAACGCAGGTTATCGTTCAGGGCCATATCGAAGTTGATTCCTCCGATATAATCCTGGGTGGACTGACCTGCATCATACAGCTGTGTATAATTACCACTGACCAGATCATTCCAGCCAGACGGGTAATTCCCGGCAGCATAATTGAAGGCCTGCCCATAGTTCGGGTACATCAGCTCCTGCCGCCAGCCATATTTAGCCAATGATCCCAGAGATTTATCCAAGTATCCGTAAACTTCAGCATTGTTCCAGTTAAAGAATGCGCTGATCTTGCTTTTATCGCCTATTGGCTGCACCAGCTTAGCATTGACCTGCTGCATGAAGCTGGGGGACGGACCATCGTACTTCTTTTCAAAGTCACGAGAATACGCAACATAGAAGCGGGTGCCACTGCTGTTCAGTTTACCGCTATCCACACGTACATATGTACGCTTCATGGCATAGCTGCCAAACCCCTGAGAAACCGTCGCGCCGGCCTTCTCCTTGGGGTCTGACGTATAGAACTGCATGGCACCACCAAGGTTGGTATTGGAGGCTACATCCAACGACCCACCGCCCTGCGACACGCTGACTCTGGAAATATCATCAGAGATCCAGGCATTCGCAATGTTCAAACCATTGGTGGTCGTATAAGTCTGGTCATTGAGCGGCACGCCGTCGAGCGTAACGCCAAGCTGGTTCTGGAAGAACCCACGAACGTAAACACTCGCACCCCACGTATCAATCCCCAGCGGATCGGTGGAGCTATAGCTCACACCCGGCAACTGACCAACAGCCTTGAGGATGTTCTGACCGGGTACCTGCTGATCCAGTTCTTTTCGCCCGATAACGTTTTCACTGTTATGCGAAATCGCACGACGCGTGTGGGAGACCAGAACTTCCTCCCCCTTACCCTGCAATGCCTTGGATGACACCTTGCGCGGTTTGGTAGAGTGCGCACCAACTGCCTGAGCTTTACCAGAATGTTTGGCGGTGGTTGACGTATGATGAGTAGACACACTCCCCACATCGGTTTCCGCAGCATTGGCATGCACTGCCCATTGAACCGAGAGTAGCGCAGAAGAGGACGCCAACAAGAACAGAAAACGATTGACGCATACTGGCAACATACGGTGCCCCTTTAGGTTTGATTCTGATGCAGTTTGAAGATGACCCTATCTCATTCTTTTTCCGAAACAAACACCTGAGATCCAGACGAAATTTTCCTGATTATTTTTGAATTATGTTGAAATTATAAGGATAAAAATAAAAACCAATCCTTAAATTTCATCCGAAAAAAGTCTCAGACTCATTTTATTACATCCAACTTGTTGCTAATAAGCAACAAATAGCCCGCCCTCAGATAAGCGCTGACAGATTCGAGGTGGACCTCTAAAAAATATGCGAGATAGGTATAGCCATACGCTAGAGGGCGCTATGAGCTTTAGGCTCAGGCACACATCGGTGCGCCAGATCAGGCGACCTGGACCCTCGTTTTTATCCAAAGGCTTGATGTCGTGTGGCGTGTTTTAAGGTCGCATATATGCAACTCTATGTTGTGACTGACGATAATAGGAGGCCTCCAAGTTTCTACATGGTCGTAGGTCAGGGCTGCACAGGGGCAACTGCCTTTTTCGACAGTCTGCCAAAAGTCCAATGATTGTGGACGGATCAGGGGTCTGATGCCGACTGCTTCTGTGAGGCTCTTTAGGCCAGGCCACCTATTCCCGGACAAAACTTCCCCGCTCGTCCCGTCCAACATGACAAACGCGCTATAAACGCCGGGAACTGCGTCAAGATCATATTCGGCAAACTGAAGGGCTGGAGGTATGTGCCACTCACTATAACAGATGCTTCGTCGAGCAGGCGTGCCAACTCCAGATTGGCCTCATTCTGCGGCACAGGTCGATATTAGACGACCAACCGGATAAGTGGCGGTGGCGTGTATTCTCTCCGCGTGAGGAGGGTTGAGTGCACACTCAGGGAGCATCTTCGTGGAGAAACTGACTTCCTCCTATCCTCTCAATTGCCGGGCACTTTCACGGGGCAATCATTGCCTTAAGCACACCGTGGTGTGGCGATAATTCGCCAGCATCACAGTCTTCTCAAACCGCTTCTAGAACAATATGTGAGTTGAAGGCCGCCACTGCCTCTTGTGTGGAATCTTGTCCATAAAACCCGTCATCTTTCAGGTCAGATTATAGATTACACCCCTGTTCGAAAATGCGGGAGCATCTTACGCTGAAATAAAAAATAACGCAGAAAATAAGCTCAGTCAGCTTTAAGGTGTAGATTCAGTTGAATGCGATTCAAGGCTTAAAGTTCTAAATGCTGCTCCGCGGTGGGGCACCATGGCAAAAGGTGTTGTCTTGCTATTTGACTGCACACGGCTCGAACTGCTGTGGGTTGATGGTCCGGAGCAGGCGCTTGTTCCCATAATCAGCAACATAGCTATTAATCTCATGAAGTGGCGATCCTAAGTCGGAAGAGCGCGAGGAGTTTTGCCACACATAACATTTCGAAACCGAAATAACAACGTGTTTGGCTATGAGATGTATGATCATTATGAATGAAAGCTTAAGGAAAATGCTTTGATCGGTAGTGTGTAGATTTTTTCTATGAAAATCATGAAAGAGAAAAAAATATCTGCAAATTGTTATGCCTGGATGGTTTCGTTGGAAGTCGCTATTGCGCTATTCACAAAGTGCTCAGGGATAACGGATTCAGGATTGGTGGCTGGCTCAGGAACGCCAGAAATGGTGATAAAACCTTACTTGAAGGATATACCTCTGGCAGGGGAACTGTCGTAATCGAGAGGGCCAGTCGAAAGCACAAGGCTGCGCGACGTATTCAAGTTACAATTGTCAAAAAAACACAATGGAATGATCTACTATGTCCAAACTGTTAAACTGTACCAATGATGATATTCTTGACATGTTCCCGCGTATAAAAAGTCTTGGTGGCGGCCCATTCGGTGAAGACGCCGATATCTTCGGTGATACGTTACGTGAAGTTGTTCAGGATGCACCACAAACGCGGGATCTGCCGTTCAAACAGCAGACAGTCAACGAATTAAGGAATTTCCTGACCTATAGTGACGAGGATATTGAGCGCGTCAGTTGGGTTGTGCTTGGCATAGACCCAACGGCGGATGTTGAAGAACCACCCAACTGGGGTAATTTTCCAAGCTTGCGGGCATTCTGGTCAGCCGTTCTGCATGCTTTTGAAAGTGACCCCGAGGTGCAGGCGGGAAGGGAAATTGACCCCGACATGTAAGGGCGGGGTATCCGTTAATATCAATTTAGCACTTGCGTTTATAGAAACCGATCATGGTATCGAGATTGCACGCAACGTCGCGCGTGAACTTGTCGTGCCTTATCGACCTTCTGGGGGGCAGTCACAATTTGCGGCCATGTCCCACATGGAGCCGCAATCGGATCGTATACGCATGGTGCATGCAGCCGCACGCTCTCATCTGAGCGAGCCCCTCCCGATTGAACGGCTGGCGGAAGCTGCCAGATTTACATGTGCGTCAGTTCGGGCGTGCTTTTCGTAGTCAAACTGGTGAAACCCCTGCCAAAGCAGTTGAACGTTTGCGCGTAGAAGCGGCATGTGCTTGCTTGCACAGCGGGGCAGAGCCGACCGAACAGATTGCAATATCTGCTGGTTTTTCTAACCCGGAACGTATGTGCCGTGCGTTCGTCAAGCTGCATGGTCACCCGCCACAAGAGATCCGGCGATCCGGTCGTCAGGACAATCTTCCATCTCCCGCGACCTGAACGAACAGAAGAATTTCAAACATCCGCAGTTAAATACCGATATGCACCGAGGGCAGCATTTCTGCCTTTGGGGTGTATCAGCGCGACCGATTAAAGGATTGGACACATCAGCCAATCCTGAGAGCCCGGAAGCGTCTTATAAACCATGTCACGAATTGCTGGTGGCGCCTCGGCAGGGTTTCCAGCATAAAACGGTGGCTGCGGATCATACTGGACAAGAAGCTGCACTTCCTGCGCCCTAGGTTCAGGACTCATTCTTTAAGATAGAAGATGAAGCTTTGCACTGGATTTATCATCGCATCAAATCGTCAGCAAAGCGCCGCAAAAGCGTTCTCAACTGATCGAGGTCTTCATCGGTCCAATCGACGAGAATGCGGTTTGCCAGCCTCTCACGGGCCGCGTTCAGCAGGTCGATCATTTCTTGTCCCCTTCCAGTCACTGTCGCTTCGCGAACACGCCTATCCGTTATGGACGGCTTGCGCTCAATAAGATCCAGGTCTTCCAGCTTGCTCATTTGTCGGCTGATCGTCGTATGATCACGCCCCGTACGGTCCGCGAGTTCGACAACGCCGATAGGACCGTAACGCCATACCCGTGCCAGAAGCGGGAAAAGGGCTCGATCCAGTGGAATCCCGGCTTCTTCGATCAGGCGATCATCACGGCGGGGGCGGTTAATTTCATCGACAAGATCAATGATTGCAGTATGCAGTCCACGCAGGATTTCAGGGTCGTGTGCATTATTCACGTTTATTATTGCCTTTGGTGTCAAGGTCAGATACGTGAATAATACACATTGATTCGCGGAGTTGCCAGTGTCTTTCGATACAGACGTCCTGATCTCGGGTGCAGGGGCCGCAGGCCTGACATTTGCCATCGACCTCGCCCGACGCGGGGTTTCGTTCCAACTGATCGAGCAGAACGCGCAGCCGTTCAACGGATCGCGCGGCAAGGGCATCCAGCCCCGGACGATGGAGATTTTTGAGGATCTCGGCATCGTCGATCGTATGGCCGCGGCAGGCGGGCCCTATCCACCACTGCGTCAGTATCGCCCTGATGGAACCCATACGATGTCGCTTCTGGCAGAGGCGGACGTCTTCCCGGCCGCAGCCGAGCCCTATGCTGCACCGCTGATGCTGCCGCAGTTCGCAACCGAGGCCGTCATGCGGGAGCGGCTTGCCGAACTGGGCCATCATCCACACTTTGGGACAAGACTGACCGGATTTGAACAGGACGATCATGGCGTTACGGCGAGGGTGGAACAGGAGACTGGCGAGCAAGTTATCCGTGCCCGCTTCCTGGTTGGAACCGATGGTGGCCGCAGTTTTGTGCGTCATGCATTGGCGATCGATTTTCCAGGGGAAGCATTAGGCGTGCGTGCGATCGTTGCCGACGTACGGCTGGAAGGGTTGGATCGATCCGTCTGGCACCGTTTCCAGCTCGACACGCCCGCGACACAGGTGATGATATGTCCGTTGGCGGGAACGGACCTGTTCCAGCTTCAGGCACCCGTAGCCATGGAGGGAGAGATCGATCTGTCTCCGGTCGGGCTGACCGCGCTTATCGGGGCCCGGACTGGCAGAAGGGATATTATCGTCCGCTCTGTGTCTTGGTCCTCGGTCTATGTAATGAGTGCCCGTTTGGCCGATCGCTACAGGGTTGGGCGGGTCTTTATTGCGGGGGATGCTGCGCATGTGCACCCGCCAACCGGTGGTCAGGGTCTTAATACTAGCGTTCAGGACGCCTATAATCTCGGCTGGAAGCTGGCCTCGGTTCTTGCGGGCGCACCAGAAGCGCTGCTCGACAGCTACGAGGCGGAGCGCCAACCGATCGCGTTGAACATGCTGCGTCTCTCGACGCGACTGCTCGGTGAAGCAAAGCAGGGCACCATGCGGCGTGATCGCGAGGCGCGGCAACTCGATCTCGGCTATCGCAGTTCATCGTTGAACGTACCCGGTTCGGTGGGTGGAAAAGTGCAGGCTGGCGATCGCGCTCCTGATGCACCTTGTCGTGGACAGGCCGGGCAGCAGACACGGCTGTTCACGGTTTTTAAAGAGTCTGACTGGATATTGCTCGGCTACCAGCCGCGTGACCGCCCATCGGCCATCGCTGGCGTCCGTATCGTCACCGTCGGCGCGGGGCAGGAACTCGTCGACGATAATGGCCGTATCGCCGAGGCGTACGGGATCGACTCTGGTCAGTGGGTACTCGTGCGTCCAGACGGTTACATCGCCGGGATTTTTTCCTCCGATGAGCTTGAACCGCGGCTTTCGCAATATCTCGCGCAAATGCTGTCGTTACGCCCGGCCGATATGTTTGGAGGGTCATGATTGGGGGGGCTTGCGGAATGTTGGTTATCGGCCAGCGATAGCCGAAAGCAGCCGTAGCCTGCGCCCATGTTCATGACGCCCAACCACCTTTGATACCATCTGAATAAGCCAGAGCCTGTTCCAGATCAGAGCGGAAGATTTCAAAATCCACAGTCCGGGAAAACGCTTCAAGTTGATCACCCAGATATCTCAACCCGGACAACCGCTCTTCAACGTCAAACAAACCGGGCTGCTTCATCCTCTACCCTTTCAACCCAATCAGCAGGTATGGAATCACAGAGCGGGTCTCAAAACCAGAGGGCTTGTCGAGCCCTCCAGATTAAACTGAAATCTCAGACATGGTGCTGGATCAACATGATCCAGACAGCCGCCATTACGATACACAAGATTGAGACTGGGCCCCCACACGGGCAAAGGCACCAAACGAGATTTTAACACCATGACTCGCGGCCTGTTCGACAGCGATAATCCCAGCCAGACTACCAAAGACAATCAGATTGCTGAAAAAGCCGGTACCCAACGCCAGCGCGGCACCCAGAATATCGGCATGACTGCCAGTATCCAGAAAAGGCACCAGCAGCATAACAGTCGGGCTATTGCCGATGATGTTGCTGAGTATCGAACTGGCAAACAGAAGGGACAGCGGATCGTTCAGATTGATGCCCCATGCTCGCATGTCATGCAGCAGGTGTTGCGGCAGGTCCGTGCTGGTCATGGCGGCGTTGACCACAAACAGACCGGCAATCAGCAGCAGCAGGTTGCCGTCCACCTGCTTGAGCACATCGCTGGAGGCAATTTTACGATTGATCAGCAAAAAACTGGCTGCTGTCAGGGCAACCAGTTCGCGCGGCCATGCATCCAGCACAAAGGCGATGACAACGGCAATGGTGACAAAAGTTGCCTTGCAGGTTTCCACTACGTCAAATTGCGTAGGGGGAGGGGCTGACGGAGCAGGCATGGTTGTGGCGGGGGCGACAGGGAGTGTCCAGTGGCCACGGTACATCCATGCAATAACGCCCCACACGATGACCAGTGACAACAGGGCAGGCAACCCGGCGACGGACAGAAAGCCCGTAAAGGAAATGCCCAGTTCCTGTGCGGCAATCATGTTCTGCGGGCTGCCAATCAATGTTCCGGCAGAGCCCGTGTTGGCGGCAAAACAGAAGGCCAAGAGAAAGGGGACAGGGTTAAGGCCCCGCGCCAGAGTAATGGAAATCAGCAGCGGGGTCATGGCCACAACCACGACATCGTTGGTCAGAATGGATGATAAAAACGCCCCGACAACAACCAGCACCCCCAGCAGGGCCACAGGCCCGACCGACAGTGTTGCCACGCGCTGGGCTGTCCATGCATAAAAACCGGACTCAGCAAAGGCACCGGATACGACCATAAGCCCGAACAGCATGCCAATGGTGCGGTAATCTATAGCCATCCAGGCGGCTTTGGCGCTTATGCTGCCTGCGGCCATCATGGCCAGAGCACCAACAATGGCTGCCCCTGTGCGATCGACCTTGAAGCCGGGCAGCTTGCCAAGGCCCATGGTGATGTAAACCATCAGGAAAAAGAAAAGTGTTGTATCCATGGGTCTCGCCAAACGGTGTTGTGGTTAAAAAAGGCGGGCGTGACAGCCCGCCCTCGACCGTGCCCTTTATACAGGGTCTGTCTTGGCGCTATGATATTGTTGACGGATTTTTTCAAGGTCAACCATCGGTGCTGGCAGATGCATGTTCATATCTTCCAGCGTTTTTCTGATGATGTTTGAAACAGCCAGATTGCGGAACCATTTGTGGTTGGAAGGAATGACATACCAGGGGGCATCCTTGGTGGAGCATTTTTTCAGCATGTCCTCAAAAGCTTCAAGATACTGGTCCCACAGTGCGCGTTCCTTGTAGTCGGACTCACTGATTTTCCACTGTCGGGCCGGGTCATCCAACCGCTGGCGGAAGCGTTCAAGCTGCTCCTCGGGGGAAATGTAGAGGAAGAATTTCAGGATGGTCACGTTATGGACTGTCAACATTTTCTCATAATCGTTGATCAGGTCATAACGTTTTGACCATACCTTCTTCGGTACAAGGTCGTGCACACGCACGACCAGCACATCCTCGTAGTGCGAGCGGTTGAAAACACCGATCTGCCAAGCCCCGGCGTGTGGGGGTGGATACGCCACAGGAAGTCATGCAGCTTTTCTTCTTCCGTGGGCTGTTTAAAGCCATGAACATACGTGCTGTGGGTTCATGGCCTGCATGACATGCCAGCAGATGCCATCCTTGCCTGCAGCATCTATCCCTTGCAGAACAATTAGCAGGGCATGTTTTTTCTCACCGTAGAGTTTCTGCTGGAGTTCGCCGAGGTGAATTCTGTTCTTGGCGGTTTCCTGCTCTGCTTCAGTGGAGGACTTGCATGTGCCGGTCGAGGCCGCATCAAGGTGCTTCAGTTTGATACGGCTGCCGGGTTTGACAACCAGAGAATGGCGAAGGTCCATGAGTTTTTCCTTTGTCGGCAATCAGAAGTATCAGGCTGTCAGCTCTGGGCGATGGGGCGTGTCAGGGCGGTACTGTTTTTCTCACGGCGGGTCATGGCGGCGTTGTAGAGCAGTTTCACACCGTCCATGACCACCATCCATACCAGCACATAGGCCCAGACCATGCCAATCAGCGGCCAGGACAGGGCAGGGACCAGGATGCCGTAGGCACACAGCAGCACAGCCACAATCTGCGTGCCAATTACCGCCAGTAGCAGTGGCAGGCTGGGGAAGGGGGGCGGAACAGGGTTGTGCGGGTGCGTACCACAAACAGCAGTAGGTGGCCCCCGGCGGCAAGCTGTAGGAACAGCATGGTTTGCAGGTGGTGCGGGTTGAGGGGAATAATTTGCATAAGGTCTGGGCTATGCATCCAGTAAATACCCAGCAGGATGAGCCCGAAGCTCTGCGCCAGGGCAGCAAGCCCCATGATGGAGGAGAAGGAGATAATCCGGTGCATGTTCCAGCGTACCGGTGTGGCTGCGGTGCGTACGTTGTCGTACGCAATGGTCATGATCGGGATGTCATCCAGTAGGGCCAGCACCACAATCATGATGGCAGTCAGGGGTTGGAAGCCAAACACAAGGTAGGACAGAACCACCACGAACATGATGTCGATCGTCATGGCGATACGATAATACACGTAGGAGGTAATCCGCTCGAAAATGGCGCGGGCTTCGGTAATGGCGTTAACAATGGTGGACAGGCCCGGGGCGGTCAGCACCAATGCTGCCGCCGAGCGCGCTGCATCGGTCGCACCGCTGACAGCAACGCCGCAATCAGCCTGTTTAAGGGCGGGGGCGTCATTCACACCATCGCCCGTCATGGCGACGATATGGCCGAGTTCCTGAAGGGCTTTGACAATTTCAAACTTATGCTCAGGGAACACACGGCCAAACCCGTCGGAGGCTTCCACCGCGCGGGCAGTATCAAGCGGAATGTGGTTGGGGTCGGTGTTTTTGGTAAAGATATCGCTCGCTTTACGCAGGTGTTCACCCAAGCCGAGCTGATGGGCAATTTCCGAGCCAATGGCCACATCGTCCCCGGTCACCATCTTGACCGACAGTCCCAGTTTGGTGGCTTCAGCAATGGTCTGCTTGGCGTCTGGGCGAGGTGGGTCTAGCAGGGCCAGCAGGCCCAGCAATGTCCATGTCTTGCCGCTATCGGCTGACTTGGCGACACCAAGGGCACGGGTGCCATGGCCGGCCAGTTCATCCACCTTGCCAAAAAATGCAGTGGCTTCGTCAGTATGCTGGGGGCCAGAGGCATATTCCCCCATGCCGCAGAGTGCTGCAATAACCTGCGGAGCGCCCTTGGCAAAGCGCAGTTCCTGCCCGTTGGCAGCTTGCACAATACCAACGGTTTTTTTGTTCACAGGGTCAAATGGCACAAAGTCGAGCGGCTTGTAGCTGTCCAGCACCGTGGTGTTTTGCAGGGCTTTCAGCACGGCAATATCAATGGCATCCGTGCTTTGCTTCTGGGTTGCCAGAGCTGCACCCGTTACCAGATCATCTGCCGTGGTGGTGCCAAAGGGAATGGGAGCCTGAAGGGTCAGCTTGTTCTGGGTGAGCGTGCCTGTTTTGTCGGAGCACAGGATATCGACCCCCGCCAGTTCCTCAATGGCAGACAGGCGCGAGACAATGGCTTTCTGGCGTGATAGCGCCAACGCCCCCAGCGCCATGGTGACGGACATGACAGCAGGCATGGCAACCGGGACAGAGGCCACCAGAAGAACAAGCACGAACTGGGCAATGGCTCCGGCCTCGCTCCAATGCCAGCCAGCGCCGGACGCCAGATCACGCCAGAGCTGCGCGCCAATCAGCACCACGGCCAGGGCAGCCGCAAGAATGATCAGGAAGTCACCAATACGCAGCACGGCCTGCTCGGCATGGGACTTACTGCCAGCAGATGCAACCAGCTTGGCTGTACGACCGAAGAAAGTATTGTTGCCAGTAGCGACAACAAGCCCGGTCATGGAGCCTTGGCGTGCGATGGAGCCAGAGTAGGCACCATCCCCAATACGTTTGGAAACAGGCAAGGATTCTCCTGTCAAAGCAGCCTGATCCACCGAAAGATATTTGCCCGAAACCAGCAGCAGGTCCGCAGGAACAATCTCCCCTGCTGCAACGGTGACGACATCGCCCGCAACAAGGGTTGCGGCATCCACCGGCACCCAGTGGCCATCGCGGCAGGCAGAGGCTTTGAGGGCCAGCCCTTTCTTCAGCGCTGCCAAAGCGTTGGCAGCCTTGTTATCCTGCCAGAAGCCTACGGCTGCATTGTAGAGCAACAGCCCGGAAATAACGATAAAGTCTGGCCAGTCCTGCCGCAGGAAGGAAATGAGCGCAGCCAGTTCAATCATCCAAGGGATTGGCCCCCAGAAATATCCTAGCAGTTTTTTCCACCGGCTTTCTTCATGGGCCTGGATGGCATTCGGGCCGTCGTGCGCAAGGCGGGCTTGTGCGGCGGCTGAGGTCAGCCCTGTGGGGGAGCTTTTCAGATCAGCAAATTTTTTTTCTATCGCGGCACTGTCCAGCGTTGTGGACGTGGCTTTTGCTGGTGCGGTGTTGGCAGCGGGGGGGGAAGTAGCGGCAGAAATCACCAGTGCGGCAGGGGAAGCTAGCATTATGCACTCCGTTCTGGGCACGAAAAACCGAAATCCGTGCTGAAAATGGCTATCGCGTTCATGAGCTTTAAATAAATTGAAAGTATTTCTTAAGAAATTGAACGCGTCTTCAGCATGAAAAGAGATAGAAGTGCTGGAAGTTCCCCGAATATTTAATGTCTGTAAAAGACTGTGACCGTTAACCCACACATGACCGGAGGCAGCTTGTGTTGTGTGAGTGGGGCAGCCTTGGAGCACCCTACGGTGTGCTGCGCCCCGGACCAATCAAGGGCACGTCGCCCTGAGACAAATGGCGACTGAATCTCGCTCGGACCTTTGTTATGAGCGAACAACAGCTTGTCAGCATTGTCAGACGTTACCTGCCAAGCCAGCAAACAATCAGCTGGGCCGAAGGACTGGCCACGATCGGCTTCGGGGCGGCGGAAATCCTCCTTGAAGGACGCACCTCAAGGGGAGGAAGTGTCGTCATCGAGAGGGCCAATCGGTAGCGCAAGACTGCGCGGCGCATTCAAGTTACAATTATCAAAAAAGAACACAATGGAATGATCTACTATGTCCAAACTGTTAAACTTGACTAAATATGATGTGCTTGACCTGTTTCCGCGTCTCTCTAATCTGGGCGCGAGCTCGTTTGGCGAGGATCCTGAGCTCTTTGGCGATACACTGTTCGAGGTCATTGAAGAGGCGATGAAATTTTCGGGGCGGGTTTGCGCTCTTCCGATGCAGGTGGGGCCGTTGTTTGTGGCACCGGTTGAACTATGTGGGTAGGCTGGCGGCTCTGGATGTCAACGATCATGCCGGACAGGCGGTCGGCTTCCGCCTTGAGCATTTTCTTTTCCTGTTTGCTCAGGGCAACACCGGTGGTGAGTTGCTGACGCAGACTGTCAAAGCGCTGACCGATCTCGTGTATCTTTTTTGAACTTTCATCGAGGAAGGCGTTTTCGCTCTGAATTTTTTCGAGCAGGGCCATGTTATGGGTGGCATCGCGAATTTTGCGGTCAAGGGCATGGCACTCTTCAGCTAGGGCGAGCGTCTCTTCCTGATCCCGGATCATCTGGGCCTGAACGGCCAGCAGGTCTTTCATCAGATCGGTGTCAGGCTTCTCGTCCATCATCCTTGCCCTTTCAAACAGTGTGCCCGTGGCTGCATAGAGAGCAGCCGCCCGTTCTCGGGCAATGAGCTAAAGAAAGGGAGATTTCGGTTCTGCCGAGGCAGGCTTGCACGGCCTGAGGAACCGCGCGACGGAAGTGGTAATGTGACCCTATGAGTCGGAGCATCTGCGTTTCCCAGTCTGGGAAGACAAACGGGAAAATCCCGCAGACCTGTCAAATTCTCATTTTACTGTTATATTTCAAAAGGTTAGTGGTGCGAACTGCGGGACTCGAACCCGCACATTGTAGTCGCCCATAGGCTTTTACCCAGGGAAATTCCCCTTTGTTTCGAATAGTGAAATGTCTACGCTAAACATTATGGGAAAGGCAAATGCCGGTTCAGGGTGAGGCCTATATGGAGGGATATTGTTATAAGTCTCTCTTGAGGGTCGATAGGCTGATTGGGGGGGAGCGAAAGGTCTGCTTTTAGATTCTACTACAAACAAGCAGACATCGTTGATTAGTCTCCTTCGCTTCAAACGAAAAATTGATTACTTAAGACTCTCCAAATCATCTAGGAATTCTGATCCCGGTTTTACCCCCGACACCCAAAGCGCATCTCGCGCCCGCGTGCAGGCCACATAAAGAAGGTGACGCTCAGTGGCGTAAACTTCTTCGAGTTCACCTTCATCTGCAATCTGCTCGATCCGCGATTGAAGCGGGATAACCTCGTCATCACACGCCATAACCACGACAACCCGGAATTCTAGCCCTTTTGCCAGGTGCATCGGCAATATGGAAACGGCACCGGGCGTGAGGACGAGCGTGTCGTCCAATATTGTAGCCGTTATTCTGGCTGCACGAACGGCAGCCTTCGCCCGGTTGATCTCGGATCGGGAGCGAACAAGAACAGCGATCTCCTCCGGCAGACAGCCTTCCTTCATGCGCTCGGCAATCCAGCGTCCCGCCACAGCCTCTTCTGTCTTAGCATCATCAAACAAGGTAACAATCGGCGTTGGCCCATCGAACAGAGAGACCGTCTCGGCCCGTTCGTCCGCAATACCGTCAGCATCCGAAACTGATCGCGAGAGTAGCTGGTCTGCGTGCGTCCTAATTTGGTGCGAGGTACGATAATTAATCTTTAAAGTGGACGAGCGGCCGCGAACATCAATCCCCATTGCCTTCCATGAAAAAGGCTGCTGGAAAATCCGCTGGCCAAGATCACCCGCAAAGAACAAACCGTTTTCCCTTTCGCCAGCAAGAGCGGAAAGAAAACGCGCTTCGGCAATATCCAGGTCCTGCGCCTCGTCCACGATGACAAAACCATAAGGAGGTGCCAGTCGTCCTGCCTGCAATGCGTCGTTCAGAACCAGAAACACATCGGCCATGGTCATCAAGCTGTCTTGGCCAAGTGACTTCCGTAACGCTTCAAAACACGTCCAGAGAGATGCACGCTGCTTTTCACCCAAGCGGGCCTTGCGTCCCAAGCGTGACGCTGTGCGATAGGTTTCCCAGTCGCGGATCTGACGCGCATCTACGACGTCACTCCATTCCCCGAACAGAAAGGGAAGCGAAAAGCGGCTGTCCGCTGCATCATTCGCGATCTGCGTCAGCCGCTCCTGAATATCGGCTGAGGATGCTATGAGCGGCTTTTCCCCCGTCAGGTCGTGTAAAGCCTCAGCCCCGTTTGCATCAGACAACTTACGTCAATCCGGGAGGCAAGCGCACTGTCATCCGAAACTAACAATGACACCCGTGTCGCCAACGCACGTGCCAACGGACCGGAAAAAGTTGTGAGCAGGACGCGTTCGTTCGGATGAACTCTTGCCAGATGCACAGCCCGATGCAAGGCGACAATCGTCTTTCCCGTTCCGGCAGAACCCACTACCCGCGCAGGCCCAGAGAAAGACCGCTCGACCAGTGCCTGCTGTGCAGGGTGAAGGAAAATGGCCCATTTGTCCCATGGATAATCCAATGCGCGGCGCAGTTCCTCCACTCCATGCAACACGCGGAAGCGACGCTGCGCAT
Organism: Acetobacter okinawensis JCM 25146; assembly: GCF_000613865.1. GTDB lineage: Bacteria > Pseudomonadota > Alphaproteobacteria > Acetobacterales > Acetobacteraceae > Acetobacter > Acetobacter okinawensis. The sequence continues at coordinate 202,239 of NZ_BAJU01000002.1, forward strand.
CTGGATGAGCAAAGCCTTGGACTTCTTTTTCCACTCGTATTGGAGATGGTTGCTCGCCCACTGCGAGCGCCATCAATGCTTCTGCAGCTTCACCTGGCAAATGCGGGAGCAGATCAAGCAAGGCATCTTCATCAGTGACAGCCAAAACATCCGCCAGCCAATCCGTAGGCACCCCAAAGGAAAGCAGTTCCTCTTCCGCATGTCCCGCGAACAGTCGCTTGTCTCGCAGAACAGGGATGGGCAGTTCTTCAATCCGTTCACGGATTTCCACCATCTGCATTGCGCCGGTCGCTGGATGAACCTCAATCCGCCGTCTCTCCGCCCAACGATAGGCGTCGTCGTGATGATCCACCCAGACGAGCATTAAGCTACCTGCCATGCGATGAACGATCAGGCGGATATCCCTGTTTACGCGGACGGACCAGAAATGCGGGTCCTTCGCGCGGTCGATGCGGTGGAAGCTCAGTCCCTTGCCGATCGGATCAAGTTGGAGATCCAGCGCCGTAATTTTTGCGGCTTTCTGCTCCTGTCCCGAGAGCCGTGCAAGGCTCGCGGTGAATGTGTCGGCAATACGGAACTCGGTCATGAGATATCAAACACCTTCATCACCTCATCGCCAAACTGGTTGATGACCTTCACGGCAATCCGTCCGGTCTCGGGTTTCGGGAACGGACGCGAGACCTCACTGTTCAGGCTTGTCCAAGCTTCTTCGTCGATTTCCGCTTTCAGCGTCGTTTTCAGTGCCTTGTAAGGATCGTTTGCACCGAGGAAATACGCATGACGAACAAAGAAGCTTTCCTCGTTATAATCCGTATCAATCATCCACAGGGCAATATCCTCTGGCCCACCCGACACAACCTCCCCCGTCGAAGGCTTGAACACGTCCACGCCGTGGATGCGGACACGCACTTCTCCATCTTCCGTTCGTTCAATGCCAATATCAGGCTCACCAAACACGACGAACAGATTGCCGCTTGATTTCAAATCCGTCTGCATATGCAGGTCCGGGTTCATCCGCGCTCGCAAGACTTTCAGCCGTCCAAGACTGTTGAACTCAGATGCATTGGCTTCGTAAGCAAACGCGCAGGAGATCAGCATATCAAATCCCGCATCTCCGGCCTCACGGGCTGCTGCGGTCAGGTCAGGCTTTGTTACCGTGCCGAATTCCGGACCAATCAGAACACCCGCCCGTCGCTCGGTCTCGCCCTCCATGAAGCGGCCTTCAGCACACAGCATCTTGCCCGGCCAGACATCGAGCGACGTGAAAGTGATACGCTCGCGCTTGTCACCCTGCTGCACACCGGCTTCACGCAGGGTCGTCAGGATCATGGTGACGAAATCACGCACGGATGGATCGCGCGAGGGCGCCGTCGGTTTGCCGGGATCGAAGAACTGATCGTCGGTGCCGACCGCCAACATCCGGTGTGGCGAGAGGGACTCAACCGTAAACGGTCCACTCACCCGGACCTTCGAGCGGTCTTCGTAGGGCTTGTCGAAAAGGTATTCTGTATCAGCCTTGGCAGCAATGGATGCGTCAATTTCCTTCTGGCGGGCAATGCGCTTTTTCCACCATGCTTCGTGCGCTTTCCGCGCGGCTTCGGGCCAGTCCTGACCCGCTTCGCGCGGGATTTCCCATTCCTCCCAACTCTGGCCAAGTATTTTGTTAAGTTCTGCCCGCAGAGGTTCCAACTGAGTCTGGAAATCGTCCCAGATCACGTCGATCTCGGCATTGTTAGCAATGGATTTCAGTGTGATATGCGGTACACGTTCGTAAACAAATCCATGTCTGATATCACCGTGTGTGGGATGGGATTTTGGAACAGAACGTGTTATTTCCGCTTCCTTGCGCTGACCTTCTGAACTGTCTGCAAGAAGATAATAAGGGTAGCGTGCACCCATTAATCGCGAACGAGCCAGCGCAAGCGCCACACGGGATGTATCAATGGTAATCCAGCGCCGTCCCCATTGCTCAGCAACGTAAGCTGTGGTGCCAGAACCGCACGTAGGATCAAGTACGAGGTCACCAGGGTCGGTTGTCATAAGGAGGCACCGCTCAACTGGTAATAATGCCGTTTGAACTACATATAATTTTTCCCCACCAAATTGGTTTTGTCCCACAGTATCAGTCCACACATTTGAAATTGGAAATACAGGGTTATCTTGCAAACGGCGTAATTGTCCTAGTCCTTTTCCAGATCCCACTACTCGTCCAGATTTTATAAGTAGATTCATCCCAATTTCGGTAGTCCCCCACCACCTAGGTTCCGAGCGATATTTTTTTCCTTGGAATAATACATCATATCTTGATCCTGGCCCCGGTTTAGTTAAATCGCCTACTCCTGCCAATTCACCATCTTGAATAATCTCTGGATTATTCCGCTCTTCATTACGAGCGGGCCGCAGAGATCCATTAGGAGAAAGAATTTTAGTTAGACCAGTTGCGCCTTGCTTTGGTGTTTTCTCAAGAAAAATCTGTCTGTACTTAATTTTATTCTTATTTATAGAATACCAAATTATATAATCATTTGATGTCGGGAGAAGATTCGCTCCAAATCCAGAGTTTTTCCCAAGAGATATTAAGCTAATAAAATTTTCATCTCCAAATACTTCATCCATGACAACTCGAACACGATGAATATTTTCATCCCCAATCTGAACAAAAACACTTCCACTCTCTGTCAACAAATCCCGTGCAACCGTAAGGCGATCACGCAAATAGGTAAGATAAGAGTGAATTCCATCTCGCCATGTATCGCGAAATGCCTTCACCTGTTCGGGCTCGCGCGTTACCTGATCAAGCTTACCGTCCTTCACGTCACGCGAGGTAGTGCTCCACTGGAAGTTCGAGTTGAACTTAATCCCGTAAGGCGGATCGAAATAGATGCACTGCACCTTACCGCGCAGACCTTCGCGTTCAGCGAGACTGGCCATCACCTGTAGGCTATCGCCAAGGATCATACGGTTCGACCAATGTTGGTCATGGCGGTAGAATTCGGTTTTCGCCTGACTGTCTGGCAGGCCGTTAAAATCCCCGAACAGATCAGGGGCATCATCCTCAACCCGTGCGCGGCTTTGGCGTTTGAGGTCTTCGATCAACGCCTGCGGATGGACTTTCTCCTGAATATACAGGGGAGGCGCGGACACACTGAGGGCTGCTCGATCCTGTTCATCTTTCCCGCGCCAGAGAAGTTGGGGGTCAAGATCCGGATTGCGCGGATAGAGCAGCGTCTTCGGCTTACGGTCCTCGGCCTCCATGATGGATTCAAACTCGGCAGTTGGGATATTCCGCCGTGTGGCTTCATCGTGACGATAGCTGCTTATAGCATGCGTTTTGATTTTTGCCCCTTTTGTCGCGGGTTTTGCCTTTTCTTGAGCCGTCGTAACCATATTTTTGGACGCGGCTTTCGGTGTTTCGATGACAGAAGCTCCGGCAAGACGCACCGAACCACCTCGTCCACGTCCGCTCACAATTATTCCGTCAGCAAGCAGTGCGTCTTTGACGCCTCTATACTCATTCTCGTCCCAGCCCAGTCTTTCGCGAAGAGTGCCGTTAGCGGCTGATCCACCTTCAGCACGAAGGGCTTCTAAGAATTCGTTGTTCCGTGTGTCCGTCATCGTCTCGCTCTCTTAAGCCACTTCTGTTGTCTTTGTTGTCGAGGCGGCACGCAAGCGATCCACCAATTCGTTGAATTTGTCTTCGATCTCGAAAACGTCTTTGAATTCCACAAAAGCCCAGCGTCCACAGGTTCCTAGATGATTCACACCGGGAATCCACAATGTGCGCATTGTCTCGGCCTTGGCTTTCGCGTCTTCCTTTCGATACCCCTTAATTTCGACCACCAGATTGAGTGGATCTGCTTCTCCATCATTAATGCGGACGATAAAGTCGGGCCGGTAATGGCGGGAAACATGGCCATCATTGTAAGGCACTTCGAAGCCAAGTCCCTGATTTTTTACATAGGCCAAAACGTGAGAGTTCTTCTCCACTATACGGCAGAACTCCGCCTCCCAGTCGCTGTCGCAAACGACCACGTTGATATGACTTTTCTTTGGATCGGTTTTCCATGTCGTCTTTGTTGTAACGAAACTTACATCGGCCGATGAGCCGATCGGCGCGAAAGGATCGGGCACGACGATGACGGGCTTTTCTCCAATATTGGCGCGCGTGATGGCATTCTTGATTTTCTCCGCTGCCCGCTCCGCAATATCAGGGCGAAGCAGGAGCGCAGGATAGGTTCCGCCTTTGCAGACGAGATGACTGTCTATCCATTCCCGAACGATCCGACGAATGGGGCCGAAGAGGTGCAAAGGGGGGTCTTCCCCCGCATCTCGATAGGTTCGAGTAATGAGATAGGTCGCAAGCTTGAAGATAATGGTGGAAGAACGGGCATCTTTCATGTCAGCAAGCGTAAGATTGTTACTCTCGCCAATAATACCCGCATTCTCGGTGTTTGTCGGACCAACAAGATCCGGCGTCAGTTCCAATGTAGAATCCGGGGTGAATTCCGCTTTAGCTGTCTGGCTGGGCAATTCTGTACGATAGGCCGCCACACGAGGAAAAATGATTTCCAGAGCATCTCGGTCAGGACGCACAGCATGAACATGCGTGGTCGGTTTTGGGGTAGCCGGGACGGAAACGACGGGCTTTGCTGTAAAGTCAAACGGGATGCCGAGGATGTCGGCGTATTCGGGGTTTAACAAGCCCTCTGCGTTCAATTCATAGGACTGGCGGCGCAGGGCGCGACCCACGACCTGTTCGCACAGGAGCTGTGTACCGAAAGCACGGACGCCAAGAATATGCGTGACGGTATTCGCATCCCACCCTTCGGTAAGCATGGAGACGGAGACGACGCAGCGGATCTGCGCGCCCAGTTTGCCGGACTTGCCAACGGTGTTCATGACTTCGCGCAACAAGGTCGCGTCATCAATCTTGGCTGTGGCCTGCGGGTTACCCTCACGTTCGGCAATGTCGCGGCGGAATCGTTCGATCTCATTGGATGCAGCGGCGCGGAAGCCGGGATCGAGAGCTTCCCCGGATTCAAGCTGGGCGCTGTCGATCAGGATGGTGCGCGGGCGGGAATGACGCTGATGGTTTTCGTCGTAATTGGCAAAGAGCGGGAAATGCCCTTTGTTTACGACGGTTTCGGTGCCGTCTTCGTTAACCTCGCTCCATCCGGATATGTATTTATAGACAAGTTCGGAAGTCGTCGTGTTGTTACAGACGACGATGAAGACCGGCGGCACGTCAATGCCTTGCTGCTCCCAAAGTTCAAAGACCTGGCGGTAGTGTCCATAAAGCGCGTCCAGCGCGTCATAGAGTAGATGCGGCAGTTTTTCTGGGTCAGCCACAGCGCTGCTGCCGCGCCCTTTCTTGGGCATATCCTTGCCGATATTATCCCACAGATTGCGCAGCAACGGCATCCGGCTACCGGGCACGTTGTCGGAAATCGGGACGCGGGGCAGTTTTACGATCCCGCATTCGATGGCGTCCATGAGGGAAAAATCACTCATCGTCCACGGGAAGAGTGTGCCTTCTGCATACCCTGAGCCGCGCAGAAAGAATGGTGTTGCGGAGAGATCGAAGATCGTTGTGATGCCAAGCTTACGCTGCACGATCTCAAGGCCGGAGAGCCAGAGCCGGGCAGCCTTGTTGTTCTCATCGGCTTCAGCCTTGTCGTCGCCTTTGAGTGCCCCTTCCTCATCCGTTGTCGGCTTCTCGCGATAGCAGTGATGTGCTTCATCATTGAGCACGACGACACGTTTGAGACCCATCAGTTCGGGCATGACGCGCTGGAGCATCTGGCCTTCCGTTTCCAGCGTCTGGACGGTCTCTTCGCGCCAGCCTTCCAGAACCGTCCGTGTACCTTTCGCAATATCCAGCCGCTCACGCAGTTTGAAGGCGTGATAGTTGGTAATGACGATCCGGGCCTTCATCACGTCCGGCAGCATGTCGAGCGGAACGATTTCGCGTGACCGATAATAACTGTCCGGATCGTTGGGGAGCAGGACACGCAGCCGGTCCTTGATTGTGATGCCGGGGGCTACGATCAGGAAGCCTGATGAAAATAGTTTGCTCCCTGGATGACGGACGGCGTTCACGGTTTGCCACGCGATCAGTAGAGCCATGACGGTCGTCTTGCCGGCACCGGTGGCAAGCTTGAGCGCAAGGCGGGACAGTCCGGGATTGGCGCCCTCGTTGGCCTGTTTGAGGTGCGTGATGAAACGCACGCCCCGATTGCCCAACTTGGGCGCGACCTCAGTCAACCAGATTGCTGTTTCGACTGCCTCGATCTGGCAGAAAAAGGGTTTGATTCCGCTGAAATTATGGTGCCGCCAATGACGAAGCAGCCGTGCGGTTTCAGGCGTCACGCCCCACTGGTCCGGGTTAGGAAGCTGCCGCCATGCATCTACGGCAGAACGGACCTCATTAATAAGGCGACTATGATTGTATTCCTGCTCTTCGGTGGAAAGCCCCTCAGTGTCGGTATAGGTCAGACTGGGCTGAGCCGCTGTCGCCTTGGTTTTCTTGGGTTTGGGGACCGGAGTGATGAACTCCGCCGCTCGCCGCGATTCTACAAGGGTTCCGGTTGGCTGCCCATGTTCGTCCAGTGCCCAGTGACGCGCCGGATATCCATAAGGGGAGTTGATGACGGGGCGGAGGAAGAAGTCGTGTTGCATCAAACCGGATAATCCAGACAGCAGAGGGATATTGAAATCAACTTTAACAAACAATTTGCAACCCGGCGAGGTATAGCTCACAGGCTGCTATAGAAGATTGATAATGCCTTTTTTTGGTGTAAACTCAAATTTGTTGCTCAAAATCTCGTCTTGGGATTTTTGACTGCTTCTCTCTCCCCTTGAAACAACTAGGCACAACGCGTCGGCGGTTAACCCGTCCTACACAAGGCATGGACCTATCTGCTCCGACATCAGCAATTTTGAAGACAGTTGGGATTTACTGAGCCGACCAATCAGATGAGACATGTTCTCATGTCTGCTTTTTGGTTTTCCCAAAATTTGTAACGAGGTCCGCCATGACGGCGAAAACAGACGTGTAATGGAAGCAAAAATTTCAGTCTGTCCGTTTTGTTGCTAATTCATAAATTTCATTATCGGCTCTTCGGCCAACGGCAATCACATAAATGACGATACGTTCGTCTATGACCTGATAGACAAGTCGGTACCCGTCTTTAAGAAGCTTGATTTTATAAAATCCTGCTAAGTCACGATGAAGTTCATTTCCTCGGAAGTGAGGATTCCAGATTAATTTTTCCAGCTTCTTTTCAAATTTCTTGCGGACACTCCCGTCGAGCGTATCCTATTCTCTCAATGCCCTCTCATCGAATTCAAGCGAATACTCTTTCATTCGCGATGACGGTTCTTCAGCTCTGCAAAAGTCATCAGGTGTTTTGGGGCAGGGTTTTTGAGGCGTTCACGAACAATTTCGAGGAGGTGGGCATCCTCATCCGTGACAAGCTGACGTTTAACGGGGGACCGGCCGGTTTCTGCGATGTAGGCCAGAGTATCCCGCAATGCATCAGAAAGAGAGATACCTTGCGCCGATAGTTTCTCAACGGCAGCCGCCTTCAGTGTTTCATCTACCCGAAATGTAACAGCCGACATGAAAGAACCCTCTTTTTTTTGTATGAACATATGTATTACATTCGTTTATACAAGTGAAGTGTAATCGTATCGGCTGGTAGTCAGAGCAGGAATGGCATCTATGGTTTTGTGAACCACGCTTTGGGGAGGCCATTCTCTCTTGCATTTCAGTAATCAGGTCAGTGCACCTAATTGTTGTATATGTTGCCGGGAATTAACCCTAAATATTATATTGCATATAGGCCGTTTTAAGCAGGCTACAGGCGTCCAATGTGCTTCTCCGATCCAATACACGAAAAACATGGGAGACTGGCCACAGAGGCTTGGAAACCAGTTTATTTTGACGGGGCGACACCAGGAGGCTATAGGCGAAGGGAGTGTCATCCGTGGCTGCAACGCTGCGTGCCAGACATTGGGGGTCCCCCTGTGCCGGTTTGTCAACATTTTATTTGTTCCTGATTATATCAAGAAGATTTTCTAACATCTTATTTTTGGAGTGACGAAAATCTCTAATTTTCGTCACTTTTTACCCCGTTACCTCGCAACTTGCGTCAACATGCTCACGACTGTTCGTTAGATTTCGTGTTTTTAATCTTAATAGGTGCATCGTTGGCGTGTTGAAGGTCCTTGGATTTCACAGACGCGAATACTGCTTCGGGGTTTTGGAGATGCGTCTTGGCGCACGGAATGGCAGCCTCAAGCATTAGGGTGGCGTCAATATAGTTTTCGGCCTGTGCCGCCGCGATCCTGAATACTGTATCGGCTGCCTCGACTGGTAGTCGGATTGGGGGCCTCTTTGCGTCTTGCGCTTTCACGAAACGGTCAACGTCAAATGCTGGATGGGTCTTGTCCCATTGCCACCCGCCAATACCTTTTGCAGCCAGTCGCCGGATCGCGCGGTAGATGGTTGTCGTTTCGACATCGTTTTGATGGTCGCGTCGCATGCGTGTGCCGGAGGCCTTGAGCGCTATTGCTTCGGGTGTCGCGCGCACCTGCTGTTTATGTAGTTTATCAACGATTTCACGGTTCTTGTCGTGTTTTTCGATAGTCGTAAATGGTGTCGTCTCACCATCTCTGCCGAGTTGGCGTTTATAGTCATAGTCGAGATGTTCCTTTTTATGGATCGATATCGATACGAGATCGCGAGCTTTACGCGTTCTGGCCGCGAAGGCCGATGTCAGTTGTGTTGATTCCCGGGTTTCTATTTTGTCGTGTGCCGCGATGCTGCGCATTTCCGCTGCGATATCGTCCAGATTTTTGCTTTGGAATTTCATCGATGCGCCAGCTTTCGACACGCATTTTCCATCCTGATCGTACACGACGTTCGCCCTTGTCCGATAAACAGTTAATGATGATCCTATTGCCTTTATTTCAAGGAGGTCTCCGGTGATCCCTGCGGTGTCTCGCCCTGTCTGCAATCGGGCCGCCGCTGGTGAGCGTGTAGCTACGGTGTTAAAATTATAGCCTACAGGTGCCACGACGAGGCTGCCGTCGGTTGTCGTGGATGTAATTTTAACGCCGTCGGCACGCCAGAGGGCGTTAAGTTCGAACAAGGCTGCACGGATGAGCCCTGTGATTTCCGCGGCGATGATCGGGAGGGTAATCGCGGACGCTTCCAGCATGCGTGGACCGTCCTCAGGTATTGAAAAATTGCTGATTTTTCTGTGCTTTATCCCTTGTGCGATTTTACCATAGAGTGAATTGATCATTTCCTTGTAAAGTAAGTTTTCCAGCGTCTTTTTCTCGTATTTCGACCGTTCTCTTACTATGCTCCCGATGTATCTCGCGAACATAGGCTTATTCTTCACATGCCAGATGTCGGCGTTGATAATCTCAATCTGCGCCCCCCAAGCCGATGGCTGTTATGATTTCGTGTCCTGTGCAGAAGGAGACTCCCTTCAATACATAAATCAGTCCGTTTTTGGTGGAGATTGGCAAGCATGGATGCTTGCAATCGCTAGGGAACTGGAACTTTACACGTGCGACAACGTGGTGCCCGGCCTCGACAGCTTCTACAATTTCATCGACCCGCATGGCGCGTGTGATCTGGAAGGTGGGACAGAGGAGGCAGGCCATCGCACTAGCGTAGGCGCCACTCAAGTCTATATCATAGACTGCGTATCCCGGCGGTGCCTTCCTCTCACCGTGCACGTATGCGACGTTCAAGCCCCCGTGGTAGCATCTTGCCGCGAGGGGATCGTGGATCACACGTGCATCACATGGCTCTTTTACCCATTTGGTGTACCCCCAGTCCGTCCTGATTTGCCTTTTCTCCATGCCGGTCATTTTATCCAGTAACTCCGGTCCTCCTTCAAACGCTGTATACAGATTGACGCTCGTGCCTCCCAGTGTAATGCCTGCTTTAAATCCGCGATGGGAATAACTCTGTTTGCTACACCATTTGATAAAGTGGCCAAGTGCCAACAGGCAAACCTCTGTATCCCTTATCGCGTAATCGATGAAGCCCAGTCTGTTGTCTTTTAGAAAATTCTTCATTTTTTCTATTTTTCCTGATGGTAAAACGAATTTTTCGTGATTCAGCAAATGGCCCCATTCGGCAAGCGACCCGTTGCCTGCTGGCGAGATCAGGATCGTATCTACAAAGCTGCAGGTAAAAACGCGCGGGTTACGGGTCGCTGGGTCGTAAGTTCTGGCTATGAAGGGGGCCAGCAACGTCACCACCGATTTCCGAACGCCATCCAAAAATGGCGCAAGCTCGTCACGATCCGCAAACATCGTCCATTCGGCAGCGTTAAAATGGGCGATTGTCAGAACTGTCTCGCGGCAACGGGAATGTTTCCCGAATAGACGCATGGAAAAATCTGGTAATGAACCGAAAGAAATACGTTGCCCTAGCATCGGGAATACGATGAATTGGATCAGTCGTCCTGATTTATGTGCGGCTGTTACCTGATAAGAGAGTGCTATATTCTCATGCCCCCACTGCTGGTACTCTGTGTCAACACTGATGACCAGGCTTGCCGCACCCTGACGTTGTGTCCCTTCTCCGTTCGTCACCTCGAATGCTGCTTCGTATAATCTTACCGCTGTATGGCCGGCGATTGGTAATGTCTCCACGATAGCACCTTGTCCGAAGGTTGCTTCGACGATGTGACGGGATAGAGGATCAGGCTCGAAGGGGCACAGAGTGCGACACCATGTGACAGTGCTTCTTGTTTTCTTGGAAGATGCGGAGTCATACTTGTAAGTAATCGGCGGATATGGACGATCCAGATCGTCATTCTGCGCCTCTTGCTCTTTTTTCTGCGTGAGCACCTGATCCGGCTTCCAAATCTTCGGGGTGCATTGCTGTGCAGGCGGTAAGCACGAAGTGGTCTCGGCTTCACTAAGACGAGGTGGGGATAAAGAATTCTGATTAGCAGACATGACCTAGCGTGCCCTCCTGAGAGGTTACTGCTGGGTCGGTCACGGGGTGGCCTCTTGTCGAGCGCCTAACGGCGGCTGCTACTCCGCAGGCGAGGTCTCTACCTTTGGCCCTGCATGCCCCAAGGGGGCTTTCATGCAGGAGGTTTCAACCGTTTGGCTCCACAACTCTCAATTTATAACGCGCTTGCCGGAATTGCTTCCGGGAACGGACGCGAGTCTATCCCCTATAAACCGCCCAGCGCACGCATCGGCCCGCTAGACTTACTACATATATACATTTTCTGGTAAAAATATCAATATGTAGTGTTTGTTAAAATGACCTAAGCGCTCTTTCATATGCTAGGGTGATCCCGTTACATCGTGATTGCTTTGAACTGGCAACGATCACAGGAGATAAAGATCTGCGTATGCTGATGCGGTATGAGAACCCAAGCATAGTTGACCATGTCATGCATATCGGAGCACGGGACATGGTGTTATTAGGCGGGCGTGCATATCTGTGAGCTATAGGAACCATGGCTCTATAAAATAGAGATTGTTGGAGAAACATTTTTTAATTCCCTTTATTTGAATAGGGCTGTCAGTGATGAAGGTCCTCAATCGCGGTCTTTCCTCCAGTGACGCACGTCGTCAAGGGGAGGCAGCACCAGAAGGGCTCTGATCAGGCGGTTTCTAACCGTCCAGCCAATGAGAAGACGCAGGATCACAAACAGCATTGGACCTGCGGCCAAAAGCGCCCACGGGTCGTAAGACGCCAGCCTGACGGAGAGTGTGTCATACGTGCCGGCAGAACCGCCTTCACAGAGTTTTGCCAACCAGAATCCCAGCCCGACCAAAACCGGCCCTATGCCCCACTGTGTGATCATGAGGTGTTGCTCTTTCACGCATGTCTGTCGTTCCAGACTGTCTTCGAGGCGGGTGGCAATCGTTTGTGCCAGGGTCTGGGCCAGTTCAGCCTGTCGGGCGGCAAGACGGGCCTGAGCGCTTGCCTCTGTCTGAGACTGGGCGGTTTCAAAAGCGCGGAGGGCTTTGGTCGTCGCCTGTTCCAGATCGGCAGAGAGCGCGTTCAAGGTTGTTTTAGTGTATTCTGTGACCAAGAGGCGCACGACTTCCGGATCATCCGGGCTCAGGCCCAGATCCCCCAGAGTGGCCCAGACACATTTGCGGTCTTTGGGAGACATCTTCAGGGCCTTGGCCGTATCGTCAAAAATCGTCATGGCTGCCTCCTCATTCCAGACCAAGAAAGGTTGCTGCCGGGGTCAGACTTTTATGAAAGTCGCGCAGAAAGCGAGAGACGGCACTCCGTTCTGTAATGGTCAGGTCCGGGTGCTTCAGACATTGAGCATATCGAAGGTTCAGGGCGTTGACCTTGGCGCGGGTGGCCGCGTGGAGACCGGGCATGGTGATTTCCACACCGCCCGCAGAGAGGAGGCGCTCTCGCGCTTTACCGTAACGGCGTTGCCTGAGACCTCATGACCATACCAGTATGGGAAGTCATTGCGCAGGTCGCGGCTTTCCCGGAGATTGAGAACGGCGACATGGTCGACCAGATCTGTGCCGAAGGTTTCCAGATACTGGCCGACGGATTGGGCACTCTCGATCTCATGATCCAGAAGATGCACAAGGGTAAGACGGACATGGTTTTCCGTCAGGGCGGTCAGAAACCCTTCGACGCTTCTACCATCGCCGGTATCAATGATCTTCGAAATTTCAAACCGTGATCCACCCGGTAGATCATGCAGAATGACGGCCTTGTCGGTATCAATGGAATTGAGAAGCGTATCGCGTTCTCTCTCCTGCCTCAGGTCGTAAAACAGAACACCCAGATCCTGATAGGTGCGGGCCAGCCCACCCACCTGACCATCAGCATCAAAGAGGGAGGCCTGTATTTTTCGGGTGTGATAAGTATCGACCAGAAGGCGGGCAAAGGTTGTTTTCCCAACGCCGCCTTTGCCAGAAACGATCAGCACGAGGCGTTTGACAGCCTGTTTCATAACCTATGTCCTTTTGATTGGGATGGCTTCAGTGCCTTCCCAATCAAGAGTGTAGGGTCGTCTTATGAAAAACTCAGATCGTGGGAGGGGTGATGAGACGACACTGGGAGATCCAGATGACCTCAGGCGTCCAGAAGTGGCGGTGGCTGGGAGGTAAAGCCGCGCATGGAGGGCGATGGAGGAGACGGTGTCGCGGAATCCACTTTGGGTGTGCGCGGTGGTTTTGGCTTTATGGTTCGTTTTTCCCGACCAATTTTCTTCATGTATGTGGAGAGTGTTCCAGGGCTGAGGGTGATGCCCCGTGTTTTGAGCGTGGTGCAGATTTCCATATCTGACCAGCCATCGGCCTTCATACTGAGAAGGGTTGGATAAATCTGTGTGATGACACCAAAGGCTGTGGCCGGTTTTCTGGCGGCACGCTCTTTGCGTTCATTTTCCAGATCGGCAATTAGATCTTCAATCGTGCCGACCATTGTAACTGAAGAAATCTTGTCTTTGCGGGGCATGAGTATCCCTCCTGTGATGCAACAGAGTTTCAGGGAACAGGGTGTCATAGAATAAAAGAGTGTGTTCTTTTCCCATGACCTGACAGGATCCTGATACGCAGAGTGTATCCGCCCTCACAGCAACCCTCACCTCTTCGAAGACATGGTCTGGTTTCATACAGTCCTTTGCATTGTTCCCGTTCCCTTTAGAAATTAGCAACACACCACGCATCTTCGATGCTTTTAGGAAGCAATGGCGCAGATTTTCCGGCAGGAAAAAGCCGTTTGTTTTGCAGAATCCATTGTGAAGAGGTGTCTAGCATTTCAGATAGTTTTGCGGAGGATTCCGAGCACTAAGTGGAATTCTTTTGAGCTTTCTGCCGGTCTTCCTGATGTGGCCTGAGAGGAACAGGTGATCCTTTTCAGGCGACGCTATCCTGATCAGACACTCAGTCTGCTCAGGACATATAAAGCATGTTTACCTGCACGGCCTTATCGGATGTCGAATATTATATTGACGCAGTGAATGAGGATCTCACGGCGCAAAGCGTTTTGACAGGGGAGGGGGAACGTCCTGCGCGTGCTCCTCGGAAACGTGGTGATTGGTCAGGACGGGATCGGGCTGCCTATTATCTGGATAATGGCACCGGTGAAAAGCCCGGCATCTGGTGGACCACTGTTTGTAAACTTCCGGGACAAAGCCTTCCGTTTGTTGAGCAAAAGGCAGAGGTCAGTCCATCAGATTTCAGGGCATTGGCGAGGGGATACGATCCGTTGACGGGGCAGGCTCTGGTGCAGAGCAAAGGGCAACGTCGTGTGGGGTATGATCTGCAATTTGCAGCCCCTAAATCGGTATCGGTTTTGTGGGCCATGGGAACAGAGAGCCAACGCAATCAGATTGAAGCGGCGCAAGAAAAGGCCGTTTTTGCGGCACTTGAGTATGCCTTTACAACAAGCCTGATTGTCACGCGAAGGGGTCACAATGGCGGTCAGAAAGAAACGCCCGCCGAGTTAATGGCCGGCACATTTTTGCACACCACCAGTCGTGCGGGGGATCCTCAGATCCATACCCATGCGGTGTTGATGAATGTGTGTCGCCGTAAAGATGGCTCAACCGGCACGCTCGATAATCGGGAACTGCTTTTGCACCAACAGGAAATGGGCGCCGTCTATCGTCTGGCATTGAGTAAGGCGCTGGAGCGGGACCTTGGTCTGACAACACTCAAGGATGGTCGGAATTTCCGTGTGGCCGGTGTGGCGCCCAGTGTGGAAGAGCGCTTCTCAAAGAGACGGGCGGCCATTGAACAGGAAGCGCGTCATAGAGGGATACAGACAGCCCATCATAGGGAAGCGGCTGAACATATTTCGCGGAACACGCGTGGGGCCAAATCAGAGCTGCCGTCACGGGCCGTTTTGCGGACGCGGTGGGAACAGGAAGTCCGGGAGGAGGGATGGACACCAGAGGCTCTATGGGAGTGTGCTTTGGCCGCGACAGGCTTGGAAGAGGTTCCATCACAGGATCCCCAAACGGTATTTGCCTGCGCCCTTGAGGAACTGACCCAGACAGACGCCGTGTTTGAAGATCGGCATCTGATCGGCACAGTTTTGGAACACTGTCAGGGACGCAGGCTGACGTTGGCACAGGCCTTGGAAGAAGCCTGCGCCGCCCGTCGGTCGGAGTATCTGATTGAGGTAACGGGGAACGCTCTCTCCCAGACCAGAAACCTGCATTACGCCACACCAGAGGTGATCAATGCGGAACGTGCGCTTGTGCGTCTTGCCACCAATCGTCGCGATGAACGGGTCTTTGTGTCACGAGACAGACTGGAAGGCGTTCTGGCAAAGAGAGAAACCCTTTCAGAGGAACAGGCCGATCTGGTGCGTCATGCTCTGAACCGCGATGGGGTGAGTGTCGTTGAAGGATCCGCTGGCACTGGGAAATCCTACAGTCTGGGAACAGCGGCAGCCGTGGCACGGGAGGCGGGCTGTCGGGTCTGGGTAACAGCGCCTTCCCATCAAGCGGTCTCTGTCATTGCGCAGGATACGCAAACACCCCCGGCACAGGCTGCTGTTCTGCGGAGTTTTCTGAATCGTCTGAAAGATCCTGATCATGCGCAGGCCATAACATTAGCGCGCCATGATGTGGTGATCCTTGATGAGGGCGGCATGGTTGGCACCATGGAAATGGCGGAGCTTCTTGAGGTGACGTCCAAAGCGGGAGCCAAGGTCATTGTGGCGGGGGACACACGGCAACTCAAACCGGTGGCTCCCGGATCTCCCATGCGGTTATTGGCGGAGACACTGGGGACACAAAGACTGGAAGCCATTAGGCGCCAGAAAGAGATATGGCAAAGACAGGCCAGTCAGGCTTTGGCCGCCGGGCACGTCGAACAGGCGGTAAGGGCTTATGACGCCCATGGTCGCATCATCATAGGGGAAGGCGAGGCGTTGCGGCAGACACTGGTTGATGCGGTCTGTCAGGATGTTATCGAGAACCCGAAAGATACACGGTTGGTTCTGGCCCGCACTCATGCTGAAGTGAAAGCCTTAATCAGGCGTTACGTTCTGTGCTGATCAGTAAGGGGGACCATGCTGGCGCGTGTGAGATTACCGTTGAGGCAACTGCGCGTGGACGCAAACCCGTCGTCGAAGCCTTGCCTCTGGTCGCTGGTGATCGGCTCATCTTTGGAGAAACCCTAAAGGCCGGGGCGTATCTGGCGCGCAATAATGATCTGGCAACGGTGAAGGCGGTGTATCGGGACCCTGATGGAGAACCGGTTCTCTGTCTTGTTTTTGACCGGGGTTTTGAGGTGACGACACGCTGGGTAGATTTGATCCCTGTTGGCCACCATTCCAAGGGTCACAAAGAAGAACGTCCGATTAAGGTGCAACATGCCTATGCGGTGACACTTCATTCTGCCCAAGGGGCCAGTGTGGATCGGGCCTTTGTCCTCAATCGTGCGGGGTTGGATCGGGAACTGCTTTATGTGGCCATGACGCGGCATCGTCAGGCCTGCACACTCTATACCGATACGGCGCGCATGGCGCATCTTTATCAAAAGAACCAGATCCGGCGGGACGGGGTGGTTGTGGATATTGATGGCGCAGGTCGGTTGGAGGCGCCTGATGCGCTGGATCAGGAGGACGAACAAACGCAGACCCTGACACCAGAAATGGCCATCAGGCAGATTATTCTGGAAGGACAGCAATCTTCAGCAAAACAGAATGCGGCTGACTTCGTGGTGAACCGGCAGGCATGGGCCGAGGCGCGTTCGGCTGAAGAGGCCGTGGCGCATGAGATCAGGACGCGGACGATCGCGTCAGAGGTCGTATTTGCCCAACCAAAACAAGATTCCTCTTTTCTACCGCAAATTTCGAAGTCTTTTGCAAAACAAAGGTTTGATGGAGTGTCACGTCGTGTGCCCGCACAGGATCAAAGGCAAGAAGAGGTGTGGAAAAAGGAAGCGATAAAAGAAACGCGGCCTCGAGGGCCGCGCCATGAACCCGAGTGGTAATATGGGGTGGTGTTATCCCCACCGGGGCCTTGGAGAACGAGAACGGACTTGTTTGGGGCCTGGTCCTTTGCTGGTTGTTATTCTGCCACTGCTTCCCAGAGGGGGGCGTGTGAAATGTGTCGGCGTAGTCATGAAGGGCTGGAAATAGCAGGGTGGGATTGTGTCCAGAATGCTGAAAAGACGATTTTCGATCTCCCCTGTTCTGTCGAGGAAACCTTTGGAGCGCTCGGCAACATGATAAGCATCAGGCAAGTTTTCCATGACAGAAAACAGGACATTGGCCAAAAGGAACGACAAACGCCCGATCCTGTTATCTCCGATGTCTGTTGCGCGGGCAAAAGCATCCAGCAGTTCTTCCCAGTTTGGGACCTCCTCGGGTCGTTCTCCCAGAAACGCCATAAGGGTCATCGTATTAGGAAGGGCTGGGAGGATCCGGTCGACATCAACCTGTGCCCGATAGGTATGAAGCGCACCAGGGCGTGCGCCCATGAACAGGCGGGCGGCGATCATGGCGATGAAGATGTTTTCACCGTCCTGATCAAGGGTTTTTGAGGCCCATTGGAGGATTTTGGTTTCATGGACGGTCAGGATGTTCTGCTCATCCTTAAAGTCGAGGGCGGTATGGGGGTGGTTGAGGGACACTAGGCTAGCGCCTGTGAGGCTTGTGAGAGGTTGGACCAGCAGTGTGTTTTCTGGATCCGGACGCAATGCTTCCAGATTGCCCAGAAGCTTGCGGACGGGTCTGTCGTCAAGGGTGATGAAGAGCAGATCATTCAGGAAAGCGTTTTCGGCAGCCTGTGCCTGCATGGCCTGAAGGGTCTGCTGTGTTGTGACAGACAGGCGCAAGTCGTAACCATTCCAGTTTGGGTAAAGGTTATTCATTTTTCTCTCCGCTGTTTTAGTGACTCCTTGAGTCTAAGAGATGTGCGGTTGGATCTCATTTTTCGTGCAAATTTTTTCTGTCAAAAAAATCGTTCAGAGAAAATAATTTTTCAGAAAATGGCGGATTTCTGCGTTATTTTGACCATAAAATTCTCGTTTTCCGGGTGCCGACGCGCGGAATCGAAAGTTCAGATTTAAGAGAATAATGACGCTGTTTTCAGGCGGCCTGTGGGGTCAGGGCCGCCAGGGAAAAGACCATCTTGAGGTTAGGAGAAAGGGGGAGGGGGCAGATATGTATAAGCCCTTTGCCCTTAAGATATTTTTTTGCTGCATCAACACTCATACCGGGTTTCCCCACAGAGGGCCCAAAGACTTGCGCGACATACTCTGTCAGCCAGCGTTCGGCCACTTCCTCTTCCGTGGTGACATAGCCAGCAAAGTCGTGGTCTTTATCCAGCATTGCAATAAACAGAGTGTCACCAACAGTCTGACCAACGACTGGGACGAGGAGTGGTGAGACAAGGGCTGTTATTTTAATGTCCGGATTGCTGAAATAATCATCAAGCGCGTGCTGCATCATGTCATCGAGCATGTCTGGATCAAGAGTTTCGTCAGAAGCCAGCCTGCGTATCTCTGAGTTTGTATAAACGCCTGAATACCAATAAGGGCAGAGCAATGCGGTGTCAGGATATTTGCGCTGATCTTCAGCATGCATTTCAGCCATGGAGCAGATAAATTGCGCAATCATCTGGAGGCAACGCCGCTTGGTTTCGGCCCCAAAGGGATAACACTGCCCGTCAACCGTCAGCCACCCGGCATAGAGGTTCATCCGAGAGGACGCATGATCAGTCTGTGCCATGGTTATTCCTTCATTTTATTCCGGTGTCAGGAGGATCAATCGGGTCTTTTCTCTTGGATCGTGACGGGACGGGTCAGGAAATCGCCCCTCTGTGCAACTGGGCAATGTGCGCTGATCAGGTGATCTGGAATGTTCCGGGCCACCATCTCCCGCATCAGCGTTGCAAACCAAAGATACTCGCGCACGATTAGAGGGTGACCGTCAGTCCGGTAATGCGACCCAAGAGAGTGCTCCATCATGGAAGGCTTGCCTTGAACCGTCCACAACGCGTGTGTCTGCTCCATCAGGACCATTGCTAATAAAGATGCGGACGAAAGGGCTTTGTTGACCAGATGCACGTTTTTTAGATCATGAGAAAGGTTCAGATGCTCGGCTTCTTCCTCTCGTAGAGCCTGTTGGCTTCGCGCCAGATCAGATTTCAGGTCTTTACATTCTTGTTCAAAATGATCAGCGGCAGACAGCAACGCCGCGTTGTCCTCTTGAAGACGCTGACGATCGCTTTCTGCCGCAGAAAGTGCGGCCCTCAAGTTTTCATTCTCTGCCTGAAGAGCCGCCACCTTCTGCTGTTCAGAGGTCAGAGCCGCATGTGTCGTATCCAGAGTATTGCTAAACCAATTCCAATCCTGTTTAAGCTGCGCGATTTCGTTATCCTTGCCGGCAGAACGGGCCTTCTCATCCGCCAGTTGCTGTTCTACCGCGCGCTTCGCGTTTGTTTCCGCTTTCCGACCGGCGATTTCTTCATCCAGAAGATGCTTTGCCAAGACAGCATAGTCATCATGCTTCCTGACCAGATCGTTCGCAAAGGCTTTCCATTTTGCATTTTGCTCGCGTGCGTCATGGAGAAGCTGGTGATTTACAACAGCGTATCGAGCGTTGGCGACTTCAAACGAATGGCGATGCTGGGCCAGACGGTTTGCCTCTTGGGTGCGTGCGAGCATCCCATAATACCAGTCTTCACCCGCACGAAATGTCGCGTTGATGAACTGGGGACTCATGATGATCGCTAATTCTTCTGGCCCCATGATTCTGCCCCCCTTATTTTTTACCGTTGATCAGCGTGCAATCGCGAGAGTGCCATCATTGAATTGCTGGAAGATTTCTTCCCACTTCCGGCATACGGCTTCGGCGTTCTTGTCCTTGCCTGTATTGTAGAACCATTGCGGATGATCGAGATTCTTGACGGTCAACCGGATACCGCTGTTTTTCATGCTTTGAGGGTGGGCGCCAGATTGGCAAAGGAGTCATTAACAAAACCCTGGAATGCCTGGCCTGGGGAGCCTCCGATCGTGGTTTGCTTCTGTGGCGTGATAATGGCCCAATCCCATTGACGGACATCACTCCATTTCAAAGAGACTATTTTGTTCTTCTCAATGATGTAGAGGAATTCACCATCGTAACAGATGGCGGTGAGGTAATCATCCACATCAAGCCGGTAATTGATCTGGATAGGCGGGTGAGCAAAAATCTCCCCATACATCTTTGGAAATGAAACCAGAGGATCACCGCTGATCGCTCTGGCAATTTTGCGAGCAAGCCATCCGCCACCCCCGACGCAGAAAATGCCGAGAATAACGCCGACTGGCCCGCCGTTTGAAAGCCCACCAAGAAGGCAGGTCAGGAGAACAATGGCAACGAAGCCGCCAGCAACGGCAAGGTATCCTTTTGCTGTGTAGAATTTCAGGTCAACATCTCTGATCAGCATCAATCAAATTCCTTTTTTGTGACTGGCGGATAATAAATCGCCTTATTCTTCGTATTGGCTCCATTTCCCTTCGATTTTGACGTAATCGAGCTTCTGTTTCTGCTGATCTTCCCCCACTTTGAAAGTCACATCACAACGGAAGATTGGCAGTTTTTTACCATGAAACTCATAGGAACCCCGCGCTTCACACGTCCGTTCCGTGACCTTGACGACCGGGGGTGTCGGATGGTTGTGACCCAGAATGTCTCCGAATGACCTGTTACCTTCCACAGCATCCGCATAGTTTTGAGAGATTATGGACTGAAGTTCTTCCAGAGAAGGGCCACTCTCGCCACACCCGACCAAGGGGAGCAGTGCGAGAAGTCCAAATACAGGAGCGGCCATTCTGGAGATGGTGAGTATAGAGCGAGCGTTCATGATTCTCTCAGCAGATTTCGATTTAAGTGTGGGGCAAAAGATTAAAGACTAAGGTGAAATCACCCTTGGCAAACGCCATCATCCAGCTTGCAGGCAGCGGGAATGTTCTTGCCGTTTTTTGTCAGGATTCCGGTTGCCAGATCGTAAACATCGACTTCGGCCGGCGTGGTGGCGTATTTCCCGATATTGCGCGGAAATTTCAGTGTGATCTTGCTCCCGGAAATGGACGGCTTGGCAGTTGAGCAATTCCCGAAGAATGGTGTGGGCGTCTTGATTCCGTTCGGCGTGACCTGAAGGATTGAATACTGAGCGTCACAAGCCTGACCGCCAACGGATGTTAAAAGAACGACATCCGTGTCGCCGGATTCCGCGATTTTCTGGACAAAAAGCGCACTATTCCCGGCAATTTTTGGCGTTGTGGGCTGGCCGTTAATCAGCAAGGTATTGAGAGGACCGGTTCCAGAGGCCAGTCCGTAACGGG
The DNA here is from genome assembly GCF_000613865.1 of Acetobacter okinawensis JCM 25146. GTDB lineage: Bacteria > Pseudomonadota > Alphaproteobacteria > Acetobacterales > Acetobacteraceae > Acetobacter > Acetobacter okinawensis. Next base: position 223,563 of record NZ_BAJU01000002.1, read on the forward strand.
TCTTGGCTTCTTTCGGTGAGTCTGCCGATGCCAAAGTCAAACTCACCCCGCCCATAGTCAAAAAGGACAGGGCTGCAATCGAGAGGTGCATAAAACGAGATTTCTTTAAATCAAGACACATTATTTTCTGACCTTTACCAACATACTTTGAGACGGCATGCCGTGTTCCGGAAATATGAAATCCTTCTCACGCCACACTACACTGAATGGTGTGAGCAGAATCCGTGGTTTTTGAACATCTCCCGTACCATGCGGAAGATGTAAGAAATTCCGGGTCAAAAAGGGGGTTTATGGGTCATGCGACGTTATGGGTATGTCAGGGTTTCGACAGAGCATCAGACCAATGATCCGCAGATTTTGGTTTTGCGGCAGGAGGGGCTTTCTGATGAGCAGATTACACAGGATGTGATTTCAGGTGGTGTGCCGGCCCTTCACCGGCCTGGTCTCTCCTGTCTTCTGAAAACCCTTCAGTCAGGAGATTGTCTGGTTGCGGCCAAACTCGATCGCCTTGGTCGGGATACCGTGGATGTCATTGGCCTGATCCGGATCTTGAATGAGCGCGGTATCAAGCTGAGGATTATCAATATTGGTGTTGAAACGCATACGCCCAATGGGCGGTTGTTTCTGACCATTCTTGCGGGATTTTCGGAGTTTGAGCGAGAGATTATCAGGGAGAGAACCATTGCTGGTCTGGCAGCCGCCCGTGAGGCCGGGGTGAGGCTTGGGCGTAAACCCAAGCTCACGGCAGCGCAGAAATCCCATGTCAGAATGCTGGCAACAACAGGTCAGACCAATGGTCAGATTGCTCAGGTCATGGGGGTGTCTGTCTCAACCATCCAGCGTCTGACAGCAGCAATCGACTCATCAAAAAGCCGCATTTTGGGTATGTCATCATGACTGACAAAGATGGGTGCTTGACGGCAATCCGAAAACCACCGTTTTTGACTCCTTCTTCTTCCAAAACGAAGTCTGTCAGAACGGGTTCCAGCACCCCGAGACTCTGTGGCGTATCACTGGTGACGGTGTTTCGCACACTGTCCGGCTTGGGGACTTTATATCTCTCCGAGCTTCCCTTGATGCCGATAAATCCCCACAGGCATGACTTTGTTCTGATTGACCAAACTGCCTGTGTTCAATTTGAACGCGAGGCGTCCATATCATGATGCTTGATCTTGAACGGCTGCGAAAAATCTGGACCCTTGTTGAGCGTGGTGGTTCAGCAGGGGAGCGCGCTGCGGCAAAGGACAGAGCATGCGCGATTGCTGGGCGGCATGGTTATGTGCTGGAGGATATTCCAGTCCTTCTGGCCGGTGGGAATGTGCACAAGGCTCGGGAGGTCCGGGAACGACAGCAACGTGAAAAAGAAACCCAGAGGCAGGAGGCAGAGGAGGCCTTAGCCAAAAAGACGGCACTTAAGGCGCACCGTCAGGCTTTGCGTGATCAGGCGAATGAGATCACAGGACGTTATGAGGGAAGGCTGTTCCATGCGATGCCTGACGAGCATATTCTCGTTGAAGCTGTGCAAAGCTACGCTCTGCCAGGATGGCGTGCAGGATATGAGTGGTCCTCAAGCGCGTTGGAGGCGTTGCGGTCCGCTCTTCCATTCCCGAAAACGATTGATAACGCTCTTGCGGAACTGAACCACTGGACCACATTGCGAGAAGATCGCCAGTTTGTAAGGCGTGCCTACAGACAAGCCAGTCAGGACGGGGATGTCATGCCCGAGGCTGTTTTGAAGCGTATGGTGATTCTGGCTGATCTTGTTCAATTTGAACTCCCCATCAACACGATTGATGATCTGATGAAGCGGGTCAGTTTTCAGATGGACACAAGGAAAGGCCGCCAGATGTCGGAAGCGACAAATCTGGAAGCGATCCTGCGTGATCTGGCAGCTATTCGGCTGACCCATATCAGTGAGACTGAAGAACTGAAAACGCACATCAGGGAGACTGAGACTCCGGAATCCCCCGATCCTGTGCAAACGACATGTCCGCCCAAGCCCAGACACAATACGGCCACAGGGCGCAGGAAGGAGATTGAGGCCATCCTCGCCTCCCCTGAGAGTCAGAAAATGACCTTGCGTGAGATTGCCAGTCGGGTTGGTGTATCGCCAGCAACGGTTCTGAATATTCGGCGCAGGATAGAAAGGGGGCGTTCAATTTGAACATGAGGTCACAGAGGCCAGTCGTGTTTCTCTTTCTGTGATCTCGTGCTCCAATCATCACTCGCTGTGGGCCAATAATATCGGCCGGTTAGGGGGGAGAGGAGACAGTCTGGATTTGGGCATGCGGCCGAGGAGAGCGGACATTTAGATTGTGGGCTTCGAAATTGGAAAAAGGCCGCCTCCCGGTGTTATCAGAAATTTTGCATGTTCGGGAACGATAACAATTAGGCTGTGCCCAACAAGCAAAATAGTTCTTCGTCGCTAGACGAATTCTGTTAGAGTTCTGCATAATGAATAATCGGCACAAACCTTCTGACCTCATGCGGGCGAAACGTCCTTACCTGTATTCGGATAGCGCCAGTACGGATGCTTATCGGCTAAGCCGGTCGGAACTTAGCCACCACTTGGAAACTCTAACTGATCGTAATCAGCACAAAGACTTTGAACACTTTGCTCGCCAGCTCTCCGAACGTGAAATTTGCCCCAATTTACGACCACAAACGGGACCCGAAGGTGGCGGGGATGGCAAGGTAGACACCGAGACCTATCCCGTCGATGACAAGATTGCTGAACGCTGGTTCGTCGGAGATAGATCGAATAGCCAAGCAAAATGGGGCTTTGCTTTCAGCGCAAAGAAAGATTGGGCAAACAAAGTTCGCTCCGATGCGGAAGGCATCGTCGGGACAAATCGAGGCTATGAGAAGATCTTTTTTGTTACCAGCCGTCCGACGCGCGCCAAAGACAGACTGCGAGTGGAGGATGAACTGCGGCGTGCCCACGGCGTTTCAGTGACCATCTTGGACAGAGAATGGATTTTGGACCGCGTCTTCTCACATGGCCACAAAGACTTAGCCTTTGAATGCCTTTCGGCGGGAGAGCATGATCCAAACAGCGTGAAGCTTGGTCCGAACGATTTCAAGAAACAGCAGGCACTAACGGAGATTGAACAGGCGCTTGCGCGTATGGGCGACACGCATTCTGACTATACCCAATCTGTTTCCGATACCTACGAGGCCGCGACTCTCTCTTGTAGATTGGAGCGGCCGCGATATGAGACCGAAGGCCGGTTTCAGCGGGCAATCGAGTTTGCGAAAAAATACGGTGCTACTTCCCAGCATCTGCGCGCTATCTATCAGTTGGCGTGGACGAGGTTTTGGTGGTTCGACGATGTTGAATCGGCGCAGGATCTATACGAGAAAATCGAAGAGATAGCCTTTGCTACTGATCGCACCGAACACATTAGCAAGGTTTGCAATATACATCAGTTACTTGTGGGCCAAGTACTAGGCGGCCTTCGAGAATCAAGATCTTTGAAGCTTCCAGAACGATCGTCTCGCTTGAAGGCAAAACTGATTGCATTGGCAAGTGACAAGTCCCGCCCGAACAATGCACTTTACGCTGAAGCGCTCCACTGGTTCTTTCGGCTTAATGAAAACGCCCTCGACGGCAATCGCGACAACTTCGATGATATTTGGGTTGGCCTGTCCAGCGTTATCGATCGGGCTGCGGGACTGGGCGAGTTTCCTGTCGAGATGCTGGATTCGATGATAGAGGCTCTCTCGCCGTTGGCGCCTGACAGCGCAGAGTTTGACAACCTCGTCGAAAAACTTGCTGAGTTTATGGCCGAGCGGAGCAAGGAGCTGAAGGCGGCACAAATCTATCTTTCTCAGGGGGAGCGCAAGCTCAACGCCGAGAAGCCTATAGAAAGCATCAAATTCCTCGGGCGCTCTGTCGTCAATTTCATGAAGGAAGAAAGCCGTGAGGAACAAGGCCGCGCGCTATACTGCCTTGCGGTCGGTTATCGAGGTGCAGGACTCCTGTGGGCTGCTAGAGGGGCGGCGATGGGGGCCATTACCCAAGTATGTGCACAGGCAGAACAGATGGTGCGATACCTGTAGAGGCGGTGCCAACATTCAGCTTGTTTACGATGATCGTCCTTCAATTAGGGCATGTAGCGGATTTCTTGAGCGGAATACAATTCCTTCATGCAGCCAACAATGTCTTGCCGCTCGACGACGCGAGCCGAGAACGGCTATCTAAAAAAATCATTGAATTCGATCACTTGCTATCGTGCTTGTTCTCGGTGGTTTCTAGCGACGACATAACACGGCTGACGGAACTTCCTGATATTCTTGAAGCCCTGCGTCTCTTTACGGCCCGGATGGTTCTACTTTATCGGCTCGGGCACTTAGATAAATTGAAATCCGATGGGTCTATTCCTGAAGGCACCGAGGATTCCAACATTCAAGATATGATGTCGATGATAGCCGCTCAGCCAGCATCCCGCGATCTGCCAAAACACATTGTTTTGATGAGCAACGACCTTCCGAAAATTGAAACGCGGATCATGGGGATTAATTTTCAGGTCGTCACAAAGGGCAATCGGAACGGCTTCCTGCTGGCCGAGACACACATTTCATTTCTGGAGGCCTTTCTTTCTACGCTTCTCAATTCGGAGGCGTTCGCCCACAGGGAAGGCTTGCAGATAGAAATCATGCAGAGTAGCTCAGCGACCGAAGCAGTAATTGAGTTCAGCACAACCGGCGGGAAATTGACCGTTACGCTGCCCGATTCTTGGAATCCGTCGGAAGTGGATAATCATGCCAAGCTTAACGAGCATCTCGTTAAGCTTGGCACCTACGTCTTAGCAAATTGTATCATTTTACCAGCCCATGAGAAGGTGCTCGAACAATTGTTGGGAATCGAGCGCGCTTTCGAACGCGCGACGCTATTTTGCCGGACGGGAATGTTGCGCAGTAGAGCTCTCGGTAATGACGTTGGTCAAATTTCCGACTGGCAGCACTTGATCGAGAAAACCTATGCGTTCCAAAATGATGCGCCGGACATCAAGCCAAGGAAACTGTCTGAACAACCGGGCGACGAAAAGCCGGACATCGGTCTTGGCGAGTTGAACAGCCATCGCGATTTGGCAGTTAGTTCAGTCATCAACCAGTCACTCTGGGACAAGGCGGGTTGGCAGGGAATGATGTATGGCTATGTCGGCCCTGCTCAGCCGCCGCTATTGGGCCTGATTTTCAGTAGCGCCGAAACGGCCAAATCTATCTTCGAAGAATGGCAGGATCGTTTCGGGCGTGACGATGTTAATGACGAGATACGCATTAGCATCGTCAAAGGGATCGACAGAAAGAACCCGTACTATTATCGCGCCTGCATTAGTCGTGACATGAACGCAATCGCAAACGATGAAGCGAGGCGTTTTGTAAGCATTGCTCGCATGACCACCATGACCGTGAGTGATCACAAGAATCTGGAATTGTTTCAGCGCGCATTTGTGACGCTAGGTTGCTATTTTCTTCTCCCCGCTATTTTCAATGGTAAGGGAAAGCCCCAGCTCCTCCGAGAGTGGGCAATTTTAAAGCGCGGGCTTCACGTGCGGGAAGCCTGGCAAATCGGGTGCCATGATCCAGATTCTATGGTGGTCACGCTAAAGGATGACGTCATTATTCCAGATGGTGAGGGGTCGCCTCCGATCCACGAGCTTCTTGCGTGGCACCAAGAAATGAAATCCCGCCGGCGATGACGGAGGTTAGTTTTTAGTCCTGCGAAAGGCGAACATAGATCAGTTCGGACAGGATGGGCTTCGAAGTTGTATAGCCGCTTGGATATCAGCTTTTGGGGGAGTAGCCCCCGTTCTGGATGACCAAAAAGACGGCGTATGCCGCCTGTCTGCTTCATATTCCGTGAGCGGACAGGCTGCATAGGTGGGGGAGCGGAAGGTCGGTTATCGGGAAGCGATAGCCGAAAATAGCCGTTCGCAGAACTCAGGTTCATGACGCCTACCGACCAGCTTAGGCCGTTCCAAGCATGTGACTGAACGGCTGCTTCGCCACAAAGCCGACAGGCCACGATCGGGATTGCGCGTCGATCCCGCCCAAAACTGGAGCTGAGCAGAAAGATTTTCTGGCCTTGAGGGGGCAATTATCGCCCCTCCTTGACATCGGGCAGTTGAGGCAAATAGCCACTTGATAGCAGGCCTGCGTATTCATCTGGCGAACGTACCTGCTGAATCAACTCGTGAGCATGACGAATGGCTGCTGCATCTGCGATTGGATCAAGTTTTTTCAAAGAAAATGCCTCACGAAGCATAATTTCCCATGTGGCAGGGGGCATGCTATCCAAAGGCAAAAATACAGATCCATGCCTTAAACCATCGCAATACAGTTCGACAATCGTCGGCCAATTACCATCGCGAGGATATTGAAGTTTGGAGAAATCTGCGAACAGGAATGAACACGCATGCCGCACCTCCTTTAAATGTTTCCGCTTAAAAAAAATGTTAGTAAGAACAACATTTGTCGACTTGACGATTAACTGCGAGAATTTTGTAGAATTCGCATGTCTGTGAAATCCTCTGCTCACTCGACTAAGCCGAAAAATCGCATCTTCGTTGGCTGGATACGTCCCTGCCCAAGCCAGAATGCAGGCGACAATGTCTCTCGACAAGTTCGGGAACTTCGATAGCTCCTTGGTCACATAGACAGAATCTTGAGAGCGCCAATGCTCTCGCAACCATGCGGTGCACGCCGTTTCGATAGGGTCTAGCAGCTGACCTGACTTGAGCCAGGCGGTGTAGACGAACTGCGCCTCTGGTTTTGTGCCATGCTCTGCCACCCAGAGGAGCAGCTTTTCGCGAACCGCATCAACCTCGCCCGTGGCGTTCAGCCAGGCGGCGTATGCGAAACTCGCCTCTGGTTTTGTGCCATGCTCTACCACCCAGAGGAGCAGCTTTTCGCGAACCGCGTCAACCTCGCCTTGGGCATTCAGCCAGGCGGTGTAGACGAACTGCGCCTCTGGTTTTGTGCCATGCTCTGCCACCCAGAGGAGCAGCTGGTTGCGAACCGCATCAACCTCGCCCGTGGCATTTAACCACGCATCGTAGACGAAACTCGCCTTGATTGCCACGCTGTTGGTAGCAAGCCATCGCTCCATATGAGGCTGCACATCGACCGGCGGCGTCCCCCATTTCAAAAGTGATACGATAAGATAGTGGCTATCCGGACTGATTGGGGCTCCAAGAAGCCGATTAATGACATCGTCGTGAAAACGCGCTGGATCAAACGCGTGAGCAAAGCGCAGGATTATGTTGCTGGGATGCTGAAAGGCAACGGCACTCGCGAGCGGCGCCTCCAAAGCCAATTCAGCCTTCGTCCGATCGATAACGTTCCGGCCCTTTGTAGCGGCCCATTCGGCGGTCCGCGCAATAGTTAGATGGGCCTCTGGTGCTTTGGCGAGCCGCGCCCTCAAGACGTCGGAGGATGCCAGCAGTGCTATCAACTCCGCAGGATGCAGGAGACGACCTCTAATGAGCGAAGGTAGGGCCGACAGTGTCTTTTCGCTATCGCAGTCCATCAAGGCTCTGACTAGGGCCTTGCCTGACAACTTTTCGAATACGGGATGTTCGCCCAGTCGATCCAAGGCAGCCATGCAGCGGCCAAGACGGTCTTCCTTAAATGCCGCTAACGCAATATCCTGGACTCTATCCTGCTCACCCCCAGGCATAGCGGACAAGTGGCGCGCGAGGATTGTATCCGCCAGTACGTCGTGAGCCGCCGAGTATGCTTCACCGTCGAATTCGATCCAGCGGTCAGCTTTCAAGATGTCGAAGGTATCACGCTGTATACCCGGATTGGCGCGGAATACATCCACCTCAGCCTGCGGCATAGGCAGCCGCACGACAAGATCCGCTAGCAAGGCTTGAGTATGCTGAGACGGGAAACGGTCTTCAAGGATTCTGAGTCGAACAGCGGCCCATTCCTCAAAGTCTTGAACTCCGACCAAATTCCCGAACTGACGGTCGAACTGCGCTCGATCCCTAAGAAAGAGAAATCCTGCAAATGCAGCCATTGCCGGAAGATTCTTGCAAGTTATGGCGATTTCATCGAAATTAGGAATGCCGAAATGATGAACGATCTTTCGCACAACCCAGTCAGGGTATTCATCCCGCCCCATTCTCTGCGAAAGATCGGTCATTCCTGGATGAAGGTCACCTAGCCGATCAGTTACCTTTTGAAGAGAACTAGAGCGCGTCGAGGCAAGAATGGAGATGCGGTGCTTGCCATCATATCCCAGCCTGGCGACTGCCTCCGACAGTTGATCGAGTTCCTCGAATGCTTCGGCATAATCGACAAAGAGAAGCAGTTTCGTAGATTCCGCTTGGCTCCGGCAGATTGAGTCAAGGTCAGATACACTTGCCTTGCGATCCAGGCGGATTGGCCACCAGCCTGCTTGTTTCACTTTCCGGCAGGCTTCGATAGCGAGGCGAGTCTTGCCTACCCCTCCCGGACCAAAAATTACATGAGCCCTGGCGTCGTTCCCTTGAGTCAGGAACTGGACGATGGAATCTAATCGAGAGTCAGAGCTCTGGCCGAGCTCCGAACGGAATGAAGCCATTGAAAAATAGGTAGATGTTTACTTGCTAGGAACTGCTTGAAACTTCCCTCAGAGCCGAAGCTAAGCGTGATCTCCCCATAGCCCTTCGGGAAGCCACCGAACCAGCGATAAAAAAGTGGCGCGAAACTGGCACTTTTCCCAACTAGGTCATCCCAATATCGCAAATCAACCACCACCTGGTCCAGATGGCGCAACTCGTTGTGCAATTTGGATTGCTCGGTAAAGAACGACTTAATCGATTTCCGCAGTTGATTGCGCTCATCAGTACTTGCGCAGATTGCGGAAGTAACAAAGGTGTATGTCTGCAGATTTCCTTCAGATCGCAGCCAAGGGCGGTATTTGTTTCTCCGCTTTTCTTCACCTTGGGCAAGGGGGAGAAGATTATTTGTAAGATGCCCCTTAACTTCATTCCAACGTTCTGTGGCAGTCGACTTTGTGTCTGCACCTATAAACTTGCATTCTACGATTTGCTCTAACTTTTGACTTGCGTCAGCAATATCAATTGATCCGTCAGCGCCGCGGGCCAATCCACGAACAAGGGTCTTTTCGGGGGACTCCAATCGAAGGAACTCATCCACAAAGCGCTCAAATGCGGAGCCATTATCTTCTCGACTAAAAATCCGGCTATCGAAGCGTTTTTTCGTGAAGTCATTCATCGATTAAAGGTACCCTCGCCATTCATTCTCTTACGGCAAAAATATGGATCAATGCCTACGTCACACTCGTTTTAATGGTTGCCGGAGGCCGATTGTTCAGCTCAGCGGCTTGACCAATTTATAGCTGTAAGTCCGCTCCCGGACCAGCTGCAGTCGCAACGCGACACCGCGCTGACATGGCCGGAAATTCAGCTTATGACAATATCCGACGTTTAAGTTGTGACATGGAAATGACGGCTTTGTCTCAAAACGCCGTCTATCACGGTTCACCTAAAAACGTCCGCTTTCGGGCAGCCACCATCACCACTTCGATGTCTGCCTTGAGGCGACTGCCGCCTGTCTGCTGTTGCCATGTCGAGGAATAAGGAAGATGGGAATGGAAAGGGGCGTGTTTCAGGCACGGGCTGAGAAACGATCCCATGCGGTAATTTCACGGGTGAGCAGGGCGACCGCACGAAGATAGATCTCTGTTTTCAGGAAATGCAGTTCGTCTTCTTTTTGCGCCTGCGGCACTTCGGCAAACCACGCTTTGGGACGGCCATCTGTGCCGTCATTCCAGCGGTAGCCACGGGCCTTGAGTTTCTCTTTGAGGTCAAAGGGCGCATTTTCTGCCCAGATCTGCCAGCGGGGTTGTCGCGCTTCCTGAAGCAGGGCGGAGAGGGCCGGGGTCTGTGTTTTAGGCAGACGCGTGGTGAGCAAGGTAACACCCGCCAGACAATCATCAGCGGCCCGGTGTCCCTCAAAAAACCACCCGGCCTGCATGACGAGATAGCCAAGCTGCGCCCTTCATAGCCTTCTGCCTGCCAGGGCACATCTTCCATGGAACAGGCCCAGGGTAGTGTTGAAAACCCCTCCAGAAGCGTTCGGCAAACAGCCTGTCAAAGCGGGCATTATGGGCGACGATGAGGGCTGCCTGTGCCGCGAACTGGGCGACCTCTTCAGGGGCGATGGTTTTACCGGCAACCATCTCCTGTGTGATGCCGGTAAGGGCGGTAATGTCGGGAGGTATGGGGT
>NZ_BAJU01000001.1 GCF_000613865.1 Acetobacter okinawensis JCM 25146
CCAGAGCCAGAGCCAGAGCCAGAGCCAGAGCCAGAGCCAGAGCCAGAGCCAGAGCCAGAGCCAGAGCCAGAGCCGACTGTTGCTGAAGTGACAGCCGTGCGGGAGGCTGTTGTGGCGCACCCCGCCTCACCCGTAGTGGCTCTGGCTCCGGAGGAGGAGGTGGTTCCCCCCGTATTGGCATCGACCACCACCATGGCCAGTGTAACTCAACCACAAGTGGAAAGCCCGGAGGCGGGTGTACCCCCTCTGGCTGTGCATATTGCCCGTCCCGCTTATCTGCGCACGTCCGGCTCGTTCCTGCAAAGCGTTGTGGCGGGTGGGGTGCGCAAGCTTGCTGCTACAGACGTGCGGGCTCTGCTTGTGAGCGAGCGGTTCTGGCGTGGTGTGTGGGTTGTAAGCCTTGTACTGGCTGTTCTGGTCGTATTGGGGGCGTGGCACTGGTGGGCAGCAGTTGTGCAGGCATGGCCCGCTGCGGCCCGGCTCCACCAGCCGGGGTAATAGGCCGTTTATCCCCCTTTTGTATTCAGGCGGGGGATTACGGTGTCAGTCAGTTAAAGCTTTCGGCCAACCAGCATGGCCAGCGTGGCGCCAGCCGCAGCTACGGCCATAAGCCCCAGACCATCGTAGATCAGCCCGCTGGCTGTCAGTTCATGTCCGGCCAGAGTAATCTGTTCGGGAATGGCATTGGCAACGCTGGCAATAGCGTCATGAGCCTGCGGATCGGCCGATGCGGTGCTGCGGGTCAGGGTTTTGACCAGCGCTGGCAGCGCTGCCCATGCGGCACCCGCAATCAGCAGCAGGGGAGCAAACAGTTCCGCCATCTGCTGGACAAAGTAGAAAACAAAGTAACAGACCGCCCCTATGGCCGTTTGCAGCAGCCGTAACCCGGCAGGGGCTCCCACGGCCCTGCGTGAGGACATGGCAATGGGTTGCTGGGAGGCGGGTAAGGGTGTGCGCGTGTCCATGAACCTGTGTTCCTTCAGGTAATCCGAGGCGGAAATATCAGCCAGTCCGCTATCAGGGCAGAGTGTCGAGAGTAAAGCTTGCTCTTTATACCGTTCTTGCGTGTGTCTTGCCACCATGCTTGCCGGAGGGCAGATACCGGGTGGCTGTGGCGGTAACGCATTCGAGAGCAGACGGGGGCTGTTTTTGTTTGGTATGCCTTTTATAACCGTATGAAGTTAAAGAAGGATGGGCCTTGGGCGTCCAGCTAGAGGCATAATTTATGGATTTTCTTTCCTGCACCATCCTGTTCGCGGGGGTGGATGCCGCGTGCGAACAACGTCTGGTGGCGGAACTGGATAAACGGGGGCTGAGTGGGCGCATAGCCGCAGATGGCCGCACCGTTTTTGCCGGGTTTGATAGTGAACTCCCCAATCTTCTGGTTGTGCAGGACCCCCTGCCAGATATGTCCGCCGCACAGCTATGCCAGCGCCTGCGCCTGACATCGGCCACGCGGGGCATACCTGTGGTTGTGCTGGTCAGCCAGCATGACGCGGTACAGGAGCAGGAAATTCTTGAGCGCGGGGCGGACGCCTGTTTTTGCGTCACCGATGACCCGGTTTTTCTGATCTTCAGGATATGCGCCCTGCTGCGTGAATTTGGGGATGAAACAGCCGAGCGGGAAGGTGCGGTCTTCCGCCAGCCGCGCGTATCTGTTGTGACTGCGCCGGGCGGTATTTTATGGGCATGGCCCGATGGGGCGAGCGTTGGCAAAACCCCTCGCATTGTCAAAATGCTACGCCATAATGGCGAGGACGCAACACTGGTCGAGGACCCGGACAGGCTGGAACTCTCCAATATTGGGGCGGGGCGGATTCAGCCGGACTGTATTGTGGTGGACCTGAGCTGCCCTGCCTTTAACGGGCTGGCGCTGGCCCAGACGGTTGCGGCTTTCAGGCGCCGGAGCCGCCAGTGCACCCGTGTGCTGGGGGTTGTGGAGCGTGGCCAGCTCACGGCAGAAAAAATCCGGCTGGCCTTCAACGCCGGTGTGGATGATCTGACGGATTCGGAAATAGCTCCCGACCTGCTTGTTGCGCGCATAAGCAGCCTTGTACGCCGCAAAACCTTGCAGGACGAAGCCCGGCGCGAGGAAGCGCACATAGAAAGTGCGCGCGCCCGTATGGCGCTGGCCGATGCCCTGCGCCGGGTGAATGCAGACCTTGCTGCGGCTAACCGTAAATTGATCGATGCACAGGTCAAGCTGGTGCAGTCAGCCAAAATGGCGTCTCTGGGGGAGCTGGCGGCAGGGATTGCACATGAGTTCAATAACCCGCTGGCCTTTGTTCTTGCGCATGAAAACACGGTCAAGCGGAGCATGGCGCAGGCTTTGCAGGCGGTAAGGGAGGGCAACACGGTGGTGGCGGAGGCCGCACTGACCAAGGGGTCGGAGCGTCTGGCCTCTTCCCTTGTTGGCCTGTCCAGACTGCGTGAGCTGGTTGCCAGCCTGCGGCGTTTTTCCCGTCTGGAGGAGGGGGAATTCCGGCGGCTGGACGTGCCGGACGCCATTGCCATGGTGCTGACGCTTCTGGCCCCCAAGCTGGGGCAGGAAATAGCCGTGGAGTGCCGTCTGGAGGCTCCGCCGGAACTGGTCTGTCAGGCGGCACTGGTTAATCAGGTGGTCATGAACATTGTCAGCAATGCAGCTGATGCCATTCTGGAAAAGCGCGAGGCAGCCAGAAAACAGGGAGGTCCGGCCCCCACGCGGCGCAAGGACCAGATTTTGATTGCCTCCTATCTGGAACCCAGAGAGGGAACAGGGGCAGAAGAGTACGTGTTGCAGATATCGGATACAGGGCCGGGTGTGCCGCAGGAATTGCAGGAACGCGTTTTTGAACCATTTTTTACAACAAAACCTGTAGGCTCAGGGACCGGGCTTGGTCTGGCTACAGCGTACGGGGTTGTTCAGGCCCACGGCGGCAGTATTGCCATAACAAATTCCGGGGGGCTGGGTGGGGCCTGTTTTACCATTCGAGTACCCTACAAAACAGGGGAGGAGAGGCGCGGTGAGCACGTTATATGAACCAACACAGCGCCCTTTTGTGCTCGTTGTTGATGACGAGCCCGAAATTCTGGTCGCTCTGTCCGATCTGCTGGAGAGTGCCTACACGGTCCTGACCGCCTCTTCGGGGGAGGAAGGGCTGGAGTGCCTGCGCGCCACCCCCGGAGTTGCGGTTATTATCTCCGACCAGCGCATGCCGGGCATGACGGGTGATGTGTTTTTGGCGCATGCGCGCGACCTCTCCGCTGCCGGGGCTATCCTGCTGACCGGGTATGCCGATATTTCCGCCGTGGAAGCCGCTTTGAACCGGGGCCAGATTTCCTTTTTTGCGTACAAACCGTGGGATGATGAAACACTGCTCTCCATGGTTGGGCAGGCGGCTGCGCGGTATTTTCTGGAAAAAGAGCTGGAGTGCGAGCGTCTGCTCCTGCGTGGCCTTCTGGACAATCTGCCCTTCGGGCTGGCGGTCAAGGATCAGGCAGGCTGCTTTGTGCGGATCAACCAGCAGATGGCCAGCCAGATGGGCCATACAATCGAGCAGTGCATCGGCCGCCGCGAGGAAGATCTGGTTGACGGGCAGCGGCTGGAAAGTCTGAAGGAGGCGCAGGAGCCGCTGGCACAAACGGGGCGCGACCAGCAGGTGCTCCAACTCCCCGCCCAGGATGGCCCGGCCCGCTGGCATGACCTGACCCGTGTAAGGCTGGACAGCCTGCGGAATGCTCCTGTGCAGTCGGCCATGCTCTCCGACTATTCCATCCTGATTGATCGGGACGTGAGCGAACTTTTAAGTCTGGAGCAAAGACTGCGGCAGGCGCAGAAAATGCAGGCCATAGGCACGCTTGCTGGCGGCATTGCGCATGACTTCAATAATCTGCTGACCGCCATTCAGGGGTCTTTGGAGCTTGTGCAGGACCTTGAACCCCCGCGGGATGCCTCTGTCGCACGGTTGTATGAGAACGCCATGGAGGCCGCCCGGCGTGGGGCGGTGCTCACCCGCAAGCTGCTGGACTTCAGCCGTCCGCGCCATCTGGTCTGCCAGCGGGTGGACATGCATGACGTGCTGGAGAACCTCCAGAATTTTATGAAACAGGGGAAAGTGCCGGAAGAAATCCGGGGCGCACTGGACACTACCCGACTGGAGGGGCTGAGCCGCTTCAGCAGTGTGCGCTTCAGCATCCCCGATGAGCCTCTGCCCCCGGTCTGGACAGATGCAGTGCAGCTTGAGCTGGCTGTGTTCAGCCTGTGCATTAACGCGCTGGATGCGCAGCCGGAAGGGGGCACCACCTGTGTTTCCGTTCGGCAGGTGGCGCGCCTTCTGGGCCGGCAGGTCGGGCGTGAGCACACGGGGGCATGGCTGGTGGTGCAGGTGAGCGACCGCGGCATTGGCATGACGGAGGATATCCGCGCACGTATTTTTGACCCGTTCTTTACCACCAAGGATACAGGGCAGGGCGTTGGGCTTGGCCTGTCCATGATTTACGGCTTTATCAGCCACTGTGGGGGCGAGGTCCGGGTGGACAGCGCACCCGGTGGCGGCACCTCCGTGGAGCTGTGGTTCCCCGCTATGGATCAGGAAATGGCGGCAGCCATTCCCGCCGTGCCTGCCAATGCAGTGCAGACCATAGCCCGCGTTCTGCCAGAAAACGGCGCAGGCAGCACTATTCTGGTTGTTGATGACGAACCGGGCGTGCGCGCAGTGACAACTGGCTTTTTGCGTCGTGCAGGGTATGCGGTCATGGAGGCAGCGAGCGGTGCAGAAGCCGTGGAAAAAGTCCAGTCTGCGCCGGGTATTGCCCTTGTCGTCATGGACGTGATGATGCCGGGCATGAATGGGGGAGAGGCCGCGCGGCGTATCCACGACGTACGTGCCGACCTGCCGGTTCTGTTTGTCACCGGTTATGCAGATTTTGGCGTGCTCCCCGAAGCGTTGCCATTCTGCACAAGCCATACACGCGTGATGCGTTGCTGGGAGATGTAAGGGCTATGCTCGCAGCATAGCCCGCCCCCTTGTGTCCTGCGCCAGAACGCCTATTTCTTGGTGTTATGGATAGTTTTCATTCTGCTTCGTCTTCGCATGATCCCGTCGGCTGGCACGGGACCACCATTCTTTGTGTGCGCCGTGGCGCGCAGGTTGCCATGGCGGGGGATGGCCAGGTCACACTGGGCAGCACCGTTATCAAGGGTAACGCGCGCAAGGTGCGGCGCATTGGGCCTTCTGGCACCATTCTGGCAGGTTTTGCCGGGGCTACGGCAGATGCCTTTACGCTGCTGGAGCGGCTGGAGGCCAAGCTGGAGCGTTACCCAAACCAGCTAGAGCGCGCCTGCGTGGAATTGGCCAAGGACTGGCGCACGGACCGCTACCTGCGCAGGCTGGAGGCCATGATGGCCGTGGCCGATGCGGAACACTCTTTTACCCTGACCGGCAATGGTGATGTGCTCGAACCCGAGGATGGCATTATCGCCATTGGTTCGGGTGGCAATTACGCCTTGTCCGCCGCCCGTGCCCTGCTGACGGTGGACGGGCTGGATGCAAGGGAGATTGTAACCCGCGCCATGAAGATTGCCGGGGATATCTGCGTCTACACCAACCATTCCGTGCGGATAGAAACACTGGACGCCAGCACTGCGGGAGATCACGCCTGATGCAAGCCCCCCATTTTTCCCCGCGTGATATTGTTGCCGAGCTTGACCGTTACATTGTGGGGCAGGCGGATGCCAAACGTGCCGTTGCCATTGCCATGCGCAACCGCTGGCGGCGGGCACAACTCCCCGAATCCCTGCGTGAGGAGGTGGTGCCCAAGAACATCCTCATGATTGGGCCAACCGGTTGCGGCAAAACCGAGATCGCCCGCAGGCTGGCCAAATTGGCGCAGGCGCCGTTCCTTAAAGTGGAAGCGACCAAATTTACCGAGGTCGGCTATGTCGGCCGGGACGTGGACAGCATTGTGCGCGATCTGGTGGATGCCGCCATTGCCATGCTCAAGGACCTGCGCCGCAAGGATGTGGAGGTGCAGGCTGCTCAGGCGGCGGAAGAGCGCATTATCAATGTTCTGGCCGGGGAAGGGTCTTCGGCAGATACCAAAAGCAAGTTCCGCAGCATGTTGCGCAGCGGGCAGCTTGAGGACAAGGAAATTGATATTGCCGTAACCGACCCCGCTCCGGCTGGGCCGGGCGATATGCCCGGTATGGTGCCGGGGAGCGTGATCAATCTGGGCGAGATGATGAAAGGTTTTATGAACCGCGCGCCCAAGCAGAAAAAACTCCGTATTTCCGTCGCTCGTGAGCAGTTGCAGCGTGAGGAAGCCGAGCGCCTGCTGGACAGTGAAAGCCTGACGCGGGAGGCCGTGGCCCATGTGCAGAACAACGGCATTGTTTTTCTGGACGAAATAGACAAGGTCTGCGCCCGCTCATCTGAAAGTGGGATGAAGGGTGGCGATGTCTCGCGCGAAGGGGTGCAGCGTGACCTGCTCCCCCTGATTGAAGGGACAACCGTCTCCACCAAACATGGGCCGGTCAAGACTGACCACATCCTGTTTATTGCCTCTGGTGCGTTCCATCTGGCCAAACCGTCTGACCTGCTGCCTGAATTGCAGGGCCGACTGCCCATCCGTGTGGAACTGCAACCCCTCTCGCGCGATGATCTGCGCCGTATTCTTACCGACCCGGAGCATTCCCTGCTCAAACAGTATACCGCCTTGATGAAAACAGAAGGCGTGGAGCTGACATTCGCGGATGATGCAGTAGATGCGCTGGCCGAGCTGGCAGCGGATATTAACGAGCGGGTCGAAAATATTGGTGCCCGCAGGCTTGCCACAGTGCTGGAAAAACTGCTGGAGGATATTTCCTTCACCGCATCCGAGCGTGCGGGGGAAGCTGTTGTTGTCGATGGTGCCATGGTGCGTGACAAGGTGGCACCGCTGGCCCGCAAGGGTGATCTGAGCAGGTTTATTTTATAATGGAAGCACCATTTGTTAATCCGCAGGAAGACACTGCGGCAGAAGCGATCGAAGCCATTGGCGACGAGCTGGACGTGTTTGATGACTGGATGGAACGCTACCAGTACATCATAGAAATGGGGCGTAAGCTGCCCCCGTTCCCGCCAGAATGGTGTAACGATGCGCACCGTGTACCCGGCTGCCAGAGTCAGGTCTGGCTGGAAGAAAAAGAGGAGGACGGCAGGCTCTACTTTGCTGGCCTGTCCGATGCCGCCATTGTGTGTGGGCTGGTAGCGCTGCTCCTGCGCGTCTATTCCGGCCGCACGCGGGAGGAAATTCAGGCCACGGACCCCGGCTTTTTGCGTGATCTGGGGTTGGTGCAGGCTCTTTCCACCAATCGTGGTAATGGGGTGGAAGCCATGGCCCGCGCCATTCGTACAGCAGCCACTGTTTCTGCCTGAGCAGAGGGTACTTGTTGGGTTGGGGCGTTCAAAGAGTTCCGGAGCCTATGGTATGCATGGGCTCCGGAGATTTGCAGATGGGCAGGCCTACACTCAATAATCGGCAATGCCCGGGTTAAAACAGCCGACAAGATGTTCAATAATCGGCTTGTAACGGGCTTTTTCCGTTTTGGGGTATATCAGCTTGAAAATGGAAAACTGGTGTTTTTTAAAGACTATTTTTTCATAAAACTCTGATTTTCCACCATCATCTCCAGAAAAAACCGCCCAGTCCTTGTGGACGCTCCTGTAGCTTATCGTTCCTTTTTTTCCGGTCAGGTCTGCCAGCGCATACGAGATTTCCTCACCAAGAGTATTGGGGGAAAAACTGCCAAATACGGTAAGGTCTCCTCCGTCGGGGGCTAAAAAGTGCTGGCCGTCTCTATTGTCAGGCTCACCTTGAGGCACAAAAACATCGGCCGGGTAGCAGATCTGATACCCAAAACGCTCATTTGTGTAGGTTTGCCATGCGGTGGTGGGGCGGAGGATATCTGCGACACGGAGCGGCGCTGCATGGCAAGTATTTCCCGCCGGCAAGGTAGCTAAGAGCAGCCCCGGCAGGAGCAATGTTTGCAAACGACAGAACATTTATAGCCCCCAAACCGTTTTCTTCCGTGAGGACGGTATAAGCGCAAGCGGGTTAGCCAGCCATGCCTGCTTTATAAAAAAGGGGCTGATCCACCTTAAAGATGGATCAGCCCCTTTGCGGAACAGGAGGCCTGTGGGTCAGGCGTTCCCTTTTTCCTTCAGCGCTTTGAGCACATCCGCAGGGCGAATGGGCAGGTGGCGCAGGCGCACACCAACAGCGTTGAAAATGGCATTGCCTACAGCAGGGGCAATGGTGGTCACGCCCGGTTCGCCCAGACCCATGGGTTTTTCCGTGCTGGGCAGGAACTCCACATCCATCTCCGGCACATCGGCAATGCGCAGGGGGGTGTAGGTGTTCAGGTTGCGGTCGCGCACGTTGCCGTCCACAATTTCCGTGCCTTCAAACAGGGCCATGCTCAGCCCCCACAGTGCACCGCCTTCGGTCTGTGCGGCTGCGCCATCGGGGTCGATAATGGTGCCTGCATCAAGCACCAGCCAGATTTTCTGGCAGGTCACAACGCCCGTCTTGCGGTCCACATGCACCTGCACGGCCCCTGCGGTCCATGTGGGCATGGCGCGTTCCTGCCCAAAGGTGGTGGCAATGCCTATGGCCGTATCGGCAGGCAGGGAGACCTTGCCGTACCCACATTTTTCCACCAGATGCCGCAGCACATTGGCCTGACGGCTGGCACCACCGACCGAGTTGGGGCTGCTACCCGCATTGCGGCCTTTGCTGTCCAGCAGGCTCAGGCGGTAGTCTGCGGGGTCCAGTTTGCGCGCATGGGCAATTTCATCCAGAAAACTTTCATGCGCCCATGGTGTCCAGCCGGAACTGACCGAGCGCAGCCAGCCGGGGCGGAAGGTCTCGCTCGCCAGTTCGTTGTCCAGTGCCCGCACCCGCATGGGGCCGACATCGTACCAGTGGTCGGCACCGGCGATGGCAAACTGGTCGTAGGGCTTGCCATCCACGCCTTTTTCCATGAACGCGCTGGCCATAACACGGGTTGGCCAGCCAGCGGAGGCATGGTGCTGCCAGGCGGTAATTGCGCCGTCCTGGCCCAGTGCCGCACGGACCGTCTGCACGGAAGGGGAGCGGATGGAGTCAAACAGCACATCGTCCGAGCGGGTCAGGATCAGCTTGACCGGCTTGCCGCCAATGGCCTTGGAAATAAGGGCCGCAGGCACTGCGTAGTCCCCGTTCAGGCGGCGGCCAAAGCCCCCACCCAGCAGGTAGCTGCGCATGACCACTTCGGATTCAGGGACCTGAAGAGCTTGGCAATAACGGGCAGGAAGAGCGACTGCCACTGGTTGCCGCAATGGACCTCCCACTTGCCCTCGTGCTGGCGGGCCAGCGCGTTCATGGGTTCAAGCTGGTAATGCAGCACGGAGGAGCAGGTGTATGTCTGCTCCACCACCTTGGCGGCTTTGGCGAATGTCTCGTCCACGCCGGGGTCGTTGAACACGCACGAACCACCGGCCTTGTTGGCGATCTGCTTGCGGCCGTAGTCCAGAATGTCCTGCTCGGTCACATTGGCGGTCTTGCCCGGTGTCCACACGACCTTGAGCGCGTCTGTCGCACGGATGGCCGCAGGGTAGGAGGAGGCCAGCACCGCAACCCAGCCCGGAACGGTGTTCGACGGGTCTTCGAGCACAATGTAGCGGATGTAGCCTTTGACCTTTTTGGCCTCGCTGTCATCAACCGAGACAACTTTGGAGCCATAACGCGTGGGTGGCAGCTTGGGGCGGGCATACACCATGCCGTCCAGCTTGGCGTCAATGCCGTAAATGGCCGTGCCATCGGTTTTGGATGGAATATCCAGCGCCTTGACATCCTTGCCGATCAGCCGGTGCTCGGAGGCAGGCTTGAGCGGCAGTTTGGCCATTTCTTCTGGCGTATAGGTTTTGGTCGGGTGTGCACGGCTGACAATATCGCCGTAGCTGATGGAGCGGTTCCCGGCGATTACCTTGCCATTGCGGGCAATACAGGCGGCGGGGGCAACGCCCAGCAGCTTGGCGCCCTGTTCCACCATGACCGTGCGTGCCGCAGCACCAGCCTGACGGAACTGGTCCCACGTCATCCACACGGACCATGACCCACCGGTCACCATCAGGCCCCATTTGGGGTCTGTATCCACGTAGGTAATGCGGACCTTGTCCCAGTCGGCTTCCATTTCATCCGCAATAATACGGGCAAGGGCCGTGCCAATGTGCTGGCCCATTTCCGCACGGATGATGTTGACGTTCACCCACCCATCGGGTGCGATGGAGCACCAGATTGTAGGTTCAAACGCGCCTGCTTCCTTTAAAGCAGCGGGAGCGTTCTGGGGGTAAACCTGTGCAGCGCGGCCCTGACGGGCAAACCCGAACAGAAAGGCAGAGCCTGCGGCAGTCAGCAGAAAGCTGCGGCGTGAAGGCCCAAGACCTGCGGCACGGTCCTGCTGTGCGGCAATACGTTCAAGCTTACCCATGGGATGCCTCCTCCTTGCGCAGGGCGGCAGCTGCTTTTTTAATGGCTTTGCGAATGCGGACATAGGTCATGCAGCGGCACAGGCTGCCGCCCATAACGCCGTCAATTTCCTCATCCGTTGGGTCTGGGTAGTCCTTGAGAAGACTGACCGCCTGCATGATCTGGCCGGACTGGCAGTACCCGCACTGCGGAACCTGAATGTCCTTCCATGCTTCCTGCACGGCGTGCTTGCCGTTGGGGTCCAGCCCTTCAATCGTGGTGACATCTGCCCCTTCCAGCGAACTGAGCGGGGTAATGCACGACCGGGTTGCCCGGCCACCAACCAGAACGGTGCAGGCACCACACTGGCCAACGCCACAGCCAAATTTTGTGCCCGTCAGATCAAGATCATCGCGCAGTGCCCACAGCAGGGGGGTGTCGTCTGGCACATCGACTGTCACGTCACGGCCATTGAGTTTGAATTTTACCATCTCGTGCTCCGTGGTCCGTGCTTAGTGCGATGAATTGACAGGAATGGTGGTAATGGTCTTGCGCACTGCGGCTGCTTTCTTTTCCAGATCAGTCCATGGCGGCAGGGTGGTGCGGGTGCGGCGCAGATACGCTGCAATCCGTGCCATATCCTGGTCGGACAGGGCATTGTAGAAGCTGGGCATGGCAACGCCGGTCTGCCCTTCTTCCGCCGTCAGACCATGCAGGATGACCTGATAGAGGTTGGTCGGCTCGTCTAGCCACAGCGCATTGTTCAGCGCCAGATCGGGGCGGCCAAGCACGGGGGAGGGTGCTGCGTTGTAATGGCAGGCCGCACATGCGCCCTGATAGAGTTTGGCGTCCGGGTCCACAGTGGGGCCGACCAGATCGATCCTGGACTGTTCCATGGCGCGGGCCAGGGCGGCCTTGTCGTGTTTTTCACGCTCGGCAGCGTGGTCCACATCGGCAAAGTAATGCGCAATCGCATGCACGTCCTCTTCCGGTACGGTGGAGAGGAAGCGGTGTGGAACGGGGGACATGGGGCCACCTGCTGGGCCATGCAACGGAGCCACGCCAAAGCGCAGGTACTGGAAGAGTTCGTCTTCGGTCCATGTGGTGGGGGTGGGGTTATGCTCGTTCAGCGGTGGGGCAATCCAGTTGTCCACCACGGCACCATCATAAGGAGCGCTCTTCTTTTCTGCCCCCATAAAGTCACGCGGGGTGTGGCAGGCACCACAATGTGCATTACCTTCGGACAGGTAGGCGCCACGGTTCCACAGTGCGTCATGCCGGGGGTCAGGCTTGTACACACCGGGCGTGAAGTACAGCAGCTTCCACCCGGCCTGCAGCATGCGCAGGCTGAGCGGGAAGGGCAGCTCGTTGGGGCGGCGCGTCATGTGCACGGCGGGGCGTGTCATCAGGTAAGCGTAAAGATCAGACACGTCCTGATCGGTCATTTTGGTGAAATGATCGAACGGGAAGGCCGGAATCAGATGTACGCCTTTGCGCGAAACGCCAAGGTGCATGGCGCGCTGGAAGGCTTCTTCCGACCAGTTGCCAATGCCGGTTTCCGGGTCTGGTGTAATATTAGAGGAGTAGATGGCCCCGAACGGGGTATCCATCTTATAATCCCCGGCCAGTTCCGGGCCGCCACCGTTGTCGGTGCGGGTATGGCACTCCGCGCAGTATCCTTCTGCTGCCACAATGCGGCCGCGTTCAATCTGCTCGGCGGAAAAGCTGCCACGATCGGGGGGCTCAACCGGTTCTATGGGCGGGTACCAGGCATAATAAAGAAAACCCAGCCCACCTATGGCGCCAATGGCGGCGGCTCCTGCTAATAGACGTTTGATCACTCTATCCCCACCTTATGTGTAAACGTCCCGTCTGGCGGGCAGATGGATCAAGTCTGCCCAACACAGCCAGAGGAACAGCATCTGCGGTCTGTCGTTGATTGGGGACCAGTCTTATCTGGATTTGCATCGCAGATAAACGCATAGATGCCGCGTTATTACACGGAAGCGTGTATATGATTTATATATATCGCAAGAATATTACAAAAAAACGGCTTTTTTCTGAGAATTATCTATATTTCATAAGATATAGATAGGCGGATATTTGCATGCACGTCATGCATTTTCTTCAGGGGGTGGATGTGCGCCGGATGGTTCAGGGAGGGGGATGGGGGTAAAGAATCCGACCGGTCGAAGAATCGGGCGCTGGCCGTGTTGCACATTTGTTGCAAGGTAAGGGTTGAAAGCAGCGCACCTTTCTTTTAAGGAAGCGCATTCGCGCACGCGACCGGGCCTGTGGGGCATGCCTGGCCGTGCAGAAGCCGCTCAACCCTGTTTGGGGGCGGGCGGTTATGTCCAGCGTAGTTCAGGAGTAAAGAAATGCCCAAAATGAAGACCAAATCGTCGGTCAAAAAGCGGTTTAAAATCACCGCGACCGGCAAGGTGCTCTCCGGTCCGAGCGGCAAACGTCACGGCATGATCAAGCGTACCCAGAAGATGAAGCGTTCCGCTCGCGGCACGCAGGTTCTTCAGCCGCAGGACGGCCGTACGGTTAAGCAGTGGGCCCCTACGGGCTTTAAGGAGCATCTGAGATATGGCACGTGTCAAACGCGGTGTAACCACACTCGCACGCCACAAAAAAGTTCTGGAACTGTCCAAGGGTTACCGCGGCCGGTCTTCCACCAACTATCGTATTGCTCTGGAACGCGTGGAAAAGGCGCTCCAGTACGCATATCGTGACCGCCGCAACAAGAAGCGTGAATTCCGCGCTCTGTGGATCCAGCGTATTAACGCCGCCGTGCGTGAACACGGTCTGACCTACAGCCGTTTCATCAACGGTCTGGCCAAGGCAGGGATCGAGATCGACCGCAAGGTTCTGGCCGCCATCGCATTTGATGACGCAGCAACCTTTGCCGAAATCGTTAAAAAGGCACAGGCCGCTCTGGCTGCCTGATTGCCGTTTTTGGCTGATACGGTTTACAAGAAAGGTCGTCCATTACCGGGCGGCCTTTTTGTTTTTGGGCGGATGGTTTTTGGCTCTGGGGGGTTTTCTCCCTTCGTGGAAGACTGTATCCGCCCGGTAGCATTTTTTCCTCAGCGCGGGGTTCCATGAGCGACGATCTAGAAACTCTTCGGCAGGACGTCCTGTCGGAACTGGCGGGTGCCACAGACCTGCGGGCATGGGATGCCGTGCGCGTTGGCACTCTGGGCAAATCCGGTCGGCTGACTGGCCTGCTCAAAGCACTGGGGAAAATGCAGCCCGATGAGCGCAAGGCCCGTGGCGTTGCGCTGAACCGGCTGCGTGACGAACTGACACAGGCGGTGGAAGCACGCGGGCGCGAACTGGAAGCAGCCGCCCTGCAGGCCCGCCTGATTGCGGAACGGTTGGATGTTACCGCTCCCCCACCGGCGGAAGTGGCAGGCTATATCCACCCGATCAGCCGCACGATTGAGGAAATGACGGCCATTTTTGGCGTCATGGGTTTTCAGGTGGCAGAAGGGCCGGATATCGAGACCGACTGGCATAACTTTTCGGCTCTGAACACGCCCGACCACCACCCCGCCAGAACCGACCACGACACGTTTTACCTCCCGCCCTCTCCGGGGCTGGACGTGACCCGCGTACTGCGTACCCAGACCTCGGGCGTGCAGATACGCACCATGCTCGGGCAAAAGCCCCCCATCCGTATTATTGCACCCGGCCGCACCTACCGCGCGGACCACGATGCAACGCACTCCCCCATGTTCCACCAGTGCGAAGGTCTGGTTGTGGGGCAGGGGATTACTCTTGGGCACCTCAAAGGCTGCCTGATCGAGTTCCTGCGTGCATTTTTTGGCAAGCCGTCTCTGCCGGTGCGCTTCCGCTCCTCCTACTTCCCGTTTACCGAACCCTCGCTGGAAGTGGATATCGGCTGGTCACGCAAAACGGGTGAGATCGGGGCAGGGGAAGACTGGCTGGAGGTACTGGGGGCAGGCATGGTGCATGCGCGTGTTCTGGCCAACTGTGGTCTGGACCCATGCGTATGGCAGGGCTTTGCCTTTGGTATGGGGGTCGAGCGTCTGGCAATGCTGAAGAACGGCATTCCCGACCTGCGCTCGTTCTATGAAAGCGATATCCGCTGGCTGCGACACTACGGGGCAGACCCGCTCGCACCCGCACTGCTGCACGAAGGGGTGTGAGAGTATGAAGTTCACGCTGTCATGGTTGTATGACCATCTGGAAACACAGGCAACGCTGGCTGAAATCTGTGCAACGCTCAACCAGATCGGTCTGGAGGTGGAAAGCGTTGAGAACAAGGGCGCAGCTCTGGCACCTTTCCTGACGGCCCGCATTCTGGACGCGCAGCCCCACCCCAATGCGGACCGGCTACAGGTTTGCAGGGTCGATGCCGGGCCGGGCTTTTCGGACGTGCAGGTCGTGTGTGGTGCCCCCAATGCGCGCAAGGATCTGGCGGTCATTTTTGCACCACCGGGCGCTTATGTGCCGGGGCTGGATGTGACCATCAAGGCAGGCAAGGTCCGGGGCGAACTGAGCGGGGGCATGCTGTGCTCCCTGCGTGAGCTTGGGATTGGGGAAGAAACCAGCGGTATTGCCGAACTGCCAGCCGACACACAGCCCGGCCAGTCCTACCCCGATTTTGCCGGGCTGGATGATGTGGTGATCGACATTGCCATTACCCCCAACCGGGGTGATGCGCTGGGTGTGCGTGGCATTGCGCGTGACCTGGCGGCTGCAGGCCTTGGCACATTGCGCCCATGGCTGGCCGAAACGGTGGAGGGGACGTTTGCCTCCCCCGTGGAGTGGGCCATTACTTACCCCGAGGCCTGCCCATGGGTGTTGGGGCGGACTATTCGCGGTGTCAAAAACGGCCCCAGCCCGGAATGGCTGCGCAACCGGCTGGAAAGTGTTGGCCTGCGCTCCATTTCCACGCTGGTCGATATTACCAACTACTTCTGCTTTGATCTGGGGCGCCCCCTGCATGTGTTTGATGCGGGCAAAATTGCAGGCGGCAAATTAACCCTGTGCCGTGGCGCGGGTGAGACCTTCCGCACGCTGGACGGGCAGGAATGCACGGTCACGGCCGAAGACTGCGTGATTGCGGACCAGAATGGTGTGCAGTCCCTTGCCGGGATTATGGGGGGGGAGGCAACAGGTGCCACCGAGAGCACGACTGATGTGTTCGTGGAGTGCGCTCTGTTTGACCCCGTGCGTGTGGCTCTAAGCAGCCGCAGGCTCGGCCTGTCGTCCGATTCCAGCTACCGCTTTGAGCGGGGCGTGGATCAGGCCCTGCCCGTGGCGGCTCTTGAGGCCGCAACCCGTATGATTATTGAGTTGTGTGGCGGTCAGGCCAGCGAAGTTGTCTCCGCCGGGCAGCAGCCTGCATGGCAGCGCACGGCAACCCTGCGCTTTAACCGTGTGCGTGACCTCGGCGGGCTTGACGTGCCTGCGGACGAGAGCGTGGCGCTGCTGGAAAAACTGGGTTTTGAGGTACGGGCACGTACCGAAGAACAGGTGGAATGTGCCGTGCCTGCATGGCGTAATGACGTGGCGCAGGCTCCAGTCCTGTCGCAAGGCAAAAGTCTGCCAGACGATGTGGCAGTGCAGGCGGCTCAGGGTGTTGCAACGATTGAGGCCGAAAGTGATCTGGTCGAGGAGGTTCTGCGGCTCAAGGGGCTGGATGCAGTGCCCGCCGTGCCGCTGCCGCCCATCAGTGTGGTGCCGGGGGCTTCCCTTACCCCTGCGCAGGGACGGTTTGCGCTGGCGCGCCGCGTACTGGCCGCGCGTGGGTTAACGGAGACAGTGGGCTTTTCCTTTGTCTCGCACGAGGAGGCCGTGCATTTTGGTGGCGCCCCCGAAAGCCTGCGTCTGCTCAACCCCATTGCGTCCGATCTGGACCAGATGCGGCCTACGCCACTGGTTAATCTTGTGTCCGCCATCCGGCACAACAGTGTGCGGGGCTGGGGTGATATCGGGTTGTTTGAAATTGGTCCGGCCTTTGCGGAGGCGGCACAGCAGACATTGGCCGCAGGTGTGCGTGCGGGTCACACGCAGCGTTACCCCGGCGTGGCCAGCACTGCTGTCTCGCTCTGGGCCGCCAAGGCGGATGCGCTGGAACTGCTGCGCCAGTTTGGCGTCAACCCCGATGCCATAACAACCACGGCGGATGCGCCTGCTTGGTACCACCCCGGTCGCTCCGGTGTGTTGCGGCAGGGGCCCAAGAACATTCTGGCGTATTTTGGCGAACTGCATCCTTATGTGTTGCAGGCGGCCGACATTGATGTGCCGTTGGTGGCGTTTGAAGTGTTTGTGCAGAACGTGCCCCAGCCCAAAAAGAAGAAAAAAAGCGCGCCTGTGCTTTCAGCCTTCCAGCCTGTGCGGCGTGATTTTGCGTTTGTGCTTGCGCAGGATATTCCGGTGGAAAGCGTGCTGCGTGCCGTGCGTGGAGCCGACCGCCAGCTTGTGGCTGATGTCAGCCTGTTTGACATCTACACAGGACCGCACGTGGCCGAAGGCATGCGCTCGGTCGGGGTGGAAGTGACCCTCCAGCCAACCGAAAAAAGCCTGACAGATGCGGAGCTTGAGGCCGTGTCCGAACGTATTGTCACGGCTGTCGGCAAGGCAACGGGTGGCGTTCTGCGCTAACAAGACACCGGCCGCATAAGGAGTAGATCATGGCCTGTTATTCCTCCGCTACCGTGCGTTCCCCGTTCAGGGCCGGGTTTGCCGCCCTGCTGCTGTGTGGTGGGCTGGCCCTGTCCCCGATGGCAGGGGCGGAGGAGGTGACAGGAGCTGGCTCCAGCTTTGCCGCACCCCTTTATCAGGCGTGGTCTGCTGCAGCACCTGCCTCGGTGGATGTGCAGGTCAATTACCAGACCATAGGTTCGGGCGCCGGGCAAAACCAGATTCTGGCAGGGACCGTGGATTTTGGGGCGTCAGATGCCCCCATGGCTCCGGCGCGGCTGAAGGCGGGCAACCTGCTTCAGGTACCAACAGCCATTGGCGGGGTGGTGATTACAGCCAATGTTCCCGGTGTTGCCAGTGGAGACCTGCGCCTGAGCGGGCCTGTGCTGGCGGCAATTTATGCCGGAACCATTACGCAGTGGAATGATCCGCAGATCATGGCCCTTAACCCCGGTCTGCACCTGCCCGATCAGGTCATTGCGCCCTTACACCGTGCAGATGGTTCGGGCACCACGTATGTTTTTACAGACTACCTTGCCCATGTCTCGCTTGAATGGAAGGAGGGCGTGGGTAAAGGGACTTCTGTTGCATGGCCAGCCGGGGCTGGTGCGCGTGGTAATGACGGCATTGCCGCCTACGTGCGCAATACAGCAGGCAGCATTGGCTACCTTGAATATGCCTATGCCGAACGCAATCATCTGGCACTTGTACAGATGCAAAACCACGCGGGAGTTTTTGTCAGCCCGACGGCCACGAGCTTTGCTCAGGCGGCTCAGGCAGCCCAATGGGACGAGAATGACCTGACGGCCGCCCTGAGCGATGCAGCAGGGGAGCAGAGCTGGCCGATTATCACCACAACCTATGTGCTGTTCCCCGCCACGGCCACACAGGAGAATGAAGGGGCTGCGGTGCGGCGCTTTTTCCGGTGGGGGCTGGTGGAGGGAACCGCCGTAACAGGTCAACTCGATTATGTGCCTCTGCCAGAACGGATCAGGGCGCTGGTGCTCAGGCGGCTGGGGGCGGAGTAGGGCGTTGTCGGGATTTATCCCGCGCTCATTCCACACTTGTCCTGTATTTCATCCACAGATTCTGTGGATAACACCGCTTGACCCCATTCAGTGCAACCAGACCTGTGAGAACAGGAGCTGATTGACCTCGGTGTAAAAGAAGTTCCGCATCCGGGCGGATGTCAGCACCACATTGTCTTTTTCAATCACCGGGGCGGCGGGGGCCTGTTCCATGACCAGCCTGTTGGCCTCCTGCCACAGCAGGTTGCGCTGTATGCTGCTCAGGTCAGTATCGGTTTTGGCACGGTCCATCACGGCTTGTGCCTGTGGGTCGCAAAATCCGGGAATATTGATGGAGCTATCGGAATGCGGATGAAAATTTTCACACCCGAACAGCGCATCGACAAAGTTGGAGGGAGACGGGTAATCCGCTGACCAGCTTGTCAGGGATATTTGCACATGGTTGTCCGTGTTCTGGATATACGCCAGATGCAGGCTGCTGCTCAGCGGGCGCAGGGCTGCCTGATACCCAAGGCTCTGGAGCATGTCGCGCACCCATGCACCCATGGCCATTTCCGTGCTGGTATTGGCAACAACCAGCGTGATCTTTTGCCCTATGGTACCACTCTCTTGTACTAGGCGGCGTGCTGTGGGCATGTCGGGGGCACTCCACCGGGGGGCGGGTGCGTGGGGTGAGGCTCCGCGTGTATAAGGGCATTGTGGCTCTCCGCTGTCCACAATGGAGGGAATAAGGCCACACAGGGGGCGCGCAATGCCGGGGCCACCATACAGGATAACCATGGCCTTGCGGTTGAGCGCGTAGTTGACGGCCTGACGCACCCTTATGTCCGTAAAAGGAGGCTCATGCATGTTCATGGGCAGAAAATAGAGCGAGGCATGGCGCATGACGTGCGTTTGCCCGGCAAAGTGCGCACCAAGCTCACCCAGCCGGTCAAGGGGAATGGTGTCGGCCATCCAGTCATACTGGCCATTTTCCACAGCAGTTACAGCAGCCTCTTCGGGTATGCCAAACGTGTATTCAATCCGCTCGGGGTAACCTGCGGGCTGTGCCTGTGGGTTCCAGACATGAAAAGCCGGGTTGCGGTCAAGGGTCAGAAAGCTGTTGGGGTTGTAAGCCTCCAGCCTGTAAGGGCCGGTGCCGGGCAGGGGCGTGTTACCCGTATCACGCGCAGGGGTGTTGGCAGGCAGGATAACGGCGTGGGTAAACGCGAGTTTTTGCAGGAACTCCGCATCGGGGTGGGTTAGGTGGAAGGTTATGCGCCTGCTGGGGGCATCGGCCTCTATCCCGCGTTCCAGTGTACATGTGGCTGGGGTGTGCAGGCACGCATCGGCCCCTGCGATTGCGCCATAAAAAGCCCCCGCCGTTGGAGCACCAATACGGAAAAGCCGCTGGAAGGAGGCCACAACATCCGCCGTGGTTACGCGCTGCCCGTTGGAGAAGTAAATGTCAGGGCGCAGTGTAAAGCTGTAAGTCAGCCCGCCGTCCTGTGGGGTGGGCAGGGCCTCGGCCAGGTCAGGCACAACCTCCTTGCCCGCAGGCCTGTAACTTTGCGGAAGGTGGTCAGCCCATCATACACATTGGCAAACAGGTTGATGTATTTGGCTGTGTAGTTGATCTGGGGGTCCAGCGTGCCGCCGGACGACGTCGCTACCAGCCTGAGTGTGCCGCCGCCATGTTCTGGCTGTGGCAGATCGGCGGGAAGCGGGGAGGACGCGCTGAGCGCAGGGCCAGCCAGCAGGCAGGCGAGCGTACCGCCCGCCATTAAAGCGTGAATGGAGCGCGCTTTAATGGCCGTCATTCTGGCCCATGGTCTGGGCAGGCTGTCCGGGCATGGGTTGTCCGGTCATCAGGGCGGAAAACCCTGAGTACATGGTGCAGAGCACAATAACGCCCACCATTACGGCCCCTGCAACAATGGCAATGCGGACAACTTTTTCGGTCTTGTCTTTATCGGTCATACTGAAGAGCCTGAGGGTTGCTGTCGGGTTGCCGCTGGGTTTTGCTGCGGGAGGTAGAGCCCGCCGGTGTTGCGGGCGGTCTGTACCAGTCGGGGGCAGCCTGCCCCGTATGCCTGTGTGGGCGGTAATAATGCGCATCTGGGTCTTCGGCGCAGGCGCAAAGGCCAGTCAGGGCACATGCAAACAGGGCGAGGCGAACCGGGGAGAGCGTCATCTGTTTCATGCCCGTGAGCATACGCCTAATTTTTTCGGGCGAAAAGTCTTGCCCGGTGTGGTTCATGCTCATGGCTTATGGGGGCTGCCGGTTTGGCAAATGCGGCAGGTATGGGGTGTGTGCATGTTCGTGTCTGGCGTTTGCGGGTGTGGCATGCTCGGCTCTGGCCTGTTACAAGCGGAGGCAGAAAGACGTATTTGCCATTTCCTTGCCTTATCATCGTGTTAGCAAGGGCAGAATCCGGCAGGTTTTGGAAAGAGAGGCATGGGTATGGCGGTAACGGGTCTGGCTGCGATACTACTTGTAATTGCGCTTCTTCTGGTTGTTGTCAGTGCCGTACAGCCCATTGCCCGCAAGCTTGAGCTGTCCGAGACGGTGCTGCTGGCCATTGTGGGTATTATTATTGGCTCTCTGGCCGATTTTGCCCTGCGGACCTCCTATGCCTCCGCCCTGAGTGGTATTGCCGAAACCCTGCTTGATTTTCCCATAAGCAGTGAGTCGTTCCTGCTGATTTTTCTGCCTGTTCTGGTTTTTCAGGGCGCGCTGGCCATTGATGTGCGCCGCCTTGCGCACGAGGCGGCAACCGTGCTGCTGCTGGCCGTGGTGGCGGTGGCCCTGTCCACCGCCCTGATCGGCTTTGCCCTGTTTCCTTTTGCGGGCATGCCGCTTGTTGTCTGCCTGCTGCTGGGTTCCATTGTGGCCACAACGGACCCGTCCGCCGTGGCGGGTATCTTCCGTGATATCGGGGCCTCCACCCGCCTGACCCGGCTGGTCGAAGGTGAGGCGCTGCTGAACGACGCAGCGGCCATTTCCATTTTTTCCATTCTGCTGCCCTCGGTGACACTGCACCGCGCTATCCACCCGGGTGATGCGGTGATCTCGTTTGTGGTCTCCTTTGCGAGTGCGCTGGTGGTCGGGGTAGTGTGCGGGCGGCTTACGCTGGTCATGATGTCAGCGATCGGCAGTTCAGCGGCAGAAATTACGCTCAGTGTTGCCCTACCTTATGTTGTGTACATCCTGTCAGATGAATTTCTGGGGGTGTCGGGCGTGGTGGCAACTGCCGCTGCTGGGCTGACGCTCTCTGTTTACGGGCCATCAACCGTGCGGCCCCAGACATGGCTGTTCCTTAACCAGTTGTGGCAGCAGTTGGTGTTCTGGGCGGGGTCTTTGGTGTTTGTGCTGGCGTCCATGCTGGTGCCACATCTGCTGGTGGGTATGACCCGCTGGGACTGGGTCCTTATTCTGATAGCCAGTGTCGCAGGGCTTACGGCGCGTGCCGCTGTGGTGTTTGGTATGCTGCCACTACTGGCATGGTCGCGCCTGTCCCCCCCTGTGCCCACGCCGTTCAAGGTGACAATGGTGTGGGGGGGGCTGCGTGGTGCCATTACGCTGGCCCTAGCGCTGGCCGTGACAGAAAACGAGCACGTGGCAACACCCATTGCCCATTTTGTAGGTATTATTGCCACAGGCTTTGTGCTGATAACCCTGCTTGTTAACGGCACCACCCTGCGGTCGCTTGTCCTGTTCCTTAAGCTGGACCAGCTTTCTCCTATTGATGAGGCCATGCGCCATCAGGTTCTGGGCATTGGTCTGGGCAATGTGCGCGAACGTGCCAAAAAACTGGGGGGGAGCTGGGTTTTGGTGCGGATGCCACGCGCCCGGTCATTGAGCAGATTGAACGCCGAGCAGTGGAGGAACAGGCTGCCAACGTGTTCGATCAGGCCCTGTCCGATACGCAGCGCGTCAACCTGGCGCTGATCACCATTGCCAGTCAGGAGCGCTCCTTGCTGCTGGACCTGTTCCGCATGCAGGGGCTGTCCCGCAGGGTGATGGAAACCCTGCTGCGTTCGTCCGAAGCGGCTATTGATGGCGCACGGCTGGAGGGGCGCCTGGGGTATGTGCGTGCCCTGCGGCGCAGGCTCAGCCCGTCATTCCGGTTTGATCTGGCCCAGTGGGTGCATAATTACCTGCGTTGGGATAGGCCGTTGATGCTGTGCATGGCTGAACGGTTTGAAATGCTGATGGTCGCGCATTTTATTTCCATCTCGCTCACCCGGTTCATGCGCGAGCGGCTTGAGCCCACACTGGGCAGTCGTATTGGAGAAATTGTGGCCGAGGTGCTCTCACGCCAGCGCAAGCTGCTGGATGAGGCGCTGGAAACCCTGCGTCTGCATTACCATGGTTATGCAGAGGCATTGGAGAACCGCATTTTCCGCCAGATCGCCCTGCGGCTGGAAGGGGAGGAATACGATACCCTGCTCGCTGAATCCCTGATCAGTGATGAACTCAACCGCGAACTGCTCAAGGAACTGGAACGGCGCAGGCACCGTCTGGACAAGCGACTGAGTTTTGACCTGCGCAGCGGGATTGAGGACAGGATTAAAAATGCTGCCGTCTTCCGTGGCTTGCCTGGGGCGGAGTTGCATGACCTTGCGACGACCACATCCCTGCGCTTTGTTGCTCCGCAGGAACTGCTGTGCCGCAAGGGGCAGAAGATGCGCTATGTCTACTTCATCAGTGCAGGGCTGGTGGAAGCGCATGTAGCCGGTGTGGATGAACTGTATGGGGCAGGGGATCTGCTTGGCGCGCAGGAGGCCCTGAACCGCTGGCGGTGCGTGGGCAATGTGCGTGCCGTGCAGTTCGGGCATTTTATGGCCATCAAGGCATCACGCTTCAAGCGTCTGGTGGATGACTACCCGGTTGTGCTGGAAAATATTGAGACCATCCTGCGCAAGAGGGAGGCCGGGGAACGCCCGACATCACTCCTGCCAAAACGCAAGATCGCAGCTATGGATGAGGATGGTCTGGCGGCCCGCGCCCTGCTTGCTCCAGAGCGGGAAGTGCTGGCCCTTATGCCGCCAGACAGTCCACACCAGTCACAGGCGTCTGATGAGCAGGAAGCATCCTTGGGCAAAGATGCAGGCGTGGAGTAAACGTTCCGCGCCTGCCCGTGTGGGCGTGCTGCCCCTGTTCTAGCGCGCGTTGCTCTGGCGCAGGGCCAGACCGAACTGCACCCAGCCAATGCCGCTGGCAATCAGTTCAACGGCAATAAAGGTGCCAATCAGCCACAGACCGGACCACGGCAGGGTGATGTACAGACACACGCCAACCGCAAGGCTGATCAGCCCGCTGGCCAGAATAATGCCCCAGCCCGGCAGACCGCGGTACTGCAATGCCATGACAGCGCGCAGAACACCCACGACAATAAAACAGACAGAAGCAAATACCGTAATGGCAACAGAGCCGGAAACAGGCTCCTTGATCAGCAGCGCGCCGGCAATAATGTAAAGCCCGCCACAGAGCAGGGAGAACAGAAAGCCGCCCCAGTCCTTGACTGCAAGGGCATGCACACCCTGCATGATCCCGGCAAAAATAAGCAGGCCCCCAATAAACATGGTGCTTGCGAGGGTCACGGACACGGCATCAATACAGGCGACAAAGCCGAGTATGACCAATGCAATGCCCAATACAACAAAAAAGGCCCATTTATGTGCGAATGGCATGGAGTTTATCCTTGCAGCCAGAGTAAAGTATGGTGTTCTGATAGTATGGTGCCACAGGTTAATACAAAGCAAAAACGGTCCGTCATGCCTAAATCCATACGAACTGGCGTGGCTTTGGTTGACATGGCGGGAGTGTTCTCGTAAATCCTGCGGCCATTGCCGGGAATGTGGACAGACCGGCCAGCGCCTTTTTGCTGGTAATGCGGTATGCGCCCGCTCCGATCCGTGGTGGACGGAGACTACCGGTGTAATGACGGGCTGTTTCTCCCAGCCCGCCTGTTGAGAGATGAAGAGCGCACTATGAGCAAGCGCCTTGAGAGCAAATATAAAATCAACCGCCGCCTTGGCGTAAACCTGTGGGGCCGTGCAAAGTCCCCCGTTAACCGTCGTGAATACGGTCCGGGTCAGCATGGTCAGCGCCGCAAGGGCAAGCCTTCCGACTTCTCTGTCCAGCTGATGGCCAAGCAGAAGCTCAAAGGCTACTACGGCAACATCACGGAAAAGCAGTTCCGCCGTTACTATCAGGAAGCCGTGCGTCGCAAAGGCGATACGTCTGAAAACCTGATCAACCTGCTCGAACGTCGTCTGGACGCGGTGATCTACCGCATGAAGTTCGCAATCACTCCGTTTGCGGCTCGCCAGTTCATCAGCCATGGCCACATTCTGGTCAACGGCCGCAAGCTGAACATCCCGTCCTACATCGTTAAAGATGGTGACGTGATTGAAGTGCGCGAAAAGTCCAAGCAGCTTGCCATCGTTCTGGATGCAACACAGTCCGCTGAGCGCGACGTGCCGGAATACATGGAAGTCGATCATCGCCAGATGAAGGGCACGTTCCTGCGTGGCCCGCAGCTTTCCGATGTGCCGTATCCGGTGCAGATGGAACCGAACCTGGTGGTCGAATTCTACTCCCGTTAATCGGGAACTCCGGTTCGACCTGTGGACGCCGGGTGGAGGGGTTTTCTCTCCATCCGGCGTTTGCCGTTTTTATTCATGCCAGATGCTCCGGAACTGATTTATGTCTGATACCGCCAATCCTGAACTGGGTAAGGAAATTGTCCGTCGTCGTACGTTTGCGATCATCTCGCACCCTGACGCCGGTAAAACCACACTGACCGAGCGCATCCTGCGTGCCGGTGGTGCCATTCAGCTGGCGGGGAATGTGCGGGCCAAGGGCGAACGCCGCCGCACACGCTCGGACTGGATGGCCATTGAGCGCGATCGCGGGATTTCCGTTGTCAGCTCGGTCATGACGTTTGATTACGGCGGCTGCGTGTTCAACCTGCTGGACACGCCCGGACATGAAGACTTCTCCGAAGATACTTACCGGACCCTGACAGCCGTTGACTCGGCAGTTATGGTGATCGACGCGGCCAAGGGGATAGAAGACCGGACACGCAAACTGTTCGAAATCTGCCGCCTGCGTGATATTCCCATTGTCACCTTCATCAACAAGATGGACCGCGAGGCACAGGACCCCTTTGCCCTGCTGGACGAAATTGCGTCCTCTCTGGCGCTGGACACATGCCCTGCACATGGCCTGTTGGCCGTGCCGCCACCTTTGTGGGCACGTATGACCTGCTCAACGGCAAACTCAACACCCTTACCCCGCTGGCGGAGAGTGATGAGCGGCTGACGCAGATGCGCGAGGAGCTGGAACTGGCAGAGGCTGCCCTGCCGGAGTTTGACCGCGAGTCATTTGATGCGGGCCATCTGACCCCGGTCTTTTTTGGGAGCGCCATTAAGGAAATTGGTGTGACCGACCTGCTGGACGCGCTGGTGGCTTTTGGGCCGTCTCCCCGTGCGCAGGCGGCGGAAAACCGGACAGTAACGGCCGATGAGCCGGGTATGACGGCGCTGGTGTTCAAAATTCAGGCCAACATGGACCCCAACCACCGTGACCGTATTGCTTTTGCCCGTATCTGCTCGGGCAGGCTGACGCGGGGGATGAAGCTCCGGCACACCCGCACGGGCAAGAGCTTTGCCGTCCATACGCCCCAGTTCTTTTTTGCTCAGGACCGGCATCTGGCCGAAGAAGCCTTTGCGGGCGATGTGGTGGGCATTCCCAACCACGGCACCCTGCGCATTGGGGACACGCTGACCGAGGGCGAAGATATCCGCTTTACGGGCGTGCCCCATTTTGCCCCAGAAATCCTGCGCCGGGTGCGGCTGGATGATGCCATGAAGGCCAAAAAGCTCAAGCAGGCTCTGGTACAACTGGCGGAGGAAGGGGTGGTCCAGCTCTTCAGGCCGCAAGATGGCGCGCCCCCCATTGTGGGTGTGGTGGGTACACTCCAGCTTGATGTGTTGCAGGCACGCCTGCGGGCGGAATACGGTGTTGGTATTGGCTTTGATTCCACACCCTTCTCCCTTGCCCGCTGGATTACCGGCCCGCGTGATAAAATTGAGGCGTTTACCGCATCCAACCGCTCGGCCATGGCGGATGATCTGGATGATGACCCGGTTTTTCTGGCGACATCCAACTTCATGATGCGCCGGACCGAGGAGCAGAACCCCGACATCAGGTTCCATGACATCAAACAGATCGGGATTGAAATCGGCTAGGCATATCCGCCTCTGTGCATGTTGGGGCATGAGTTAAAAAACCTTGGGCGGGGCAGGGGGCACACCTGCCACCCATATGTGGGGGAGCGGACGCACAGGTGTTTTTGCGGCAACTCAGTTACCTGATCGCACTGGAGCAGCACCGCCATTTTTCCCGCGCGGCACAGGCATGTGGCGTCTCCCAGCCTGCTCTGTCGTCCGCTATCCGGCAGTTGGAAAATGAGCTGGGCATTACCATCATCAACCGCAACCGTCGCTTTTTCGGGCTGACGGAGGAAGGGCAGCGTGTTCTGATCTGGGCACGCAAAACCTTGGCGGATCTGGACAGCCTGCGTCAGGAGGCCGCTTTTGCGCAGGATGTAGCCGGTGGGTTTGTCTCCATTGGCGTTATGCCGCAGGGGGTGCAGGTTGTGCCTTTGCTGCTGGAGCATTTTCGCAGCGCTGTGCCAGCCCTGCGGGTTGAGGTGACCGTGTACCCCAATGCGGAAATTCTGCACCAGCTCAGGGAACAGCGGATTCAGTTAGGGCTGATGTATCTGGACCAGGTGCCCAAGGATGGACCGTTTGAAGTCCAGCGCCTGTATGCAGAGCAATATGTGCTGATTGCAGCGCCATCCATCCCCCTGCCTGCTGGGCGGGAGTGCGGGTGGCAGCAGGCGGCAGCCCTGCCGCTGGGCCTGCTCAGCCGCAACATGCACAGCAGACAACTGGTGGACGCCTGTTTTGCGCAGGCCGGGGTGGCCCCCCGCGTTATGCTGGAAACAAATGTGCTGGAATTGCTGCATGCGGAAATAATGGCGGGTAAGGTTGCCGGGGTCATGCCTGTTTCTGCCCTGCCAGAACGTGTGGGGGCGCTCGGGCCATTGCAGGTGCGCAGGCTTGACCCTTCTCCCGCGCCAGAAGTCGGCCTGCTGCGCCTGAACCAGCCCAATTCCACCGCGTTGCTTACCCGGCTGTGGCATGTTGCCACTGCTCTGGAGCTGGATAACATTTACGCCACTTAGCAGATGGTGTCTTCATTATAAGCATTGCTTATGATTTTATCAGAACAATCGCTTGGACTTATAGGGGCTGCCTGAACATCGTGCGGCTTTCCTCTGCTGGCTGAGTACAACGCATCATGAGCAATATGGACCCCGATGCCAGTATGCCCCCGGCCCATCGGTTCGGGGGCGCGTACTTGCTTGCTCTTTGGCAAGCGCTGGGCATGCAGTCCTCGGGTAAGCTGAAGTGGCTGCTGGCCCCGTCGTGGGGAGATGTGGCGTTTGCCGTCCGCTCGGCTTTTGCCGCAGGCTTGTCCCTTGTTATTGCTATGGGCATGGAAATGGACAGCCCCCAGTGGGCGCCATTGACCGTGTGGGTCGTTGCGCAGTCCTCCCGGGGGGAGAGCCTGTCCAAGGCGCGCTGGCGTATTGCGGGCACGGTGCTGGGCTGCTGCGTGGCTGTGGGGCTCATAGCCGCTTTGCCGCAAAGTCCGGCCCTGTTTTTTGGTGTGCTGGCATGCTGGATTGGCCTGTGCTGCGGCATGGCCACTTTTTTGGAAGGTTATAAAGCCTACGGGCTGGTGTTGACCGGGTTTACCTCTGCCATCGTGGCGACTGGCGCCATTATGCAACCCGATCAGGTCTTTGATATCGCTCTGTCACGCGGCACCTATATTGTGCTCGGTGTGGTGTGCGAGGCGCTACTGGCGCTGCTGTTCATGCCCGGTTTGCATGCCCGTGCGCGTGCGCGGCTTAAAACCCGGCTGGATGCGGCACAGGCACTGGTGCGCAAACGGGTGGACTGTCTGGTGGAGGGGCACCTCACCACGGAGCTGGACCAGAGCCCGCTCCTGGGCGAACTGACGGCAGCAGGCAGCCGTATTGAATATGATGCGCTGGAGGCAGGCGGCTACGGGCATATGGCTGACCATGCCCGTGCGGCACTCGCAGGCCTGCTGGTCCTGCTGGCTCGGGCGGAAGGGCTGGCGACCCTTAAACTGCTGCCAGCAGACAAGGTGCCAACGTCTATCCGTAAGGATGAATGGGCCGTCCGTGAGCATGTGGAGGCATGCCTGAGCCACAGGCGGGGTGACCGCTTCCGCTTTCGTATCCGCTCCCGCAGGCATGCGCTGGAGGCGGTGGAAAACGGGGTCCGGGCGTGTGCGGGTATTCTGGTCGGCTGGCTGCTGTGGGAGGTCACGGCATGGCCTTCGGGGCCGACCTTCATGTCTTTGCTCGCACTGGTGTATGGGCTGCTGGCCACGCGGGAAAACCCCGTTGTGGCCTCGGCCCCGTTTTTCAGGGGGGCGGTATGGTGCGTGCTGGTAGCCGGGGTGTATGTCACTCTGGTATTGCCCGCGCTGAACACACCGGAAATGCTGGTCCTGCTAATGATGGTGCCTATGGTCATAGGAGGGCTGGCTGCGCGTAACCCGGCTACGGCGGGCTATGCTTTTTCGTTCAACATGTTTCTGCCAGTCCTGATGGGGCCGAATAATCAGGGGCGGTATGACGAGGTTTCGTTCTTTAACGCCTCTCTGGCATTTTTGGGGGCTGTGCTGGTGGCGGGGTGGACGTACCGCACGGTTCTGCCTTTTAGGCCGGATTCCCACATGCTGCGCACTGCGCTCTGGAGCAGCAGGCAGTTGCAGGGGCTGGCATCGGCCAATAGCCGGGTGTCGGTTTACCAGTGGTTATCGGGCAATGCGGATAGTCTGGTGCGCATTATGCGCAATGCGCAGGGTATTGCCCTGCCACGGCGCAATGCTTTTGCCCGCCAGCAGTTCTCGGGCATGGTCAGTGGCATGCATGTCATTCTGCTGCGCGAACTGGCGCTGGCTCCCACGACCCCACCAGCCGTGCAACGCGCCTTACGGGCGTTTTTACGGCACTGGGAGCATGATGACGGCACACTTGTAACCCGTC
The DNA here is from genome assembly GCF_000613865.1 of Acetobacter okinawensis JCM 25146. Taxonomy (GTDB): domain Bacteria; phylum Pseudomonadota; class Alphaproteobacteria; order Acetobacterales; family Acetobacteraceae; genus Acetobacter; species Acetobacter okinawensis. The sequence continues at coordinate 29,330 of NZ_BAJU01000001.1, forward strand.
AGGCGGCTTCTACCGCACGCTGGTTGGAGCGGCAAGTTGCGCATATGCCCCCGCAGCAGCAGGAAATATTCGAGCATGCTCTGGTCAGCCTCCGGCTACTGGCCTGCGCGCAGCCTGTGGACCTGCCATAAAAAAAGGGGTGCCGGAGCACCCCCGCTGCCGCCTTTTTGCCGCCGGACACGCCCGCGGCAAAAGTTGCGTGGACCTTAGGACAGGGCCTGCTTGAGTGCTGCCGTCAGTTCCTTGGAGGTGGTGTTGCCACCCAGATCCTTGGTGCGGACGCCACCATCGGTAATGACTTTTTTAATCGCAGCGTCAATCCGGTCAGCCTGCTTGTCGTGGCCAACGTGGCGCAGCATCATGACCGCAGCCAGCAGCAGAGCCAGCGGGTTGGCAATGCCTTTGCCTGCAATGTCGGGGGCAGAGCCATGAACGGCTTCAAACACGGCAGCTTTTTCGCCAATGTTTGCGCCCGGAGCCATGCCAAGCCCACCCACCAGACCAGCGGTCAGGTCGGACAGGATGTCGCCGAACAGGTTGGTGGTGACAACAACGTCAAACTGCCACGGGTTGATGACAAGCTGCATAGCGCAGGCGTCCACAATCCGTTCGTTAAAGGCGATGCGGCCTTTGTATTCTTCAGCAACCTTGCGGCCTTCTTCAAGGAACAGGCCGGTCAGCAGCTTGAGGATGTTGGCCTTATGCACGATTGTAACCGTTTTACGGTTATTCTTTACTGCATAATCAAAGGCGTATTTGACAATCCGGCGGCATTCCGCACGGGAAGTGAAGCCGGAGCTCAGAGCAATACCTTGGGGTCTTCACCCACGGGAATGTAGTGCTCCATGGCGGCGTAATAACCTTCCAGGTTCTCGCGGAAGAGAACGAGGTCAATGTCATCAAACCGGCCACCGGGGACAATGGTCTTGGTGGGGCGCAGGTTGGCAAACAGCCCGAATTCCTGCCGGAGAGTAACATTGATGGACTTGAAGCCACCACCAACAGGTGTGGTCAGCGGGCCTTTAAGGGCAAGGCCCGTACGGCGGATGCTCTCAATGGTCTGCTTGGGCAGTGGGTCGTTAACCGCATCTACACCAGCCATGCCGGCCAGTTGACGGTCCCATACAAACGGGGCCTCAACCGCGTCCAGAATTTCTATAACCGATTCAACAATTTCAGGGCCAATGCCATCACCGGGAATAAGTGTGGCGGGAATGGTCTTGCTATGTGCTGTCATTCTGAGAAGCTCCCTTTCAACTTCGGTGCCTGTTCTGCGCTTCTTTGCGCGGTCAGGCGATTCCCATTTACGTGACCATTGGTGACAAACGTCTGCTATCACGCCTTGTTGAGGGGCGCGCAGGCCGTTTGCAGCCATTTTTTTGCATCCGCGGGTAGGTGCGGGGCAATCTGTTGCAAGATTTCTGCATGGTAGCCATCCAGCAGGGCGGTATCTGCCTCGCCCAGCAGGGTGGGGTCGATCAGTCTCCGGTCAAACGGTGCCAGTGTCAGCGTTTCAAATTCCAGAAAAGGTCGGTCGGAGTCCGTGTGTGTGGGTTCACGCACCAGCACAAGGGTTTCCAGTCGGATGCCATAGGCACCGGCAGGTAAAACCCCGGTTCGTTGGACAGGACCATGCCTGCACGCAGGGCAATGGTGGATGGTGCTTTGGAAATACGCGCAGGCCCTTCATGCACAGATAAAAAACTGCCTACTCCGTGGCCGGTGCCATGGTCAAAATCCAGCCCGGCCTGCCACAGGTCGTAGCGTGCCAGCGCATCCAGCGCATGGCCCTTGGTCTGCGGGGAAGCGCGCATGGCCAAGGCGTAGGTTGCCCTTGAGCACGCGGGTAAAGGCTGCCTTGAGTGCTGCTGGCGGTGTGCCAGGGCCAGTCCAGAGTGTGCGGGTGACATCGGTCGTGCCATCGGGGTACTGGCCGCCGCTGTCGATCAGGTACACCTCGTCGGGGTTTATGGCGCGGTTGCTCTGCTCGGTCACGCTGTAGTGGATCACAGCGCCATTCGGCCCTGCGCCAGAAATGGCCGTAAACGAATCCTCCACATACTCAGGTGCCTCCCGTCGGAAGGCGGCCAGTTGGCGGGCGGCGTCCAGTTCGGTTGTGGTGGTGGCGTAGGTGTCCATCCAGTGCAAAAAGCGGCATAGGGCGACGCCGTCACGCAGGTGGGCGGCGCGCATGCCCTGCTGTTCAACCGCGTTTTTGCACGCTTTGGGCAGCAGGCACGGGTCGGGGGTAGGGACAACGGTTGCGCTGTGGTGGCTCAGGGCCTGCGTAAACCAGACGGCATTGCTCGCCGGGTCCACGCCCACTGTGCGCCTGCCAAGTGTTGCCAGAACCTGCTCCAGTGCCGGGGGTGCATGTATGCGCACGTCTGCGCCGAGCCACGCCAGCACATCGGCGGGAATTTTGTCGGGCTGAATAATCAGGTCAACGCTTGCATCAGCATGGAGGATGGCAAAAGCCAGCACCACGGGTGTGCAGGGAATATCCGCGCCACGGATGTTGAGCAGCCATGCAATGGAGGCGGAATCGCTCAGCACGGCTGCATCTTGCCCCAGAGTGCGCAGGTCATGGGCAATGCGGCTGCGTTTGCTGGCGGAGCTTTCCCCCGCATGGTGCAGGGGGTGAATAAATGCGGGGCCAGCGGGCAGGGCAGGGCGGTCAAACCACAGCGCATCCACCAGATTGTGCGGTGTGGGGGTGAGGCACAGCTGGCTGTGTTGCAGGTATGGCTCCAGCTCTGCGGCACTCATAATCCGTGGGTCATAGCCGATTGTTGCGCCGGGGTGGGCGTTGGTGGCCAGCCATGTGGCGGGCGGCACCTGCCCGCCATGCACACGTTCCCAGCAGGCACCGTCCACCTGCTGGTCCATCTGGGTGATGTAGCGCCCGTCGGAAAAAACGGCTGCCTTATCCGCCAGAACAATGGCGGTGCCAGCACTGCCTGTAAAACCGCTTATCCATGCCAGTCGCTGTGCGCAGGCGGGGGTATACTCGCCCAAAAACTCATCCCCGTGCGGGATAATCACCCCATCCAGTCCATTCTGGCGCAGCAGGGTGCGAAGAGAGGTCAGTCTGTTCATGGATGAGGAGGCCAAGGTGCTACTCCGTTATTGGGGAAAAAGAGGTGCGGGCATGGCGGCACGTCAGGCAGAAAAAGTCCCGGCGGGGCGGCGCAGGATGAGCGTGGCCCAGTCCCCTTCGGTCAGGACCTGTTCAAGCACCAGCCCCTGCCTGCGGTGGGCAGTGAGCACCATGCGCACCTGTGTTTGCAGCAGCCCTGCCAGAATGACCGTGCCACCGGGGGCGAGTGCCTGTGCCAGGTCCTTGGCCATAAGGCAGAGTGGGCGGGCAAGAATATTGGCAAAAACCAGATCATAGGGGGCATTTTTGCGAATGGCGGGAGTTTGCCAGCCATTGCCAAGGCGACAGGTCAATGCACGGTTCAGCCGGTTGCGCCGCGCGTTCTCGGCGGAGACACGGACAGACCAAGGCTCAATATCCACGGCCAGCACCTTCTGATGCAGCAGGGCTGCTGCGGCCATGGCCAGAATGCCGGTGCCGCAGCCAAGGTCCAGAATACGGCGGGGGTGGCGGTGGGCCACGCGCTCCAGTGCGCGCAGGCAGCCACGGGTGGAACCGTGCTCGCCCGAGCCAAAGGCAACGCCTGCATCCAGCGTTAGCACAATGCGTGTGGCTTCCTCCGCGTCGGGCAGATGGGTGCCACGGACCACAAAGCGCTTGCCAACCTTTTGTTCGGGAAAAGCCTCATACGTGCGGGCAAGCCAGCCCTCGGCCTCGGTTGCGGCCCGCTCAAGGGGGGCGGGTACGCCACTGGTCAACTCGGCCAGCATAAGGGCCAGTCCCAGTTCGTCCTCCATGTGGCCTGTGTCTTTTACCCCTTCCACGCGCCACAGTGTGCCTTCGGGGTTGGCTTCAAAAATACCAACGGTGGTGCAGACGCTGCCGATTGCGTTTTCATACGCTTCTACGGCGGCTTCGGGCACGGTAACGGAAATGGTTTCCAGGCTGGTGGCGTGGCGGCGGGTCGGATGGGCCATTATAATTTCTCGATAAAGGAGGAAAGAAGTCGTTTTGTACCTGCGTTTTCAAACGCGATTTCCAGATGGTTGCGGTCAGCCGCAATCACGATCCCCACACCAAAGCGGGGGTGGCGCACCTGCTCGCCCAGAGCAAAAGCGGGTTCGGCCTCGGGGGTGCGTTTGCGCCGCGCCATAACGGGGCCGTTGTCAAACAGGCTCTCTTCGGCAAACAGACCGCGGCGGGCGGATCCGCCCTCACTCTTGCGGCTGATATGCTCGTCCGGCAGTTCTTCAAGAAAACGGCTGGGCATGGAGGGCTGCCAGTTGGCATAAATGCGGCGGCTCCCCGCATGGAAGATCATGGCCTGCTTGCGCGCGCGCGTAATGCCCACGTAGGCCAGACGCCGCTCTTCTTCCAGTCCTTTAAGCCCGCCTTCATCGAGCGTGCGCTGGGAGGGAAAGACACCTTCCTCCCAGCCGGGCAGGAACACCGTGTCAAACTCCAGCCCCTTGGCGCCGTGGAGTGTCATGATCGAGAGCTTGGCGTCCTGTGCTTTTTCGTCTGTTTCCATCACAAGGGAGACATGCTCCAAAAACTCGCCCAGCGTGCCAAAATCGGCCAGAGCGCGCACCAGTTCCTTCAGGTTTTCCAGCCGTCCGGGGGCTTCGGGCGAGCGGTCCAGACGCCACATTTCAAGGTAGCCGCTCTCTTCCAGCAGATGCTCGACTGCCAGCACATGGCCATCGCGCGCCATAATATCGCGCGTAGTGTTCAGGGCGTTGATGAGCGTGCGCAACTGATCGGCCATTTTGCCCTTGAGCTGGCCGGTGTTGAGCATGCTCTCGGTAGCACTGCTTAGGGGCGTTGCGGCAAAGCGGGCGGCCTCGCGCAGTTTTTGCAGGCTGGAGGGGCCAACGCCGCGTTTGGGCACGTTGATGATCCGCTCAAACGCCAGATCATCCGCAGGCTGGCTGACAACGCGCATGTAGGCCAGAGCATCGCGGATTTCTGCCCGCTCGTAAAAGCGTACACCCCCGACAATGCGGTAGGGCAGGCCGGTCTGGACCAGCCGCTCCTCAAACGCGCGGGTCTGGAAGCCTGCACGGACCAGAATGGCCATTTCCGCCAGAGACTGGCCCTTGTGGTGCAGGCGCTCGGCCATGTCGCAGACGCTGCGGGCCTCTGCATCCGAATCCCATACGCTGGTGACCAGCACCTTCTCCCCATCCGATGGGTCATCACGGCCGGAGCGCAGGGTTTTGCCAAGCCGTTCTCCGTTATGGGCGATCAGGCCCGCAGCGGCTCCCAGAATATGCCGGGTCGAGCGGTAGTTGCGTTCCAGCCGTACGATCTGCGCACCGGGGAAGTCTTTTTCAAACCGCAGGATGTTTTCCACTTCCGCTCCACGCCAGGAGTAGATGGACTGGTCATCATCCCCCACGCAGCAGATGTTGGCCGTGCCATTGGCCTGTTTGGCCAGCAGGCGCAGCCACAGATACTGCACGGTGTTGGTGTCTTGGTATTCATCCACCAAAATGTAGCGGAACAGGCGGTGGTACTGTGCCAGCACATCGGGGCGTGTGCGCAGGATTTCGGTCACATGGAGCATCAGGTCGCCAAAATCGCAGGCGTTCAGTTGCTTCAGGCGGGCCTGATAAGCCTCGTAAATGGCGCGGGCGTGGTGGTTTGCAAAGTCTGTATCTTCCGATGGCGTGACGCGCTCTGGGGTAAGCCCGCGGTCCTTCCAGCGCTGGATAACGCCAAGCAGGCCGGGGGCGGGCCAGCGTTTAGTGTCTATCTGCCACGGCTCCATAACCTGCTTGAGCAGGCGCAACTGGTCGTCCGTATCTAAAATGGTAAAGCTCTGGGTCAGGCCCACATATTCCGCGTGGCGGCGCAGCATGCGCGCACACAGGGCGTGGAAGGTGCCAAGCCACAGCCCTTCAGCCGGTGCGCCAAGGAGTGTTGCCACACGCTCGCGCATTTCCCGCGCGGCCTTGTTGGTAAAGGTCACGGCCAGAATCTGCCATGGCTTTGCGCGCTCTGTGAGCAGAATATGGGCAAAACGTGTGGTAAGCACACGTGTTTTGCCAGTGCCTGCGCCCGCCAGAACCAGCAGGGGGCCATCTGTTGTCTCAATGGCCGCGCGTTGCTCGGGGTTCAGGCGCGCAAGGTAGGAGGTACCGCTCTGGGGGGCGGCATCGGAGGCGGGGTGAGAGGGGGGCTCGAATGTTGTCACCATTCCCTTATATAGTGATGTCCGCCTTAGGCCAATCGGAGCAATGTTGATGGCAAAAGCAAAGCTGCCGCCAGCCCCCCCGGCAACCGCACAGGAGTGCGGGGAGGGGGGAGCTGTTTTTGCTTCCACCGGTCCTGCGGGGCACCGCAAACGCATGCGTCAGAGAGTGCTGGCCCATGGTGCGCAGGGGCTGGCTGATTACGAACTGCTGGAAATGCTGTTGTTTTACGGTGTGCCCCGACGCGATACCAAGCCGATGGCCAAAAACCTGATAAACCAGTTCGGGTCTTTTTCCGCTGTGCTCGAATCCGGTGCTGCGCGCTTGCATTCTGCCGGGGTGCCCAAGGGGGCGGCGGCACTTTGCGCGCATGTGCCCGAGGTTGCGGCCCATCTGGTGCAGGACGGCCGGGCCGGGCGCACCTACATGGGCGACTGGGACAGCCTTGTGCGGCATTGCCATACGGTTTTACAAGCGGAGGAAGCCCCGCAGATGCGCGTGCTGCTGCTGGACAGCCGCAATACCCTGCTGGTGGATGAGTCTTTGGTATGGCCAGCACGTGTGCCCGACCCAGAGGCAGTGCGTCAGGCCGTGGCCCATGTTCTGCAACGTGCGCTGGAGGTGCAGGCCTGCGCGGTTGTTAGCGTGTATCTGGCCGGAAACGGGCAGGATGTGGGGGCAATCCTGCAAGCTGGTATGCCGTTTGTTACGGCCATGCGTCAGGCCGCCCCGCTTTTGGCTGTCAGCCTGCATGACCATCTGGTGGTTGGGCAGGCAGAGTGGGTGAGTGCACGCCAGATGGTAGCGGACTGGTGAGCCGCCCCCCGACCGAGCCGGGCGTGGCCGATGCCTCCACTTTTTTTGCGGGCTCCGGGCAGACAGCGGCTCTGCGTCCCCTACAGCAGGAAGCTACCGCACCGGATAAGATGGACGACGTGCACTGTCTGGCCACGTTGCTGGAGGCCGCGCACGCCCCGCGCGCCCCCACGGCATTGGTGCAGGCGCGTGCCCTTGTCGCGGAATATGGTACGCTCTCGGCTGTGCTGCTGGCTGTTGCGCAGGGCGAAGGGAGCGTGCGCCACCTGCCGAAGGGGTGCGTGTGTTGTTGCTCCTTGTGCGGGAGAGTGCGCACCGCCTGCACCGCGCCCGCTTGCAGCGCGGCAACGTGCTTGCCGAGCGGCCAGCCCTGAACGCCTATTTGCTGGCACTGTTGGGGCGGGAAAAAACCGAGCAGATGCGCGTGCTGTTTCTGGATGGGGCAGGCAGGCTGATAGCAGATGAACTGCTGGGGCGCGGTACGGTGATCATGCCCCGGTTTACCCGCGTGAGATTGTGCGGCGCGCACTGGCCCTGCGGGCTGGGAGTTTTGTGCTTGTGCACAACCACCCAAGCGGGGACGCCATGCCCTCGGCCGAGGATATCAGCATGACAGGGCAGATTGTGGCCGCAGCCCATATTGTTGGCTTACAGGTGGCAGACCATCTGATTGTCGGCCGGGACCATGTCCTGAGCATGAAGGAGGCTGGCCTGCTGTAGCTGCCTGCCTCCCGCATGTTCGGAGGGTGGTTGGTGTGCCTAGTCTTCGTCCGCAGCGGGTGGGGCTGCGCATTTGGTAGCCAGTGGGCCAAGGGCTGCCTGTATGCCCCATTCGCCGGGAAGTGCGCCAAGTGGGAACAGGATGTTCACATGCCCCATCTTGCGGCCCTCGCGGGCGTCTTTTTTACCGTACAGGTGGGGAATATGGCCCGGATTGGCCAAAATGGCAGGCCACAGGGCCATGTCTTCCGGCCCGACCAGATTTTTCATCACCGCATCGGAGTGGCGGCTGGCCGGGGGCAGGGGCAGGCCCGCCACGGCACGGATGTGCATGTCAAACTGGTCCTGCGCGCAGGCATCCATAGTCCAATGGCCTGAATTATGGGGGCGTGGGGCAACTTCGTTCACCATTAGCGAGCCATCGCGCACAAGGAACATTTCCACCCCCATAACCCCGACCAGATCAAACTGTTCGGCAATCAGGGCGGCTAGTCTGCCAGCTTCATGGGCAATGTTCTCCGCCACAGGGGCGGGTGCGAGTGTCAGGTCCAGAATACCGTGCCAATGGTGGTTCAGAACCGTGTCAAAGCAGCGGGTTGTGCCGTCTGTACCGCGTGCGACCATCACGCTCAGTTCGCAGGCAAAATCAACCATGCCTTCGGCTACCAGCGGGTGGGGGGCAAGGGTCGCAAATGCATCCTCCAACTCCGCCTCGGAGTAAACGCGGCGCTGGCCCTTGCCATCGTACCCGTTACGGGTGGTCTTGAGAATGAGCGGAAAACCCAGTTTGCGGGCGCCTCATGCAGCGTGGCATGGTCTGTCACCGCATGCCACGGCGCCAGAGGCACACCAGCGGACGCCAGAAAGCTCTTTTCTGCCAGCCGGTCCTGACTGATACGCAGGATGTGGCCGGAGGGACGAACAGGGCAATGCCTGCTCAGCCGGTCCAGCGCATCGGCACTGATGTTCTCAAATTCGAAGGTGACAACGTCAACCGCTTTGGCAAAGTTGTCCAGTGCTGCGGGGTCATCATACGCGCCAAGAGTTACGGCGTTGCAGACCTGAGCAGCCGGGCCGTGTGCATCCTGTGTGAGAATATGTGTTTTATAGCCCAGTCGTGAGGCTGCCACGGCAGACATGCGGCCAAGCTGCCCCCCGCCCACAATGCCAATAACAGCATTGGGGGGCAGGGCTGCGGGTGTGTGGGTCATTCGTTTTCTGTTACCGGAGTATCTGCAACCGATGCGGTCTGCACCGCGCGCCATGCTTCCAGCCGTGCGGCCAGTTCGGGGTTTTGTAGGGCCATAATGGAGGTTGCCAGCAGGGCAGCGTTTTTGGCCCCGGCAGCGCCAATGGCCAGTGTGCCAACCGGCACTCCGCCGGGCATCTGCACGATTGAGAGCAGGCTATCCATGCCCTTGAGTGCGCGGGATTCCACAGGGACGCCCAGCACAGGCAGGCGGGTCCATGCTGCACACATGCCCGGCAGATGTGCAGCACCACCAGCGCCTGCAATAATCACGCACAACCCGCGCTCTGCCGCCGTGCGGGCATAGTCAGCCAGACGGTCCGGGGTACGGTGGGCGGACACGATACGTGTTTCGTGCGGGATTCCAAATTCGTTCAGAATGGCATCGGCGTGGCGCATGGTTTCCCAGTCAGACTGGCTTCCCATGATAATGCCGACCTTGGGAGCGGCGCTGGCCGTGCTGCTGTCTGTCGTGTGGGTGGTGGTGGTCTGGGGGGCTGTTGTGTTCACAGGGGTAGGGTATCCGGTCTTGCTTGTCTGGTCCTGTTGCAAAGTCAGGCAATATTGTCGGGTATCAGTTGGCTTTCAACCCGTGTTATGCGGTCTTTGAGCAGTAATTTCCGTTTTTTGAGCCGTTGAAGGTACAACTGGTCGATAAAAGTTGTCTCGTTGGTCATCCTGTTGATGACCGTATCCAGATCCCGATGCTCGCTTCGCAGTTCAAGAAGTTGCCCCAGTAGTGACTCGCGGTCTTGCATCATGGCGCTGGTTCTCCCTGTGTGCATCTGACTCGTGCATTCAATCGGATGGTCTGTTGTCGCACTTATGCTGCGGTTTACCAACCATGCATTGCCAAGCCAGTATGCGCAAACAGGAAAAAGTTCCATGTGTGCAGCGCATATCGGTATTCGGTGGAATATGAAAATAGCATGAAATTTTTGGCCGTCTGTACGTTAGCGTAAAAGAGTCACTAACCGAATGGAGGCAGCCATGGCGCGCCTAGCAAGGATAGAGTCCCTCAAACATCGCCATTTCCATATTGACCAGAAAATTGCTTCCGAAGGGGGTAGACCCAGACCGGACGAGCGGGTCCTGATGTGCCTGAAGCTGCAAAAGCTCAGGATCAAGGAAGAAATAGAGCGGCTGGCGGGCTAAAAACGCAACGTGGTTCAGCCTGCCGCATGTGCGCACGCGGCAGGCTGAACCGGCAGGATTTTATTCAGCAGAAAAATCAATATCACCCGTGTCCAGTGCCGGAACCGGGATTTCCGCCCCTTCACGCTCAAGGCGTGCATTGGCATCGGCTACGGCTGCGTTCAGGTCGGTCTGGCTACACAGGCCAACGGTCACCGGATCACGCGGCTTGATGTTGGGCGTATTCCAGTGTTGCTTGTCACGCACCTTGGCAATGGTGTCCTTGGTGGTGCCCAGCAGTTTAACAATCTGTTGCTCGCTCAACTGCGGGTAGTTGCGCAGCAGGAAGGCAATGCCGTCCGGACGGTCATGGCGTTTGGCAACCGGCGTATAGCGCGCTCCCTTGGAGCGGCGACGTACGGGGTTGTTGGTGGCCAGAATTTTCAGCCGTGCGGTGGGCGTGGCCTCACAACGGCGAATTTCTTCAATGGCAAGCTGGTGGTTGGCAACGGGGTCGTACCCGACAATGCCCTGAGCGACCTCACCATCGGCAATGGCCTGCACTTCCAATGGGTGCATCCCGCAAAAAGCGGCAATCTGTTCAAAGCTGAGCGCGGTCTTTTCGATCAGCCACACAGCGGTTGCTTTTGGCATCAAGGGTAAGGTCGTCATTTGGCTTCTATCCTGTCGTCGGGCGGCGCTCACGCAGGCACCGGTAAAATTGACGGCCTGGAACCTCTTCCGAAGCCTGCGTGCCTGCCGACGCGCATCTATGCCCCCGATATGGAGGGAGCAGCCCGCTCAGGTCAAGCCGCAAAAACACAACAAAAGGGGGAGAAAGCTGAGTTCCTCCCCCTTATTGGGTTTATACGGCGGGTTCAGGCCGCATTTGGCACGTGCTGGTTGCGCGTGGTGTCGGCCGTTACAACTGTCGGGTTAGGGGTAAAGGGCGCGCCAGTTAGCCCGGGCTGTCCGGCGGATGGGCTCGTGGGCTGGCCCGTGTTCTGCCCTGCATTGACCGGAATACGCCGTGGTTTGAGTGCCTCGGGCACAATCTGGCGCACACTAATGCGGAGCAGGCCGTTGTTCATGTCTGCCCCCGTGACTTCCACGTGGTCAGCCAGTGCAAAGCGGCGCTCAAAGGCGCGGCGGGCTATGCCGCGATGCAGCACTTCGCCCTCGTCCTGCGGGGCGCTTACACGACCGGACACAACAAGTGTTCCGTCCTGAACCAGCAGTTCAATATCTTCCGGTGCAAAACCCGCGACTGCCATGGTCAGGGCGTAGCTGTCGTTCCCGGTCTTGGCAATGTCGTAGGGGGGTAGCTGGGTGTGCCGGTGTTGCGGGCTGCGGTGTCCATAACCTGTGCCAGACGGTCAAAGCCGATGGCGGTACGGAACAGGGGCGCAAAATCGTAAGTCATGTGGAACCTCCTCGTTCAGCAAGGTTCTGCCGCTGAGCAGGTCCCATAAAGGCGGCCTGCCGGGGCAGTTCTGTCTGGCCGACCCAATGGGGCGTCAACCATGCTCCAAACGTGGAAAGCCCCGCCTCCTTTTTCAAGAGGGCGGGGCCACAGACACACGACAGGACTGAAAAATCAGCCTTGGAACGGGTGCCAATACCTGCAAAGCGCTTGTTGAACTTGGCAACCTGGCCCCCGGTATCCATGATGCGCTGAACGCCGGTCCACGCCGGATGGGACTTGGTGTCAATGTCCAGACGGATGGTGTCACCAGCTTTGCCGTAGCAGGAGCGGGTGGTGTATTCCGTGCCGTCGGTCATGATGACGGTGATTTCGTGGTATTCGGGGTGAATGCCGGACTTCATGGGGCAGGTCTTTCTTTACAGCATACGAAGGCCCGATACCGACCGGGCCGAATTGCCGTGCATATAACGGTATGCGCGAGCCGGATCAACCGTTGATTGCGCATCTTTTGCCCCTGATCGGCGTTCTGCCGTGGCTTTTGCGGAGCATACTGGCAGGATGCAGGTACAGGCAGTGCCGTCTACTGGCCCGTGACACAAAGATTTTTTAATGTTTCGACAAGTAAGACTTGAGAAATAGCAACTCTGGCGGATACAGAGTTGAATATCTTTTGTATAAAATCCGATCAAAACAGGACAATAATTTATGGCTGACCTTAAAACTGACCTCAAGGCGCATGTGCGCGCTCCAAGCTGGGTGGGTGAGTTCCGCGCCTTTATCATGCGTGGCAATGTGGTCGATCTGGCCGTTGGTGTGGTCATTGGTGCCGCGTTTACGGGCATTGTGAACAGTCTGGTCAAGGATGTGTTCAACCCGGTCATCGGTCTGCTGGTCGGCGGGATTGATTTTTCCAACCTGTTCGTCACCCTTAAAGGCCCGCACGAGACAACGCTGGAAGCGGCACAAAAGGCAGGGGCTGTTACCCTTAACCTTGGCCTGTTCGTCAACGCTGTTATCCAGTTCCTGATTGTGGCCATGGCTATTTTCTGGATGGTCAAGGCTTTAACCCGCCTGCATGTGCGTGAAGAGGCAAAGCCCGCGGCACCTCCAGCCCCCAGCCCGACGGAAGTGCTCCTGACCGAAATCCGTGATGAGCTTGTCGCACGGAACAACGCGCAGTCCACCACACAGGGCTGAGGCACAGACAGGCTTGTCAGGTCGGGTTGCGCCCTGGTGGTGTGCAACCCGTGTTTTCGGCTGGTGGAATATGGGCTAGGCTTTACACCATGATGCGTCCCGTATTCCATTTTGCCCGTAAAGCACCGTTTTTTGCTGCCATGGCTGGTTTTGCCGCTCTTGCGGGGTGCCAGAGTGCACCATACCAGCTCCGGGTAGAGCAGACCCCCAGCACGCTGCTTTATAGTTACGCTATAGCCAACGGCATGGCCCGCGGACAGTTGATGAGCGGCACCATGACCTTGCCGCAGATTGTCAATATTGTGACGGCAGACCGTGCGGCTCTGGGAGCTATTCTGGTTTTTCGGGACCACCCCAGCAACAGCACACTCACTGTAGCCGGGCAGAAGGTGGAAGATTTTCTCGCAATGCTTGACCAGCCCGATACACCGGGCCGCAGCGTTGTTATGTTGCCAGCGGGTGCTTCCTCTCCGCCAGTTGGCCGATAGGGTATAAAAAACGGAGCCAGCAGATGGCTCCGTTTTTTGTGTGTTCTGGTCGGTTCGTTATCAGGCGGCGGGGGCTGTGGCCTTGCCGCTTTTGGCACCGCGCTTCAGGCGGCCTTCCCCCATGAACAGCAGCAGCGGTGCTGCAATAAAGATGGAGGAGGACGTACCAACAACAATGCCGAACAGCATGGTCCATGCAAAACCCGACAAGGTTGCCCCGCCCCACAGAGCCAGTGGTAGAGACGCCAGAAAGACCGTGGAGGAGGTCCCCAGTGTACGGTTCAGCGTCTCGTTAATGGACAGGTTTATCAGGTCGATGAGCGGCATGGTGCGGTATTTGCGCAGGTTCTCACGCACGCGGTCGTATACCACCACCTTGTCATTGGTAGAGTAGCCCAGAATCGTCAGGATGGCGGCGACCATGACCAGATCAAACTCAAAGCCGGTAATCACCAGAAAGCCGACTGTCTTGGTCAGGTCGAGCACCAGCGTGATCACAGCACTCAGCGCGAATTCCCATTCGAACCGGAACCAGATGTAGCCCAGAATCATGGCAAGGCTGAGGGCAAGAGCCAGCATGCCGTTGCGGAACAGCTCGGCCGAGACCGAGGCCCCCACTGCATCAGCACGCAGGATGGTGGTGCCGGGCAGGGCCTCTGCCACGGTGTGGCGCACCTTGTCCACAATGGCCTGCGTATCCTGCTCCGAGCCTGCATCCAGGCGGATCAGCACGTCATTGGCCGAACCAAAGGATTGGAAGGAGGCATGCTGCACCCCGTGTTCGGCCAGAGCCGTACGGATTTTGGCAAAGTCTGCCGGGCCGGTGGTCTGGGCTTCCACCACAATCCCGCCCCGAAAATCCAGACCCAGTGTCAGACCGGGGTGGAAGAACAGAATGAGTGATGCCAGCGAGAGCACGGCCGAGACGATCAGCCCCATATAGCGGCCGCGCATGAAGTTGATGTGCGTATCCTTGCGGACAAAACGCAGAAGAGGACGTCCGAACATAAGTAGCGCCTCGTTTCTTCAAACAGGCAGGCTGGTGGGGCGCGTACGCGCGTACCAGCGGGCCATAAGCATGCGGGAGAGCAGCAGGGTGGTGAACAGGGTGGTCACAATGCCAATGGTAATGGTGAGCGCAAACCCACGGACCGGGCCTGTGCCAAACACAAACAGCATCACATGGGCCAGCAGGGCCGTGGCGTTACTGTCCACAATGGTGGAAGTTGCTTTTTCAAACCCTGTCTGCATCGCGGCCAGTGGGGTACGCCCACGGCCGATTTCCTCGCGGATGCGTTCGTTAATAAGGATGTTGGCGTCCACGGCCATGCCGAGTGTGAGCAGCATGCCCGCCATGCCCGGCAGAGTCAGTGTGGCCTCAAAGAGCGAGAGAATGGCCACCATCAGAACAAGGTTGGCCAGCAGGGCAAAGTCCGCGTACCAGCCAAAGCGGCCGTAGAACAGCACCATAAAGACCACGACCATAACAAAGCCGACAGCAAGGCTGATCATCCTGCGCGGATGGAGTCTGCACCAAGGGATGGGCCAATGGAGCGCTGTTCAATAACGCTCAGCGGGGCGGGCAGTGCGCCTGCGCGCAGCATAAGGGCAAGGTCTGTGGCCTTCTGGGCATCAAACCCGCCGGTAATCTGGCCATTGCCCCCGGTTATGGGGCTCATGATCACCGGGGCTTCGATAATCTTGTTATCCAGCACAATGGCGAATCGCTTGCCCACATTGGCCTGCGTCACGGCAGCAAAAGCGTGCGTACCAGTCGAATCGAAAGAGAAGCTGACCGCCCATTTGCCGCTCTGCTGGTCAATGACCGCCCCTGCGTTGGTCAGGTCGGAGCCATCGACATCCACATGGTCAAAAACGGGCAGGGGGCCACCGTCCGCTGGGTCGGCCATCTGGAGCAGGCTTACGCCCTGCGGCGGGTAGGTTGCGTGCAGCGGATTTGCGTCTACCAGATGGAAGCTCATCTTGGCAGTGGTGCCCAGCAGTGCCTTGATCCGGTCCGGATCACTGATGCCGGGGAGTTCCACAACAATGCGGTCATCGCCCTGACGGGTAATTTCGGGGTCAACGGCGCCTGTGCCGTCAATACGGCGGCGCACGATTTCGATCGACTGGGTAACGGCCTCACGCGCACGGGTGCGAATGGATTCGGGTGCCAGCACCAGAGCAATGCTGCCATCTTCACGCTTGCTGACGCTGAACTCGTTTGTAACAGCGCGGGGCAGGGCGTTCAGGGCCGCCACATCCGCATCAGCCTCGGCTGCGGAGCGGGGGGTGAAGGTAATGGTGGCCTTGGCCGCATCGACCGTAATGTTCTGGTAACCCAGATGCGCGCCAAGCAGCGCATCGCGCATGTTTTCGGAGAGGGTCTGCAACCTGTCATGGGTCAGGCTTTGCAGATCAACCTGCATGAGCAGGTAAGAACCGCCCCGCAGATCCAGTCCAAGATGGATCTGTCGCCATGGTATGGAAGGGAGCGGCTTGCGCATGCCGTTGGGCAGGCACAGCAGCAGGCCTAAAAGGCATACGCCCAGTACCGAGGCCAGTTTGAGGCGGCTGTAATACATTCTCACCTGATCGCTTGCAGTTTTGCTGCCCGGAACATGCCGCCCAACCCCAACAGATGCAACCCGTTCGCGCGTTTATGGGTGGATTACCGTGCTTTTTCGTTCATTTCGCGTGGCTCTGGCGCATCACTTGGCGGTAAATGGGGGTGGGCATGGCAGATGTGCCGGAGCGGAGCGGCTTGTTTGCATTCGGGTGTGGGCCTGCTACGCCTTGATGGGGCCAAAAACTGGCCACATCAGGCAAGGGCGGTAACAGATGAGCACAATGCTGCGGGTAGGGGTTATTGGGGCAGGGCATTTTGGGCGGTACCATGCCCTGAAAATACGCGACGTACCGGGCGAGAGCCTGTCCGGCCTGTTTGACCCAGACCCCGCCCGTGCCCAACTTGTTGCGCGGGAGGCAGGCTGCCCTGTTGTTGCGGACGTGGATGCCCTGCTTGCCCAGTCCGATGCTGTGGTGGTGGCGGCGCCTGCGGAATTTCATTTCGATCTGGCCGTGCGCGCATTGCGTGCGGGGCGGCATGTGTTGGTAGAAAAGCCGGTGGCGGCAACGCTTGAGCAGGCGGACATGCTGGTCACGCTTGCGCAGCAGAGCGGGCTTGTCTGTCAGGTCGGGCATCTGCTGCGCTTTTCCGCCGAGCATGAGGCCATAACCCGGCGCATTACCCGGCCACTCTATATAGAGGCCACGCGCATAGCGCCCTACAAGCCGCGTGGGACGGATGTGTCGGTTATTCTGGACCTGATGATCCATGATCTGGATCTGGTTCTAGCCATTGTGGACAGTCCCATTGCGCAGGTGGATGCGCTGGGTGCGGCAGTCAGCTCCGCGCATGAGGATATCGCCAATGCGCGTGTACGCTTTGAAAACGGCTGCGTGGCCACCATTACCGCCAGCCGCATATCGCTCAAAACCGAGCGGCGGATGCGCCTTTTTTCCGAGGAAGGGTATCTGTCGGCCGATTTTGTAAAGCGGGAGTTGAGCATGATCGGGCGCGAGCGTGGCCTGCCGCTACCGGGCACCGATGGCTTCCGGCGTGAGAGCATAAGCTGGAAGGAACATGATTCGCTGTTCGCGGAGCATCAGGCGTTTGTTGCCTCCTGTTTGCATGGGGCCCCCGTTGTGGTGGATGCGCTGGCCGGGCGGCGCGCTCTGGCGGCGGCTCTGGCCGTGGCGGATGGTATTGCCTCCTCGCGCGCTCTGATGGAGCGGTCCGGGCTGATCCGGGGGAGTTGAAAAAAGAGGGCGCTGGGGAAGCGGGAGGAAACAGCCGTTTTTGAAAGAGCAAGTCTAAAATTGGTCAAATCGGACAAAAAAAAATCTAGATATGGGGGCAAAGTAGGGTAAGAAACGCGACATATGGTGTGTCTGGCCAAGCCACGGCACAAGCCCCATCATCGTTCGTAAAAACCGGAGAGCAAGAGCCATGAGTCTGATCGACGTGCATGAGAATGACGTTCGTCGTTCCCATTCAGGAGCATCAGGCTCGGTGGAGGAGCCGGACCTGTTTGGCGCAGAGCAGATGCCGGATATGGTGCAACTGCCCGGCCACCATCAGGTGCGTGTGGATCGCTCGCGTGATGCGCTGCTGACCCTCTTTGGCAAGGCTACGCTGGATAACCGCTACCTGCTGCCTGATGAGGGTTATCAGGACCTGTTCGGGCGTGTAGCGTCCTATTACGGGGCCGATGCAGCTCATGCCCAGCGCATTTATGACTACATCAGCCGCCACTGGTTCATGCCTGCAACGCCTGTGCTCTCCAACGGTGGCACAACGCGCGGCCTGCCCATTTCATGCTTTCTCAACGAAGCGAATGACAGCCTCAAGGGCATTGTCGATCTTTGGAACGAGAATGTGTGGCTGGCCAGCAAGGGCGGTGGCATTGGCTCGTACTGGGGCAACCTGCGCTCCATTGGTGAGAACGTGGGCCGTAATGGCAAAACATCGGGGGTTATTCCCTTTATCCGCGTGATGGACAGCCTGACTCTGGCCATCTCTCAGGGTTCGCTGCGCCGTGGGTCGGCGGCAGTCTATCTGCCGGTCTGGCACCCCGAGATTGAAGAGTTCATAGAAATCCGGCGTCCAACCGGGGGGGACCCCAACCGTAAGGCGCTTAATCTGCACCACGGTATTCTTGTGTCCGACGCGTTCATGCGCGCGGTTGAAACAGATTCGGAATGGGCGCTGCTCTCCCCCAAGGACAATTCGGTTATCCGTAAGATTTCGGCGCGTGGGCTGTGGATTCGTATCCTGACCGCGCGTATGGAGCAGGGCGAGCCCTATATTGTTTACTCCGACCATGTGAACAATGCGCGCCCCGAGCACCACAAGCTGGCCGGGTTGGAGGTCAAGACCTCCAACCTGTGCTCCGAAATTACGCTGCCCACGGGCATAGACCATCACGGCAAGGCGCGTACGGCGGTGTGCTGCCTGTCCTCCCTCAACCTTGAGACATGGGACGAGTGGTCAGATAATCCTCAGTTCATTGAGGATGTCATGCTCTTCCTCGATAATGTGTTGCAGGACTTTATCGACCGCGCACCCGAGGATATGGAGCGGGCCAAATATGCGGCCATGCGCGAACGCTCCGTGGGGCTGGGGGTTATGGGCTTCCACTCCTTCCTTCAGGCCAAGAACGTCCCGTTCGAGAGCGTGATTGCCAAGGTCTGGAACCGCAAGATTTTCAAGCATATCCGTGAGCAGGCAGATGCGGCCTCCCGCCATCTGGCCGAACTGCGTGGTGCTTGCCCCGATGCTGAGGAATATGGCGTAAAGGAACGTTTTTCCAACAAGATGGCCATTGCCCCCACGGCTTCCATCTCCATTATTGCAGGCAATGCCAGCCCGGGGATTGAGCCGATTGCGGCCAATGTGTTCTTGCAAAAAACCCTTTCCGGCTCATTTACGGTGCGCAACCGCCATCTGCAGAAGCTGCTGGAAGAAAAAGGGCAGGACACGCCGGAGGTATGGTCCTCCATCACCACCAGCAAGGGGAGCGTGCAGCATCTGGACTTCCTGACCCAGCAGGAAAAGGATGTGTACAAAACGGCATTTGAGCTGGACCAGCGCTGGGTGGTGGAACATGCCGCCGACCGGCAGCCCTTCATCTGTCAGGCGCAGTCGGTCAACCTGTTCCTGCCTGCCGATGTGCATAAGCGCGACCTGCACCAGATCCACTATCAGGCATGGAAGAAGGGGCTGAAGTCCCTCTACTACTGCCGCAGCCTGTCCATCCAGCGGGCGGATACGGTGAGCAACGTGCTCAGCAAGTCCGAAGTTCTGGGGGCAGGTGTTGCCGAGCAGGCGGCTGCCGAACATGCCGCTGTGGGCAATAATTATGACGAGTGCCTGGCCTGCCAGTAAGGGCTGGCCGGTCGGTATCTGTTTTTTTTTTAGAAGGTGTGCGGCGCCTCCGCTGGGGGCACCCGCCCGATGGAGGCACAATGAGCGAGCACAAAGCCGGACAGCAGGAGCAGCAGGAGCAGCGTTTTGACCTGCTTACAGCCAACCCGGTGTACAAGCCGTTTCGGTACCCGTGGGCTTATGATGCATGGCTGACGCAGCAGCGTGTGCACTGGCTCCCCGAGGAAGTGCCTCTGGCGGATGACGTCAAGGACTGGCACCGCGTGCTCAACGAGAGCGAACGCCACCTTGTAACCCAGATTTTCCGCTTCTTCACCCAGTCGGATGTGGAAGTGAACAACTGCTACATGAAGCACTACAGCCGGGTGTTCAAACCCACTGAAGTGCTGATGATGCTCTCTGCCTTCTCCAATATCGAGACCATCCACATTGCTGCGTACAGCCATCTGCTGGATACGCTGGGCATGCCGGAGGAAGAGTATTCCGCGTTCCTTAAGTACAAGGAAATGAAGGATAAATACGATTACATGCAGTCCTTTAACGTGGACAGTAAGCATGAGATCGCAAAGACTCTGGCAGCTTTTGGCGCGTTTACGGAAGGGCTACAGCTTTTTGCCTCGTTTGCCATCCTGCTCAATTTCCCGCGCTTTAACAAGCTCAAGGGCATGGGGCAGATTGTGTCTTGGTCGGTGCGTGATGAGACCCTGCACTGCCTGTCCATCATCCGTCTGTTCCGGGTGTTTATTCAGGAAAACCCCCATATCTGGACAGCAAAGCTACAGCAGGAGCTGACAGATATCTGCAAAACCATTGTTGAGCACGAGGAGGCCTTTATTGACCTCGCGTTTGAAATGGGGCCGGTGGAAGGGCTGGATGCGGCTCAGGTCAAAACCTACATCCACTTTATTGCCGACCGCCGCCTGACTCAGCTTGGGCTGGACCCGGTTTACAACACAACCACCAACCCGCTGCCGTGGCTGGACGATATGCTGAATGCGGTTGAGCATGCCAATTTCTTTGAAAATCGCTCGACCGAATACAGCCGCGCCTCCACCATGGGAACGTGGGAAGAAGCGTTTGAAAGCTCGGTCTTCGCGTAAAGCGAGGCTGGGCTTCCTTACAGGCCGGGCAGGGCCGTGCCGTTTTCCAGCACGTCGCGTGCCTGCGGCGTAAAGGCTCCGTCCGCCTCATGCAGGGTGAGCCCGGCCAGTACACGGGCCGGGCTTTTAACGCCCAGACGTGCCTGCACAAGCAGGATACGCGCCTCGCGGTCTGTTTTGGGCCAGAAGGGGTAGAGTGTTATCCCACCAAAACCATTGGCGCTTAACTCAGCAACAGCTCTGTCTGTCAGTGCGGTGGGGAGGGCGAGTGTCAGGCTGCCTTTGTGGCGCAGAATGGACGCAGCCCCCTTAACCCATAAAGGCAGGGTGTGCATGCCCATTCTACGGGCAAGGTCGCGCCGGGGTTCGGGCGAGGCTGTGCCCGTGGTGGCGTGCCACGGTGGGTTGGTCATGCAATGGTCAAAGCGCAGGTGTTCTGGCACCCCTTCGGGGAAAGACGCATCAAGAATGCTGACCTGATTTTTTTTGTTAGCCAGCAGGTTGGTGCGGGCCAGTTCGGCTGTTTCAGAGTCTTTTTCTATGCCTGTGCCATGCAGGTCTGGTACGCGGTGCATCAGGCATAACAGCCCTGCACCCGCGCCGCAGCCGACCTCAAGCACATGCTGGCCATGGCGGGCCGGTACGGCAGCGGCCATAAGAATAGGCTCAAGCCCGGTCCTGTAGCCTTGCTGGAACTGGCTATAGGCGATACGGCCACGCAAAAGCGTGCCGTGCGAAGTAGCAGGAAGGTGGCTTGATGGTGCTTGTTGCATCATTGTATCTGGCTGGCTTGAATGTGTTGGTGCTTGACCGTTTTTCAGGTGCCTCGCATATAAGAGAACGTCAACTCATCCCATGGCCGGGGGAATAGCATTTGGGTGTTGCAGTCAGTCTGTCGGAAAAGGACAGCACCGCGAGCCAGGATGGATCTGGAGTTTCTGTGAGTAAACCAGGGGAAGCTGGCCTTAGAGCGCTGGCTGATTATCTTGCTACGGACATGCAGGCCTGCAATCAGGTCATTGTGGACCGTATGCAAAGTTCTGTTGCACTTATTCCGCAGTTGGCGGCCCATCTTGTGGCCGCTGGCGGCAAGCGGCTGCGGCCGCTGCTAACGCTCGCCTCCGCACGTCTGTGTGGCTACAACAATCAGGACGGGCGTATGCGGCATGTGGAAATTGCTGCCTGTGTCGAGTTCATTCATACAGCCACGCTGCTGCATGATGATGTTGTGGACGACAGCCAGCTGCGGCGTGGCCTTGCCAGTGCAAACGCCATTTTTGGCAACAAGGCGTCTGTTCTGGTGGGGGACTTCCTGTTCGCCCGTGCGTTCCAGATTCTGACAGCCGATGCCTCGCTGGATGTTATGGCGATTCTCTCCGCGGCATCTGCAACGCTGGCAGAGGGTGAGGTCATGCAGATGACCACGCAGAATGATCTTTCCACATCTGTTGATCAGTATCTTCAGGTTATTTACGGCAAAACTGCGGCGTTGTTTGCCGCAGCCTGCGAATCCGGTGCCGTTCTTGGGGATGTCGCGCCGCAGGCGCGTGAGGCCCTGCGCGTTTATGGCGCCAATCTGGGCATGGCCTTCCAGCTTGTGGATGACGCGCTTGATTACTCAGCCGATCAGGCTGTGCTGGGTAAGGAAGTGGGGGACGACTTCAAGGAAGGCAAGGTCACTCTGCCGGTTCTGGCGGCCTACGAGGCCGGGAGCGAGGAAGATCGTGTTTTCTGGCGGCGTGTGATCGAGGAGTGCGAACAGCAGCCAGAAGATCTGGACGCTGCATTGCTCCGTATTGCCCAGACCAATGCCATAGGCATTACCCTGAGCAAGGCGGAAGACTACGCAACATTGGCCCGTCAGGCTTTGCAGGATTTTCCTGATAATGACCTCAAGGCCATTCTGCTTGAAACAGCCAGCTACTCCGCAAGCCGCGCTAGCTAGGCTGCGACGGCCATCTTGACTGCTCCCCGAATGTTCCGGTGTTCAGGCCGGGCAGGACGGGTGGCGGCCTGATCATCCCATAAAGAGATGTCATTAAAACCATAGGCCGGGAGCTGCGCTGCCAGCGCCTGTGCATCCTGCGGGCGGGCGGTAAAGAATGCCTGCTCGGAGCGGAGTGCGCTGTCGGCTGCCATTGGCGGCAGGTTTTGCAGGATCGTGCATGTCTGCCGGGCCACGGCACCAGCCGGGTCCAGCCAGCTAATGCCCGGTGGTGCCAGCTTGCGGAGCAGGTCCAGCACAAAGGTGTAATGGGTGCACCCCAGCCCTATTGCATCCAGCCGCGCGGAATCGGGGTGCTGGAACAGCCCCTCAATATCTTGGTAAATGGCGTGCTCAGAGACACTCTGCCCACGAAAAACCTGTTCCGCATAGCTTGCCAGATGGGGGGCAGCGTGGGCGATCAGGGTGCATTGTGGCGCATAAAGCGCATGCAGGCGGGACAGATACGGGCGGCGGATAGTCGCCCGCGTGGCCAGCAGGCCAATAACACCGGTTTTTGTCTGGCGTGCTGCCCAGCGAATGGGGGGGACGCAGCCAATAAACGGAACAGTGGGACATGCTGCGCGCAGGGCATCCAGCGCCAGTGTGCTGGCCGTATTGCAGGCAATAATCACAGCCTGAGGCCGCAGACGGGCAACAGCAAGGCAGATAAGGGAGATAATGCGCTCGGTAAGGAGCGCATCATCCTGTTCGCCGTAAGGAAAAACAGCCGTGTCGGCCAGATAGTCCACCTGGATATGGGGGGAGAGTGCCCGTATGGCCCGCACAATGCCCAGTCCACCAATGCCTGAATCAAACGCCAGAACACGGTAGGGAGCAGACAAGG
The DNA here is from genome assembly GCF_000613865.1 of Acetobacter okinawensis JCM 25146. GTDB lineage: Bacteria > Pseudomonadota > Alphaproteobacteria > Acetobacterales > Acetobacteraceae > Acetobacter > Acetobacter okinawensis. The sequence continues at coordinate 52,538 of NZ_BAJU01000001.1, forward strand.
CGGGGCCAGACGTTTGCACGGTTGTTATTTGTCCTTGCGGGCCTTGAACTCAGCTGCTTCTTCCAGGCTGCCAACACCGCCACGGCGGGCAGACCAGCCACAGGGGTCTTCCAGAAAACGCCGGACTTCAGACGCAGCTTCTTCAGAGAAGTAAGGGCGGCTTGAGCAGGCTTCCAGCACATCCCACCATGTGCACAGGGAGTGCAGGGCCACGTTCATGTCCGTCAGGGTCTGCTGGGCGCCGGGGAAAACGCCGTAGTAGAATACCACAAAGGCATGGTTCACAATGGCACCTGCATTGCGCAGGGCATTGGCGAACTGTACCTTGGAGGCACCATCGGTAGTCAGGTCTTCTACCAGCAGGGTCCGCATGTTTTCAGGCACATCACCTTCAATCTGGGCGTTGCGGCCAAAACCTTTGGGTTTTTTGCGCACGTAGGCCATAGGCAGCAGCATGCGGTCTGCCATCCATGCCGCAAATGGAATACCGGCTGTTTCGCCCCCGACAATGGCCTCAAGGCTTTCGTAGCCTACGTGGCGACCGATTTTTTCCACACCCAGTTCCACAATTTTGGCGCGGGCGCGGGGGAAGAAGATAATCCGGCGGCAGTCAATATAAACAGGGGACTTCCAACCCGATGTCAGGGTGTATGGCTCTTCGGGGCGAAAGTTGACTGCCTTGATTTCAAGCAGCAGGCGTGCGGTGGTGAGGGCGGCATCACGATCCCATTCGCTGGTCTCTCCGGTGGGAGAGGCAATGCCTGCTGGCGACATCATGGCAGATTCCTTGAGGTTAGGGTGGTTGAAGTCGCATTGGCATACCCCTAGCCGTGCCGAAAATCCATGCCTCATCGCCGGGTATGTGTGATTTGCTGTCCGATGTAAGACCCTAAAAAGCCCGATGAGCCAGAACTACGGAAAAATGGCACATATCAGCGGGTTGTGATTTTATGTGTAAAGTAAATTACAACTTAATCCTTGCGTCAGCTAAAGATGTGGCGTCTAATCGCGCAAGTTGAGATTGGTTATCAGTTAAAGGTTAATGTCGTGGCTATAGAAGCAAGTCGGATCGCACGGAAATGCGAGCGGGCCGTCATCACGGCTTACACGGAATTGCGCGAAGTGGGGACGGAAGACGTTACGGCGTTTAATGCCTGCACCACCCTTTACCGCATTCATCACCCCGAATCGTCGTTGAGTGAAGCGCGCATGCTGGTCTCCGAGTGGATTGACCACCATATGGTGCGCAAGGACGATGGCCCCACGGCAGGCTGCAACTGCGCTTGAAAAGCTGAACCTTGCCACTTGTGCGCTGAGTGAACGTGGCAGGTTAAATGATTGGAGCGGATGCCCATGCCGAGCATGAGCATCCGCTTTTTTTATGCTTTATAACGAGTGGAAAGCAGAGGGGTTTGTTAACCCCACAAAAAAACTGGCCCGCATTGCTGCGAGCCAGATTTTTACAGACTACCGGGTGGTCTGATGTTCAGCGTTTGTCAAAGGGTACAAAATTCCGTTCGGTTGCACCCAGATACAACTGGCGTGGGCGGCTGATGCGCTGGCCCGGTTCCTCAATCATTTCTTTCCACTGGCTGACCCAGCCGGTCGTCCGGGCTACGGCAAACAGCACGGTGAACATGCTGGTGGGGATGCCCATGGCCTTGAGGATAATGCCGGAATAGAAGTCCACATTCGGGTAGAGCTTGCGCTGCACAAAGTAATCATCGCTCAGGGCAATGTTTTCCAGCTCTACTGCCAGATCAAGTAGCGGATCATCCTTGATGCCCAGTTCCTTGAGTACTTCATGGCAGGTCTGCTGCATGATTTTGGCGCGTGGGTCAAAGTTCTTGTACACGCGGTGGCCAAAGCCCATGAGCTTGACGCCACTGTTCTTGTCTTTGACCTGAGCAATAAAGCTGGGAATATTTTCCTTTTTGCCAATATGGGCCAGCATTTTCAGCACGGCTTCGTTGGCGCCACCATGGGCAGGTCCCCATAGGGCGGCAATCCCTGCGGCAATGCAGGCAAAGGGGTTGGCCCCGGTGGAGCCCGCCAGACGCACGGTGGAGGTGGAGGCATTCTGCTCATGATCGGCATGCAGGATCAGGATCCGGTTCATGGCGCGGGCCAGAACAGGGTTGACCTTGTAGGGTTCGGACATGCGAGCGAACATCATGGACAAAAAGTTTTCCGCGTAATTCAGGTCATTGCGCGGGTAAACAAAGGCATCGCCCTGCGTATATTTGTACGCCCATGCCGCAATGGTCGGAATTTTGGCAATCAGACGCATGGCCGCGAGTTCGCGGTTTTCGGGAATGGCAATGTCGCTGGCGTCGGGGTAAAAAGCCGAAAGAGCGCCAACCGTGCCACACAGAATGGCCATCGGATGCGCATCACGCCGAAAACCGTTGAAGAAGTTACGGATCTGCTCATGGAGCAGGGTGTGGTTGGTCAGCGTGGAAGAAAACGTATCGTACTGCGCCTTGCTGGGCAGCTCACCATTGAGCAGGAGGTAGATCACCTCTTCGTAGGATGCGTTTTCCGCCAGCTGGGCAATGGGGTAGCCACGGTGCAGCAGAACACCTTTATCGCCGTCAATATAGGTGATCTTGCTGTTGCACGAGGCCGTCTCGCCGTAACCGGGGTCGAACGTGAACACTCCCAACTCTGCGGGCAGTTTACGAATATCGATGACATCCGGCCCAAGTTTGCCAGAAAGTACGGGCATCTCGGCGGTTTTGCCACCGATCGAAATGGTAGCGGTGGACTGCTTACCCTCGTTCTGCGACACGCTCATGGTGTTTCCTTTTGCATAATGGGGTCACGGTCGCGGCTGCGGCCTGCTGTTTGAGTGTTGTCTCCCATTCGAGAGCAAACAAAAAGGTTCATCCCGATAAACCGCGCGTTATCACGCGCTCAAGTCGGCAGAAAACCGGGGTTTTTTATCTCAGGGTCGCGTGAATGTGTGCAAAGTCAGGTTCATGCTAGCACAGTCGGCCCATGCGCTCTGGTCGGGAGTAAGGTCGCTGCCACGCATCTTGAACACGGCAAGTGAGCCGGGTGCGAATCCCTGATCGAGCGTTTCGTTCTGGCTGTCGAGCTCGCGGGCAAACTCGGAAATGCCGGGATTATGGCCGATGAGCAGAACGGTATGTGCCTGCTCTGGCAACTGCTGCACGGCCATGGCCAGTGCGCTAGGTCCGGCCTCGTATATTTCGGGGCACAAATACACTTGGGGCTGCGCGTTGGCTGGCTGGACGTTCTGTATGCCTGCGAGTGTCTGCCGGGTGCGTATGGCCGGGCTGCACAGGACCGTGTCGGGGAGCAGGTTATTGTCCCGCAGCCAGATGCCGCAGCGCCTGGCGGCCTGCTCTCCATCATGCGTCAAAGGGCGGGCCATGTCGGATTCGGGAGAAAAATTGCCCAGATCCGGTTGTGCGGCCTCGGCATGACGGAGGAGAATAAGGCGGCGGGGCGTAGGAACAGCGCACATAAGATCACATGAGGTTATGGTGTGGACGAGGCGGGGGACGCCGACTCAAGGGCTATGGCCTCATGGTGGCGAATAACTTCGTGGATGATGAAGTTGAGAAACTTCTCGGCAAAGTCGGGGTCCAGATGGGCGTCTTCGGCCAGTTGGCGCAGGCGTGCGATCTGCTGTGTCTCACGCGCCGGGTCAGCGGGGGGGAGTTTGTAGAGCGCTTTAAGCGCACCAACGGCTTTGGTGCAGCGGAAGCGCTCGGCCAGCATGGCAACAAGGGCTGCATCAATATTGTCTATGCTGCGGCGGAGGTCCTGCAGGGCTTCCGGGGGGCACGGCTGGTTTGTCACGGTGATCTGGGTCTCTGGCTGCTGGGAAAAAACATTATGGAGGCGTTATAAACGGGTCACGTCCAAACGTTAACAGACATAAGCTTTTTCTTCCACAGGTGGAAAAGGCAGGTCCACCCATGCCAGATGTCCGCCTTTGCCTGCCCCCGTATCCACAAAGATGGCGCGCCCGCCGGCCCGGCCCGGAATGGTCAACGGGCAGCCATTGGTCGAGCGTTGGTCATGCCCGCAGTAAACGGTATAGCCGTTGGGAATATGGTTGACCCAGTTGAGCGTGCGCTCGGGGTAGCCATCGGCCTGCATGCGGTTTGTGGTCTCGCCAAACAATGCGCGGGAGAGCAGGTAGGTCACGCGCGCCAGCGGGGGTGGAGGGGGCTCGTTCAGCATATGTGGCTCAAACGCGCCGTGCACAAAAATGGTCCTGCCCATGACCAGCCATGCCGGGGCCTGCTCAAGTGCTGGCAGTACATCGCGTAGCACATCCGCATTGTCCGGGGCCATGAGCTGGGCCAGCGTGTCGTCCAGATGGGGGGAAGAGCGGAGTTTTTTGCCCATGAGCGCCCGACCGAGCTTGCGGTCGTGGTTGCCAATCAGGAACAGGCCGCGCCCTTCGCGCTGGACCTGCAGCATCAGGCGCAGAACGCCTGCGCTGTCTGGTCCGTAATCCACCAGATCTCCCAGCTGGATGATAAAACGGTCCGTGGCTATGGCATGGCGGAAGGCTTCTATATCCCCATGCACATCGCCCACAATGCGGAGTCCTTTCCGCATTGCGTTCTTCACGTTTTCGTCATGCAGGGTATCCGTGAACATTCCATCCATACCTGTTCTTTTCTTACCTTCATGTAGGCTTTTCGAGCGAAAACAGGAACGGTTCTGGCAAGTTTTTTTTGGAAGGGGCATACGCATGCACAAGTATGTGACGCGCCAGAGGGTTCTGTTTGAGCATAGGGTGCAAGAGCTTTCAGGGGCGGAAACAAGCCTGAAAAATGCGGAAGAGGGTATGGACCACAGCACGGTGGCACGCTGGAGCCGCATGGTGTCTGGTGCAGGAACGCCGTGGAGAATGGCCCTTTTTCGTGTGTTCGGAACAGTTTGAGAAGAAAAACAGGAAGGCCTCTCATGACAGAGCGCATTCGCAACGTCGCGCTGCGTAGCAAGGTTTGCCCGGCAGAGGCCGCGGCAAAGCTGATCCGAAATGGTGACGTAGTCGGCACCAGCGGTTTTACAGGCGCAGGCTACCCCAAGGCGGTGCCTACGGCACTGGCCCAACAGATGGAAGCCGCCCACAATCGTGGGGAAGAGCACCGCATCAGCCTGATTACGGGCGCATCAACCGGCCCGCAGCTTGATGGCGAGCTGGGCAGGGTTGACGGTGTTTACTTCCGGTCTCCGTTCAATACCGATGCCGCCATGCGCAACCGCATCAACTCCGGCGAGACGGATTATTTTGACAACCACCTCGGTCAGGTTGCCCTGCGTGCCCATCAGGGCAACTACGGCAAGTTTGACGTGGCAGTGGTGGAAGCCACGGCCATTACCGAGGAAGGGGGCATTGTACCCACGTCCTCCGTTGGCAACTCGCAGGCTTTCCTCGACCTGGCCGACAAGGTCATTATCGAGGTGAATGAGTGGCAACATCCGGGGCTGGAAGGCACGCACGACGTGTGGGACGGCAACAGCTACGGCAACGCCCCGCGCGATGTGATCCCGCTCTCTCGCGCTGACCAGCGGATTGGCCGCACCTTCCTCAAGGTGGACCCTGCTAAAATTCAGGCCATCGTGCGCACCAATGACAGCGACCGCAATGCCCCCTTTGCTGCCCCCGATGGTACAGCCAAGGCGATTGCGGGCTATTTGCTTGATTTTTTTGAGCATGAAGTCAAACAGAACCGGCTTCCCCCTTCGCTACTGCCCTTGCAGTCTGGCGTTGGCAATGTTGCCAATGCGGTGCTGGACGGCCTGAACGAAGGGCCGTTTGAAAATCTGGTGGGCTTTAGCGAGGTCATTCAGGATGGCATGCTGGCCATGCTGGATTCCGGTCGTATGCGTATTGCCTCGGCAACCTCCTTTTCTCTCAGCCCGGAAGCGGCGGAAGAGATTAACAACCGGATGGATTTTTTCCGTTCCAAGATCATCCTGCGCCAGCAGGACATCAGCAACAGCACTGGTGTAATCCGCCAGCTGGGCTGTATTGCCATGAACGGTATGATCGAGGCGGATATTTACGGCAACGTAAACTCCACCCGCGTCATGGGGTCCAAAATGATGAACGGTATTGGCGGGTCGGGTGATTTTGCCCGTAACGCCTACCTGTCCATCTTTCTGTCGCCGTCCACGGCCAAGGGTGGCAAAATCTCGGCTATTGTGCCTATGGCGGCCCATGTGGACCACATTATGCAGGATACCCAGATTTTTGTGACCGAACAGGGGCTGGCGGATCTGCGTGGCCTGTCACCCGTCAAGCGGGCTCAGGTCATTATCGACAAATGCGCACACCCGGACTACCGCCCGATGTTGCAGGATTATCTGGACCGTGCACGCAGGGATTCTTTTGGCAAGCACACACCGCATCTGCTGAACGAAGCTTTGTCATGGCACCAGCGGTTTATTGAAACCGGGTCCATGCTTCCCGCGTAATAGTTGGCAGGATCGTGCTCAGGCCCCCGCTCTTGCAAACAAGGGTGGGGGCTTTTTTTATGGGGGGTGTTATGGCCCGTTATTCGGGGCGAGTCAGCGCGGTGGACGGCAGCGTCAGGGACGTCGTCATCTGGTAGGGCTGGTGCGTAATGACAATATCGACAGGTCGGTTTGCCAGAAAGTCCGCAGTAGAGACTTTTGCAGGGGGGGTGTCGGTAATAATGGCCTGCGCATCCCGGTGCACCATTGAAAACAGGCTTGGCGCTGCGGAAGGGGAAAGGTAGGCCGCGTAAGGATGATGCCCCGCCATGCGGTGCGCATTATAGGCATCCCGCTCGGAATTGACGGGAATGGCGACCATAACCTTGGAATCGGCCCGAAGAACGGCAGCCGTACTTTTGTAGTCCGCAGGGACAAAAATAACCCGGTCACGCATATGAGCCTTGGTGACCTCAAAGGCGACTTGCAGTGGGTTTGCGTCATGCAGGTCCAGCATGAGCAGTGTGTTGGAGTGGCGGGCCGTATCGAGCACACTGGCCAGAGTGCTGCTGCCCGGCTCCACGTCAACCTGCCCGTTGGCACCACTCGTCAGGCCCAGACGCACCATGCCCGGCTGCCCGATGGAAGATATGGTGGCAGCCTGTGCAACATTCTGCGTGCCACTATTGCTGGCACATACAATAAGCCCATGGTGAATGCGCGCCATAATGCCACTGGTCTTGGTGTGGTGAATGGCCAGCACTGCAACGGATGCCACGCAAAGGGTCGCAGCAAAGGCAATTTTTTTCAAACATCTGTGCGAGGTTGTGGCACCACGGCAGACAGATATGTCAGCTCCTTTTTCAGGATATGACATGAGTGGGTTCCTTGTCCTTCTGACCGACCATGGAGGCCGCTTTAGCCAGATCAACAGAAAGAACGCGGCTTACCCCGCGCTCCTGCATGGTTACACCAAAAAGCTGGTCCATATGGGCCATAGTGAGCTGGTGATGTGTCACAACCAGAAAACGCGTACCGGCTTCTGCCACCATGTCGGCAAGCAGGGCGCTAAAGCGGCCTACATTGGCGTCATCCAGTGGGGCATCCACTTCGTCCAGTACGCATATCGGAGCAGGGTTACAGCGGAAAACGGCAAAAATCAAGGAAAGGGCCGTTAAAGCTTGTTCACCTCCGGAGAGGAGGGAGAGTGTCGCCAGTTTTTTACCTGGCGGCTGGGCATAGATTTCCAGCCCCGCTTCCAGCGGGTCATCACTGCCGACAAGGCCCAGATGTGCACGCCCCCCACCAAACATGCGGGTGAAAAGGGACTGAAAATGCTGGTCAACCTGTGTGAACACGGCCATCAGCCGCTCCCGGCCTTCCTTGTTGAGAGCGCCAATGGAGCCACGCAGCCGGTTTATGGCCTCCTCCAGATCGGTCATTTCAGCCCCAAGGGTCTGGGCCTGGGTGGAGGCTTCCTCCGCCTCCAGTTCGGCGCGCAGGTTGACGGGCCCCATGTCATCACGCTCACGGCTCAGGCGGGCGATCTTGCGGCGTAGGGAGGTCTCGGCCCCTTCCGTCAGGTCCGTAGTGGGTTGTCTGGGCGGGGCGGGGGAATCTACCAGAAGCTGGTCCAGAATGGCCTGCGCCTGCTCGCTTTTGCCTTCGGCCTTGAGCAGGTTTTCACGCGCAGTGGCCAGTTCTCCCTCGGTCTTGCGGCGTTGTTCATGCGCATTGTTCAGGGCCGCTTCGGCCTCGGCACGCAGGCGGTCGGTCTGGGTAAAGTGTTCTTCAGCCTCTTCCAACGCTGCCAGTGTGCTGGTCTTTTGCTGCTGGGCTGCGGTAGGGAGTGCGGAAACCCGGCTATGGTTGGCGCGTGCGCTCTCCAGTCGCTGGAGAGCGTTGGTGTTGTCCGCTTGGGCGACGGATTCACGCGTGTTCCATTCAGCCTGCGCGGTTTCCAGTGTGCTGAGCCGTTCTACCAACGTGCCAGATTCTGCCTGAAGAGCTGCCCGTAGTTCACGCGCCTTATCCAGCTCCGCCAGCAGGTCAGCCCGCTGAGTGTGCAGGTTTTCCAACCGGGCTTGTGCATCTGCGGGAATGGCAGCCAGTGCAGTCTCCAGAGCCGCGTTGGCGGCATGGAGGTGCTGTTCGGCATCCGTATGGTCTGCGTGCAGTTCCGCCTGCCGCGGGGTCAGCCCCGCCAGACGGCCTTGCAGGGTCAGAGCCTGCTCCTGCAAGGCCCGGTAAGCCTGTGCGGTAAGGTTTACCTGCTCATCTGCGGCCGTCGTGACCCGGGTTGCTTCCTGCAGGGCCGTATTGGCTGCATTCAGCTTGTTTTGGGCCTCGCGCAAGGCGTTTTGTGTCTGCTGTACGGACTGGGCAGAAGCCAACCTGCCCTCAAGTTCGGAGACAGAGGTCGCTTCGGTCGCCAGATTATGCCGCAGGCGTTCCAGCTCTGGGGTCAGTGTATCCAGCCGGGTTGTGGCGGAGGCGTGCTGCTGCCGGGTCTGGGCGAGCTTGTCGCGTGCGGTCTGCGCTGCGGTCTGCGCTTGCTTAAAAGCCGCGTGAGCCTGCTGCTCGGCAGCCTGCGCTGCGGTGTTTCTGTCCCGTGTGAGAGCAAGCGCTGACTGGATGTCCTGCAGGGATGGCAGGCCCTCATACGTGCTCAGGGCGTTGGCCAGAGTCGCCTGCGATTCGGTCAGGGCAGATTGCGCGCGCTCATGCTGGGGGAGTATGGCGTCCAGCCGGGCGCGGTAAGAGGCGTGGCGGCGCTCTGCTTCGGTCTCCTGCGCGCGGGCTTTTTGCAGGGCCTGTTCCTGCGTGTTCCGCGTGTTCCGGAGTTCCGCTAACAGGGATTCGTTGGTCTGCACGGCTGTGGTGCAGGTGCTCACACGCTCCTGTGCTGCGGGCAGGTCCGCCTGTAGTGCTGCAATGCGTAGCTGTGTTTCACGCAGGACGCGGCGTTGGGCCAGCCTGCGGGCGGCTGTGCTGGTTCTGCCCGCATGGGCGTAAAAACCATCCCACCGCCACAGATCCCCTGCGATCGAGACAAGGCATTGTCCCTGCACCAGCGCCTGCTGGAGTGCGTGCGCATCTGCGCCTTCAGGCAGTAGCCCGGTGGACAGTAACACCCGGTCCAGCTCCGGTGGGGCTGTTATGTGGGCTTTAAGTGGTTGTGCACCGCCGGGTAGGGGGGGCAGCGGTGTGGAGGGGAGTAGTCTCCAGCCCTGTGTGGCGGCGGGGTCTGCGGGGGCATCCAGCCCTTCGGCCAGCGCGGCGGCCAATGCGCTCTCATACGCCTCGGGCACCGTGATCTGGGCAGAAACCGGGTTTTCCGCCACATCACTGTCCTGTCCCAGTGCCTGATCCAGCCCTTCGGCCTGAGCCTGTAGGCGGGTCAACTCGGTCTGGAGCGTGCTGTGCGCCTCGCGCGCGCTGTTCTGTCGGGCCTTGTGGTCGCTTAGCGTCTGCTCGGCCTGTTCCAGTGCGGTACCCGTCTGGGCCAGTGCATTTTCATGCGCAATGCGGGCCTGCTTGGCCTCCGCTACCACTGTATCGGCAACGGCTTCGGCCCGGACCTTGTCCAACTCGCGCGTCAGGGCCTCAGCTTCAAGCTGGGCACGCTGTTGTGTTGTGCGGGCTGTACGCAGGGCCTCGGCCACGCTGCGCTGGTGTGCCTCGGCCTCCTGCGCGTTCCGGCTGGATTCAGTAAACTCCGTACTGGCTGCGCGGCGTTCGGCCTCCGCTTTTTCCTGTGTGTGGCTGGCCTGTTCCAACGCAGCCGTGGCGCGCTCGCTCTCCGCCTCCAAGGTTGCCAGCATATCCGGGCTGACGAGTGCGGCAAGTGCCTCCGCATGGCGTTTTTCGGCTACGTTCAGCTCGTCTTGCAAGGACTGCATGCGTTGGCGAGCCTGCTGTAGGCTTTTTTGCTGTTCGTCCTGTGCGGCCTGTGCGGCTTGTGCATTGTTTTGGGCAATGGGTAGGTCAATTGCGCACTGCCCGTAAAGGCGCTCGGCCTCCTCCTGCGCAGCCTTTGCTGCCTGCTGGGCAAGGTTTGCCTGCTCGGCGGCGCGCTGCGCCGTGCTCAGTGCCTGTTCGGAGGGAAGTTGTCCTTCCAGTTCCGCCAGTTCGGCCTGAATGGCGCTGAGTGCCTGAGATACCCGCTCATGCCGGGTGCTGGCGCTGCTAAGCCCTTCTTCTGCCCGCTCTTTGCCCGCATGGGCTGCGTTTAATTCGGCTGTCAGCCCGGCTAGCGCCTGTTCGGTCTCCACCTGCCGGGCACTCAGGTCGCGTAACTGCTGCTCGGCATCGGCTGTGCGGCTGGGCAGGGAGTTCTGGGCGGCCAGAACTTCGGCCATGTCTGCCTTCAGGCGCTCCAGCGTGGCCAGCACGTCCTGTAAGCGGGTCTGGGCGGCCTGGGCATCGCTTTCGTGCTGCTGGAGCAGTTCGGCCGAGGCCTGAGCCTGTGCTGCTGCGCGTTCTTCCTCCCGCACGACTCCTTCGGCCAGAACGCGGCACCGTTCGAGTGCTGTGCGGGCCAAATCGGCTTTTTCGCGCAGGGCGGGCAGGGCCTTGGTGGCTTCAAATTCAGCCAGTACGGCGGTTTCTGCGGTTTCTTCGTGTTCGCTCAGGCTTTTGCGCGCCTGTGCTGCCGTGGTGGCTGCACGCTCTACGGCCAGTCTGGCGCGTGCATGCAGGACCGCGAGCAATTCGGTTTCCGCTTCTCTCAGCGCTGCGGAAATTTCGCGGTAGCGTGTGGCCTCGCGCGATTGTTCGGCAAGGCCGTTCAGCCGCTCGGTCAGTTGCACGCGGCGGTCTTCGGCGCGGGTGAGGTTGCCTTCGGTTGCGCGGAGTTTGATCTCGGCTTCATGCCTACGGGCGTGCAGGCCGGTAATGCCTGCGGCTTCTTCCAGAATGCTGCGTCGCTCTTCGGGTCTGGCACCCACCAGCATGGCCACCCGGCCCTGACTGACCATGGCGGAGGAGCGCGCACCCGATGCCAGATCGGCAAAAAGGGTCTGCACATCACGCGCACGCACGGGGCGGCCGTTAATGCGGTAGTCGCTCCCCGACCCGCGCTCGGCTCTGCGGGTAATCTGGAGTTCATCCAGATCAGCAAAGGCCGCCGGGCCAAAGCCCTTTGTGCCTTCCAGTGTTACGGTGACCTCGGCCAGCGAGCGGGCGGGCCGCCCGGCTGTGCCCGCAAAAATAAGGTCATCCATTTCCCCCCCACGCAGGGAGCGGGCGGAGGATTCGCCCATAACCCAGCGCAGTGCTTCCACCACGTTGGATTTGCCGCAACCGTTGGGGCCTACAACGCCGGTCAGTCCGGGGAGCAGCTCCACGGTTATGGGGTCGGCAAAGCTTTTGAACCCCACAATGCGGAGGCGAACAAAACGAACCGTCATACAGATCTGTGTTTTTCTGGTCGGGAGGGCTGACTGTTAAAAAAACAGTCAGCTGGCCTTGTTCAGATATTTGACAAAATCGTCATAGGAGAGGGCGCTGGACACCTGCTCCTTGTTGTTGAAGCGGAAGGTGGGCGTGGACTCTATGTTGTATTTGTCCTGCGCTTCGCTCTGCTCGGTCATGATGAACTGGAGCAGCTTCTGGTCCGCTATGGCTTTTTCAAACGTTGCTGCGGGCATGCCAGCAAAGGCCGCGATTTTTTGGAGTTCGGCCTTGTGGTCCGCCTCGTTATTATAGGCCCAGCGGTCCAGACTGGACAGCACAGCCGAGCAGAACGGTTCGTACCGGTCTTCGGGCAGGGTGCGGGCTACCATGGCGGCAAGGGTTGCAAGCTGGTCGGTGGGGAAGTCATGGAAGACGTAACGGATCTTGCCCGTATCGATCAGGTTTTTCTTGACCTGAGGGAAGGTCTCTTCCGCAAAATGGGCGCAGTGGATGCAGGTCAGGGAGAACCATTCCTCCACCACAATCTTGGCATTCGGGTTGCCCAGAACGCGTGGCGTAAAGAGTGTATCCGGCGCATCGGCTGCAAAAGCTGCGTGCTGGAGTGCACCGGCGCTGAGTGCTGCACCCGTGGCGACAAGAAAAGAGCGACGTGTAAAGGACATGAGAACCAAGCCTTCCCGATCAATGGACCATAATTCTGGGACACAGGGATGGCGGCAGAAAGAACTGCCGTCAACCTGTTGTTGAATACGCAGCGCTTCAGGCCGATGGGTTGGGCGTGTTTTCTCCCTCGCTCACCAGCTTGCGGACCCGTACGCGGCGGATGTGTCGTGCATCGGCGTCCAGCACACGGAACAGATAGCCGTTCTCGTGCGTCAGCACTTCTCCGCGCGTGGGGACATGCCCTGCCATGCGGAAGACAAGGCCGCCAATCGTTTCGATTTCGGCCTCTTTTTCGCTTTCGGTCAGAATCGGGCCAATTTTTTGCTCGAACTCTTCCACCGGGCAGCGGGCATCCACATCAAACGAGCCATCGGGGCGCGGGGTAATCAGCACGGCCTCTGGTTCGTCATGCTCGTCGGAAATATCGCCGACAATGGTTTCAATCAGGTCTTCAATGGTGACCAGACCGTCAATTCCGCCGTATTCATCTATCACCAGCGCCAGATGCATATGGCGCTGGCGCATCTGCAACAACAGGTCCAGCACGGGAATCTGCGGAGCAATGAACAGGGGCTGGCGGAGTAGGGGCTCCAGATTGAACGCCTCGCTGGTGCCAACATAGGCGATCAGGTCTTTAACGTGGATCATGCCCACAATGTCATCAAGCTGGTCGCGGTACACTGGCATGCGCGAGTGGTTTTCGCGCCGCATCATGGCAAGGGCTTCGTCCAGACTGATGGAAACCGGCATGGCCACAATGTCGGCCCTTGGCACCATAACATCATCGGCTGAAATGTTGCGCAGACGTAGGATATTGGCGATGAGTGCGCGTTCCTGACGATCCAGTTCGGGCTTTTCGCCGTCTGGTGCGGTGTCATCTCCGGCTTCGGCAGCCTGCTGTACAAGGGCGGCAATGGAGCTACGCAGCCCCCCCGTAGGTTTTTTGCGCTGAAAAAAAGAAAACAGGCCACGCCCGGAAGGGTCCGCCCGTTCGGCTGAGGTCTCGTGTTCACTCATGACCGGGGCTTCCACGGGTTAGGCACATGCATGCGTGCCAGAAGACGGGATTCCAGCATTTCCATTTCCCGTGCCTCACCGGGGTGGTGGTGGTCATAGCCCGCCAGATGCAGGCTGCCATGCACGACCAGATGCGCCAGATGGTGGCGTACCGGGCGGCCAGCCTTGCGTGCCTCACGCACCACAGTCTCAAGTGCCAGAATAATATCGCCCCCATCATAGCCCGGCGGGGGTTCAAAGGTCAGCACATTGGTGGGTTTGTGTTTGCCCCGGTGCCTGCCATTGAGCGTGCGCACCTCGCGGTCGGTCGCCAGAACAACGCTGCCGGGTGTCAGCCCGTAGTCCGCACAGGCCGACAGAGCGCGGCGAATGGTCTGTTCGGGGGTAGGGACGTGGGAGCGCCAGCGTGCGTCCCGGATCAGTATTTCCGGGACGCCGTGTGTCAGCGCGTCATGAAAACCTTCCGGATACGGGTCTGTATCCACAGGGTCGGCCACCTCTTTGGTCAAGACGGGGCCAAGGCTACTTCGCGGTTCCATTGTTCTCCTGACGACCCTTGTGGCGGGAATGCCCTTTTTTATCAGCCGTCGTCGTTTTGGCATCATAAGCTTCAATAATGCGCGCGACCAGCTTGTGTCGCACAACATCTGCCGCCTCAAAACGGGAAATGGTAATTCCCTTAACGTTTTCAAGCGTATCCACTGCGTCCTGCAAGCCCGATGGTGTGTCATGCGGCAGGTCGATCTGGGTCAGGTCGCCTGTAACAACCATGCGTGAGCCCGGCCCCAGACGGGTCAGGAACATTTTCATCTGCGCGATGGTGGTGTTCTGGGCTTCGTCCAGAATAACAAATGCGTGAGAGAGCGTGCGCCCGCGCATAAAGGCAAGCGGGGCAACCTCGATCTCGCCTGCACTCATGCGGCGCATGACCTGATCGCCGGGGAGCATGTCATGCAGGGCGTCGTAGAGTGGGCGCAGGTAGGGGTCGATCTTGTCTTTCATGTCTCCGGGCAGAAAGCCGAGCCGTTCTCCCGCTTCCACGGCCGGGCGGGAGAGGATGATCCGGTCAATGGAGCCTGCCAGAAGGAGAGAGACGGCCTGTGCCACCGCAAGGTAGGTCTTGCCCGTACCTGCCGGGCCAATGCCAAACACCAGCTCCTTGCTTGCAAGGGCGCGCATGTAGGTGGCCTGTCCGGGGGAGCGTGGCTCTATATTGCCCTGACGGAGCCGGATAACGGGCAATGCCAGATCAGGGTTGGCAAAGGGGGTTGCCGGAGCAACAGACAGGGGGAGGGTGGGTCTGCTTTCATGTACTCTGGACATGCGTATGGCCGCCTCTACTGCGCTGATGTCTATGGTCTCACCTGCTGCAAGTTTCTGGTACAGCAGGCTGAGTGTCGTGCGGGCAAGAGATGTGGCATCGGGCAGACCACGGATGGAAATGCGGTTGCCGCGCCGTGCAACGTCTACCTCCAGTCCTTCTTCCAGGCAGCGCAGGTGCCTGTCATGGTCACCGACCAGCCGGGCAAGAAGCGTGTTGTTTTCAAATTGCAGGGTTACGGGCTGGACCAGCTCCGCAACCGCAGCGGAAGGAGGGGGGGACGTGCGCGTGGTGTTCAAGCGTATACATTCTCCTCTTCCAAAAGACCGCCCAGCGAGTTGGTCAGGCGTTCTGTAATATAGACTGGCACGGTCTGACCGATCAGGTGGTCAGGCCCGATCACATGGACCGGCTGGAGCCAGGGTGAGCGCCCCGTAATCTGTCCGGGCTTGCGCCCTTTGCCAGTAAACAGGACGGGCACGGTCTTGCCAACCATGGATGCGTTGAACGCATCCTGCTGCTCGCGCAGGAGCTTTTGCAGGGCTTGCAGGCGGGCATCCTTGACGTCCTCTGGCACCTGCAGGGGAGCACCTGCCGCAGGAGTGCCCGGACGTGGGGAATATTTGAACGAGTAGGCCAGAGCAAAGCCCACATCGCGCACAAGCTGCATGGTGGCCTCAAAATCCTCTTCCGTTTCACCGGGATGACCGATGATAAAGTCGGAGGACAGGGCAAGGTCCGGCCTTGCCGCGCGCAGGCGGCGCACAAGGTCGCGGTATTCATCTGCCGTGTGGCCACGGTTCATGGCGCGCAGAATACGGTCCGAGCCGGATTGTACGGGCAGGTGGAGGAAGGGCATGAGTGCGGGCAGGTCGCGGTGGGCTGCGATCAGCGCGTCGTTCATGTCCCTTGGGTGGGAGGTGGTGTAGCGGATGCGCGTCAGGCCGGGAATGTCGGCCAGCGCATAGGCAAGGCGTGTCAGGTCCCATACCGTGCCGTCGGGGCCTTCGCCGTGATAGGCGTTTACATTCTGGCCCAGAAGGCTGATTTCGCGCACGCCGCTGTCAGCCATGCGGCGTGCCTCGGCCAGAACGGACTGCACGGTGCGGCTGCTTTCTGCCCCACGGGTGTAGGGCACCACGCAAAAGGAGCAGAACTTGTCGCACCCTTCCTGAATGGTCAGGAACGCGGTGTAGTTGCCCGGTGTCTGCGGGGCTTCGGCCTCGGGCAGAAAGTCGAACTTCTGCTCGGCGGGAAAATCGGTCTCAATCACGGCGCGGCCTGCGCGGGCCGCACGGGCGACCATTTCTGGCAGGCGGTGGTAGGTCTGCGGGCCAAGCACAATATCCACATACGGGGCGCGGGCTAGGATTTCCTGCCCTTCGGCCTGTGCTACGCAGCCTGCTACGGCAATAATGGTCTGCTGGCCTTCCGCCTTGCGGGCTTCCTTGATAAGCCGCAGCCGCCCAAGCTCGGAAAAAACCTTTTCCGCCGCTCGGTCACGGATGTGGCAGGTGTTAAGGATAATCATATCCGCCGTATCGGGCGTGTCCACCGGCTGGTAGCCAAGTGGGCGCAGCACATCCCCCATGCGTGCACTGTCATACACGTTCATCTGGCAGCCCCATGTAATCACATGCAGGGCGCGTGATGGTGCTGTGTGGTCGGGGGTTCGGGTCATGGCTGCCACTCCGCTCTGCCGCAGGCCCATTCCATACGGCGGAAAGAGGACATCAGGCGTGTGGCGGCGCAGGTCAAGCCTCTTTTCTCACGGCTTGCGGGTGAGCGGGGTGCAATTGTGCATAATAGGGGCCATGCCGTGCCTGACAGAGTGGTCTCCTGCCTTGAACAGTTGCCGAACCCGCATGAGTGCGTTTTCGCTGCTTATGTCCTCTTTTTGAATGAAGCAAAAAATGAGGTGGCTCTGTCAAGCAGCAGTTTTGTTTTCTTGATATGTGCTGGCAAAAAATTGGCGGGCAGGGTGGCGGGGTTGAACCGGCCGGGCTGAACACGCGGCTCCCGGTTCTGGCGCAGGTCGGCGCAGCATCGGCAACGGCTTTCCATGCTGCCTGCGCCAGCGCCTTGCGGCTGGGGAACAGGTCAGGGTCCAGCGGTTCATGCAGCACTACGGTTACGTGTGAGCGTTTATGTTGCAGCAGCTGCCACACATGCGGCCCCAGATCCATGTCCCCGTACCATGAGAAAACCGGGCGGCGGAAGCGGGAAACCGGCAAGCCCTCCAGCGTGTCATAAACAAGGGATACAGGCTGGATAAGCGGTGCCATGCCGGGCTTGTAGGTTACGGGCAGCAGGCTCTGGTCCATGCCGTCCTTGAGCTTGGGCAGTTTGGCTATGGCAAAAAAAGCCGACATAAAGGGCAGAACACGTGAGCCGTCGGACGATGTCCCTTCGGGGAAGAGAATCAGGTTGTCCCCTTCCACCATGCGCTGGATCATCAGATCACGTTCACGGCCGGTGGTGCTGCGCTGGCGGCTGACAAAAATGGTGCGGCCAATATGGGAGACCAGCCCCATGACCGGCCATTTTTCAATATCTCCCTTGGCCACAAAAACAGATGGCAGCAGCGTGCCCAGCACAGGCACATCCACCCATGACATGTGGTTGGAAATATAAATGACGGGCCGCTCACCCCGCTTG
Organism: Acetobacter okinawensis JCM 25146; assembly: GCF_000613865.1. GTDB lineage: Bacteria > Pseudomonadota > Alphaproteobacteria > Acetobacterales > Acetobacteraceae > Acetobacter > Acetobacter okinawensis. The sequence continues at coordinate 70,065 of NZ_BAJU01000001.1, forward strand.
CGGGCCCGTAGCCCACCTACCGTGCCAGCCCGTTTGCCGTGGACCGTAATGCGCAGGCCAATAATGCGGCACAGCATACCCCAGATAACGCGGGTCCAGCGGATTTTGGCCGTGCCGGGCACAGGCAGCAGGCAGGCCTCAAACCCGACGGACAGGGGGACCCACACCAGCAAACCGGCCAGACGTATGGCCGAGCGGGCTTCCCCCACACGGCGGAACAGCACATCGACCACTGAGGGAGGGGAGAGATCGGGGCGGAGGCAGACGTGCCCGAGGGCAGGGGCTGCGTAGGTTGGTCAGGCTTGGTGCGCATGGTCCTGCTTCTGCCAGGGGCTGGCCGGGCAGGCCAAGGAGCGGGCAGTAATGTGGAAGAAACACATAAACATGCGCTCTCTTACCGCGAAGAGGGGTAGGGGGACAATCCATCGCGTGTGAAGGTTTTTTTGGCAGACAGACCCAAATTTTGTCATGGTAGGGGTATAGGCAGGGTAGATGTATCAAAATCGGGTCTGGGCAACGGGCCACGCAGTGTTTTATTCAGCAACCGAACAGACTGGGAATAGTGGCCGTTTACAACCGTAATATTCTGGGCAGATTTACCGGGGCGGCGAATCGCCTTCTGGCTGGAGCCGCGCTGTGGGGCGCGCTGACATATGGTGTGCATGCGGCGGACCCGCAGCCTTATGTGACCAGCCTTGCTCCCACCGGGCAGAGCGACCTTGATACGGCGCTCAAGGCCTCCTCAGACCTGCTGAGCCTGCAATCCACCCGTGCCGTTGGCCCGTTTGCGCTGGCTGGGCGCGTAAGGAGCGAATACGACCGCCTGCAGGTGGCGCTGGAAAGCTGTGGTTATTATGCAGGCAAGGTGCATATTCTGCTCCGCAGTGCCAAACAGGGCGTGACCATGGATGGCATGTCCACGGCTCTGGCCTCGTGGATAGAGAGTGTTCCCGCGAACGAAAAAGTGGATATCAGCATCAAGGTGGACAAAGGCCCGCTTTTTCATCTAGGTCGGTCAAACTGGTGGAAAGTGCCACGGGCGTTGCCCCCCATCTGAATGACGCGCAGACAAAGGCGTTTGGCCTGCATACCGGCCAGCCGGCAGTGGCGGCAGATGTGCTGGCGGCCGGTGGCCGCCTGCTGGATGCCCTGCGCGAGAGCGGGCACGCGCTGGCGCAGGTGGACAAACCCATGGCATACCTGCGCCCGGCTACCAGAACGCTGGATATTGTTTACCCCGTAGTGCCCGGTCCCGTGCTTGATATTGGCAAGATCAGTCTGGATGGGCTCAAGCGGATGAACGCTTCGTTCGTACGCAGGCGGCTGACGGTGCATGAAGGTCAATTGTACCAGCCATCCAGTATTGAGGCCGCCCGGCTGGACCTGGCTTCGCTGGGTGTTTTCTCCAATGTTACGGTCAGGGATGCATCGGACAAGGCGGTCAATGGCACCATGCCGCTGGACTTTTCCTTTCAGGAAGGTAAGCGGCACGCCATTGGGGCGGAGCTTGGCTATTCCACGGATCTTGGCGCACGCGTGGGAGCCATGTGGACCCACTACAATCTGCTGGGCAATGCCGAACGCCTACGCCTGACGGCCCTGATTACCGGTCTGGGCGGCTCTGCCCAGCAGGGGCTGGGCTACGATGTGTATGCTGATTTTTTCAAACCAGACTTTCTGGAGTCCAAACAGAACCTTAATGCCCGGATTGAGGGGTTACGTCAGTTGTTCTGGTCTTACCGGCAGACAGCACTCCTGCTGCGCGGGGGGATTACCCGCCCGCTGGCCAAGAACTGGACCGGCAACTTTGGTCTGGCCGCCGAGCAGGAACGCATAGAGCAGTTTGATGAAAGCCGCAGCTACACCATTCTGTCTGCCCCGCTTTCGGGCATGTATGACAACACAGGCGTGGGTAACCCCATAGAACCAGCAACACATGGCGTGCGGGCCAGCATCAACATTACCCCCTCGCTCTCTCTGGGCAGCAAGGGAGCCGGTGAGTCCTTTTTTGCCATCATGAACGCAACAGCCTCCACCTATGTGGACCTGCACAAGCTGGGCATAAGCCCGCCGGGGCGCAGTATTCTGGCTTTTCGCGGGACTATTGGCAGTATTCAGGGGGCGAGCACATGGGACATTCCCCCTGACCAGCGCATGTATGCCGGGGGGAGTGCGACCGTGCGTGGCTACCGCTGGCAGGGGGTAGGGCCGCAATACGGCAATACTAAATACGCCATCGGTGGCACGTCGCTGGATGCAGGAACGGTGGAATACAGGCAACGCCTGTTCAAAAGTTTCGGCATGGCTGCCTTTGCCGATGCCGGGCAGGTTGGTAGCAGCAGCATGCCCTTTACCGGCACCCTGCGCGTGGGTGCGGGGGGCGGGGTACGGTATTATACACCCATTGGCCCGGTCCGGCTGGATATTGCGGTGCCATTGAACCGTGCGCCACGTGGGGATACGTGGGACCTATACATAGGGCTGGGGGAAACATTCTGATGCCAGACACAACGTCAGCACCACCCCGCCCGTTCTGGCGGCGCGCCCTACGTCTGGCTCTTGTGGCTGTGGGTGCACTGGTGGGGATGTGCGTGCTGGTGCTGGCCGTACTTCTGGTCGGGGCCAACACGGGTCCGGGGCGGCGTCTGCTGGTCCGGCAGACAGCACTCCAGACCGGAGGAATGGTGACACTCACCGGTCTGTCTGGCCGATTCCCTGATAACCTGCGGGTTGCAGACCTTGCCATCCGCGACAGGCAGGGGGTCTGGCTGACACTGCATGAGGTGCGGCTGGACTGGTCCCCTTTGGCCATGCTGTGGCGTCAGGCGCGGATTTACGCCTTTACTGCGTCGGAACTGGATATTCCGCGGCTGCCTGTGTCCGACACCACGACCAAGCCTGCGCAGCAGACTGCCTCCGCCCCCTCGGCCCTGCGGTTGGGGGTGGACCTGCGCAAGCTGGAAATCGGGCGTATTAATGTGGGCGCTCCCCTTGCCGGGCAGGCTGCCAGTTTCAGGGTCAGTGGCCACGGCAGGCTTGCCAATATTGATCCGCTGATCAACGGCCTGAGCCTGCCCCAACTCCCTTATTCGGATATCGCCCTTCAGGTCACACGGCTGGATGTTGCGGGGCAGGTCAGCCTTGCTACGGCAACGGGTGGGGGTAAGCTCTCTCTCCACCTGAGTGCGGATGAAGGGGCGGGTGGATTTGCCGCAACCCAACTGGGCATGCCGCAGTTGGCCCCTATTGCGCTCAAGTTGGATATGCAGGGACCTGTTAGCGCCTCCACTTTGGGGTTTGATGCATCAGCCGGTGTCATAAATGCGCACGCACATGGCACGCTGGACCTGCTGGGGCAGCAGATGGCTGCGCTGGAAGTCTCTGCTCAGGCGCCACAACTCAGCCTTACGCCGGATGTGGGCTGGCAGTCCGTGCATCTTATGGCGAATCTGAATGGCAAAATGGCGGCACCCCACGGCAGTGCGCAACTGGATGTGGACCAGCTTGCAGCCTCTGGCGTGCAGGTTGGCGCTCTCAAGCTGCATTTTGCCGGAGAGGGCGGGGGGGCTGCTGCGCTAGCCGAGCAACTCCACCTGAGCCTGAGTGCTGCGGGCTTACGTCTACCGGGCAAAGCCCCCACGGTGCTGGCTGGCGCTCCACTGGAGCTGGATGCACTGGCCCGTCCCACCGAGCGTGGCCTGCCGGTAACATTTACGCTCCATCACCCGGTTCTTGCCCTTTCCGGTGCTGTGCAGGCGGCTTCTCCTCAAAAGGGAACACTTACGCTCAGTGTGCCTGATCTGTTGCCTCTGGGCGAGGCGGCAGGTGTTGCCCTGCGCGGCCATGCGGATATGAACGCTCGGTTTGAGCGCCCGCTTAACCCGTTGGATAAAACGCAGCTTTCCGCCACCGGTACGCTGGCCATTACAGGGGGGCAGGCGCAGGCTGCGGGGCTACTTGGAGCAGATGGCCATTTGGCGGTTGATGCGAGCCTGCAACCACTGCCTGCGCAGGGTGGCATGGCGGCAGGCCAGCAGCTTGACCTGTCTTCCCTGACCCTGACCGGGCAGGCGCTGGATGCCAAGGCCAGCGGCAGCCTGCAAACAGGCCGGAGTATGGATTTTAACGCCAGTATTGGTCTGCCCGCGCTGGAAAAACTTGCCCCAGCCCTGCGTGGTGATGCCAATATCGTGCTGGCTCTCAAAGGGCCGTTGCAGGATTTTGTGGCAACGCTGGCAGCCAAGACCAATCTGGGTACAGCTACAATGCCAAAGGGCGCTCTGGCGCTGGATGCATCGGTCACGCACCTACCCGCCACGCCGCAGGGCACACTGGCGCTGGAAGGCACACTGGACCGGGCACCAGCACAGCTGAATGTGGCCTTTGGTCAGGTGGCTGACGGTACGCGTCGTCTCGACCTGCAAAAACTGCTGTGGAACAGCACAAAAGGGCAGGGTGCACTGGCTCTGGCTCCCGGGGAGGTTGTCCCGCGGGGAAGCCTTGACCTGACAATTGGCAAGCTGGCTGAGTACGGCCCGCTGATCGGCCAACGTCTGAGCGGCGCGCTGGCCGCATCGGTCAAGACCAGTACGGTGGCGGACAAGCCTGTTGTTGCACTTGAGCTTAAAGGCAATGTGGCAACACCGCAGCTCCGGGTCGGGACCATTGCGCTGGCGGGCTCAATTACCGATCCTGCGGCCCACCCCACGCCGGACCTGAGCCTGCGCCTTGGTGGTCTTTCGGTCGCCGGGATTGGCGGGCAGGCGCTCCTGAGTGCCAAAGGGCCGGATACAGCTATGGTGCTGAACGCGCAGGTGGGGCCTGCAAGCTGGTCGGGCAGCCCCCTGCTGCTGAATACGCAGGCTGTCCTGAACCTGCCGGACAAACAGCTCAGACTCCAGAAGTTAACAGCCACAGCAAAGCAGGAAACACTGCGCTTGCAGGCACCTGTGCTATTTTCGTTCGGGGATACGCTGGGTATGGACCGGTTGCGCGCGGTGCTGAGCACACCGGGTAGTCAGCCTGCCACACTGGACGTGGCAGGGCGGTTGAAGCCGAGCCTGTCGGTTACGGCTGATATTCGCAATGTGACCCCGGCACTGGCGCATCCGTTTATGCCGGACCTGCACGCCACGGGGGTGGTGTCGCTTGCTGCCAAACTCTCTGGCACGCTGGATAACCCTGAAGGCCGTGTGCAGATCAATGGTAACAACCTGCGTATGGCCGACAGTTCCGCTGTGGCGTCTGTTCCGCCATTGCAGGTGGCGGCCACAGCCAATCTGGCCCATACCCGCGCACAGCTACAGGTGGATGCTACGGCAGGGGAAAGGCTGGGGCTACAACTGCGCGGCAGTGCTCCCCTGTCCCGGACCGGAGCGCTGGACCTGCGCAGCAATGGCCACCTTGACCTGAGCATTGCCAATGGTGTGCTTGGCGCGCAGGCGCGGCAGGCACAGGGGCAGGTGCGGATGCTCGTGCAGGTCAAAGGTACGCCTGCGGCCCCAGCCGTTACCGGCGGAATAGATCTGATCAATGCTGATTTTCAGGACTTTGCTCAGGGTTTGCACATCAGCGCGATCAACGGCCGTGTGGTGGGCGCGCAGGACCGGATTGTTATCCAGAACCTGAGTGCCAAGGCCGGGGCGGGTACACTCGGTGTTACCGGGTTTGTGGGGGTGGCCATGCCGGGTATGCCCATTGACCTGCACGTGGTGGCCAAGGATGCACGCCCCGTGACCAGCGACCTGCTGACCGCCGTGCTCAATGCCGACATTGCCGTGCGCGGGCAGGTGCAGACCCGTATGGACGTAACCGGTGGCATTGACTTGCGGCGGGTAGAAATCAACATCCCCAATTCGCTCCCGGCCTCTGTTGCGCGGCTCGATGTTATTCGACCGGGGGAGGAAAAACAGCGCGCGGAGGAGGCAAAGGCTGCCAGTGCGCATCAGTCTGTGATCGGGCTGGACCTCCGGCTGGTCTCCCCCGGCAAATTTTTTGTGCGTGGGCACGGGCTGGATGCGGAAATGGCAGGCCGCCTGAATGTCACAGGGACTACGCAGGCCCCTGTGATTACGGGAGGGTTTGACCTTAAGCGCGGGAACTTTGATCTGGCGGGCATCTCGCTCAACTTCACCAAGGGGCGGGTGGCCTTTAATGGCTCGGGCGTTGGGCACAAGCTTGATCCAACACTGGATTTTGAGGCCGACCGTGCGGTTGACGGGCAGACGGCCATGCTCAAGGTCGGGGGGTATGCCAGTGCCCCCAAGATCAGTTTTGATTCCATTCCCGCGCTGCCGCAGGATCAGGTTCTAGCCATGCTGCTGTTTGGTACCGATGCGCGCTCCCTGTCCTCCACCCAGATGGTGGAGGTTGGTGCGGCTCTGGCGACCCTGACCGGACTGACCTCCTTTGACCCAATGGGCACCTTACGCAAAACCCTGCATCTGGACAGGCTGGCCGTAGGGGGCGGCTCGGGGGTCGGCAATGGGGGCACCAGTGTGGAAGCGGGCAAATATGTCATGAAAGGGGTTTATGTGGGGGCCAAGCAGGCCACCTCCGGCTCTGGCACGCAAGCACAGGTTCAGGTTGACCTGACCAGCCACCTCAAACTCAACACAACCGTGGGTACGGGTGGCTCTGTGACCGGCTTTACCACGCCGGAAAATGATCCGGGGAGCAGTGTCGGGCTTGTCTGGCAGTATCGCTACTAGCTCTTTGCTGCCAGAGCGTGCTCAACCCTGCGGGCCTATGTCCATGACCACAGGCACATGGTCGGAGGGGGAGGGCCAGTCCCGCACATCTTCCAGCACGGACATGTTGGCAAGGTCAGGTACCAGGTCGGGGGTGACCCATATATGGTCCAGCCTGCGGCCCCGGTTGGACTTGCGCCAGTCCCGGTTACGGTAAGACCACCACGTATAAAGCTTGTCCGCAGGCGGCACAAAATGGCGCATGGCGTCCACAAAGCCGGTCTGCTGCCAGCGGTTCAGGCGCTCGGTTTCTGGTGGTGTGTGGCTGACAATCTTGAGCAGTTGTTTGTGGTTCCACACATCATGCTCAAGAGGTGCGATGTTAAAGTCCCCGACCAGCACCGTTCGCGCGGGTTTCTGCCCGGCAAACCACGTGGTCACTTCTTCCACAAAGGCAAGTTTGTGGGCAAATTTGGGGTTGATTGCAGGGTCTGGCTCGTCCCCCCCGGCGGGGACGTAAAAATCATGCACGGCTATGTCACCCCCCGGAGCATGAATGGTGGCGGCCACATGGCGGCAATCTTCCTGACCATACCAGACTGGAGTATCTGCGGCGGGTGTAAGCGGCAGGCGGGATAGAATGGCCACGCCGTTATAGCCCTTCATCCCCTTGTAGTGCAGGTGCTCAAAACCGAGCGCGCGCACGCCGTCTTGCGGAAAAAGTGCATCAGGCACCTTTGTTTCCTGCAGGCAGACAACGTCTGGCTGCACGGTGGCACACAGCTTTTCCAGCAGTGGCAGACGCAGGCGGAGGGAATTGATGTTCCATGTCACAAGTCGCATGCGCAGGGCATGGCGTATTGCACCGGGCAGAGCAAGTAAAAAGAGGGCCCACTTCCCTGATGGAAACGGGGGAGGAGTCTTGCAATTTTCTGTGCCGCCCCATGATATTAAAAGAATGGATACCCAACGCACCCCGCCCGTCCCACCGCAGGCTGCCATAGACCTGCATCGTGCTCTCCTGACGCTGGATAGCCATATTGATATTCCATGGCCCGACAGCCGATGCGTTTGAAGATACGCCCCTGCGCAAGGTGGATTTACCCAAAATGCAGCGCGGTGGCATGTCTGCTGGCTGCTTTGTGGCTTATACCGCACAGGGGGCGGTTACGGCGCAGGCGCATGCACAGGTCCAGCAGGAGTGTCTGGCCATGCTGGATGCCATTAACACCATGCAGGGGACGCATAACGGGGTAACAGCGGTCGTGTGTTCGCGCGTTGCCGATATCCGTGCAGCCCATGCAAAGGGTGTGATTGCAGTTATTCCCGCAGTGAAAATGGCTATGGTATGGGGGATGACCCGGCCATGCTGGACGCGTTTGCACAACGCGGGGCGCGGTATGTCACACTGACGCATAACGGCCATAATGCGCTGGCCGATGCGGCCATCCATCGCCCCAGTCTTGGGGATACGCCACAAAAGCACGGTGGTCTTTCCGCCCTTGGGCGGGAAGCGGTGCAAAGGATGAACCGGCTGGGCCTGCTGGTGGATGTGTCCCACGCATCCAAACAGACCATGTTGCAGGCGGTTGCAGCATCCGCCACGCCAATTGTCGCCAGCCATTCCTGCGTGCGCACATTGTGCGACCATCCGCGTAATCTGGATGATGAGCAACTGGACGCGTTGGGGGCCAGCGGTGGGCTGATCCAGATTACCGCCATGCCCGCATTTCTCAAGCCAAAACCCGAGGAGGGCAGGCGTTCAGCCGGAGTGGCCGACCTTGTGGACCATATAGACTACGTTGTGCGCAGGCTGGGGCCTGCTTACGTGGGCATATCCTCTGACTTTGATGGTGGTGGCGCTCTGGAGGACTGGCAGGATGCCACGCAGGGGGCGAACATTACGGCCGAGCTGCTCCGACGGGGATATGACAGAAGCGAGATTGCGGCCTTCTGGGGAGAAAATTTTTTGCGGCTTCTGCAAAAGGCGGAGCAGGTTGCAGAACAAAGCGAGATTGCAGCCCATGCCGCGGACTGAAAATTTTGTCCACTATTCCTCTTGACACGCCCTATTTTCAACAAAGAGTTCGAAAAAGCAAAGATGGGTTAAGAGTGCTAAAGAGTAAAACCCTTTTAAATCAAGGGTCTGGATTGTTTGATTAAAAACTATGCAATCCGTTGGAAGGGCTGAAAATCTGCGGTTTGCACCCTTTCGGCCCCCCATCGTCCACAGAGTTATCCACAAAAACGGTGGATGAAATTGATCGCCCCCCACAGAGCGCCAGATGACTGCACAAAATTCGACACAGGATAACACGCCCGCACAGCCCGGCATGCCCTTGGATGCGCCGCTCAAGGGGGTGGAGGTCATACGCCTTGCCCTGCGCACAATGCCTTTTGCCCCCGGTGTTTACCGTATGCTCGGTAGTAAGGGGGAGGTGCTCTACGTAGGCAAGGCGCTCTCGCTCAAAAAGCGGGTGACATCCTACACGCAGGTCGCCCGCCTGCCCGAGCGCTTGCGCCGCATGGTGTCGGAAACGGCTTCCATGGAAATCGTGACCACCCACACAGAGGCCGAGGCCCTGCTGCTGGAGGCCAACTACATCAAGCGGATGAAGCCCCGCTTCAATATTCTACTGCGTGATGACAAGAGCTACCCGTGGCTGATGCTGACCGATGGGCAGGCCTTCCCCCAGATTGCCAAGCATCGGGGCAAAGCAATCAAGGGGGCCAGCCTGTGGGGGCCTTTTGCCTCCGCATGGGCGGTTAACCAGACGCTTAACCTGATCCAGCGCGTGTTTTTGCTCCGCTCGTGCGCGGACTCCGTTTTTAACAGCCGTACGCGCCCGTGCCTTCTGTTCCAGATCAAACGCTGCTCCGCCCCCTGTGTGGAGCGCATAAGCCAGCAGGATTACGGGCAACTGGTTGAACAGGCGCGGGATTTTCTCTCAGGCAAGGATTCGGCCCTGCGGGAGACATTGGGGGCCGATATGAACCGGGCGTCTGAGGCGCTGGATTTTGAGCGCGCGGCTGTCCTGCGTGACCGTATTCGCGCACTGGCGCAAATGCAGGAGTCCAGCGTGATCAACCCGGCCTCTTTGCCCGAGGCAGACGTGTTTGGCCTGTGGCAGGAGGCGGGGCAGACCTGCATTCAGGTCTTTTTTGTGCGTGGCGGGCGTAACAATGGCAGCCGTTCGTTCTTCCCCGCTCATGCGCAGGATGAAACGCCGGAGGATATTCTGGGTGCATTTATTGCCCAGTTCTATGACGATAAACCCTGTCCTGCCCAGATTCTGGTGAACCACGCCCTGACCGAAAGCCCGTTGATGGCCGAAGCACTTACGCTCAGGCGGGGCAGAAAGGTGGAAATTCTCAACCCTCAGCGGGGGGAGAAAAAGCAGGTAGTGGACCACGCCGTAAGTAATGCGCGCGATGCGCTCAACCGCAGGCTGGCCGAAACGGCAGGGCAGGCCAAACTGCTCCAGGGTGTTGCAGATGTGTTGGGTCTGGACCTCCCACCCGAGCGGATAGAAGTTTACGATAACAGCCACATTCAGGGTGCTCACGCCTACGGGGTTATGATTGTGGGTGGGCCAGAGGGCTTTAACCGCAAGGCATACCGTAAATTCCGCATTAAAGGCCCCATTACGCCGGGGGATGACTTTGCCATGATGCGTGAGGTGCTGGAGCGTCGCTTTGGCCGCGCCCTGCGCGAGGCAGAGGAGGGGGATACCTCCAACTGGCCTGATGTGCTGCTTATTGATGGTGGGGCAGGCCAGTACTCCGCTGTGCGGGCGGTTCTGGATGATCTGGGTGTCACCGGCGTCAAGCTTGTGGGGATTGCCAAAGGGCCGGACCGGGACGCAGGGCGGGAATGGTTCCATACTGATCACAGGGAGCCTTTTCAGCTCGAACCGCGCGACCCGGTTCTGTATTACCTGCAAAGACTGCGTGATGAGGCACACCGTTTTGCCATTACCACCCACCGTTCAGGCCGCTCCAAGGCACTGGTTACGTCTGAGCTGGATGATATTCCCGGTATTGGACCAGCACGCAAAAAAATGCTGCTCAATACGTTTGGTTCAGCCCGTGCGGTCAAGCAGGCCGGGCTGGAGGCGCTGGAGGCTGCACCGGGCGTAAGCCGCGAGATTGCACGGGCGGTTTATGGGCATTTTCATCCCGGCTGGACGGCGGACTGAGTGCCGCCATTTTTTGTGTGTTGCAGATGGATGGCAGCCCTGCAGCGGAATTGTGCGCCAGTGACGACTTTGCGATAGGTCAAACCATTTCAGTCTGGCGGGAAATGCGCTAGAATGCGTGGCAATGTTGACAGACCTGCCCAACGTCCTGACCCTTTCGCGTATTGTGGCTATTCCCATTGTGGTTGGATTTGCCGCATGGGGAACGCCGCAAACAGACGCGCTTGCGTGCTTGTTGTTCATACTGGCAGGTATTACCGATTATTTTGATGGCAAGCTGGCCCGCTCACGCCATCAGTTATCCGACTTCGGGCGTATGTTTGACTCCATAGCCGACAAGCTTCTGGTCGGGGCCTGCCTTATGGTGCTGGCGGGCTTTTTACGCCTACCTTATCAGAGTCTGTGGCCCGCCATTATCATCCTGTGCCGGGAAATTCTGGTGTCGGGCATGCGTGAGTATCTGGCCGAGCGGCGTGCAAGCCTGCCCGTAACCCGACTGGCAAAGTGGAAAACCGGGTTCCAGATGACCGCCATCGGCTTTTTGCTGGCAGGGGATGGTACAAGTGCTCTGCTGGGTATTGGCTGGTTGCCCGTTGCCTGATCGGGGCTGTGCTGCTCTGGATTGCGGGTGTGCTGACAATCATTACCGGGTGGGACTACCTGAGCAAGGGTTTGCAGCACGTCGATCTTTAGCCACACCAGCCTTGAGCCGCCCACCCTGCGCGACTGACCGGTTCCGCCGTGCTATGGGCGTACCCATACTGGTGGTGGGGCATGGGGCCAGCGTCATGGCTAGGCTTGCAGCACCTGTGGCGTAATGCGGAGTCTGGGTATGAGAAAAGCCGCTCTTCTTGGAGTGTGCGTGCTGATGAGCGGATGCGCGGGCTTTGAGAAAGTCCTGTCCGATACACACGCCTTCCCCGGAGAAAACCCCAACGCTCCAACTGGTGCGGACCTGAACATGCGGCGCGTACAGGGGCAAGCTGTCAGGGAGGTGCCCATATTGCCCCAAGGTGGCAACATATGGCCCGGCCCGCCCGACCCGCTGCCAACGCTGGAAGATGTGGCCAGAGGCCGCGCTGGCAAACCAGCAGATGCGCAACTCCCCGCCACAGGGCCGCAACTCCCCGATGGGCAGGAAATGAGTATTGGCGAGCGTGCTAACATCCACAAAGGCGTTGTGGGCAACGGCCTGTATGGTGCGCCAGAACCGGGGCACACCAGTACCCTGCCCACAGGGGGAGGCAAGCTTGCTGCCGCACCCATTGAAATTCCCAATGGTGATGGCACCACAACGCTGGTCAATGCGGATGGTTCGCTCAGCACCATAGGCACCCCCAACCGTCGGCCTTTGCCATCGCATTAACATGCGACAGAACCATAAGGCGTATTCTATAAGGCAGGCTCCATAAGGGGCGCGTTAAGTCGGGGGTGATGGGGCGATTATGGCAGAGCAGGTCACAGTCTTGTTTTTTGCAGCATTGCGCGAGCAGATCGGTCAGGAGAGCCTGAGCGTGAGCATTGCTCCGGGCGGTTTGTCCGTTAGGGCTCTGCGCGCGCAGATTGAAGGGGCAAACCCCGCCATAGCGCAGGCGCTGGCTGAACAGCCCCGGTTGCGTGTTGCGGTCAACCAGACGCTCAGCACCTTTGAACATATGCTCAAACCGGGGGACGAAGTGGCTTTTTTCCCTCCCATGACGGGGGGGTGAGCGGGTTATGCCAGTCCATGTCCGTGTACAGGCCGCCCCTTTTGACGTGGGGCAGCAGACTGAACGCCTGAGTGCCCTGTCTCCCCATACCGGCGGGGTGGGGGTGTTTGTGGGGCAGGTCCGTGGCGGGCAGGGGCTCCGGGCCATGACTTTGGAGCACTACCCGGGCATGACCGAGGCCAGCTTGCAGGCTCTGGCGCAGGAGGCCCTTGTTCGTTTTGAACTGACTGGCTGCACCGTTATTCACCGTATCGGGCGGCTGGAGATTGGTGCAGGCATTGTATTTGTCGGGGCTGCGGCAGCACATAGGGGGGCGGCCCTGACAGCAACCACCTTCCTTATCGACAGGCTTAAAACTGGCGCACCGTTCTGGAAGCGTGAGGAGTATGAAGATGGCCGCGCCATCTGGGTTGATGCGCGTGAAACGGACGAGGAAGCAGCACGTGCGTGGTTGACCCGTACCCCATAGGTCTATTGCCCACACACGCGCCATAAAGGCGGGTGCCCCCGCCTAAAACTCCGGCCTTATACAGCGCGCCGCATGGAGCGTGCAGGCAGACTCAGCCTGACTGGCCAGCACGGTGTGGATTGTGCGGCACAAAAAGTCCAGATCGTGCTCGCTTATGGTGAAGGCGGGGGTCAGATACACAATATTGCGGAAAGGCCGTATCCACGCTCCATGAGCTATCAGTTGCTGGCGTAGCGCATCTGGTTTGGCGATGCGGTCCAGTTCCACAACGCCAATGGCACCCAATGTCCGCACATCACGCACACCCGGCAGGGACCGGCATGGCTCCAGCCACGCACTCATGCGCGCATGGATCGTGGCCACCTGCTCCAGCCTTGGTTCTGACTCAAACAGGTCGAGCGATGCATTGGCGCAGGCGCAGGCCAGCGGGTTGGCCATAAAGGTTGGTCCGTGCATGAGCGCATGTTCGGGGTTGTCGGACAAAAAAGCGTCAAAGACGTGTTTGCGCGCAATTGTGGCGGCAAGGGCCATGGTGCCCCCGGTCAGGGCTTTGGACAGGGTGATGATATCCGGCGTAATGCCAGCCTGCTCGCAAGCGAACATGGTCCCTGTGCGGCCAAAACCCGTAAAAATTTCATCCAGAATGAGCAAGGTATCATAGCGGTCGGCTGCGGCGCGGACCGTGCGCAGGACCTCGGGGGCATGGAAGAGCATTCCCCCCGCCCCCTGCACCAGTGGCTCCATGATAATGCCTGCCAGTTCATGGGCATGGCTGGCAAGCAGGGCCAAAAATGCCTGTGTGCTCGCGGCATCCACTGGCAGCGGGGCAATGACATGCTCTGTCAGTGCTGGGCCGTACAGGTGGTGCATGCCTTCTTCTGGGTCGCAAATGGCCATGGTGGCCAGCGTGTCCCCATGGTAACCACCATGGAAAGCCAGCATTTTGGTACGCTGGCGTTCCCCTTTGTTCAGTCGGTACTGGATGGCCATTTTCATGGCGACTTCCACCGCAACCGAACCCGAATCTGTAAAAAAGACGCGCTCCAGATCTCCGGGCAGCAGGGCACACAAACGGCTGGCAAGGCGTAGCGCGGGCTCGTGCACCATGCCGCCAAACATCACATGCGGCATCACCTCAAGCTGGTGCGCAACGGCCTGCCGGATATGGGGGTGGTTATAACCGTGGCAGGCTGTCCACCACGCGGCAACGCCATCAACAAGCGTGCGTCCGTCTGTCAGGGTCAGTTGGCTCCCCTGTGTGCTTTGTGCTGCCAGTGGAGGGGGCGCGCCCTGCATTTGGCTATATGGGAGCCAGATATGGGGCAGACCCTTTTGGTACCAGTCGGGCATGGAGGCCGGTGCGGACATGCGGTGGTGTTCCTGTAGATGATTGACCCGGAGAGCAGGCTCCGGCACCACAGATGTCATGACGCGGTTTGATAATCTTTTCCAGCAAGGACTGGCTGGTTTTGCAGCACAGGGGCGCTTGCGCGCATGCAAACAGTGGCATGCGGCAGGGCCGGGGCTTTTGCAGCACCCCGATACGGGGGCAGTTCTGGTCGATTTTTCGTCCAATGACTATTTGGGGCTACGTACCCATCCCTTGCTGAATGCGCGGGGTATGGCATGGGCGCAGGCAGAGGGCAGTGGGAGTGGAGCCTCGCGGCTGGTCACAGGCACGCCGCCCCAGACCGTGGCGCTGGAGCAGCGGCTGGCGAGCTTGAAAGGGATGGAGGCCGCCCGCATTTTTTCATCCGGCTGGCAGGCCAATGCCTCTGTTGTACCAGCTCTTGCCCGGCTTTCTGCTCAGGTTACAGGAGCGCCTGCCGTTATTGTTGCGGACAGGTTCATCCACGCCAGCCTCTACCACGGGTGTGCTGCGGCAGGCGTGCGGCCAAAGCGCTTCCACCATAATGATCTGGCGCATCTGGATACGCTGTTGGGGCAGGAGAGTGGCAACGGCCTTAAAATCGTGCTGACCGAGAGCGTGTTCAGCATGGATGGTGACCGGGCGGACATAGAGCAGCTGCGCGCCATAACCTTGCGACACAATGCGTTTTTGTGTGTGGACGAGGCACACGCCACAGGCATTCTGGGTACGCAGGGCAAGGGGCTGGTCAACGGGCAGGCGGACCTTGTGGTTGCCACCTTCAGCAAAGCGCTGGGGGGATGGGCGCGTTTGTGGCCGCGTCCGAGGCAGTGTGCCGCTGGCTGGATAATACGGCATCGGGCTTTATCTATTCTACCGCACCCTCACCCATGGTGCTGGGGGCGGTGGACGCAGCACTTGACCTGTTACCCGGTATGGCCGACCAGCGCGCGCATGTGGCAGGCCTTGCCAGTGCGTTCAGGCAGCGCATGGCGCGTGCCGGGCTGGGTGTGGGGCTGTCTGCCACCCAGATTGTGCCTGTGGTGGTCGGGGCCGAGCATACGGCATTGGCGTTGGCGCGGCTTGTGGAGCAGGCGGGCTTTCTGGCTGTTGCCATTCGTCCGCCAACGGTGCCTCCCGGTGGGTGCCGCCTGCGGGTGGTGTTCCACGCGCACCATACTGAGGCGCAGATGGAAGGGCTGGCAGCGGCCATTATTGAGGGCGTTGGGGCCTGTACAGCGGAGATGGAGGGATGAGGCCCGTCCAGCCCGTTTTTGTGCACGGCTGGGGGTTTGGTCCAGACTTCTGGGCGCCGGTGCAGGCTGCGCTAGGGTGGGATGATGCGCTGACGCTGGATTTGGGGTTTGTGGGGCAGGCCCGTCCCGCGTCTTGCGCTCTTGCCGCACAGCAGATGCAGGCTGCGCAGGCGCAGGGTACAGCTATTTTGGGGGTCGGGCACTCGCTGGGCTTTTTATGGCTGGCGCAGCATATGGACCTTTCTTTTGCAAACCGGTTGGTAGGGATTAACGCTTTTGCGGCCTTTGCTGCGCGTGAGACGTTTGCCAGTGGTGTGCCTGTGCGTGTTTTGCAGCGCATGCTCAAAGGGCTTGCCAATGCGCCAGAAAAGGTTCTAGCCGATTTTCGTGGCCTCTGTGGTGCAGAAGAGACCACCCGGTGTGGGCCTAACGTCCCCAACCTGCGTATCGGGCTTGACCTGCTGCTCACGGGCGATGTCCGGAGCAGACTGGTCCATGCAGCGGAACCCTGCCGCGTGCTGGCAGCCCGGCAGGACCCCGTTGTTTCCACCGCCATGACGGAGGACAGTTTTACGCATGGTGCGGACGTCCACTGGATAACAGGGGGGCATCTTCTGCCACAAACCCATGTGCAGGCCTGTGCGGCATTCCTGCAATCGGCACGTAAGACAATGGAACAGGATGCGACATGACTCAAAAGCCGCACAAAGAGCGCATACGCCACAGCTTTGACCGGGCGGCGGGGTACGATGGTGCAGCAACCGTACAGCGCCTTGCGGCCCGCCAACTTGTGACCCGGCTTGCCAAGAGCCTGAATGGTAAAGCCCCCAAGCGGATTCTGGAGATCGGGTGCGGCACGGGTCTGCTGACCGAGCAACTGGCCCGGCGCTGGCCTGACGCGCAGATTGTTGCGACCGATTTTGCGCCGCATATGCTCGAGCGCGCCAAAAAGAACGGTACGCCCAACACAGTGTTTGCATGGATGGATGCGGCCAACCCCACGGTTGAAGGGCCGTTTGATGTGGTCTGCGGCAATCTGGTCATGCAGTGGCTGGAGCAGCCCGCAGCCGTGCTGGAGCGCCTTGGCGGGCTTTTGGCCCCCGGCGGCGTGCTGGCTGTTTCTGCCCTGCTGGATGGGACTTTTGCTGAGTGGAAAGCCGCCTGCGCGCAGGAGGGCGTGCAACCCGCAACCCCACGCTACCCAGAAGCGACAAGCATACAACAGTGGGTGCCGTGGCTCTTTTCCGGCGTGTGGGAGGCGGAACGCTGCGTACAGGTTTTTGACTCCGGTCTGGCATTTGTACGCCACCTCAAAGCCACAGGGGCTTCGGTCCCTCAGCCGGGTAGCCAGCCTATGGGGGCGGGGGCGCTCCAGCGTGTGGCCCGCCGTCTGGAGCAGGCTGGAGGTGCTGTTACGTGGGAACTGGTTTATGGCTGTTTTCGTAAACCTGCCGTGGCGGGTGTGTTTGTAACCGGCACGGATACGGGGGTAGGCAAAACACTGGTTTCGACCTGTCTGGTCCAGCGGTGGCAGGCGGCATACTGGAAGCCCCTGCAAAGCGGACTGGCGGATGAGACCGGGGATACCACAACTGTGACCGATCTGGTGCCACAGGCGGAGTGCTACCCACCTGCGGGGGCGTTTCAGGCGTCACTTTCGCCGCAGGCGGCCGCACTGGCGGAAGGGGTGGTCATTGACCCCGCACACCTTGTCCTGCCCCAAACAGAGGCAGGCCGGGTGCTGGTGGTGGAAGGGGCTGGCGGGCTGATGGTCCCGGCAACAGACAGATTGATGATGCTGGATTTGGCAGCACTCTGGGGCCTGCCCGTGGTGCTGGTGGCCCGCAGCGGGCTTGGCACGCTTAACCACACATTGCTGAGTTTGCAGGCTTTGCGTAGCCGGGGTGTGGCGGTTGCCGGGGTTGTGCTCAATGGCCCGCGTAATCCGGCCAACAGCCAGACCATTGCGCAAAAAGGTGCGGTGCGGATTTTGGCTGAAGTGGAACACCTGCCCCAGATCACACCTGCTACGGTAGCGGAGCAGGCGGCTCTTTTTCCCTCATGGGCCAAGGTATGCGCTCAGGGAACTGAGTGCGAAACGCGATAAAAAACAGGGCAGGTTGTGTGCCTGCGAAAAAAGCAGGCGCACAACTGGACCATGCTTTTAGTAATGGCGGATCAAGCCTGCCAGATGTCCCTGAATTTGCAGGCGTTCGGCAGGGACAATCCGTGTTTCGTACCGAGTGTTTGCAGGCTCAAGTGCGATCATGCTGCCTTTGCGGCGCAGGCGTTTGAGCGTGACTTCCTGCCCGTCAATCAGAGCGACAACAATCTGCCCGTTTTCCGCCTGATCTGTTCTTTTTATAATCACCTGATCTCCGTCCAGAATTCCGGCTTCGATCATGGAATCGCCAGCAACTTCCAGCGCATAGTAATCTCCGCTTCCCAGCATGTCAGCCGGGATGGAGAGGGAGCTGGACGTATCTGCCATTGCTTCAATCGGCAGGCCGGCGGCTATACGACCGTATAGCGGAATTCTGGTCGTGTCCTGCTTTTGCCGTGCGAAGCTGCCACGAATGACGTTGGTGGGGAGTTCCTCTTCCATTTCGGGGAGCTGGATCACCTCCAGCGCACGGGCGCGGTGGTGGTGGCGGCGCAGAAAGCCCCGTTCCTCCAGCCCCGAGATCAGGCGGTGGATACCCGACTTGGAGCGCAGGCCCATGGCCTCACGCATTTCATCAAAAGAGGGGGAAAAGCCGGTCTGCTTGAGGTGCGAATCAATGAAAAGAAGAAGCTTGTGCTGTTTTCTGGTCAGCATGTCGCACCTCGGCCTGTCTGTTCGGAATGGAAGATAAAACTCACGATTTGTTCTATGTAAGTTCTTGTTTTTGTCAATATAAAATTCAGGGCAGGTGGAGGATACGGCAAGGTGTACCCGCTTTTTGGGCACTGGCATGGGGGGCGCGCACGATTAACGCTTGGCTGTGGGCCAGACTGTTCAACTGTCCCGACCCCTGTAGCCCAAAAGGTGTCGCAAACAGGCGTCCTTCTTCGTCGGTATGGAGCGTGGCGCGGAGGAAGTCCTGCCGCTGGTCATTCTCCTCCACATCCGCCCCCAAAAGTGCGGGCTGTGTTTGCAGGGTGTCTGCTACCGGGCGGCCCATGAGTTTATGCAGGGCTGGAAGTACAAACACCATGCCGCAGACCAGTGCCGCAACCGGATTACCCGGTAGGCCGAGCACAGGCATGCCGTTGAGCGTGCCGGACATGAGTGGCTTGCCCGGACGCATGGCTATTTTCCAGAAATTCTGGATAAGCCCCGCCTTCTCCAATGTCGGGCGGACCAGATCGTAGGTGCCGACACTGGCCCCGCCAATAGTGACAAGCATGTCCAGGTCACGAATATGGGCAAATGCAGCGACAGAGATGCCGCGTTGTCGCGTGCAACAGGCAGGATGTGAGCCTCTGCGCCTTCCTGCCCCAGCAGGGCTGCGAGCATGAAGGAGGCGGAATTAAAAATGCCGTCCGGCGGTGCCGTATCCCCCGGGAGCAGAATTTCATCTCCTGTGGCTAAAATACCCACCCGTGGGCGACGGACGACAGGGAGCCAGACCAGCCCGCCTGCTGCTGCCAGCCCGATGTCCCTTGCGCCGAGTCTGCTGCCAGCTCGGAGTAGTACATCCCCTTGGGCAAAGTCCTGCCCCTGTGTGCGGATGTTCTGCCCCACGCTGGCGGTGCGGGTCAGGGTAACCTGCTCGCCCGCCCGCTCTGTGTTCTCCTGTATGACAATGCAGTCCGCCCCGCTTGGTACCTGACTGCCAGTAAAAAGGCGGATACATTCGCCCGCACCTACAGTGCGGCTGGAGGGCCTGCCCGCAGGGGCCTCGTCTATAACCCGCAATATTGCGCCCTGTTGGGCATCCGCCGCCCTTACGGCATAACCATCCATGGCAGAAACATGAACCGGCGGGTTAGCCCTGCGGGCCTGCACGTCCTGTGCCAGAATGCGGCCGCATGCTGCGGTCAGGGCTACGGTTTCCTGCCCGCAGGAGGGCAGGTTTTCCAGAATTCTGGCCCGCGCGGTTGCCACATCCAGCATGAATTCGTCTCCTTTTGGCGTTCGTGGCGCCATATTGATGTAAGAAAGCTTGACCTTTTGCCTTTGTATGCGCATTTTGCCGGCACTTGAACACCGCCGGAGCCGTATGGACCGGCTCTGTAAATATGTTCTGCTGAGGAAGTCATGGCCAAGACCAACGTCATCAAGATCCGTCTCGTCTCGACGGCTGACACGGGTTACTTCTATGTGACCAAGAAAAATGCCCGCGCTCACACGGGTAAAATGGAACTGAAGAAGTACGACCCGGTTGCACGCAAGCACGTCGTATTCCGTGAAGCCAAAATTAAGTAATCCTGGCGGTATCGGTAAAATAAAAAACGGCGCTCTCGGGCGCCGTTTTTTTATGCCTAATGACCAGTATGGGAAGTGTGCCATGCGCAAAACGCATGGGGCAAAGCCTTAAAAAAGAGGGTCGCGCCGGTCGTAGGGAATAACCACGTCGTTGCGGTTGGCCATGTTCAGCATGCGCGGGCGCGTTCATCCAGAATGTCCGTATCCAGCGTATTCTCGCGCAGGCCGTTTACGCGGCGCTTCCATGCATTCTGCTCGGCCAGTGCATCGGTCCGGGCCTGTTTTGCCTGCTCAAGCAACCCAAGCTGCTGCTGGTAGGCCTGCATGCCATGGTCGCCCTGTGTGGCGTTCCAGCCAAAGTAACCGGCAATGCTCAAAAATGCCAACGGTGGCACCACAGCCCGCACCACGCGGCGAAAGAAACGGCCAATCTGCACTTTTGGTCAGCTCCCTGCCAGAGTCCGTGGTTACCAAGAGACATGAATACAGAGTAATGTCTAACCCATATTACCCCGTGTGGGAAAGTACGTTGCTTACAAAAAAAGCCGGTCCCTGCATTTAGGGACCGGCCATGCTCAACACAGCAAAAAGGCGGGCAAAGCTGCCCTGAATGCGGTTTTTAGCTGTTTTTAAGAATCGTGCGCCCGGCATATTGGGCTGCGGTCACCAGTTCCTGTTCAATGCGGATCAGCTGGTTGTATTTGGCCGTCCGGTCAGAGCGGGAGAGCGAGCCGGTTTTGATCTGCCCGCAGTTGGTTGCCACTGCCAGATCGGCAATGGTGGAATCTTCCGTCTCGCCCGAGCGGTGGCTCATCACGCCGTGTAACCGGCGCGGTGGGCCATTTCCACGGCCTGAAGTGTTTCGGTCAGCGTGCCAATCTGGTTGACCTTGACCAGCAGGGAGTTGGCAATGCCGGCTTTGATCCCGCGGTTAAGGCGCTCGGGGTTGGTCACAAACAGGTCGTCGCCAACGAGCTGCACTTTTTTGCCCAGAATCTGGGTCAGCAGGGCCCAGCCTTCCCAGTCATCTTCGGCCATCCCATCTTCAATGGAGACAATTGGATAACGGTTGACCAGGTCTTCCAGGTAGGCAGCCATGCCAGCGGAATCCAGGCTCTTGCCTTCCCCTTCCATGACGTACTGACCGTTCTTGAAGAACTCCGTGCTCGCACAGTCCAGCGCGTACGTGACGTCCAGCCCCGGGCGGTAGCCTGCGGCTTCTACTGCGCGGGTGATAAAGCCCAGTGCCTCATCGGCAGATTTAAGGGCAGGGGCAAAACCGCCTTCATCCCCACATTGGTGTTCAGGCCCGCAGCACTCAGGGCTTTTTTAAGCTGGGCAAAAATTTCCGAACCCCAGCGAATACCGTCCGCAACGGTAGGCGCACCAACCGGCTGGATCATGAATTCCTGAATATCAATCGGGTTGTCCGCGTGCTGCCCACCGTTGACAATGTTCATCATCGGGACGGGCAGGATGTGGGCGAATGCGCCGCCAATATAGCGGTACAGGGGGACTTCCAGCTCAACAGCCGTTGCCTTGGCCACGGCGAGCGAGACCCCCAGAATGGCATTGGCCCCCATGCGGCTTTTATTGGGTGTGCCATCCAGATCGATCATGGCGTTGTCAATGTCGATCTGGTCGGACGATTCTGCACCTTGCAGCGTGGGCAGGATTTCGTTCTCAATGTTTTCAACGGCTTTTAGAACACCTTTGCCGCCATAACGCCGGGCGTCTCCATCCCGCAGTTCAACAGCTTCATGCGCACCGGTTGAAGCACCGGAGGGAACAGCCGCGCGACCTTTGGCGCCAGATGCCAGTTCCACGTCCACTTCCACGGTGGGGTTACCACGACTGTCCAGAATTTCGCGGGCGATGATGTCAACAATGGCGCTCATGGTGTGTTTGTTCCTGCTTGTCCGTGGGCACGGGCTGGGGCCTGTGCCGTCGTTTCTTATTCTTGGTCTGTGACGAAACCCGCATGGGGCCTTTTTCCCATGCGGTTGCTAGTGGCAGCGTCTTGGGCTTTTCTGTCAACACTGCGTGTAAGAAAATACAGAGAAAAGGGTGTCCGTTCCCCTATGAAGAAGCTTCCATTTCTGGGTGTGGTGCTGATGCTGGCGGGGGTTCTGCCCTATGTTTTATGCACATGCGCCATTGTGTTCTACGATTCCCGCGTACCACTCCCCAACCTGCTTATGGCCGAGGTGCTTTACGGGGCAATCTGCCTTGCTTTTATTGGGGCGGTTCATTGGGGGCAGGCGCTGGAGCCCGAGCGCACCATTATTGTGGCATCTGCCGCCCGCACTGACCAGTTGCGCCTTATCCTTGGGGTTATCCCTGCGCTGGCGGGTTGGGTTGCGGCCTGCGTGGGGCAGATATGGCACCCTCTGGGCGGGATTGCGGTGCTGGCTGTTGCCTTCCCTCTGGTCGCACTGGGTGAGCGGGCGGCGTGGCGGCGTGGATGGGTGCCCCCGGGTTATATGGGGGTGCGCTGGATTGTGACTGCGATTACAGAATGTTGTCTGCTTATGGTGTTGCTGGTTCGTTTTTTGTGAATGGCAGGCAAGGAGCCGGTGCGGTAAAGAGTGTACCGGATGTGTTATAACACGCAGGGGCGCGCAAGACGCGCATACCCGTGAGGAAGTGGAAAGCAGGACGCATGAACGGCAAACCCCACATTCTGGTTAAAGGGGCAGGTGTGGCAGGGTTGACCGCCGCCGTAACGCTTGCAGAGCGTGGCGGGGTCGTGACCCTGTATGACTGCGCAGACAGGGTAGGGGCCGGGGCATCGTGGATGGCGGGCGGCATGCTGGCCCCTTGGTGCGAGGCGGAGTCCGCCCCGGCGGAAGTCACGGCTCAGTCGGTCGATTCGGTGGACTGGTGGGCAAGCCACGTGCCCGGCGTTGTGC
Organism: Acetobacter okinawensis JCM 25146; assembly: GCF_000613865.1. GTDB lineage: Bacteria > Pseudomonadota > Alphaproteobacteria > Acetobacterales > Acetobacteraceae > Acetobacter > Acetobacter okinawensis. The sequence continues at coordinate 93,079 of NZ_BAJU01000001.1, forward strand.
GTGAGGGCAGCTTAGTGCTGGCCCCCGCGCGTGACGTGGGGGAACTGGCGCGTTTCGGGCGGCGTACCTCTCATTTCCAGAACGTGGGAGAGGCCGATATTGCACGGCTGGAGCCAGATCTTGCAGGGCGGTTTCAAAAAGGTCTGTTTTTTGCGGATGAAGGGCATGTAGACCCGCGCAAGGCACTGCCTGCTCTGGCAGAGTCTCTGGCGCGTTTGGGGGGCAGGTGGTTGTGGCCCCAGCGCAGGCCCCGGATGAGGCGGCATTTGACTGGGTGGTGGATTGCACAGGGCTGAACGTGCGTGACCAGCTTGACCACCTGCGCGGTGTGCGGGGCGAAATGCTCTTGCTGCGCTGCGAGGACGTTATTCTGCACCGGCCCGTGCGCATGCTGCATCCGCGCATTCCGGTTTACATTGTCCCGCGTGATAACCATGTGTTCATGGTCGGTGCCACCATGGTGGAAAGCGAGAATGCAGGCGGCATGACCGTGCGCTCCATGATGGAGCTTCTTAATTCCGCATGGACCTGCACCCCGGTTTTGCCGAGGCCGAAATTCTGGAAATGGGGACAGGTCTGCGCCCCTCCTACCCGGATAATATGCCCCGAGTGGTGCAGCAGGGGCGGCATGTGTATGTTAATGGCATGTACCGTCACGGTTTTTTGCTCTCTCCCGCACGGGCAAGGGAGGCCGCAGACCTTGTTTTCGGGCCATCAAAGCCCAAGGAGTGATGCCCGATGAAAATAACCGTCAATGATGAGGCACAGGAGGTGTCCGCCACGACCCTTGCCGGGTTGATTGATGAGCTGGGGTATGCCGGTGCGCGCATTGCCACCGCGCTTGACGGGCATTTTGTACCCAAGACCGAACGGTTGCAGGCCACGCTGGCAGCTGGTGCACGGGTGGAAATTGTTGCCCCTATGCAGGGGGGATAAGGGATATGGCGGCATTGTTTTACGGGCAGGAACTCTCCTCCGCTCTTATGCTGGGTACGGCGCAGTACCCATCCCCCGAAATTCTGCGTGATGCAGTTCTCGCCGCACAGCCGGGCGTGCTGACCGTCTCGCTCCGCCGCGAATCTGCGGGGGAGCGGGCAGGGCAGGCGTTCTGGTCACTTGTGCAGGAGCTTGGTGTGCCGGTTCTGCCAAACACGGCAGGCTGCCACACAGTCAGGGAGGCTGTAACAACAGCACACATGGCGCGTGAGGTCTTTGGGACGGACTGGATCAAACTGGAAGTGATTGGCGAGCTGGATACGCTCCAGCCCGATGTGTTCGGGCTGGTCGAGGCTGCGCGGATTCTGACGGAGGAAGGGTTCAAGGTGTTCCCTTACACAACGGAGGATCTGGTAGTGGCAGAGCGCCTGCTTGCCGCCGGGTGTGAGGTGCTTATGCCTTGGGGTGCTCCCATAGGGTCAGGCAAGGGGCTGAACAACCTGTTTGGCTTGCGGGCCATGCGCGCGCATTTTCCGTCCGTGCCGTTGGTGGTGGATGCGGGTATTGGTGTGCCCTCCCACGCAGCACAGGCGTTGGAATTGGGGTATGATGCGGTGCTGATCAATACCGCCGTGGCCAAGGCGGGCGACCCCGTTGCTATGGCACGGGCTTTTGGCCTGGCGGTGCAGGCCGGTACGCTCGCACGTCAGGCAGACCCGATGGAGGCGCGGGATATGGCAGCCCCTTCCACCCCCGTTGCGGGAAAGGCATTTTTGGATGAGCGCATTACCGCAAAAATTCTATCCGGTTGTGGATAGTGCTCTGTGGGTTGACCGGCTAGGCGCGGCAGGGGCCCGTTTTATCCAGCTCCGGGTCAAGGACCTGCCAGAAGCCGAGTTGCGTGCACAGGTGCGTCAGGCGCGCGATTATGCGGCGCGGCATGGGGTTTGCCTTGTGCTCAATGACTTCTGGCAACTCGCGCTGGAAGAGGGCGTGTCCTACATCCACCTTGGGCAGGAGGACCTGGATACAGCGGATATGTCTGCCATTCGCAAAGGCGGATTACGCGTTGGCATCAGTACCCATTGTCATGAGGAGCTGGAGCGCGCCCTGAGCTTTAACCCCGATTACGTGGCGCTGGGACCAATATGGGAAACCCGGCTTAAAAAAATGGCCTTTGGTCCGCAAGGCGTGGAAAAACTGCGGGACTGGAAGCAGCGGATCGGGGATATGCCGCTGGTGGCTATTGGTGGCATCACACTCCAGCGCGCACCTTTGTGCCTGAATGCCGGGGCAGATTGCGTATCCGCCGTATCCGCCTTTACCCAGCATGCAGACCCCGAGCAGGTCAGGGCATGGCAGGCGGCAACCGGGGGCTGATCTGCTACGGCTCGCGGGCTTGCCCTGTTAGCCGCCACTAAAAATGCGGGCGGCATCGGCCTTGCCAAAAAAGGTTAAAAGCACGCGGGCAGAGGTGGGCAGGCGGTAGGTGCCCGCAGGGCTTGTCTGCATATCTGGCAGAATACGCTGTGCTTCGGCATGGGCGGTGTCCAGTAGCAGATCAACCAGAATTTCTGGCGCCATACGGTATTCGGGCAGGCCGGACTGCCTGCGTCCCGTAGCCTCCCCGCCACCGCGCAGGCGGAAGTCCTCATCGGCAATCAGAAAACCATCTTCGGTCTCGCGCAGGCAGGCCAGCCGTCTGCGGGCTGTCTGGCCTAGTCCTGCGTCATGGAGCATCAGGCAGAACGATGCCTTGGAGCCACGGCCTACGCGCCCGCGCAACTGGTGGAGCTGGGCCAGACCAAACCGTTCGGCATGCTCAATGACCATAATGGTGGCGCTGGGTACGTCCACGCCAACCTCGATCACGGTCGTGGCGACCAGAATACGGGTCCGGCCTTGGGCAAAGTCCTGCAAGGCCTGCTCACGCGCGTTTGTGTCCTGCCGTCCGTGGGCAAGGCCCACCAGATCACCAAACCGGTCTATGAGCACGGCCTGTCGGGCCTCGGCTGCGGCAATGTCGAGTGCCTCACTCTCAGAGACAAGGGGGCAGACCCAGAATATCTGCGCCCCGGACTCAAGGGCGCGGGCAATCCCGTCGAGAATATCGTCCATGGTGTTCAGGCTGTGCAAGGACGTGCGGATGGGCTTGCGGCCTGATGGTTTGCCCTCCAGCCGGCTGACCTGCATATCCCCGAACTGGGTCAGCAGCAGGGTGCGCGGGATGGGGGTTGCCGTCATGACCAGCATGTCTGCCCGGTGGCCTTTTTCCACCAGTGCCAACCTCTGGTCCACGCCAAAACGGTGTTGTTCATCCACTACCGCCAGTCCCAGATCGGCAAATTTTACGCTCTCCTGCACCAGCGCGTGGGTCCCAACTGCCAGCCGTGCCGTGCCATCCGCCATGTCCGCCAGTGCCTGCTTGCGGGCCTTGCCTTTGACCGAGCTGCACAAAAAGGCCACTGGCACGGGCGAGAGGCGGGTAAATGTTGCAGCATGCTGGCGGGCCAGAATTTCGGTCGGGGCCATAATGGCCGCCTGTGCACCAGCCTCTGCCGCACGGAGCATGGCCAGCAGGGCGACAAGAGTTTTACCAGCCCCCACATCCCCTTGCAGGAGCCTGCTCATACGGTGGGGGGCGGCCATGTCTGCCTCAATCTGGCGCAGCACATGGGTCTGCCCGGGCGTAAGGGGGTGACCAAAGGCGGCCAGAGCCTGTTTTTGCAAGGAGCCGTTGCCTTGCAGGCTGCGCCCGGGGCGTTTGCGGCTGGCCTGTTGGGCTATGCGCATGGCGAGCTGGTCGGCCAGAAGTTCATCACAGGCCAGCCGGGCCTGAGCGCGGGCGCGCGCAGCCTGCCAGTCCTGCCCGGTGTGGCTGTCGGGGATGCTATCTGGCCTGTGCATCCATGCGAGCGCGGTTGCAAAATCTGGCCAGTCTTTTTGTGCAATCAGGGCAGGGTCATGCCATTCGGGCAGGTCGGGGGGCAGCAGCGCCAGCGCTGCTGCCATGGCTTGGCGGACCTGCCCGGCAAACAGCCCCGCCGTTAAGGGCCATACCGGGTCCAGCGATGGAATACGCTCCATCTGGCGGGCGGGGAGCAGGTAGTCGGGGGAGGTCATGCATAGCTTGTCCCCAAACCGTTCTATTTTGCCCGAAACGGCAATCTGTGCCCCGCACGTAGCCTGCTTGGCCTGCCATGGAGAAAAAAAGGCGATCTCCAGCAACCCGCTTTCATCCGAGAGGGTCGCGCGCCATGGCTGGCGGGTGCGTGGCGCGGGGGCGCGTACATCCAGCACCGTGCCGCAAACTGTTGCAATTGTGTCAGCCCTGAGTTGTGCAAGAGAGGGGCGCAGGCGCCGGTCCGTTACACTTTCTGGCAGGCAGAACAACAGGTCCATGACCCGTGACCCACCGGTAACTTTGGCCAAAAGGCGTGCGCGTGCCACATTAACGCAGCCCAGACTGTCCATCGGGGCGAGCAGGGCGGCAAGGGCAGGCGTATTTGCCCATTGCGGAACCGAAGCGGATGTGAAGGATGGGGGGCTGGACACGGACGGTAGACAGGCCTTTGTTTGCAGGCTGACAGACAGGAACAGCACCGGTATAGGACAGCAACGCCATGCAACACAATTTTACAACGCCTTCCGACACGCTTTCTTCCCATGCCTCTGATGGATCGGAAGATACCCTTGCTGCCCGCCGCCGCCGGCTCAAATTCCGCGCCAATCATCGCGGGACGTTTGAGACCGATATCCTGATCGGCGGTTTTGTGGAGGATACGGCGGACAACCTGAGCGCCACGGAACTGGCGGATATGGAATCCATACTCGAAATGCCCGACCCCGACCTGACGGACTGGCTGTTCGGCCGCCTGCCTCTGCCGGAGGAAAAAGCGACCCCCATGCTGCGGCGCATGGTTGAGGCATGCCGCGCAAAGTGCGGAAAATAAACCATTTTTGCATGCTAAAAAAACAGGCAAAACAAGAGAAACAGGGCAGATGACAGCAGACACAGGCGCCGTATCAGATCGTCGGATCGCCACCATTTGGGGTGTGCCGGAGGGGTATGACGCCCTTTTGCTTGCGCGGCGCGCGCGTGAGCACTCAGGGCCCCTGCTGCACATAGCCCGTAATGATGCGTCCATGGCCCGGCTGACGGACATGCTGGCGTTTGTTGCGGCCGATGTGGAGGTGCTGCGTTTTCCCGCATGGGACTGCCTGCCATACGACCGGGTTTCTCCCAACCCCACCATTGTTGCCGAGCGGGTGGCAACCCTGACCCGCCTGCTTGAGGCCTCGGGCGGTAAACCGCGCCTTGTGCTAACCACGGTCAATGCCGCGCTCCAGCGCGTGGCCCCGCGCAAGACGTTTGAGGGGCAATCCCTGAGCATTCGCACAGGGGAGAGCCTTGACCAGTCCCTGCTGATCGACCTGCTGATTGCCAATGGTTACACCCGCACCGATACGGTGATGGAGGCAGGGGAGTTTGCCACCCGTGGGGGTATTTTTGACCTGTACCCCGCAGGTGCGCCCGAGCCCGTGCGCCTCGACCTGTTTGGGGACGAGGTGGAGAATATCCGTGCGTTTGACCCCGGTACACAGCGCTCGACCGATAAGCGCGATGCTGGTGCTTTGCCCCGTGTCCGAGTTTTCGCTCGATAGTGCGAGTATCTCCCTGTTCCGCACAGGCTGGCGCGATGCATTTGGCCCTGCTGCGGCCTCCGACCCGTTGTACGAACATATTTCCGATGGCCGCCGCTACCCCGGTATCGAGCACTGGCTGCCTCTGTTCCATGACCATTTGGAAACACTGTTTGATTACCTGCCCGGTGCCTCTCTCTCGCTCGACTATCAGGTCGAGGAGGTGCTGGCGGCACGACTGGATATGATTGCGGACCATTATCAGGCCCGCAAAATGCCGGTCAGGGAGGGGGAAACACCATACCGCCCCCTGCCGCCGCACCTGCTGTACATGGACCTCAAGGGGTGGGAGGCGGCTGTTGCACGCCTGCCTGCCGTGGCCTTTAGCCCTTACGCACAGCCCGATGGCGCGGGTGGTGTGGATGTTGGTGGCAGACCGGGCAAAATGTTTTCCAAGATCGTGCCCGGAGCCCAGCGCGAGCAGGTGTTCTCCCTGCTAGGTGAGCAGGTGCGTGAGTGGGCGCAGGTCAAGCGCCGTACTTTTGTGGCCGCATGGAGCAAGGGCTCGCGCGAGCGTATTGGGGTTCTGCTACGCGAACACGGCGTGGCGACAGATACGTTCGAGACATGGGAGCAGGCGCGCAAGGCCAAGGCTGGCCCTGTGGGTTTGTTGACCCTTGGGCTGGAGCGCGGCTTTGTGGCGGAGGATCTGGCGCTTGTGTCCGAGCAGGACCTGCTGGGTGAGCGCATTGGTCGCCCGCCGCGCCGCCGCCGCCGTGCGGACGAACTGATTGCCGAGGCCAGCGAACTCTCAGCCGGGGACTGATCGTGCATCAGGATTATGGTATTGGTCGGTATGACGGGTTGGAGACGGTCAGCGTTGGCGTGGCTCCGCATGACTGCCTTCGTCTGCTGTACGACGGTGGGGAAAAACTCTACCTGCCAGTAGAAAACATAGAACTGCTCAGCCGTTTTGGCTCGGATCAGGCCGGTGTGTCGCTCGATAGGCTCGGCGGTGTTGCCTGGCAGAACCGTAAATCCCAGATGAAGAGCCGCATCCGCAATATGGCGGGTGAACTCATTCGCACTGCAGCGGCGCGCGCACTCAAGGAAGCACCGGAGCTGCTGCCGCCCGAAGGCCTGTGGGATGAATTCTGTGCCCGCTTCCCCTTTGTGGAAACAGAGGATCAGTCCCGCGCCATAGTTGACGTGCTGGAGGATATGGCCTCCGGCAGACCCATGGACCGGCTGGTCTGTGGTGATGTGGGCTTTGGCAAAACCGAGGTGGCACTTCGGGCCGCGTTTGTTGCGGCCATGTCTGGTGGTCAGGTGGCGGTTGTTGTGCCCACCACACTGCTGGCCCGCCAGCATTACCGCACGTTTGCTGCCCGTTTTGAGGGTTTTCCCATAAAAGTGGCCCAGCTTTCGCGCATGGTTACCGGCAAAGATGCCACGGAGGTGCGTAAAGGTCTGGCCGATGGCAGCGTGAATGTGGTGATCGGCACCCATGCCCTGCTGGCCAAGACAGTCAGTTTTGCATCACTCGAACTGCTGATTATTGATGAAGAACAGCATTTTGGTGTGTCGCATAAGGAAAAGCTGAAAGCCCTGCGCGAGGATGTGCATGTGCTGACCCTGTCCGCTACTCCCTTGCCCCGTACGCTCCAGCTTTCGCTCTCGGGTGTGCGGGAGATGAGCCTGATTGCAACCCCGCCAACGGACCGTTTGGCCGTGCGGACGTTTATCATGCCGTTTGACAGCGTGGTGATCCGCGAGGCTATCCAGCGTGAGCGCTTCCGGGGGGGGCAGATTTTCTGCGTGGCTCCGCGAATTGAAGATCTGGACCAGATGGCCGAGCGTCTGGCCTCGATTGTACCCGATGCCCGACTGGTGCAGGCACATGGGCGGCTGTCTCCCACGGAGCTTGAGCGGGTCATGACCGAGTTTTCCGATGGTCAGTATGACATCCTGCTCTCCACCAATATTGTGGAAAGCGGGCTGGACATGCCTGCGGTCAACACGATTATCATCCACCGGGCCGACATGTTCGGTCTGGGGCAGCTCTACCAGCTGCGTGGCCGTGTGGGGCGTGGCAAACAGCGTGGTTACGCGTATCTCACCTGGCCACAGACACACGCACTTTCCCCTTCAGCCGAAAAACGGCTGGAGATCATGCAGACACTGGATACGCTGGGGGCGGGCTTTACGCTGGCATCGCACGACCTTGACCTGCGTGGTGCAGGCAACCTGCTGGGCGACCAGCAATCCGGCCATGTGCGTGAGGTAGGGATAGAACTGTACCAGCAGATGCTGGAAGATGCCGTGGCGGACCTGCGCTCCGATACAGGGCGGAATGCGGAGGATGACCGGGGTTGGACTCCCAATATTGTTATGGGCCTGCCAGTCCTTATCCCCGACGCGTACGTGCCGGACCTGCCGGTGCGTCTGGGTCTTTACCGTAGAATCAGCGCACTGGCCTCGGATGCTGAGCTTGAAGCCATGGAGGCGGAACTGGTTGACCGCTTTGGCTCAGTGCCGGATGAGGTCAAAAACCTGCTGAATATCGTTGATCTTAAAAGACTTTGCCGTCAGGCCGGGGTGGAGCGGGTGGAGGCTGGCCCCAAAGGCATGGTGCTCCAGTTCCGCAACAACAGCTTTGCCAACCGGCGGGGCTGGTGCAGTGGATGGGGCGCTGGAAAGATGGCGTGGTCCGCCTGCGCCCGGACCACAAAATGGCCGTTGTGCGGGAGTTGACCAACGTGCAGCGCATAGATCTGGCCCGCAAGGTGCTCCGGGAACTTGCCAATATGTGCACGCGTGAAATGGCCTGAGTAGCAGGCTGCACTACTCTGTTTTTAAAACATAAAAACTCCTGCGCATGTTTGATCTGCATGCGCAGGGAGGGCGGTTATTTTATGGGGAGCGGAAAACCGTTCACGGTCAGTACGCCACCTGTCCATGTGGTGTCCCACGTATTCTGCTCGCCAGAGCGGTGGCTGACCAGCCTGCCCAGAACAAGGCCCGCAGCCAGCTTCATCTGGCGGGCAGTGCGTGCTTTTTCTATCAGCTCTTCCAGATTGGTGATTTCCAAATGTCCGGAGGCGGATGTGGCGGCTACATCCCCGGTCAGTGTTGCCTGACCATGCCCCTGTAGTCGCACTGTGTCCTCAGAGGCTTCAAAATTGCTAATGGTGGCATGCACGGCAGGGGCTGCGGTACTGCGCCCGCCCACGGCGCTGATAAGTGCCGGAATTTCCGCCGTGGGGAGTGAGAAGGTCGCTTGAGCTGCAGAAGGCAGGAGCTGCTGGTTGGCCACGTTGTGGAAGGATAGGCCGCTCATGCTCAGGGAGGCCGAACTGGTGTGTGGGCCTGCCGCGCCCTGCATCTGGTAGCGCGCGGTCGCCACGTTAACATGGGCGGCACCGTGCTCGATGGTCGCGTTGTTCCATGTCAGGTCGTAAGCCGCACCGGACTGCAAACCCGCGACAACCTGCTTGCCCTGTTCCGTAAGCCATTGCGTGCAGGCAGCATTGTGCTGGCCGGTCATGGCGGACACCAGCAGCAGGGATGCGGCCTGCGCCAGGTCCTGTGTGGCCTGTGCGCTGGATGCCCGGCCAGCAAAAACCAGCTTTTTGACATGCAGGCTGGTGATCCCGTTGGGAGCATTCACACTCAGATCATGGTAGATCAGGCCTTTGGGCGTGTCTTCCTCAGAGCTTGCGTGAACAGTCGCGCAGCCCGATGGCGGGGCGGCAAGGGCGGTTTCTGCCGGGGCGATGGCGCACAGACTCACGACCCCGAGAAGATGGAGGGAAAAAGGAGAGTTCTGCTTCATTTCGCAAGGAAGGTGCCGTAAGTAAAAATTGCAGGCAACACAAGATTATCATGGAAGAGCCACAACCGTGCGGTTTTTGAAGATTGACCCCTTTTTGCTGGGGCTGCTGACCTCTGTTCTGCTGGCAACTGTTGTGCCGTGCCATGGGGCGGCGGTACCGGTTTTTCACTGGTTGTCGGTCGGGCTGATTGCCCTGATGTTTTTTTTGCAAGGTGCGCGTCTGTCGCGCAAGGCGGTGCTGGACGGGGTGGTGGCATGGAAGCTGCACCTGCTTATTCTGGCATGCACGTTTGTTTTGTTCCCGCTACTGGGGCTTGCAGCGCACGCCCTGTTCCCCGGCCTGTTGCAGCCTGACATCTGGATGGGGGTGCTCTTCTTGTGCTGCCTGCCTTCCACGGTGCAGTCCTCCATCGCCTTTACCTCCATTGGTGGGGGCAATGTGCCTGCGGCGGTGTGTGCGGCTACCGCCTCCAACGTATTTGGTATTTTTATTACGCCGGTGCTGGTGGGGCTGGTGCTGAGCCAGCATGGCCAGACAACGGGCAACCTGCTGGATATTGTGTACCAGCTTCTGCTCCCCTTCATTCTGGGGCAGGTGTTGCAGCCGTGGCTTGGGGCATGGGCACACCGGAACAAGAAAATCCTTTCTTTTTCCGACCGTGGTTCGGTTCTGGTGGTTGTGTACGCAGCGTTCAGCGATGCGGTTATGCAGGGGTTGTGGCATCGCCTGCCTCTGGCAGAGCTGGGGCTGATCGCGGTGGTTGACAGCGCATTGCTATTTGCTGTGCTGGGGCTGACCATTTTTGGTGGCCGCCTGATTGGCCTGCCGCTCAAGGATGAAATTGCCGTTGTGTTCTGTGGCTCCAAAAAAACGCTGGCCTCTGGGGTACCTATGGCCAATGTCCTGTTCCCGCCTGCCTCTGTGGGGGTTATTGTTCTGCCGCTCATGCTGTATCACCAGATCCAGCTTTTTGTCTGTGCTGTGCTGGCCCGCAGGTTTGCGCGGCTGAGCGCAGCACAGGGAGACGTCCCTGCAATGCCAGCGCGTAAGGTTGGTTAAAGGGGTATCTGTTTTGACTGTATGTAAGAGGGAGTGTGGTTGTGGCGGGTCTGGATCCTGAAGACTGGGAAGAACTGAAAACTCAGGGACACCAGATGCTTGATGAGATGTTGGAGAACATCCGCCACGTATCTCAGGGGCCAGTCTGGCAACCCATGCCTGCTTCGGTGCGGGATGTTTTTAAAACAGCCCCTCTGCCCGATGCAGGGCAGGAACTGGGCGATCTGTACCAGCAGTTCACGACCATGGTGCAACCCTATGCGGTGGGGAACCGGCACCCACGTTTTATGGGGTGGGTGCATGGGGGTGGCACGGCTCAGGGTATGCTGGCTGACATGCTGGCCGCAGGCTGAACGCCAATCTGGGTGGGCGTGACCATGCACCGGTGGAAGTCGAGCGTATGGTTGTCCGCTGGGCAGCAGAAATGTTTGGCTTCCCCCCCGATGCAACCGGGGTGCTGGTAACCGGCTCATCCATGGCCAATTTTATTGCCATACTGACCGCGACCCGTAATGTGGTGGATGGGCAGGATATGCGGCTCCACGGCATTGGGGGGCGCAGGCTGGTCGGATATGCGGGCGAGAGTGCACATGGCTGCGTGGCACGTGCGTTTGATATGGCCGGGCTGGGTGAGCACGCCCTGCGCCGCGTCCCGCTGAATGCGGCGTACCAGATGGATACCCTGGCCCTTGAACGCCTGATCGCACAGGACAGGACAGATGGCTTTGAGCCTTTTCTGGTCGTAGGCACGGCAGGCACCGTGGATACCGGCAGCATTGACCCGCTAAACGCGCTGGCTGACCTGGCTGAGCGTGAGGGGCTGTGGTTCCATGTTGATGGTGCGTTTGGTGCGCTGGCAAGGTTGGCGCCTGATCTGGCTCCGCTGCTTGCGGGCCTTGAGCGGGCCAACAGTCTGGCCTTTGATTTCCATAAATGGGCGCAGGTCCCCTACGATGCGGGCTGTGTGCTGGTGCGCGAGCCGGGCAGGCAGGCCGCAGCGTTTGCGCAATCGCTGGCCTACCTCTCGCGCGAGGACAGGGGCCTTGCCGCTGGGGCTCCTTGGTTTTGTGACCTTGGGCCAGACCTCTCCCGCGGGTTCCGTGCTCTCAAGGTCTGGTTTGCACTGGCCGGATTCGGAACGGAAAAGCTGGGGCAGGTTGTTACCCACAGTTGTGCGCTGGCACGTGGGCTGGCCGGGCAGGTGCAGACCAGCGCGCACCTGCAACTGCTTGCCCCCGTTACGCTGAATGTCGTGTGCTTCCGGGTGGTTACGTCCGAAGTGGAGGATCTGGACTGGCTGAATGGCGAACTGGTGAAGGATCTACAGGTCAGCGGCATTGTTGCTCCATCTACCACCCGGATCGGTGGTGTGCTGGCAATCCGCGTTGCTTTGGTCAACCATCGCACGACCGAGGCTGATGTGACCATTCTGCTCGATGCCCTGCACTCCTTCATGGAAGTGCGTCTGGCGCAGGTGAGGATGTTGAAGCTGGTGGAAGAACAGGCGCAGGCTTAAGCGCGCCTGCGCGTACGTTTTTCATCAAACAGGGCGGAAAGGGACTGGAGCATGGTCCCGCCCAGTTCCTCTGCATCGGTAATGGTCACTGCGCGCTGGTAATAGCGGGTCACGTCATGACCAATGCCAATGGCTGTCAGTTCCACCGGGCTGCGGTTTTCAATCATATGGATGACCTCGCGCAGGTGGTCTTCCAGATATGAGGCGGGATTGACCGACAGCGTACTGTCATCCACCGGAGCGCCATCCGAGATAACCATCAGAATCTTGCGGGCCTCGGGGCGGCTCTTAACCCTGCGCCATGCCCAGAGCAGGGCCTCGCCATCTATGTTTTCTTTCAGCAGGCCCTCGCGCAGCATCAGGCCCAGATTGGTGCGTGCGCGCCGCCATGGCGTGTCTGCACCCTTGTAAACAATATGGCGCAGGTCATTCAGGCGGCCGGGGTTTTCGGGTTTGTTGTTCTGCACCCAGAGTTCGCGGCTTTGGCCACCTTTCCATGCGCGGGTGGTAAAGCCCAGAATTTCCACCTTGACGCCACAGCGCTCCAGCGTGCGGGCCAGAATATCGCCGCAGGATGCAGCAACGGAAATGGGGCGCCCGCGCATGGAGCCGGAATTGTCGATCAGCAGGGTGACAACCGTGTCGCGGAACTCCGTGTCTTTCTCCTGCTTGTAGGAGAGGGAGAGGCGGGGGTTGACCACAATGCGTGACAGCCTGCCAGCATCTAGCATGCCCTCTTCAAGGTCAAACGACCACGAGCGGGTCTGCTGTGCCATCAGGCGGCGCTGGAGCCGGTTGGCAAGGCGAGAGACAACCCCGTGCAGTGTTGCAAGCTGAAGGTCCAGCTGGTGCCGTAGGCGCGAAAGTTCGTCAGGGTCACACAGGTTTTCGGCCAGAATTTCTTCATCAAAACTGGTGGTGTAGGCGTGGTAGCCCTTTGCTGTCTGCCCTGCTTCGATATCCTTGCGGTTGCCCGGTCCTGCGGCGTCCCCCGTTCCTTCGGCCGAACCCGATTCCTGCTCTACTTCTGGAGTGTTGTCAGCCGCATCTGCGCTCCCTGCCATAAGCTGGGGCTCGGAGACTGCGTCCGACAGGTCGGGGGCGGCACCAGATGTGTCATCTTGCTGCTCGGGTGGGGGCTGGTCGCTTTCGTCATCATTGGAATCAGGGGCTGTGCCGGATGTGTCCTCCTCGTCCTCCTGATCGGAGAGGGAGTCGTCATCGGTCAGGGCGCAGGCCGCCAGCAGTTTGCGTGCTGCGCGGGAATAGGCTTTCTGGCTGTCCTGGTCGGCGGCCAGTGTGTCCAATGCGTCCAGCGCGTCCTGCGGTAATGTGCGCTTCCACTGCTCCAAAATGGTGCGTGCGGAGTCGGGCAGAGGGATGCCGGTCAGCTTTTCACGCGCAAGCAGTTCAAGCCCGACAATGGGAGAAAGCTGGGCCGCATCGGTCATGTGTTCCAGACCGGCGGCATGGATTTCCTGCTCAAGCCTCTGGCGCAGGTTGGCGGCAACGCCCTTCATGTGGCGTGCCCCTACGGCCTCCACGCGGGCCTGCTCCAGTGCGTCATACACCTCGCGCGCAATGGTGTCTGCCGGACGGCGGGCTGCATGCAGGTCAAAGTCATGGTGCTTCAGGCGCAGGGCCTGTGCATCGGCAGCCCCGCGCAGGCGCTGGGCTTCTTCCTCGTTCAAATTCAGGGAGGGGGAGGAGAGGCGGATTTTCTCTCCCAGACTGATCGGGGCCATGGGCATGTTGCCGCTATGGAACGAGACATCCGCCTCTTTGCGGCCACCAAGGGCGCGCAGGGTTGCCTCCGTTGCCTGTTTGAAGGCATCGGCCGTTTTTCCGCCTCCTCGCGTGAGAGGCGGATGGGGCTGTTGCCCCTGTCTTTTGCCGGATCAGCCATAACGCCCCCAGTCTGTTCTTACTGTTTTTTTCAGGCAGCGTGTTTGGGCAGGGGGCTGCTGTTGAAGCAGCGCTGATAATACTCGGCCACCATGCCGCGCTCTGCCTCGTCACATTTATTGAGGAATGTAACGCGGAAGGCGAAGGCGATGTCTTTGAAAATACGGTCATTTTCGGCCCACGCAATAACAGAGCGCGGGGACATGACAGTGGACAGGTCACCGGCCATAAACCCGGCCCGTGTCAGCCCGGCCAGTGCAACCATGTTGTCAATCTTTTCGCGTCCGGCCTTGTCATCCTCAGCAATGCCCAGACGGGAGCAGACAATGCCCACCTCCTGTTTGTGGGGCAGGTAGTTGAGCGAGGTTACAATGTTCCACCGGTCCATCTGCCCCTGATTGATCTGCTGGGTGCCATGGTACAGGCCGGTCGTGTCCCCCAGACCGACCGTGTTGGCGGTGGAAAACAGACGGAACCACGGGTTGGGGGTAATGACGCGGTTCTGGTCCAGCAGGGTCAGCTTGCCTTCCACTTCCAGAATACGCTGGATGACGAACATAACATCCGGGCGCCCTGCATCATATTCATCAAACACCAGCGCGCAGGGGCGTTGCAGGCACCATGGCAGCAACCCTTCCTGAAACTCGGTAACCTGCTGGCCGTCCTTGACCACAATGGCGTCCTTGCCCACCAGATCAATGCGCGAGACATGGCTGTCCAGATTGATGCGGATGCACGGCCAGTTCAGGCGTGCGGCAACCTGCTCCACATGGGAGGATTTGCCCGTGCCATGGAAGCCCTGCACCATAACGCGGCGGTTAAAGGCAAAGCCTGCCAGAATGGCCAGTGTTGTATCATGGTCAAACAGATAGGCCGTATCAACCGGGGGCACATGCTCGGTACGGAGGGAGAAGGCAGGCACCATCAGATCGGATTCGATCCCGAACACGTCGCGGACGCTGACTTGCACATCCGGTACGGAAACCGCCGAAATGGGCGGAAGATCAAGAGCTGCTGTCTGGGGGCTGGAATCCGTCATGATTATCCGTCTGATCGTAAGGGGTTCAAAACAAAACCGGCAGGGCGTACCGGAGCAGGATACATGATCAGCCTGCTTTTTCGAGTTCTTCTGTCTGTAGGTGTGTCTTCACAATAGTGAAGGCAACATTGATCTTTTTCAGCCGTTCCTCGGATGCCAGATCGCCCTGATTGGTGTCCGGGTGGTGTTTGCGGGCTAGTGCGCGGTAATGCGCCTTGGCGTCCACCATTGTTACGGGCCAGTCCAGCCCAAGAATGGCCAGCGGCTCGCGCAGATGTGCGGGTATGCGTGGTTCAGCCTGTGCGCGGGCTCGCTCTGCACGGGCGCGGCGATTCTGACCCAGAATGTCCAACGGGTCCAGAATGTCTTCCTCGTTTGGCATAGTGCGCTTGCCCGGACCGGGGCCCTGCCCGAACGTCCATGTCGGCCGGTCCCAGCTGATGTCTGCGCGCAGGTGGGCCTCGATCTGGCCGGGGGACATGCCTTTGTAGTAGTCCCAGCGCGCATTATATTCACGGACATGCTCAAGGCAGAACCAATAATACTGGTTCAGGCTATCGCGCGAACGAGGCGCACGGTATCCTGCCGGCTTTGTGCAGTCCGGCATGTCGCAGCAGCGCTGCGGCGCGTTGGGATCGGGATCAAACGCGCGGGGACGGGTGTTCCTTCGCTTCATCATTCATCGTTATTTGCGTTGCAAATGCTTTGGTCGCAAGAGGTGAGTTGCCATATGAGCAGTCTTTCGCAGTCCGCATCAGCCCCGGTATCGGCCGCTCCACGCGCGCAGCGGGTGCGCAAAGTGCTGGAAACAGCGCTTTTTCCCACCCGACTGGACATTCAGGACGAGAGCGCACGCCATGCCCACCATGTGGAGCAGACACGTGGCCCCAGCGCCGGAGCAACGGAGACCCACTTCCGTCTTTATATTGTATCGCCCGTTTTTGAGGGCATGAATCGCGTTGCGCGTTCGCGCAAGGTGCATGACCTGCTGGCGGCCGAACTGGCGGATGGCCTGCATGCTCTGGCACTGACCCTGCGAACCCCGGCGGAAGAAGAGGCTGTTGTATGAGTGCGGGTCTGCTCCGGCGGCGTAACCTGCTTGCTCTGGCACCTTTGCTACTGGCGGCCTGCGCCACCACGGCGGGGGTGGAGAGCCCCCCCAATGCTGCGGCAGTCAGCCGGGTAGAGGCTTATTTTAGAACCGTTAACCTGCACGATGCGCCGTTTACGCAGGTCTGGCCCAATGGCTCTGTAGGGAGCGGGCTGATTACCTACCGCCCCGGCGCGCTGGATATGCGCTTTACCACCCCGCATGAGATGGAACTCAGGGCATCTGAACGCTCTGCCGTGTTCACGGATGCGCAGAATGGGTCCGAGACCCATATAGGTCTGGCACACAGCGCGCTGGGCCTGCTGCTGGGTAACCCTGTGCGCCTGTCCGGTCCTGTTATGGTTACGGATGTGCAGCAGCCCCCCGGTATGCTCCAGCTCTCGCTCACCAGAGCGGAAAACCCCTCCCAGGAGCTGGTGACCCTGCGTTTTAAGGACGCGGGAGGGCGTTTAACACTTTATGATGTGCGCATTCTGGATGCGCAGCGCAAACTTACGCAAATTCGACTGGACCCGGCGTAAGCTCTACGGGACTTAGGGCGGAGGGCGTGCTGCCAAACACGGTGCGCCACGCTGCCTCCAGCGCATGGTCCAGATCAGCCATGCTGGCGTTGATGCCCAGCTTTGCAAAGCTGGTCACGCCGTATTCCCGAATCCCGCAAGGGACGATTCCGTCAAAGTCCGGGAGGCAGGGGCCAGATTGATCGCCACCCCGTGCCAGCTCACCCAGCGTGAGACACGCACGCCAATGGCGGCAATTTTTTCCTCCCCCCCGTTTGCGGGTTGATGACCCAGACACCCACCCTGCCTTCGCGGACCTCCCCACGCAGACCAAAACTGGCGAGTGCGGTAATAATCCATGCCTCAAGGGCCTGCACATATGCGCGCAGGTCGCGCGCTGGCGCAGAGCCGTGCTGGCGTTGCAGGTCAAGCATGACATAGGCCGTACGCTGGCCCGGACCATGATAGGTCCATTGTCCGCCCCGCCCCGCATGGTAGGTGGGGTAGCCTGACGGGTTGAACAGGTCCTCCGCTCTGGCTGATGTACCGGACGTATAAAGGGGGGGGTGCTCAAGCAGCCATACGCGCTCCGCCGCCTCACCTGCGCGTATGGATTTGGCAATCTGCTCCATTCTGCTCAGTGCGGCAGGGTAGGGCACCAGTTTTTTGCTTATTTCCCATAAAATTTGTTCTTTGGTCATTGCCGCCTGCTCATGGTTCGGTTATAGGGCTTCCTAACACACGGTATCGCCTTTTTTGATACCGTTTGTCACGTGCGGTCGTGGCGGAATGGTAGACGCGCAAGCTTGAGGTGCTTGTGGGGGAAACCTCGTGGAAGTTCGAGTCTTCTCGACCGCACCATTTTTTTTCATGACAAAATATACTGTTATGAACGGCAAAAGGCTGGTGCCTTGAGCCGTTTTTTTTGTTCATAGCTGATTTTCTGTAATTTGGGCGTGCTTTGTCATATTCGCGCCGTTCTTTTGCTGTCTGTTACAGTGTAGAAGCATGGTTGTTGTTATGTAAAAAAAGACCATGCCCGTCGGCTGTGGATGTAAGGCAGACTGCCAGATAACACTGGTTGTCGCCCCAGTCTTTTTCCGGCGCTGGTGCATGGGGCTTATGACCTTGTGTTTGGGGTAAACCAGCTCGGATGGTCGTAGGTTTAACTTGATTTAAAGGTGTTTCATTCGTGTCCAATCCCAAGCCTTTACGTAAAGCAGTCCTGCCAGTTGCGGGGCTGGGAACGCGCTTTTTGCCAGCGACCAAGGCCATGCCAAAAGAAATGCTGCCGGTCGTGGACAAACCCCTTATTCAATACGCCATTGATGAAGCACGTGCCGCAGGTATTGAGGAATTCTGCCTGATTACCGGCCGTGGCAAAGACTCCCTGATCGATTATTTTGATATTGCCTATGAGCTGGAAAGCACGCTCAAGGAGCGCAATAAAGTGGACTGTCTGGAGGCGCTGGAGCCGAGCAGCATTCAGGCTGGCTCGCTTATGGCTGTACGCCAGCAGGAACCCCTTGGGCTTGGCCATGCCATCTGGTGTGCGCGTGCATTTATCGGGAATGACCCGTTCGCCATCCTGCTGCCAGATGACATGGTGATGTCGCAGAAAGGCTGCCTGAAGCAGCTGGCTGAGGCGTATTACGAAACCGGGGGCAACGTGGTTGCCGTGTCCGAAGTGCCGCGTGAGCATACCAACCGTTACGGTATTCTCGATACCGGCAAGGATGATGGCCGCCTTGTGGAAGTCAAGGGGCTGGTCGAAAAGCCCAAACCAGAGGAAGCTCCCTCCAATCTGTCCATCATCGGTCGTTATATCCTTACGCCCGACGTGATGCCGCACCTTGCCAAGCTGGAAAAAGGCGCTGGGGGCGAAGTGCAGCTGACGGATGCCATGGCCAAAACCATCGGCAATGTGCCTTTCCATGGCCTGCGTTATGAAGGCACGCGCTACGATTGCGGCAACAAGCTGGGCTTCCTTGAGGCACAGATCGCCTTTGCGCTGGAACGGCCGGAACTGGCTGATGGTGTGCGTGCATTCCTCAAAAAATATGAGGGGCTGAACTGATGTCTTTTACGCATGATTTTGATGCCACAAGCCTGCGTGAGTACGATATTCGCGGTATTGTTGGGACAACCCTGAGTGCGGAAGACGCGTTTGCCATTGGCCGCACATTTGGTAGCCTTGTCCGCCGTAATGGCGGCAAAACGCTGGTTGTGGGCTACGATGGACGTCTGTCTTCCCCCATGCTGGAAGAAGCCCTTGTAAAGGGTGCGCTTGAGTGCGGGCTGCGCGTCACCCGTGTCGGCCGTGGGCCAACGCCCATGCTGTATTACGCCTCTGCAACGCTCAATGCAGATGGGGCCATTATGGTAACGGGGAGCCACAACCCGCCCAATTACAATGGCTTTAAAATGATGCTGGCCGGCAAGCCGTTCTTTGGCGCGCAGATCCGCGAACTGGGTGACCTTGCTGCCAGAGGCGATGTGGTCGCGGCGGAAGAAGGGACCGTCCGCACGATTGATCTGCGCGATGATTACGTCAAACGTCTTGTCAAAGATTACGACGGCGGGACGCGCAAGCTCAAGATCGTCTGGGACAACGGCAATAGTTCCGCAGGCGAAGTGCTTGAAAAAATGGTGGCGCTGCTGCCGGGTGAGCACATTGTGCTTAATGCGGCCATTGATGGCACATTCCCCGCTCATCACCCTGACCCCACGGTCGCCAAAAACCTTGAGCAGCTGATTGCCGCCGTCAAGGATAACCATGCCGACCTTGGTATCGCCTTTGATGGTGATGCAGACCGGATCGGGCTGGTTGATAACAAGGGCGAAATTCTCTGGGGTGACCAGATTCTCGTTCTGCTCGCGCGTGATGTGCTTAAAAGCCATTCCGCCGCCACTATTATTGCGGACGTAAAAGCCAGTCAGGTGCTGTTTGACGAGGTGGCGCGCGCAGGTGGCAAGCCGTTGATGTGGCGGACAGGGCATTCTCTCATCAAATCCAAGATGGCGGAAACCGGCTCCCCGCTGGCGGGGGAAATGTCGGGCCACATCTTCTTTGCCGATAAATGGTACGGCTTTGATGATGCACTTTACGCCGGTGTGCGCGTGCTGGGCATTGTCGCCCGCTCGGACGAGACGCTCTCTGCTTTCCGTGAGGCGTTGCCGGCAACCCTGTCTACTCCCGAAGTGCGCTTTGATTGCGATGACCACCGTAAGTTCAAGGTGATCGAGGAGGTGGCCGAACGCCTGCGCAAATCCGGGGCCGATGTGTCCGAAATTGACGGTGTGCGCGTGAACACGACTGATGGCTGGTGGCTGCTGCGCGCCTCCAACACTCAGGCCGTGCTGGTTGCGCGTGCCGAAGGGCGTGATGATGCCGGGCTTGAGCGGCTTAAAGGTGCTCTGGTGGAGCAGCTTGAGTTGTCTGGCCTGTCCCGTCCGGATTTTTCGGGCAATAACGCCGGACATTAAAATCTGGTTTTTCAGCTTGTCTGTTGCATGCGGCCCGCCTAAAGCGGGCCGTATGTTTTTGCAGGGTAGGCGTTACGTCTTCTGTGCCGGGGCGTTTTTACATTTTGATGCCACACGGGTTTCTGATATAAAGTGTACCTATGCTGTCCTCTTTAACGGACCCCGCCGGAAGGCGGATTTCCTACCTCCGCCTTTCTGTGACTGACAGGTGCGACATGCGTGCGTGTACTGCATGTCCGAACACATGTCGTTTTTACCACGCGCGGATGTGCTGGACTTTGAGGAGCTTTTGCGCCTGAGCCGGGTTTTTGTGCGCCATGGTGTGCGCAGGTTGCGTATTACCGGGGGCGAGCCACTGGTCCGGCGCGATATCGGTTTTTTTTTCAAGGAGTTGGGGGCGTGGCTTCGCCTGCCAGAGCAGTCTGGCAGACTGGATGAGCTCACGCTGACAACTAACGGCAGCCGTCTGGCCCATTATGCGCCCATTCTGGCGCAGGCGGGGGTCCGGCGCGTTAACGTCAGTCTGGACTCGCTGGATGAGGCACGCTTTACCCGTTTGACCCGGCGGGGCAAGCTCGCCACCACGCTGGAAGGCATACGTGCCGCTCGCGCGGAGGGCTTGGCCGTCCGCATAAACACCGTGGCCATGGCGGGGGTCAATGATGATGAATTTGATGCTCTGCTGGCATGGTGTGGTGAAATTGGCGCGGACCTGTGCCTGATTGAGACCATGCCTATGGGTGATACGGGGGAGGACCGTGCGGCGCAGTATCTTTCGCTTGATGCGGTGCGCAGGACATTGGCCCAGCGTTGGACGCTGGAGCCGTTGACCTACCAGACCAGTGGTCCTGCACGCTATGTACGTGTGGCGCAAACGGGCAGACGTCTGGGCTTTATTACGCCCATGAGTCACAATTTCTGCTCCACCTGCAACCGCGTGCGCCTTTCCTGCACCGGGCAGCTCTATACCTGTCTGGGGCAGGAGGATGGGGTTGATCTGCGCCACCTTATGCGGGGGGGCGCAACAGACGCCGCGTTGGAGGTGGCCATACAGCAGGCCATAGCCCGCAAACCAACCGGGCATGATTTTTTGCTGGATGCGCAGGCAGGCATTATCTCCGGCCCGCAAAGACATATGAGTGTAACCGGAGGCTGACCCGGTTCTTTGGTGCGCAAAAGCCCGGCAGCTTTACTCGGTCACATCCGGCTGGTGCAGTGCGTCATGCAAGGAGTGCTGGAACTGCCCCGGTTGCAAGGGTACGGGCTGGGTTGGTGCCGGTGCCCAGCCAGATAAAACAGCTATGTGCAGGGGCATGGCAAAACTCTCCTGTCCCGGTTTTTCCAGTTCTGCTGCTGCGGCGGGGATTAGCATGCGTGGGAGTGTGGTGCGTGTACGCTGGTGCAGTGCGTTGGTCTCCCCTGCGGCGCGCAGGTCGGTCAGGAGTGCTCCAAGGGAGCGGTAGCGCAGGTCCAGTCGCTCGGTATCAACCACAGGTAGGGCAAAACCGGCACGCTGCATGAGTTGCGCACAGCTCTGCTGGGTTGGAAATGGTGATACGCGGGGGGAGACCCCATCACACACTGCCAGTTCAGCTGCCTCCAGCGCCGTGCGCAGGGGGCGCAGCGTAGGCAGAATGGGCATGCTGGCCAGAAACAGCCCATCTGGCTGGAGCGCATGCCTGATCTGGCTGAACACGCCGGGCAGGTCATTGACCCAGTGCAGGGACAGGTTGGCAATGACCAGATCAAAGCTGTGCGGCGCAAAGGGCAGCCACTCCTCATCAGCGCAGACGCGCAGCCCGGTTGAGTGGGCAAGCTGCCCGGCGGACAGGTCGGTACTGACGGTACGGATACCCCGTGCGGCAAGGTGCTGGCTGGTTATGCCCCGCCCACCAATGTCCAGCGCCAGAGAAAAATTTCGGACCATGTCATCCAGGCGGTCGAGCAGAAGGTCCGTGGCAATGCTCAGGACCGGCATCACCTCATCTTGCAGGCGCGCTGCGCGCTCTCGGTGGTGTCTGACGGCTTTGCGGTCAAAAATAACAGGTGTATCCATAAAGGCAGATGTGCGCGTATCCATGCTTTTTGCCAAGCGTTTGGCCATGACAAACCTGTGTTTGCACTAGCCGTGCGGGCTATGGCACGGGTGGGTTCGCTCGGGCGGCTGGCTCTTGGTGTGCTGTATCCGCCCGCATGCCTGCATTGTGGGGCAGATGTTGCGCGGCATGGGTTGTTGTGTGCGGCCTGTTTCGGGCGCTTGCAGGCGGTGGTCGCACCATTTTGCAAGGTCTGTGCAGTACCACAGGTAAGTTCTGCCATGCTTGGCCCGGCGGGCCTGTGCTCCGCCTGTGAGCGACACCACCCGGCGTGGGGGCAGGCGCGTGCGGCCTTTGTTTATGAAAGCGTGGCAAGGGAACTGATTTTAAAGCTTAAATATGCTGACCAGATAGATAGCGCTGCTTTTCTGGCTCCGCAGATGGTGCGGATCGGGCAGGATGTTCTGGTCTCCAACGCTCTGGTTGTGCCTGTGCCAGTCCATCGTTGGCGGTTGTTCAGGCGGCGTTACAATCAGGCCGCCGTACTGGCGCATGGCGTGGCAAAGCTGAGTGGTCTGCCCTGCCAGCCGGATGTGCTGGTGCGTGTCAGGCGGACGGTGCCTCTGGCGTCCTTTTCCCGTCAGGCGCGGTGGGATGAGGTGGCGCAGGCCATAACGCTGCGGCCATCACGGCAGGGGCTGGTGCACGGGCGTGATGTTGTGCTGGTGGATGATGTGCTGACAACAGGGGCAACGGCTGCGGCCTGCACACGTGTTTTGCTGAACGCTGGGGCGCGCAGCGTCAGCCTTTTGGTTGCGGGGGTGGTGCCCGCCCGTGCGGAGAGCGATCTGGACCGCGTTGATTAGACACACCATATAAAGTTCATGCCATGTTCTGCGGAAAGCAGATTGAATCCATGATTTATAACCAGTAAGGAAAAACGCATGCCAGAAATCAAAATTTATACCCAGCCCGGTTGCCCCTTTTGCAGGCGCGCTGTCGCCCTGCTTGAGAGCAAGAATATTCCCTTTACCGAAGTGAACGCCCCGCGTGGCACAGCCGAACGGGAAGAGGCCATTGCACTGTCTGGCGGACAGACAACAGTACCGCAGACATTTGTGGATGGCAGGTCACTGGGTGGGTGTGATGATCTGATGCGTCTGGAACGCACAGGCCAGTTGAACGGCATACTTGGGCTGAGCTGAGCTTTGTTGCATCTGCTCAGGCTAAGGCAGGGTTAAGCCACGATGATCTGCTATCGTTTACGTTGCGCCAATCATCATGAATTTGAAGGCTGGTACAAAGATAGCGCCACATTTGCCATGCTGGGGCAAAAAGGTCTTTTAAGCTGCCCCGAGTGCGGCACGGCGGATGTGGAGCAGGCCCCCATGGCTCCGGCCATTGTCAGGCGTGGTCGTGGCCGCAGCGTGCCGGAAGAGCAGCCCGCGGTTGACGAGGCACGGACAGAAGCACCACCTGCACCAGTCCAGCCCACGCAACCGGTCCTACCCGATGCCGTACTGAGTGCCCTGCGTGACGTTAGGCGCACGATTGAAGATAAGTGCGAAAATATGGGCAAAAACTTTGCCGATGAAGCCTTGCGGATTCATCATGGAGAAGCCCCTGAGCGCGGGATTTATGGCGAGATGTCAGAAACCCAGCGCGAGATGCTCGAAGATGAAGGGGTTGAGTTCCACAATATTCCATGGGTCCGAGACACGGACAGTTGAATGTCTGGCCTGACCCTTTACAAATAGGGGTGGTGCGTGTGGGCAAGGTTCCCCACATCCTTGCTGGCAGGGTTGCTGGTCACTATGCCAGTCTGGTTGAGGGAGAGGCAGACATGAGAAAAAACACCAGATCGGGCTGGGTGCGTAAGGCAGGGGTAGGTATTGTCGCCCTGTTGTCTGTCATTTTGTCCGGTAAGCCTTCTGTGTCTTTTTCTGCCGAACCCGTCGGAACCGAGGCAGCGTTAACAGGGTACTGGCTTAGTCAGGACCATGATGGCGTGTTTAAAATTGATCGGTGTGGACAAAACCTGTGCGGCCACCTGATCGGCCTGCGTTACGATGGAACAGACGTGCCGCATGGTCATGATGGAAAATCCGAATGCGATTTGTTGATGCTCACGGATTTTCAACCCATGGAGGGTAGTAACAAGGGGCGCTGGGCAGGGCATATTCTGGACCCGGATACAGGGCACCTGTACGATTCCCAGATATGGACAACCCAGCCTGACGTGCTCAAGCTGCGCGGTTACATCGGCCTGCCCATTTTTGGCGAAACCCAGACATGGACCCGCTATAAGGGGCCTGCGATGGGGCCTGTGTGCAAAATCCCCGATTCAGTCAAATAATGCGGCGCGCACGCTAGAGCACGGGGTGTGCTCCAGCGTACAAAAAAGCTTTACAATCAGTATCTTGTAAACGCTGCGATGTAGTTAACCCCGAGGTCGCGGGTTTCCTTCCAGCCCATGGGGCCGGGAGCCATGCCTGTCATGGCAATCATGCGCAGGCCTGCAGCACGGGCATACTGCCCCAATTCGGACGGCAGGATGAACTTGCGCCATTCATGTGTGCCTATGGGCAGCAGGCGCAGGATATATTCTGCGCCAATTTTACCAACGGCCAGCGAGCGCAATGTGCGGTTCATGGTGGAGACAATAACCGTACCATTGGGCCGCACAAGCTGGGCAAGCATGTCCATAAAGGCTGCAGGGTCGGTAACGTGTTCTATAATTTCCAAAGCTACAACCGCGTCAAACTGGCTGCCTTCGGCCACCAGGTCTTCCGCGCTGCCATTGCGGTAGTGCAGGGGGCCTGCATGTTCGGGCAGAGGGTGCGTGCTCAGGTGTTCCTTGGCTGCGGCAATGCCATTGGCCGAGGCATCCAGCCCCAGTACATCATACCCAGCCTTGGCGAGAGCCTCGCTCGCCAGCCCGGCACCACAGCCGATATCCAGAATTTTTGCCCGACGTGATGTGCTGCCGCGCAAGGGCAGGTGGCGGCAGGCCCAATCGATGCGGAGCGCATTCATGGCGTGCAGTGGGCGCATGGGGCCCGAAGGATTCCACCACTGCTCCGCAAGGGCGCTAAACCGGGCGATTTCTTCATCAGAGACCGAAGAGGCCGCGTGGGGGCTGGTGGCGTTCATGCAACAAATTCCTTTCCTGCGGCTCTCCCCGCTGGACGAAAGGGGGCCGGCAAGGTTATGTGACGCGCCTTGTAAAGCTGTGCAACCGTTCCAGCATGTCTTTTTGTCAAAGCCGTGGCACTGGGGCGTGTGGCATGATCTGCGGCTTGTCTGGTGGAGAATAAAGCTATGTCCGGTTCCGCACCCCGGATTGTCATGAAATTCGGCGGAACGTCTGTCGGCGACCTTGATCGTATTCGGGCCGTGGCCGAGCGCGTCAAAAAACAGAAAGACGCAGGATGTGATGTTCTGGTTGTTGTGTCCGCCATGGCGGGGGAAACAAACAGGCTCGTCGGTTTCTGCCAGTCTCTTTCCGCGCTGCATGATCCCAAGGAATACGATTCCATTGTGGCTACGGGTGAGCAGGTAACCAGCGGTCTGCTGGCCATTGCCCTGCAGAACCTTGGTGTGCCGTCCCGCTCGTTTGCCGGGTGGCAGGTGCCAATCCGGACCGATTCGGCACATGGCAAGGCCAGTCTGGATTCGATTGACGGCGAAAAACTGCTCGGCTGCATGGCAGAGGGCATGGTGCCGGTTGTCGCGGGGTTTCAGGGCGTTGCGCCAGATGGGCGGGTGTCCACCCTTGGCCGTGGTGGCTCGGACACGTCTGCCGTGGCTCTTGCTGCGGCCATCAAGGCAGACCGGTGCGATATCTACACGGATGTGGACGGTATTTATACGACCGACCCGCGCATTGTGCCCAAGGCGCGCAAGCTTGATAAAATTACCTATGAGGAAATGCTGGAACTGGCCTCGGTCGGCGCCAAGGTGCTGCAAACCCGCAGTGTCGGGCTTGCCATGCGCGAAGGGGTGCGGGTGCAGGTGCTTTCCAGCTTTGCGGATGGTCCGGCTGTTATGGAAGGGCATCTTCCCGGGTCTTTGGTGGTGGATGAGGACGAAATCGTGGAAAAAAAACTGGTTACCGGCATTGCCTACTCCCGTGATGAAGCCAAGCTGTCGGTTCGGCGCATTCCGGACCGGCCCGGTATTGCCGCCGCAATTTTTGGCCCCATGAGCGAAGCCCACGTGAACGTGGACATGATCGTGCAGAGCACAGGGGCGGACGGCACGACCAACATGACTTTTACAACCAGCAAGAGCGACCTGCCGCAGGCGATCAACGTGCTCGAAAGTGTGCGGGACTCCGTGCAGTATGAAGAGCTGGCGACCGACCCGGATATTGTGAAGGTCAGTGTTGTTGGCACGGGCATGCGCTCGCATGCCGGGGTGGCCAGCACCATGTTCCGCACGCTTTCCGAGCGTTCAATCAATATTCAGGCGATCTCCACGAGCGAGATCAAGATTTCCGTTCTGGTGGCAGCGGAATACGCGGAACTTGCCGTGCGTGCCCTGCACACCGCATACGGGTTGGATAATGTCTGAGCAAAGCAACGTGGTCTGCACGACTGAAGAACCTACCCCCGCAGAACTGAACCGGGCGCGCAAGCGGCTGGACGGGTTGTGGCGGCGTGGCACCGAGTTTTTGGGCACGCAGTACGCCATTCTTGGCGGGGCCATGTCCTGGGTCAGCGAGCGTAATCTGGTTTCTGCCATTTCCAATGCCGGTGGGTTCGGGGTCATTGCCTGCGGGGCTATGGAACCAGCCCGTCTGGCGGAAGAAATTCAGGCAACCCGCGCCCTGACAGACAGCCCCTTTGGCGTGAACCTGATTACCATGCACCCCCAGCTCAATGAGTTGGTGCAGGTCTGCCTGGACGCCGGTGTGGGTCATATCGTGCTGGCTGGAGGCATTCCGCCGGGGGCTGCGATCAAGGCGATCAAGGACGGCGGGGCAAAGGTCATTGCGTTTTCTCCTGCTCTGGTGCTGGCCAAGCGTCTGGTCAAAATGGGTGTGGACGCGCTGGTGATCGAAGGGGCAGAAGCCGGGGGCCATGTCGGCCCGGTCTCCCTGACTGTTCTGGCGCAGGAAATTCTGCCGCATATTCAGAGCGTTCCGGTCTTTGTGGCCGGTGGTCTGGGACGGGGGGATGCTCTGCTATCCTATCTGGAACTGGGAGCATCTGGTGGGCAGTTGGGTACGCGCTTTGCCGCGGCCGAGGAAAGCATTGCTCACGAAAAGTTTAAAAAAGCGTTTGTCCGCGCCGCCGCACGGGATGCCGTAACGTCGGTCCAGCTGGATGACCGCTTCCCGGTCATTCCTGTTCGCGCACTTGGTAACGAAGGTGGGCGGCAGTTTGTCAGCCATCAGGCCGATGTGATTCGTCGTTTTCAGTCCGGGGAACTCACGCGTGACGCCGCCCAGTTGGAAATCGAACATTTCTGGGCCGGTGCATTGCGCCGCGCAGTTATTGACGGCGACGTGGAACAGGGCTCTGTTATGGCAGGCCAGTCTGTTGGTATGGTAACGTCTGTTCAGCCTGTGGCGCAGATCATCGAGGATCTGGTTGAGCAGGCTGTGGTGGCACTGGTGCGTCAACAACGTCGTATGGATGCGGATGGCTGAATACGCCCAAGGTTCCGAGCAGGATCAAGGCTCGCCTCTGCCCCCCCTCCCTGATGTGGAGCTTGGGGGTAGGCGAGGCTTTGCGTAAGCGCCGGGAGCAGCTCGGCTGGTCCATCGGGGATGTGGCCGCCTGGTTGCGGATTCGTGGCGTTTATCTGGAGGCGCTGGAGAACGGCAACGCCAGCGTTCTGCCAGCGGAAGTGTATGCTCTGGGTTTCCTGCGGACCTATGGGCAGGCCCTGGGTTTTGAGCCCGAGCATCTGTTAAAGCTTTATCGGCAGGAAGGCCGGCTGGGTGTGCGTAAGCCCGAGCTGGATTTCCCCGACCCACCACCAGACCGCCGCCTGCCACCAGCCGTCAGCATTTCGTTGGGTTTGGCTGTTATTCTGGCAAGCTATATTGGTTGGTACTGTTTTGTCGGGCATGTTCCCCCTGCACCAGAGCGCGTGCCGCCTGTAGCAAGCCTTATGCCGGGTGAGAGTGCAAAAAATGCACCATCACCTCAGGTGGCCTCCATTCTGCCGGACCATAATGTCGCGCAGGTTCCACCGGTGCCTGTGGTGGCGCAGGTGGTCCCGCTGCAAAATGCGCCATCTGTGCAAAATGAAGCTCAGAGCACACCCGCACCTTCGCCAACTACACCCGTGGAGGGGGCGGTGGTTCCTCAATCAGTCAATCCTGTTGCGTCGGTGCCAGTACAGCCTGCGGCAGAACCCGCAGAGCATAACGCGCCCGACGTAGCCAATGGCACACAGGATGCTCCTCTTACGCTCAAGGCACTTGCAGCAAGTTGGGTGCAGGTCAGGAACGTGGGTGGCAAGGTGGTGTACGACCACATCTTGCAGCCGGGCGATGCGTGGACGGTGCCCGCCGATAATGGGCCTTACACTCTGACTGTGGGGAACGCAGGCGGCATAGCCCTTGCACAAGGCAGCATCACAACCCCACCTTTGGGGAAGAATGGCGCTGTTCTGCGGCATATTGCCCTAACGCCGGATGCTGTGCGGCAGGTGCAGACTGGCGGTAGTCTCAATTCTGTTGCTACCCCTGCGGTACCCGTTGTGGCGTCGCCGGCAGTGGGAGGGGCAGCGTTGCCTGTCCAAAGCGTAACGGCGGATAAACCGAAGGCTGATGTGTCCGCCGTACCTGTTGTTGGGGCGGGAGAGGGCAGTGCTGGCGCGCCTTTAGCCAGTGCGGCCAAACCACCTCTGCACAGTGCGGCACCTCCTGCGGAACCCAGCGCGGATGACCTGAATGCCCGCCAGCTTAATGGGCTTGGCGCGCACTGAATGGCTCTTTCCATGCTTTATGTGTAGCCAACCGGCCTTGATTTTGGCAGGAAAGCACCAAACCTAGAGCGGGAGACGCCGCAGCGCCGAAGCGCGGCAGATCCTCCCCCAACTGTCGTCTCGACAAAAGGATGCAAGATGAGCGGCTACCGGCCTTACCAGCATATCGAACGTCGGAAATCTCGGCAGATCCACGTCGGCAAGGTAGCCGTCGGTGGGGATGCCCCGATTTCGTCCAGACCATGACCAACACACTGACCAGCGACGCACAGGCGACTATTGAGCAGATTCGCCGCGCCGAACTGGCTGGGGTGGATATCGTGCGTGTTTCCTGCCCCGATGAGGAGAGCACGGCAGCACTGGCTGAAATTGTAAGGGAAGTGAATGTGCCCATCGTGGCCGATATTCATTTCCACTATAAACGCGCGATTGAGGCCGCCAAGGCCGGGGCTGCGTGCCTGCGTATTAACCCCGGCAATATCGGCAGCGCCGAGCGTGTGCGTGAGGTGGTGCAGGCAGCTAAGGATTATGGCTGCTCCATCCGTATTGGCGTGAACGCGGGTTCGCTGGAAAAGCATCTGCTGGAAAAATACGGCGAGCCTAACCCGGAAGCTCTGGTGGAAAGCGCTCTCGAACACGCTAAAATTCTGGAAGATCACGATTTCCGGGAATTCAAGATCAGCGTCAAGGCGTCTGACGTGTTCATGGCGGTTGCCGCGTATCAGCAACTGGCTGATGCGTGCGATTACCCGCTGCATATTGGCATTACCGAAGCAGGCAGCAAGCGTGCCGGTACGGTCAAATCCTCCATCGGGCTTGGCAATCTGCTCTGGGCTGGGGTGGGTGACACCATGCGTGTCTCCCTTTCCGCAGCCCCCGAGGAGGAAGTGCTGGTCGGCTGGGATATTCTTAAATCCCTTGGTCTGCGCCACCGTGGGGTCAAGATCATTTCCTGCCCGTCCTGCGCACGTCAGGGCTTTAATGTGGTGGAAACGGTCCAGACACTCGAAGACCGTCTGGCCCATATCAAAACCCCGCTTACCCTTTCCATCATCGGGTGCGTGGTCAATGGCCCGGGCGAAGCGCTTATGACCGACCTTGGGGTGACCGGGGGTGGTTCTGGCCGCCACATGGTTTACTCCGCTGGCAAGCAGGACCATACCATTGCTGCTGGTGACATGATCAACCATGTTGTCGAACTGGTTGAAGAGCGTGTGGCAGCTATTGAAGCCGCAGAAGCGCTTGCCAAGCAGGAAGGGGTTACCCCCGAACTGCCGGATATGGCATCCGCTAAATAAATACGCGCAACCATCCACCTGCGACCGGGTATCTCAGGTCGTGGGTGGGGTTTGTTCGCCCATCATAAATTACACATGGATCAGGCCGCACAGCCCGCAGGGCGTGTGCGTCAATCAGGAAAAACAGGCCGTGAGCAGCATTCAGCCCGTAAGAGGAACGCACGATCTTATTGGAGAAGAGCAACGCCGCCATGCGCGCGTGGTCAGCACCGCGCGCCATATTGCCGGTCTTTACGGGTTTGATGAATGGTCCACCCCCATTTTTGAAGAAACCCGTGTTTTCTCCCGCTCTTTGGGCGATACTTCGGATGTTGTCTCTAAAGAGATGTATTCCTTCAACGACCGTGACGGGGAAAGCCTGACACTGCGGCCAGAAGGTACGGCAGCTATTTGCCGGGCACTTGTCACAAATGCGCTCACACAGTCACTGCCGCAGAAGGTGTTCTATACCGGCCCCATGTTCCGCCACGAGCGGCCACAAAAGGGGCGTTACCGCCAGTTCCACCAGATTGGCGCGGAACTGCTGGGAGCGGCTGAGCCTTTGGCTGATGCGGAAGCCATAGCCCTTGGTTATGCCGTTCTGGAAGCGCTGGGGGTTGCCCAATACGTAACGCTTGAGTTGAACACCCTGGGCGATGCCGCCAGTCGGGATGCCTGGCGGCAGGCTCTGGTTGCGTATTTTTCTGCGCATGAGGGCAGGTTGTCCGAAGATAGCCGTATCAGGCTCGCAAAAAATCCGCTGCGTATTCTTGATAGCAAGGATGCAGGTGATCGCGAGCTTGTCGCCAATGCGCCCATGATGGAAGAATTCCTGACCATTGAGGCACGTACGTTCTGGGATGAGTTGCGCCTCAAGCTTGATCTGTTTGGCATTGCGTACACGGTTAATCCAGCCATTGTGCGCGGGCTTGATTACTACAACCACACCACATTTGAATTTGTGACCAACCGTCTGGGGTCGCAGGGGACAGTTCTGGCGGGTGGACGGTATGATGGTCTGGTCAAGCAGATGGGTGGGCCGGAAGTGCCAGCCATTGGCTGGGCCGCCGGGGTTGAGCGTCTGGGCATGTTGCTGGAGAGCGCGCCAGAGGCTCCACGCTCGGTGGTGCTGATCCCCGTTGGCTCGCCTGACGAAAAAGCCGTGTGCCAGATTTTGCAGGCCCTACGCCAGCAGGGGGTGCGGACGGAAATAGGCTACAAAGGGTCGCTGCGTAAGCGGATGGAGCGGGCAGGCAAGCAGAATGCAAGCCATGTCCTGTTCTTGGGCGAAGACGAACTGGCCCGTGGTGTGTTCCGTGTCAAAAGCATGGAAACCGGGCAGGAAGATGAAGTGGCGACAGATGCCCTGCTGTCTGATGCGCGGAGTGTTTTTGCGCGATGAACCTTGATGAGCGGCTGGACCGTATTGCCAGTCGGGCGCTTGAGTTGGAAGCGCATCTGGCGAGCGGGTTAAGTGGGGATGCCTTTACGCAGGCATCCCGCGAGTATGCTGAAATTGAACCGGTTGTTGCCCGTATTAACGACCTGCGCGCAACCGAGTTAAGCATTGTGCAGGCAGAATCCCTTCTGTCCGACCCTGAAATGCAGGAGCTTGCGGGCGAAGAGCTTGCGGAACTGCGTGAAAAACTGCCCCAATTGCAGCGTGAGGTCCGTCTGGCGCTTCTTCCCAAGGACGTGGCGGACGAGCGCAGCGCAATTCTGGAAGTGCGCCCCGCTGCCGGGGGGGACGAGGCAGCCCTGTTTGCCGCAGAACTGTTTGACCTGTACCGCCGTTATGCGGACCTTAAAGGCTGGCGCTTTACCGTTATGGATTATGACGAGAGCGAACTTGGCGGCCTGCGTGGTGGTATTGCCGAAATTAACGGCAAAAGTGTTTTTGCCCGCCTTAAATACGAATCTGGTGTGCACCGTGTGCAGCGCGTGCCTGCGACCGAGGCACAGGGGCGTATCCATACATCCACCGTTACTGTGGCCGTGCTGCCAGAGGCGGAAGAGGTGGATGTCACGATTAACGAAGCCGAACTGCGTATAGATGTTTTTCGGGCTTCGGGCGCTGGTGGGCAGCATGTGAACAAAACCGAAAGTGCTGTGCGCATTACCCATCTGCCGACCAATATTGTCGTGTCCATGCAGGAAGAAAAAAGCCAGCATAAAAACCGTGCCAAGGCGATGAAGATCCTGCGGGCCCGTCTGTACGAACGTGAGCGCGAGCAGGCCCATGCGCATCGCGCTGCAGACAGGCGCTCACAGGTAGGAACGGGGGATAGGTCAGAGCGGATCCGGACCTATAATTTCCCGCAGGGGCGGGTGACGGACCACCGGATCAACCTGACGCTGTACAAGATCGATCGGGTCATGCTGGGTGAGCTGGACGAGTTTGTGGATGCGCTGACGCAGGAAGAGCAGGCCGCCCTTATGGCGGATGCGGGCTTTTAACCTGTTTAGCTGATCGGGGTGGAGCAGACCTCCCCCCGACCGGGGATGCGCTCGGCAGCTTCGGGGGCTTGTGGGTCAACCAGATAAAAATCGGTAAAGCCACCAGAGCCTAAAGCGTAAAAGTGGCGGCCATCGGGGTTGTGTAGAAGACCACTACTGCTGACCTCATGCGTTTCTACCCGCCCATCCACCGTGCGAATGGTAATTTCTCCGCACAATGTGTAGGTGTGGTCCAGACGCCCCTGTGGGGTGGGAATGCGCACGGTTTTGTACCGTGTGCCATCATCAAGCCGAAAGACGGACGCCAGCTTGCCGTCCAGATAAATGCGTGAGACCTCGGAAATTTCCATGTCGCTTTTTCGTCGGTGACCGAAACTCGCCAGCCATGGCGGCATGCGCAGGCAACAGCAGACCCGCGCAGGTCATGGCCGTAAAGGTCCAAGGATTGAGAAAAAGCGGGAAGCAGGCATTTGATATGTGCAGATCGGACGATTTGTTGAAATGACAGTGCAAAGCAAAGCAGAAAACACACCGCATCACCAGCCTATACAGGAGTTGCTGGCAAACGGGGCGGCACTTTTGCGCGATGCGGGGGTGGAAAACCCCCGGCGGGAGGCGCGTCTGCTTTTGCAGCATGCTCTGGGCCTGACGCCGGAGGCCATGCTGGCTCTGTCCGTGCGTGATTGTGTGGCTGTTGAGCCTTTTCTGGCATGGGTGGCCCGTCGCGCACAGCATGAACCTTTTGCCTATATTACGGGCAGCAAGGGGTTCTGGAGTCTTGATCTGTCGGTCTCTTCAGCCTCTTTGGTGCCTAGGGGGGATACGGAAACCCTGATTGCAGCGCTGCTGGAGCACTGCCCTGACCACAATGCAGACTTGTCCTTCCTTGATCTGGGAACGGGGACAGGCTGCATATTGCTTGCAGCACTTGCGGAATACCCGAAGGCATGGGGTGTGGGGGTGGATGTCAATCCGGCAGCGGCCATTCTGGCCTATGGGAATGCCCGGCGCTGCAACATGTCCGCACGGGCGTTGATTATGGCTGGCCAGTGGGTTGAGGCCCTGAGTACTCAAAGCCGGTTTGACGTTGTTTTTAGCAACCCGCCCTACATTCCCACCACCGATCTGGATGGTCTGATGGAGGAGGTGCGGCGGCATGAACCGTGCGGGCACTTGATGGTGGGCAGGATGGTCTGGATGCCTACCGGCACCTCTGTGCTTGTCTGCCCCGGCTCTTAAAGCACAATGGCGTTGGTATTTTTGAATTTGGCATAGGGCAGGAGCCTGCATTGCGTGACATAGCGGCGCAGAATGGGCTGGA
Source organism: Acetobacter okinawensis JCM 25146 (assembly GCF_000613865.1). Classification (GTDB taxonomy): domain Bacteria; phylum Pseudomonadota; class Alphaproteobacteria; order Acetobacterales; family Acetobacteraceae; genus Acetobacter; species Acetobacter okinawensis. The sequence goes on from NZ_BAJU01000001.1 coordinate 127,147, forward strand.
AGTTGTGCAGGTTATGCCTGATCTGGCAGGCATAGCGCGCTGCATTGTGCTCCGCCAGGGGCAGCCATATGCCGGAAACTGAAAAAACCGGTTGGCTTTGTTGTTGAGCATTGTTATTATCATAACGCTCAGTCCTGCGGCAGAAAGCAGATTAATAAAATCTGCCACGGTGGATGAGCGGTAAGGGCTTTTCTTCCGGCAAAACAAACAGATTGCCGCCAAAAGCCCATTCCGAAAAAACAATTCGGCCTTCATTCAGGAACATGCCTTTTGTATCGGACTGTTTCTTCATGCAAAGTGCCATGAACAGGAAAGCACTGTGACAAACCCATGAATGTAAAACGGATGCGTACCAGACACCATCGTTCCAGCGGGAGCAATGGAGCGTCCAGGCAGTTGAATGGCCAGATTCCCATGAACCGGAATCATGTTTTTGACAGTCATGGCCCCGATGTGCGGGTCAGAGGCACAGCACAGCAGCTTTTTGAAAAATATCTTCAGCTCGGCCGCGATGCAACAGGCAGCGGTGACCGGGTGGCGGCGGAAGCTTACTTCCAGCATGCCGAGCATTATTTCCGTATTCTGAACGCAATGGCGCAGGCTGCACAGCAGAGCCAGCAGGAGCGTGCGGAGCGTCAGGCTGCCCGGCAGCAGCGGGTTGCAGCCAATTCTTCCGAGGAAGAGGAAGAAGACCAGACCGAAATGGAAAATGATAACGCGGCTGAGGTCAAAGACCTTTCCGCCGAGCCGCAGCCGGAACTCTCCGAAGGCTGATTGCCCAAGCCATGATCCAGCCTTTGCCCTGTAGCCATGCATATGGAGCAGGGTGATGGCTCGGTCGTTTGACCATGAAGCCAAATAAGGCGTGGCTATTTATCTCACACATGCTGTGATGATAAAATAAATGCCTGTTTTTTAAGGAAATTTGGTAGCGGCGGAAGGATTTGAACCTCCGACCAAGGGATTATGATTCCCCTGCTCTACCACTGAGCTACGCCGCCACTGGTTGGTGGCGGTTATGTATCTGTTCCAAGGGGGGGCGTCAATCCATCTTGTCAGTTTTTTTTTAAAAAACTGATTGGTTGGAAGGAATTGGCCTACTGGTCCAGGTTGCCTGCACCAAAAATATAATTACTGACCTGCTGCTCAAGGCTGGATGGCTCCAGTGTGTGTGTCATCATCTGGCCCGCCTGAGCAACGGTTGTGGCTTTGCCCGGCTCGATCATCAGGCATTGTCGGAGGAGAGGGTGCTGCTGCCTATTGTCAGCGTGCTGTCGGTCGGCAGGTGGAGCGCACCATCAAGCCGGAAATGGACAATAGCCATCTGGGATGCGGGGTCCAGAATAATGCTGGAAACGCGGCCAACCTTTACACCGGCAATATCAACATCCGCACCGCGCGCCAGACCATTGGCTGAGACAAAGCGGGCCGAAAGTTCGTAGGATGTTTTGCCCGGTGTTTTCTGGGTGTTGGTCGCATACAGCCCAAACCCGGTTGCAGCAGCCAGAACCAGAGTGCTGCACATAATCGCGCCTATGTGGTTTTGTCGGCTCATGGTTGCTTTTGGCCCTTATTGCAAATGTGTGCTTGCACAAAATGTTAAACAGGACGAAATCCTTGCAGCACTTGGGCGCATGGTGCAAGGACAGCGCTCAGATATCAGCCAGTTTGGAACCCTAAACGCACATGTCCCTTTTTCAGGCACTTATCATGGCGCTGCTTCAGGGCGCTACGGAGCTTTTTCCTGTCAGCAGTCTTGGGCATGCTGTTGTCCTGCCGTCTTTGCTGCACTGGTCCTATGACCTGCATGACCCGACTTTTCTGCCTTTTCTGGTCATGTTGCATATGGGGACTTCGGTCGCGCTGCTGATCTTTTTCTGGCAGGACTGGCTGGCACTTTGCAAAGGGGCATTCGGGTCGTTCGGGCATCGGATCCAGCTTGAGAGCCTGCATATTCTGTGGCTGATCTGCCTTGCTACCGTGCCTGCTGTTATTATTGGCGGCCTGTTTGAACACTGGTTGCGCAGCGTGTTCGGTTCCGCGTCTTCTGCTGCGCTGTTCTTGTTCCTCAACGGAGTTCTGCTGCTTGTGGTGGAAAAACTGCGGGGCAGTGTGGTCAGGAAGGATGTCCGTTATCTGGCTAGCCTGACATCGCGTGATGCGCTGTTTATTGGCGCTTTCCAATGCTTTGCTTTTTTTCCCGGCCTGTCACGCTCGGGGGCAACAATCTGTGGTGGGCTGCTGCGCGGACTACACCATGATGCGGCTGCGCGCTTTTCCTTCCTTATGGCCCAGCCTGTCATTATTGCCGCAACGGTGCGAGAGGCCTTTAAAATGCGCCACACGCCCATTGACCCGGGGCAGATGCATATTGCCCTGCTGGCGGCCGTTGTGTCCGGGCTGACGGCTCTGGCCAGCACGGCCTTCCTCATGCGGTATTTCCGCCGCCATGATAGTTGGGCGATGTCGCCTTTTGCATGGTATTGCATGGTGGTTGGCGGAGTGGCTTTTCTGATCTTCCACTTTGCCGGGTGAATGGTGGAGAGGATGAAGCATGCCCGCCGCCCCCAACTCCGAAAGAGCCTTGCCAGAATTGAGCATGAAAACACACGGCAACGGCTAAAAAAAACGCTGGGGCCGTGGCAGTTGACCATGCTGGGTGTCGGCTCAACCATTGGTGCTGGCATTTATGTCATGACTGGTACGGCCGCGGCCAATTATGCCGGGCCTTCCATTCTGCTGTCATTTGTTGTTGCAGGGATTGCATGCCTGTTTACAGCCCTGTCTTATGCGGAGCTGGCGTCTGTCATGCCGGTTTCGGGGTCGGCCTATACCTATGCCTATGTATCTATGGGAGAAGGGTGGGCTTGGGCTGTGGGCTGGCTGCTTCTAATGGAATACGGCATCTCATGCGCCGGGGTGGCGGCAGGTTTTTCGGGTTATGCGGCAAGTCTGCTGGAAGATCTGGGCGTGCACGTTCCTGCTGCTCTGCACACGACAACTCTTGAGGTCGTCTATCAGGGGGCTAACAGGCACATGGCGGCTCACGGGCAGTGTGATCTGCTGGGGGCCATGTCTATTCTGGCGGTGACATCCCTGCTGATTCTGGGGGTGCGTGAATCCTTTAAAATCAACTCCCTTATTGTTGTGCTTAAAGTAGGTGTGCTGGCGGTTTTTGTGGCTTTGGGCATCTGGCAGATGCATCCGGCTTACTGGACACCGTTTATCCCACCGTATCAGGGTGGGTTCCGCTATGGCGTCCCCGGTATTTTTCGGGCGGCATCCGTTATCTTTTTTGCCTATGTCGGGTTTGAAGCAGTCTCTACTGCGGCGGCGGAAGCCAGAAACCCCAAGCGGGATGTGCCCGTGGGTATTGTGCTGTCGCTGTTGATCTGTACCGGCGTCTATATGGTGGTAGCAGCCGTGCTGATTGGCGTTGTGCCATGGCAGTCGCTGGATGTTGCAGACCCACTGGCTATTGCGGTCAACGCCATGCACCAGCCGTGGCTGGCCCTGTTTGTCAAGATTGGTGCGGTGGTGGGGTTATGCTCGGTTCTTATGGGCCTGTTGTACGCCCAGAGCCGCATCTTTTTTGCCATGGCGGAAGATGGCCTGTTGTTTTCAGTTTTTGCCCGTTTGCACAGGCGCTACCAGACACCATGGATCGGCAGCATTTTGCTGGGTTGCGTGGTGGCGCTGGCTACTGCCGTGCTGCCCATTGATATTATTGGTGATCTGGTCAGTCTGGGTACGGCTACAGCATTTGGCATTGTCTGTTTTACTGTCATATGGATGCGCAATACAGCGCCTGAATACAAGCGTGCCTTTGTGGTGCCGTTTGGTGGCTTTGTGTTGCGCGGTGTATGGGTGGGTTACGTGCCTTTGCTGGGTATGCTGTTCTGTGGTTTTATGGTTGCGCCATTATGTTGGGATATGTTTCTGGCGTTAATGGGGGGCGACCCCGTGCCAGCCTTGCTTCTGGCGGTTTATGCGTTATGTGGATGGGGCTGTTATCGTTTTTACGGTCGGCGGCATTCCCGGCTGGGGCAGGAGCAGCGTAACGCGCTGGCGTCTGCTCCGCTCAGTCATTGAGCGGGTAGGACGCTAGCAGCTTTTTCTGTTCTCGCCACAGGCGCAGGCCATACCACAGGTTTGTGGGTTTCCAGCCTGCGGCCTTGTTTTTTGCTCCTATGCGGTAGCTTTCCCCATAATGGAGGAACTGCGCTGCATAGGCCTCGCGCAGGGTGGTGGTGGAATCCCAGATGTGGATAGCTTCGGCCCCAACCCCATTGATTTCTATGATTTCAAAATTCTCTCCCCGCGCCAGATCGGCGACTGAGCGGAATTTAAGATCAATGCGTCCGAAGTAAAAATCGGGAATATCGTGCATGATCTGGTCAATCCGCTGCGTTAGCTCCGGGGTAATATCGGCTATGCCATTGCGGAAGACAGCGCCTTTGCAATGATTGCCAGCAAAAACCAGATCCAGCCTTTGGCCTTTGGGCGGAATGGTATGCAGGCTGCTTTGCAGGCGCGGAGTGTAAATATGGAGCACCTTGCTCGTGCGGGCATCCTGCTTGAGCAGTTCCAGAACCGTGTTTTCCCCGTTGCCGGTCAGGAAGGGGATGTCCTTGTAGGTTAGGGATGTCAGGCGGCCGGTGGGTTCATCCGGATGGCGGATGTAGAACAGTCCTGCCTCATGCGGCCATATGATCAGCTTTTGAATAACAAGGTCGATATTGCGCGGGAACGCGGCGCAGACCTGCGCCAGCTCGTCCTGCGTGTGGACTAGTTTAACGCCTGTCCCGTTGCAGCCGATGTCGGGTTTTACCACAACGGGGAAGCTCAGCCCCGTGTCGTGCATGGCCTGTATGGCGTTCTTTAAGTCATCTGGGCCGGTTGTCAGGGTTGCGTAGGGTGCAATCCACCGTTTTGCATAAGGCCCGGCCATATCCAGTAGGTCACTTTTTCTTTCCCCACACAGGCCACCCGTGGTTATGCGAGGGTTGGCTGCGGTGGGGAGAGTTACGTCCCTGTAGCGCAGGCCCAGCAGAATCCAGTAAGCCACGACAGGTGTGTAAAACAGCCAGCGGGGCCAGAATTCAAACAGCGAAAGCGGGTTGGGTTGTTTCTCATTTTGGGGGACGGAGGGCATGGGCAAAGTCACATCTTGCGTTTTTGGGAGCGTGCAACCAGCCGCCCCATAAGAATGATAACAGCGATAAAGCCAGCAACGCCAACCCAGCGCCAGGCCCCCAGATGGGCCAGCAATACCCCGCCCACTCGCAACGAAAGCAGGAAAAGCGCTGTTGTCCAGATCAGGGTGGCGCAGGTGGTTGCCGCGGTAAAAACCAGCAGACCTGCGCGGAAAAAACCGCAGGCCGTATAGAGTGGCAGGCGGGTGCCCGGAACAAACCGGCTGATAAACACAACCCAGAACAGGTTCTTGCTCAACCATGTCTGCTGCATCTGCTCGGGGGGTGTAGCCATCCACCGTTTTGCGCGTGGCCATCTGGCGGCCAGAGCCCCCAGTGCGTACAACCCCACATCGCCCACCACAATGCCTACGTACAGAGCCATCAGGGCATGGGGGATACTGATCGTGTGTAAATGGACCTGAATGGCCGTAATAACGGTTGCCGCGTCTTCCAGCACAAAAGTGGCCAGAATAACTATCAAAACCTGCACAAGAGGTTGTGAGGCGGTCAGTTCCAGAAAATGGTCCAGCACAGCGGGGCTTGGTCTCCAGCACGCAGGTATGGTCTGTTTTATGCACACAAGCTGCGGCAACAGGCTCTTTTACGCACCGCCTGTCAAGCTTTGGAGGTGTGAGGCACCTGTGCAGGAATGGATTTTAAAGCGCGCAACATAGCCTGACAGAGTCGTAAAAGCAGGATACTGTAAGCTCCTGTGTCGTCTGCAAGGCGGATCGTGCCCATGTTACGTAGAAAACTGCTGCTTGGAGGGAGTACCCTGCTGCTTGCTCCACCTGTTTACGCGCGTCATGCGCAAAAGGCGGGGCATACGGCGCGCGGTGCCTATGCCACTTTTCTGGCCGGGGTTGCGCGGGAGGCTAAGGGGCAGGGAGTCTCGCCTTCTGTTGTTGCGCAGGCACTGGCGCTGACGACAGCCCCCAATGCCAAGGTTTTGCAGGCAGACAGGCACCAACCTGAATTCACGCTGACATGGGCACAGTATAAAGACCGTGTTCTGAGCGAGAAAAAAATGAACGATGGCCTGGCTGCCGTGCAGCAGCGCGCAGGGCTGCTGGGGCAGATCAGCGGCCTGTATGGTGTAGGCAGGGGAGCGCTTGCTGGCATATGGGGGCTGGAATCCGCATATGGCACCCGCATGGGCAAGTTCTCTGTTATCGATGCTCTGGCAACTCTTGCTTATGATGGGCGGCGTGCCAGCTTTTTTCGCGCGGAGTTGCTCAAGGCGCTGCATGTGCTTGAGCAGGCTGGGGTAGCACCTGCTGGTATGCTGGGGAGTTACGCAGGTGCTATGGGGCAGCCGCAGTTCATGCCCAGTGCTTATCTGCGTTATGCTGCGAGCTACGCTGCGGGTGGGCGTGCGGATATATGGCATAACGAAGGCGATGTTTTTGCTTCCATTGCCAACTACCTTGCGCGGTGTGGCTGGCAGGCTGGTCAGCCTTGGGGGGAGGGCGTTTTTGTCCCCGATACACTTGAGCAGTCCCAGCTTGGCCGTAGCCAGACAAGACCACTTGCGTGGTGGCGGCAGCAGGGAGTAAGGCCGCGTGTAGGGGACTTTAATGCATCCGTGAGCGAGGGAGCCGTCATCCGGCCGGATGGTCCGGGTGGGGAAGCATTTATCGTCTACCACAATTTTAACGTGATCCGGCGGTACAATCCTTCGGATTTCTATGCATTGGCCGTAGGGCTTTTGGGTGATGCCATAACGTGAAGAAAGTTGTTTTTGGGGGATGCTGCCTGCTTGTGGTGTCGTGCTCTCCCACGCCACCACCGCGTGCGGATGTGCACTATACCGTGGGGTCTGCGTGGCAGGCGGATGGCCAGTGGTTTTACCCGCGTGAAGAATTTGCGTGGCAGGGGACCGGCCTTGCCGTGCGCCAGAACGGGCGTGAGGGTGAACTGACCGCCAATGGTGAGGTGCGCAGCATGGCCACCATGACGGCAAGCCACCCTACACTCCAGTTGCCCGCCATTGTGACCGTTATCAATCTGGAGAACGGGCGGCAGGTGCGGGTAAGGGTCAATGACCGGGGGCCAGCCCAGATCGGGCGTGCGCTGGCACTCTCCACGCAGGCGGCTAACCTGCTGGGTATGGGCAATGACCCCACGCAGGTCAGAATTGTGGAGGACGAAGCCGCAAGCCGCCAGTTGGCTGAAACCCTGCCCGGAGGTGTTGCCCTGCAAATAGAGGCAGCGCCCAAGGAGCAGGTTCTCCAGTCCAGCCTTGGTAATGCGGAGGATACTTCTGTCGTGGCGGGGAGCCGCGGGGCCGAGGCAGCAGCGCCCGCAGGGGTGCAGCTGCCCGCCCTGCCGGTGGTTTACACACAGGGTTACGCCGCACCGGGCATGCTTTGGGTGGAAACCATGGATTTTACCTCCCGTTCCGCTGCAATGATGCAGGCTGGCGGCCACGGTGGCGTGGTGCGGCCAGTTATGTCTGGCCAAAGCATGATGTGGGCTGTCCGGCAGGGACCGTTTGCGACTATAAGTGCGGCAGACGCAGCCCTTAAACGGGCCTTGTTAAATGGGTTAACTGGTTCTCACATCGTCGTCGAATAGGGAATAGCTTTGCAGACTCGACGGTTTTTACTCGCAGGGGGCGCAGCCCTTATCTCTGGTGGGCTGGTGGGTAGTGCGGTTGCGCGCCCCCGGCATGGGGCAACATCGTCCTCTGCCTCCGCAGCGGTGACTCCGGCAGGGAGTGTTGTGCCCGAATCACCGGCCATGACGCCTGTTGGGCCAGTGGATACAATGGCACGCTGGGCCTGCATTCTGGATTATGGCAGCGGCACCACCGTTTTGGAAAAAAATGCGGATGAGCGGATGCCGCCGTCATCCCTGACCAAGATGATGACGGCCTATGTCACATTTGGCATGCTGCGGGCCGGGCGGCTCAAGCTGGACCAGATGCTCCCGGTAAGCGAGCGGGCATGGCGCATGCAGGGCTCCAAAATGTTTGTCCCGCTGGGGCAGAGTGTTGCCGTGCAGGACCTTATTCAGGGTATGGTCATTCAGTCAGGGAATGACGCCTGTATTGTGCTCTCTGAAGGGATTTCCGGTTCCGAAGAGCAGTTTGTCGCCTTGATGAATGATACGGCGTCCAAGCTGGGGCTGACCAACTCGCACTTTATGAATGCAACCGGCTGGCCTGCGGAAAATCACTATATGTCCGCGCGGGATGTTGCTTATCTGGCGTTGCGTCTGATCCATGATTTTCCTGAATATTATCATTTCTTTTCCGAAAAAGAATTTGTTTTCAACAAGATACATCAGGAAAACCGCAACATTCTGGTGGTCAAGGGGCTGGCGGATGGCCTGAAGACCGGCCACACGGACGCTGGCGGGTTTGGTCTGTGCGCCTCGTCAGAGCGGGATGGGCGGCGTGTGGTCATGGCCATTAACGGCCTGCCAACAGATGGCGCGCGTGGGCGTGAAGGTGAACGCCTGATGGGATGGGCGTTTGCTAATTTTGAAACCGCGCAGATCATCAGCAAGGGCGAGATCGTGGATCAGGCCCCGGTATGGATGGGGGCAAGCCAGACCGTGCCTCTGCTTGCGGCGCAGGATTTTAAAATGCTGCTGCCCCATGGCTGGAAGAACAGCACCCGTGTGTCCATCGACTATGACAGCCCGGTGATTGCCCCCGTGCAGGATGGGCAGGTGCTCGGGCAACTGACCGTGGTGCTGCCGGGGGGCAGAAAAGCGAGTATCCCCCTTGTGGCAGGGCAGGCTGTGCCAGCGCTTGGCCTGCTTGGGCGTGCGAGCAGACGGCTGCACCTCTAGGTTATGGCGCAAGGAGTGTTCATAACGCTGGAAGGGGGGGAGGGTGTTGGTAAATCCACGCAACTCCGCCTGCTCCGCGATGCGTTGCAATCCCATGGGTACGAAGTGCTGGCCACGCGCGAGCCCGGTGGTTCCGCCGGGGCGGAGGCCCTGCGTGAATTACTGTTGTTCGGGCAGGCGCCTCTTTCCCTCCGTTCAGAAATTCTGACGCATTTTGCCGCCCGGTTTGATCATGTGGATCAGGTCATTCGTCCAGCTCTGGCGCAGGGGCGCATTGTGCTGTGCGACCGCTTTACGGATTCGACCATGGCCTATCAGGGCTATGGCCGTGCGGAGGGGGAGGCGGCAATTCTGGAATTGATCGCCGTCTTGCAGGCCCAGCTTGGCCTTGCGCCGGATATGACCTTTCTGCTTCAGGCTCCCCGGCAGATCACGCGGCAGCGTCTGGCCGTACGGGGTGCGCCAACAGATCGCTACGAACAGGCGGATGAGGCTTTCCATGCCCGTATTGCCGCAGGGTTTCGGGCTATAGCGGAGCAGCACCCAGAGCGCGTGCACTGCGTGACAACCGATCATTGCAGTGAAGAGGCTGTGACCAGCCGGATCATGAAAGACATTTTGCCCAGATTGCCCGATGTCTGATGCAGCCCCTCTTTCTCCGCGTCTGGCATCACTCCATTTACAGGGGCATAGTGCCGAACTCGCTCTGTTCCGGGGGGCATTCAGCAAGGGGCGCATGCCCCATGCTTGGCTGCTGACCGGTCCACCCGGTATTGGCAAGGCCACGTTTGCCTTCGCCCTGGCCCGAATCCTGGCTGGGGGGGAAGGTGAGGGCAGTCTGGCAGGACGTCGCATTTCAGCCGCAACCCATGCCGATCTTTTGGTGGTCGAGCGTGGTTATGATGAAAAAAAGCACCGCTACCGGCAGGAGATCGTGGCGGATGACGTTCGGCCTATCAATGCCTTTTTGCGCCGGACTGCGGCCGAAGGCGGCTGGCGTGTGGTGATTGTGGATGGTGCGGAGTGGATGAACCGGAGTGCCGCCAATGCGGTGCTTAAAATTCTGGAAGAGCCGCCGCCTGCCACCGTACTGCTCTTAACCAGTTCAGCCCCGGGGCGTTTGCTGCCAACCATACGGAGCCGCTGCCGCAGGCTTGAACTTTCTGCATTGCCAGAGGCGGACATGCGGCGGGTTCTGTCCATGTTGTGGCCGGACCTGCCAGAGCAGGAATTTATGCGTATTCTGGCGCAGGCGCATGGAGCGCCGGGCAAGGCTGTAGCCTTGTCGAGTGACACGGATGGCGGCGTGGCCGCACTGGTTACAGAAGTGCTGCAAGGTGTCAGTGCCTGCGCGGGTACGAAATAGCCGAGGCCGTCCTGCGCAAGGACTATGGTTTTGCCCTCTTTTTTTCCTTGCTGGCAGACCAGTTGCAAAGTGCCGCGCGGCAGGCCGCAAAGGCGGGCAATGCGCATTGCATGGCTTTTGCCACCGCATGGGAGCAGATTATGCGTGTTCATACCGAGACGGAACGCTTTAATCTGGATAAACAGGAAGCTCTTATTGAAGCTATGACGATTGCGAGCGCACAATGACCCGTCGTTTTTATGTCACCACCCCCATCTATTACGTGAACGGAGCACCGCATATCGGCCACGCCTATACGTCTATCGCAGCAGACGTTCTGGCGCGCTTCCATCGTCTTGCCGGGGATGATGTCTTTTTTCTGACCGGTACGGACGAACATGGGCAGAAGGTGGAGCAGGCTGCACAGGCAGCCGGAGTGGCCCCCAAGGCATTTGCGGACAGTGTTTCTGCCAATTTCCGGGCGATGGCCGATGCCATGGCCATTTCGTATGATGACTTTATTCGCACGACTGACCCCCGCCATATTGCGGGCGCACAGGCCCTGTGGCGCAAGGTGGCAGATAACGGCGCGATTTATCTGGATGCCTACGAGGCTGGTACGCCCTGCGTGACGAGTGCTTTTATGGCGAAGATGAGCTGATTGAAGGGCCAGACGGCAAAAAGGTCGCCCCCACCGGGGCACCAGTGGAGTGGCTGAAGGAGCCTTCCTATTTTTTCCGTCTGTCCGATTATCAGGACCGTCTGCTAGAACTGTATGACCGGCACCCCGAATTCCTTGGCCCGCACGGTGCGCGGAACGAGATCATAAGCTTTGTCAAGCAGGGGTTGCGCAACCTCTCCATTAGCCGCACGAGCTTTAAATGGGGCATACCCGTGCCCGGTGATGAGCAGCACGTCATGTATGTGTGGTTTGATGCGCTGGCCAATTACCTGAGCGCACTTGGCTACCCGGATACGAATGCGCAGCGCATGGCCTTCTGGCCTGCCAGCCTGCACCTTGTTGGCAAGGATATTGCGCGCTTCCATGCCATCTACTGGCCAGCTTTCCTGATGGCAGCGGGAATTGAACTGCCAGAAAAAATCTTTGCCAACGGCTGGTGGACCATTGAAGGCCAGAAGATGAGCAAGTCCTTGGGGAACGTGGTTGACCCAAGGGAACTGGTGGCAGAGTTCGGGCTTGATGCCGTGCGGTTTTTTGTGCTGCGCGAGGTGCCGTTTGGTGGAGATAGCGATCTGTCGCGCAAGGCACTGATAACGCGCAATAACGTCGAGCTTGCCAACGATCTGGGCAATCTGGCGCAGCGCACGCTGTCTCTGGTTGCGCGCAACTGTGGTGGCATTCTGCCCGAGCGCGGAACCCTGACAGAAGAGGACCAGAAGCTTCTGGCGCAGGTATCTGTTCTGCCACAACTGCTGGGCGCGCAGTTTGAGCGATGCGCTCTGACCGATGCGCTGGAAGATGTGTGGAAAGTGATCCGCGCCTGTAACGCCTATATCGACCATCAGGCTCCATGGGCGCTGCGCAAGACGGATGTGGAGCGTATGGCTGATGTGCTGCGCGTTCTGCTGGATGCACTGCGCGGCATTGCCACCATGCTTCAGCCTTTTATGCCGGACAGCATGGCCCGTATGCTGGACCAGCTTGGTGTGGCGCAGGATGAGCGGATATTTGCAGCTCTGGAGGTGCCTCTCCCCGGAGGGCGGCAGTTGCCTGCCCCGCAGGGTATTTTCCCCCGTTATGTTGAACCGGAGCCGTCATGACCACAGCATCCATGCCAGGACTGATCGACTCTCATTGCCATCTCGATCATTTTTCGGATGAGGAATTGCCTGTTCTGCTCAGTGCCGCCAAAGAGGCGGGGCTGAGTGGCATGGTCACCATTGGTACACGCCTGTCCCACGCTGCACAGCAAAAGCGCCTGACCGGTTTTGGCAGCCCCGACATGCGGGTCTGGTGCACCATAGGCACTCATCCCGATCATGTGGAGGAAGTGCCTGTTCCTGCGGTGCAGGATATTGTGGCGCTGGCAGATACGCCGGAGGTGATAGGCATAGGTGAGACCGGGCTGGATTACTTCCATGGTCAGGAAGCAGTCCGCCCCCTTCAGCAGGAAAGTTTCCGTAGGCACATTCAGGCAGCCCGGGAGCTGGATATTCCCGTCATTATCCATGCACGACAGGCAGATGAGGATGTTGCGACGATTTTGGAGGAAGAGTCCGCTATAGGGGCTTTCCCCATTCTGCTGCACTGTTTTGCCTCAGGCCCTAAACTGGCCGAACGGGTGGTTGCGCTGGGCGGGTATGTCAGCTTCTCCGGTATCGCAACCTTTCCCAAATGTGAGGAAATTCGCAGTGTTGCCCGTGAGTTACCCATAGACCGTATTCTGGTGGAAACGGATGCGCCTTACCTCGCGCCCGTACCCCAGCGCGGCAAGCGCAACCAGCCAGCGTTTGTTGCCCATACGGCAAGGCGTATTGCGCACGAGCGGGGGCTGGAGGTTGATGCTTTTGCGGAGCAGACAACCCGTAATTTTCAGCGGTTGTTCCGCAAGGTGCGTTAACGCGGGAGAGTGCTGGGTATGCAGGTTAGTGTGCTTGGGTGTGGCGGATCGTCCGGCGTGCCGGCTCTTGGTGGGGAGAATGGCCGCGGTCAGTGGGGGAGCTGCGACCCGGCTGAACCGCGTAACCGGCGTACCCGCACGTCCATTTTTTTACGGATGGGGGATGGGTGCGGCGTTCTTGTTGATACAGGGCCGGACCTGCGGGCCCAGTTGCTGGCGCATGGTATAAGCGCGTTTGATCATGTGATTTACACCCACACACACGCGGACCACGTTGCTGGTATTGATGAGTTAAGGGGCATTAACCGCCAGATTGGCAGAGCTATTAACGCTTACGGCACTGCTGACGTGCTGGAGGAGTTACAGCAGCGCTTCGCCTATGTTTTCAAGCCCGTCACACCGCCACATTTTTTTCGCGCAGCACTGGTGGGTTGTCCTGTCACGTTGGGGCGTTCTGTTGGCATTGGCGGGTATGAGTTTACTCTGTTCGAGCAGAACCATGGTTATGTCACATCCATGGGTATTCGCTGCGGAACCTTTGCTTACAGTACGGATGTGGTGGAGTTGCCAGCCGAGGCCATGGAGTGCCTGCATGGAGTGCAGACATGGATGGTGGACTGTTTTCAAAAAACACCGCACGGCGCGCATGCATGGTTGGACCGGGTGCTGGAATGGAAGGCCCGGATTCAACCCCAACGTCTCATCCTGACCCATATGGGAATGGAGATGGATTGGGAGTGGATGCGCCAGAACCTGCCCGAGGGGGTGGAGGCGGCATGGGACGGCATGAGTTTTGAAGTCCCAGACCCGCCCCGCACGCCATGAGCGGGGCGGAAATCTGAGAACCGGGGGGTTTTAGCGGCTCATCAGAACCGTAATGTTGGCTGATTCCAGCACATGGCGGGTAACACCCCCCAGAATAAGCTGCCGCAGGCGGGAGTGCGAGTAAGCTCCCATGGCCAGCATGTCGGCATTAAAGTCCTGACAGGCAGCTAGCAGACCCTTGCCGACATCCCGATCCACCGGTTGGAACTCCACCGTATCGGCCTGAATGCCGTGGGCTGCCAGATATTCCACCACATCCTTTGCACTGGGGCCGCGGCGTTGGTAATCGCCACAATGCAGTACCCGCACAGCCTCTGCCGTATGGGCCCACGCAAGCGCACCACGCAGGGCGGATGAGGATTCCGCAGTGCCGTTCCAGCCAATGCATACGCGCCTGATTGGTTCCTGGGGCGTTGTGCGGGGGGCTATGACCACAGGGCGTCCGCTATCAAACAGAACTGCGTGCAGTGTTTCGGAGGAGGATACCTCATCCCCGGAATCGGGGTGGGGGACCAGCGTAAAGTCTGACAGGCGAGCCTGTGCGGGAATAATCTCGCTTTCCACACCACGGGCTACGGTAAAGCTGATGCTGGGAGCATCCTGGGGGTAGGTGCTGTGCAGCGGCACAACCTTAATGTCGGGCTGGGTGGCCACATAGCGCTCAAACAGCGTGTGCACGTCATGGGCATGGCGTGCGCTTTCGTGGTCAGCGGAGCGCATGAGGTCTTCCACCATGGCACCCGACATGCCCTCACCAGCCAGTGGGGCAATATCGCGTCCATCGGGGCGGACGTGCAGCACGGCCAGATGGGCACCAAACCGGCGGGCAAACATGCCGCCACGGGCCAGAGCGGCCTCGGCATTGGACGTGCTGGGGAGTGGTAGCAGAATTTTGCGGACGTCTTTCATTATATCGCTCCTTTTAATGTCTGTGCCGGTGGTCTGCTTGGGTTCGGATGGAAAACCGGGAGTGGGCTTTACGGGTATAACCGCGTAACGTCCCATCCGTTCCCATGGTGTTCCCATATGGCCCTGTCATGCAGGCGGTAGGGACGTTCCTGCCAGAACTCAAAATGCTGGGGGCTGACCCGGTAGCCGGACCAGTTTTCGGGGCGGGGAATGGGGCCGTCACCAAACTCCTCTTCCGCATCCTTGAGACGTTTTTCAAAAATATCCCGGTCCGCCAACGGGCGGGACTGGCAGGAGGCAATGGCCCCAAGGCGGGATATACGGCTCCGACTCGCAAAATAGGCATCTGCCTCTGCATCGGAGACCGGGGTAATGTTCCCTTCGATTCTGATCTGGCGGCGCAGGCTCTTCCAGTAGAACAGGAGCGAGGCACATGGGTTGTCGGCCAGTTCGCGCCCTTTGCGGCTGAACATGTTGGTATAAAAAACAAACCCCCGGCGGTCGTGCCCCTTAAGCAGGACAATACGTGCAGACGGCCGTCCTTCTGTTGTGGCGGTTGCCAGCACCATGGCGTTGGGGTCGCAGGGTTCGGTTTTTTCCGCGTCGTGCAGCCATGCGTCAAAGAGGGTAAACGGGTCTGCGTTCAGGTCTAGCAGGGGATGCTCGACAAAGGGGATTGTGGGCGCGTTGGGGTCTGTTTCGGGCATGGGGCGCACTCTTGCTCTAAATGTCATGGAAAGGGGCGTTGCTCTCTTTCGTGTGTGATTCCATACTCCTGCCCGATGTGAGTTTAAAGCATGTCCATGCGTCTTTGGGCTTGTTTCACGCGCCGGTGTATGCGACCACCCCTACAGAAAACCCAGAATTTTTTCCGAAACAAGTAGGTTGAGGTTCCCACATGTCTTCTCCCAACGCCGTACTGCCCACAAAAGGCACGCTGATGAAGGGCAAAAAAGGTCTGGTGATGGGTGTTGCCAATGACCGTTCTCTCGCATGGGGCATTGCATCCGCAGTGGCCGCGCAGGGAGGTGAACTGGCATTTACCTATCAGGGCGAGGCGTTGGGCAAGCGCGTGCAGCCTCTGGCGGACAGCGTTGGCGCAAAGCTCGTTCTGCCGTGCGACGTGACCGATGACGCAGCCATAGACGAAACGTTTGCCGTGATTGAGCGCGAATGGGGCGAGCTGGACTTTGTTGTTCACGCCATTGGCTGGGCGGACAAACAGTTCCTGCGGGGACGTTACGTGGACACCCCGCGTGATGCGTTCCTGACCGCGCTTGATATTTCGTGCTACTCTTTTACAGCCGTTGCACGCCGGGCTGCCAGCCTGATGAAGAATGGCGGTTCCTTGCTGACACTCAGCTATCTGGGTGCTGAGCGTGTGATGCCCCATTACAATGTTATGGGCGTGGCCAAGGCAGCGCTTGAGGCTTCCGTGCGGTATATGGCGGCCGATCTTGGGTCGGAAGGGATCCGCGTTAACGCGGTTTCTGCCGGTCCGGTCAAGACGCTCGCTGCCAGCGGTATTGGTGACTTCCGCTATATTCTGAAGTGGAACCAGTATAACGCACCGCTCGAGCGCAATGTGCTGCTTGAGGAAGTGGGCGGGGCAGGGCTGTATATGCTCTCCGACCTGTCTTCCGGTGTTACGGGCGAAGTGCACCATGTTGACTGTGGCTACAATATTGTGGGTATGAAAAACCCGACCGCTCCCGATATTTCTGTTGCCGGAGACTAAAAACCGCCGTGTCCTACAATACTTTCGGGCATATGTTCCGGGTTACCACGTGGGGCGAAAGCCATGGCCCTGCGATCGGCTGCGTCATTGACGCTGTCCGCCACGCATTGCGTTGAGTGAGGCTGATATTCAGCCTTTTCTGGACCGCAGGCGGCCGGGGCAGTCCGCCTTTACCACGCAGCGTCAGGAGCCCGATCAGGTCCGTATTCTCTCCGGTGTGTTTGAAGGGCAGACCACAGGGACTCCCATCTCCCTGATGATTGAGAACACGGACCAGCGCTCGCGCGATTATGGTGACATTGCCCAGACATACCGCCCCGGTCATGCTGACCTTGTGTATGACCTTAAATACGGCATACGCGATTATCGCGGCGGAGGGCGTTCTTCCGCGCGGGAGACAGCCTGCCGTGTTGCCGCAGGGGCTGTGGCGCGCAAGGTGCTGGGGGCTGGTGTGCAGGTCCGTGGTGCACTGGTCCAGCTTGGCCCGAAGGATATAGACCGTACCCGTTGGGACTGGGCGGAGGTGGAACGCAACCCGTTCTTTTCCCCCGATGCAGGGGTGGTGGATGACTGGGCTGCCTATCTGGCAGGTATCCGCAAGGATGGCTCATCCATCGGAGCGGTGATCGAGATTGTGGCCGATGGTGTGCCCCCAGGGCTTGGTGCACCAATCTATGGCAAGCTGGATGCGGACATTGCAGCAGCCTTCATGAGCATCAATGCCGTGAAAGGGGTGGAGATAGGGGACGGATTTGCCTCAGCCTCACTCAGCGGGCCAGAAAATGCCGATGCCCTGTTCATGCGCAATGGTGTGCTGGAGTTTGGGTCCAACCATGCCGGAGGGGTGCTGGGGGGTATTTCCAGCGGGCAGCCGGTTGTGGCCCGTTTTGCAGTCAAGCCGACCAGTTCCATGTTAACGCCTGTTCCCTCCATTACCAAGGATGGGGTGGAAACACAGGTCATTACCAAAGGGCGGCATGACCCCTGCGTGGGTATTCGGGCTGTTCCCGTGGGGGAAGCCATGATGGCCTGCGTACTGGCAGACCACCTGCTCCGCCACCGTGCCCAGATGGGGGGCTGACCCCTTTACCCGAGCAGAGTAGCATCCAGCGTAATGGGTGCCCTGAATAGTTTGGAAACAGGGCAGCCTTCCTTGGCTTTGTTGGCCAGTTCTAAAAACTGGGACTGAGTGGCTTCTGGCACTCTGGCCTTCAGGGTCAGGGCGATGGAGGTAATCTCAAACCCTGTGTCTGTTTTGCTCAGGCTGATATCGGCCCGTGTATCAATGCTGCTCGGGGTCAGCCCTGCATCCCCCAGAATCAGTGACAAAGCCATGGAGAAACAGGCCGCATGGGCAGCCCCCAGAAGCTCCTCCGGGTTGGTGCCGGGCGTGCCTTCAAAGCGGGTGTTAAAGCCATAGGGCTGCTGGCTGAGTGCTCCGCTTTGGGTGGAGACAGTGCCTTTGCCTGTTTTGATCGCCCCTTCCCAATGTGCGCTCCCGTGTTTGACAATAGTGCCCATGCTGGCTGCGTCCTTGTGCGGTTCACCCGGCGCATTGGCCGGGCATCGTAAGGGAGAAACGTGGAGCCGGGGTATAAAGTTCGGCCAGAGCCTCTGCTCTCGCAGAGATGAAAAGGTGTTTTGGCCCAGTTGTGCCTATACTGCATTCAATAATAAGGCCGTGACTGCTCCGTAATGCCTTGCAAGCACGAAGGAGTAGGAGCATTCCGGCTGTTATCTTTGGCCCCGTTTCCATACGCAGGCGCGGCGGCGGGCGAGGCTGACAACGCGGAGACCATAATGAGTTCCACCACGACCGATACCGCTTCTTCCGTTGATGTCGTCCTGATCGGCGGCGGCGTTATGAGTGCAACGCTTGGAACATTGCTGCGTCAACTCCAGCCGGAATGGAGCATCAGCGTGTTCGAGCGTCTGGGCAGCGTTGCGGAAGAGAGTTCCAATGCGTGGAATAACGCAGGCACCGGGCACTCCGCTCTATGTGAGCTGAATTACACGCCTCAGGGAACAGACGGCAGCGTTGATATTTCCAAAGCTGTGGGGGTGAACGAACAGTTCCAGATTTCTCGCCAGTTCTGGTCCTATCTGGTGGAAAACCAGATTATTGTGTCCGCTAAAAGCTTTATAACGCCCGTCCCGCACATGAGCTTTGTATGGGGGGAAGATAACGCGGCGTTCCTGCGCAAACGTTACGAAGCCCTTGCCCAGCACCCTCTGTTCTCTGGCATGGAATATACAGAGGATACGGCCCAGATCACCCAGTGGGCACCGTTGATCATGCGTGACCGCCCTGCCGGGCAGAAGCTGGCCCTGACCCGTAGCCTTAAAGGAACGGATGTTAACTTTGGTGCCCTGACCCGCCTGATGTTCACCTATCTTGCCAGCACACCGGCCTGCACGTTGCACACGCAGCATGAGGTGAGTGACATTACCCGTAATGGCACTGACGGCTGGAATCTGAAAATACGTGACCTGCGGCAGAATACCCAGCGTGAGGTCAAAGCTCGCTTTGTCTTTATCGGCAGTGGTGGAGGAGCGCTCTCCCTGCTGCAAAAAACAGGGATTCCAGAAGCGCGGGGCGTTGGTGGCTTTCCGGTCAGTGGGCAGTTCCTGCGGTGCACCAACCCGGACCTGATTGCCCAGCACCATGCCAAAATTTACGGTAAGGCATCCGTTGGGGCTCCCCCCATGTCTGTGCCGCATCTTGATACACGCATGATCGATGGTAGTCCCGCCTTGCTGTTTGGGCCTTACGCCGGTTTTTCCACACGCTTTTTAAAGCAGGGGTCTCTGATGGACCTGCCGCTTTCGGTGCGGGCCGATAATATTGGTCCCATGCTGGCGGTCGCGCGGGATAACTGGGCCTTGACCAAATATCTGATCGAACAGGTCATGCAGACGCAGGCTGCCCGCATTAAGGCTCTGCAGGACTTTATTCCCAACGCTCAGGCCAAGGACTGGGAACTGGTTGTGGCAGGCCAGCGTGTGCAGATTATCAAAAAAGATGCAGCCAAAGGGGGCGTTCTGCAGTTTGGCACGGAAGTAATCGCCAGTGAGGACGGATCCGTTGCCGCGCTGCTCGGGGCTTCCCCCGGTGCATCTACCGCAGCGCCAATCATGTTGAATGTTCTGCAAAAATGCTTCCCCACAAAAATGCCGGAATGGACAGACAAGTTGCGCCAGATCATTCCATCATTCGGGCAAAAGCTCGCTCGTCACCCAGACCTGTGTGAGGAAGTTTTTGATAAAACAACGCAGGTGCTGGGCCTGACCCAGTAATTTCGCCAGCCCCCCGTATGCTGTGCTATGGGGGGCAAAGGCGGAGGCTTAGTCTGCGATACTCATGTCGGCGCGGTTCCACCAGTATGCCTGCCCAATGTCGGTATTGGGGATAAAGTCAGCCGGGTCGCCTGCAAAGCTGACTGTATTGGTCGGGGTTTCTTCAATGCTTAGTTCCGAGCAGTACAAAACCCCACCTTCGGCCACCAGAAAGGCATTGATCTTGGCCATGAGCAGGCAGGTCATCAGTTCGGTTGTCGGGTCGCCGGGGGTGACCACAATGCGTGCCGCACGTGTGGGTTCATGCGTTTTGAACCATGCGAGAAGTGGGTCATCTCCTGCAAGCTGGAGTGCGTGGTCCAGCCGCTCATCCACAAAACGGTGCCAGGTCTGCTTTGCTTTTTGAAAAGAGACCGGCATGTTGGCAGAACCATCCAGACGGCTGGGGCTGGTGGGTTTAAGCCGTACCGTTATAAACTCATTATGACCATGGGGCAGGGCGCAGCTCTCGCTGGCACCGTGAATAAGACGGTGTCCCATAGAAAAACGGCGTGTAAAAACTAGGTCAGGCATGTTGGTTTTCTGCTCTGTAGGCTTCCCATCCGGCGCGGCGGAGCTGGCAGGCGGGGCAGGTGCCGCACCCATAACCCCAGGCGTGGCGCTGGGTACGCTCGCCCATATAGCATGTATGGCTCTCATGGTTAATGAGCGTGACCAGTGGCGCGCCCCCCAGTTCTTCTGCCAGCGTCCATGTTTCGGCTTTGTCGAGCCACATCAGGGGGGTGTGCAGGACGTACCGGCTCTCCATCCCCAGATTAAGGGCGACCTGTAGGGCCTTTATGGTGTCGTCTCTGCAGTCCGGGTAGCCGGAATAATCTGTTTCGCACACGCCGGTTACAATGTGGCGTATGCTTCTGCGGGCAGCCAGAGCGGCGGAAAAAGTTAAAAAAATCAGGTTGCGACCGGGCACAAAGGTGTTGGGCAGGCCGCTTTGAGTCATGGAGATTTCGGCATCGCGGGTGAGTGCCGTGTCGGAAATATCGTTCAGGGCGTGCAGGGGCAGGGTATGGTCCGGCCCAAGCCGCTTTTTCCATTCCGGGTTCTGGGCTGCCAGTCCATCCCGTATGCTCTGGCGGCATTCAAGCTCAATGGCATGGCGTTGTCCGTAATCAAAACCCACGGTCTCCACATGCCCAAAGCGCGACAGCGCCCACGCCAGACAGGTTGCGGAGTCCTGCCCGCCAGAAAAAAGGACAAGTGCTGATTCGGTCTGTTCCTTGGAGGACAGGGGCATGCTCAGGGTATTCCCGTCAGCTTGTGGGTTTGCAAGGACAAGGCCCATTGCGGCGTTTGCAGGCAATAGGCAATGGCGGCCTGCGTGTTGGCCGCCTGTGCCGGGCCATCCATGGGTTGTAGCCAGAACTGAGCAAAGTCCAGCCCCGCCACATCTGCCGGTTTCAACCCGGTTTGCGGATAGACCAGTTTGAGTTCAGTACCGCTGGTTTGCACGAGTGGTGCCCCGGCTTTGGGGCTGATGCACAGCCAGTCTATGCCGGGTGGTGCCAGCACCGTGCCATTGCTCTCAACCGCAATGGAAAAACCTCTGTCATGCATGGCGGTGATCAAGGGCGGGTCTAACTGGAGCAGTGGTTCCCCCCCTGTAAAGACCACCAGACGGCGGGCAGGAGTAGGTGGGGCAGAGGTCGGCCAGAACCCGGCAATACGGTCAGCCAGTTCGGCCGCAGTGTTAAACCGCCCGCCTCCAGTGCCGTTGGTGCCGATAAAATCGGTATCGCAGAACTGGCAGGTGGCCTGTGCCCTGTCCTCTTCCCGGCCGGACCAAAGGTTGCAGCCGGTAAAGCGGCAGAACACAGCCACGCGTCCTGCCTGCCCACCTTCGCCCTGTAAGGTGAGAAAAATTTCTTTGACCGAGTAAACCATTTTAAAGTCTTACAGGCCGATCCCGGTCGTATGCATGCCCAGCGTATCCAGCAGGGCCCTGTCGCGCTGAGCCTGCGGGTTGGGTGTGGTCAGCAACCGCTCACCATAGAAAATGGAGTTGGCCCCGGCCAGAAAACACAGGGTCTGCGTTTCATCGGTCATATTTTCACGCCCGGCGGCAAGGCGCACGCGGCTTTTGGGCATGGTAATGCGGGCAGCGGCAATCATGCGCACAAAGTCCAGCGGCCGCACCTCATCCGCATGGGCAAGGGGGGTGCCCTCCACGCGGACCAGCAGGTTGATCGGTACACTCTCTGGGTGAGTGGGCATGTTTGCCAGTGCGGTTATCAGGCCCGCACGGTCGGTTTCGTTCTCGCCCATGCCGACAATGCCGCCGCAGCAGACATTGATCCCCGCATCACGCACATTGGAGAGCGTATCCAGCCGCTCCTGATAGGTGCGGGTGGTAATGATCTGGCCATAATATTCAGGCGAGGTGTCGATATTGTGGTTGTAATAGTCCAGACCAGCCTGCTTGAGCCTGTGTGCCTGTGTATCGTCCAGCATGCCAAGGGTGACGCAGGTTTCCATCCCCAGTTCCTTGACGCCTTCAATCATGGCGCAGACGGTTTCCATGTCCCGTTCCTTGGGGGTCCGCCAGGCGGCACCCATACAAAAACGGCTCGCCCCTGCGGCTTTGGCTTTTCTGGCCTCGGTCAGCACGTTTTCAACCGCCATGAGCTTTTCGGCTTTTACGCCGTCTTCATGCAGCGCGCTCTGGGGGCAATAGGCGCAATCTTCCGGGCAGCCGCCGGTTTTGATCGACAGAAGGGTGGAAATCTGAATTTCGGTCGGATCAAATGTCGCGCGGTGAATGGCTTGCGCCTGAAACATCAGTTCCGGGAAGGGGAGGTCAAGCAGTGCCTGTACTTGCGCGACACTCCAGTCATGGCGTGTGTCCACAGATGAAGGGGCAGGGCGGGTAAAAGAGGGCGAACCATCAGGCATGGAATATCAACCGAACCAGATATGCTAAAGGAAGGACTGCCGAGTATATCGCGTTTGAAACGTCAAAGCCAGTTTTTAGCAGTCAGGCATAAGGTGCCCTTAATGCGTGCACCGCCTTCACAACGGGAGTAAAGTGTTTGCATACTGCGGCCACGCTCAACCTGAAGGCAAAAACTAAGGTGTTTACGATGATAAAAAGAAAAACGGTTCTGGGGCTGACTCTGGCACTGGGCGCGCTTGGAACCCTTGGGGCATGTGAACAACACCCACAGGAACGATCAGGTCGGGGCGTTGGGCTCCTGCGCATGCCCAACCCGGCATCGCTCTATTGCGTGAAAAAGGGTGGGGAACTGAAGATGGAGACAACCGACAAGGGGCAGGTCGGGTACTGCCATCTGCCAGACGGTACTGTGGTGGAAGAATGGAAACTGTTCCGCCAGGACAACCCGCGGCAGGAGGGGTGATCTGCCGTAAAGGCGGTTCATTCTGGGGACGGGCATATCGTTCGGGTGTGCTTATGCCCCCACAATCAGCCTGACGAGTATCAGGCTGGCCCCAATCAGCCGATCAGGGAAAAAAAGACCGTCAGGGCTAAGGCTCTGCCAGCGCGCATGACCGTGCGCAGGTCTACACTCAGGCCAAGGGCTGCCATTGCCATAATGGTCAGGGCAGTTGCCGCAAGGCTTAAAGGCTCTACGGCCTGCGTGGGGACAAGGCTGGCCGTGCGTGCGACCATCATGCCCACAAACCCCAGAATATACCATGGGACAAGGCGGAAGATGGCGGAGGAGCCGGCCTGAGCTTGCGGGGCTTCTTGCATCGGTATCTTTCGGGCTGTGCCAATCAGGCCAAGTAAAAGGCAGACTGGCCCCAGCATAAGTACGCGCATAAGCTTGACCAGCGTGCCTGCATGGATGGCGGTCTGGCCAAAAGGCGCTGCTGCGGCCACAACCTGCGGCACGGCATAAACGGTCAGGCCCGCCAGCGTGCCCTGTGCTTCTGGCGTGAGGTTCAGGGATGGCAGCAGAAGTGGCAGCGCAAGAACGATCACAAGGCCACCGGCCGCAGTAAAAGCAATGGTGGTGCCTACGTCTTCATCTTGTGCATGAATAACGGGCGCTGCGGCCATTATAGCGGAGTTCCCGCATATTGCGTTCCCGCAGGCTACGAGTACGCGTTGCTGCATAGGCAAACCGGCGAGTGACCCAACCAGCAAGGTAAAAACAATGCTGGTTGCAACAAGAGCCACAACCGCTAGGAGCAGGTGCAGCCCTGCGCCAAAAACGGCATTGGGGGCAAAGGATGCACCCAAACAAACGATGGCAATGTTCAAAAGGGTTCTGGAGCAGAACCTAGTGCCTGCGGCCCAGCGGGGGCCGGGTTTGCAGGCTGTTCGTATGCCAACTCCAAGTAGAAGGGCCAGATTGAGGCTTTCCAGCCACGCTTTACCCAGAAGCCTGTGTTCTGCCATTTCCAGCGCTGCGGCAAAAGCACTGAGCAAAAGGCAGAGCAACATGCCCGGCAGAATGCTCTGTATGTGTTGAATAGAGAATCTTGTGGAAAGGTGTGCAGAGGGAAGGGCTGTTGCCACGGCGGTTTGTCCTTTTGTTCTCCCCGGTTTTAAGAGTAGCCAATTCAATCAATCCAACTCATAGTTATTGTCATTTTAATCGTTAATTGTGATTGGTTGTGTGAGATACAGGGCATGACACTGGAGCAACTCCGTCTATTTGTGGCTGTGGCCGAGCGAGAGCATGTTACGGCGGCCAGCCGTGCCCTGCACGTGACGCAATCGGCTGTATCTGCCGCCATTGCGGCGCTGGAGGAACGGCATGGCGTCAAGCTGTTCCATAGGGTCGGGCGTGGCATATGCCTGACAGAAGCCGGGCGGCTGTTCCTGCCCGAGGCCCGTGCCGTTCTGGCTCGTGCCGCCGTAGCCCGTAATGTGCTGGAAGAGGTGGGCGGGCTGAAACGGGGCACGTTGCGCCTGGTTGCCAGCCAGACCATTGCAGCTTACTGGCTACCGCCCATTCTGGTCGCTTTTAGGCGGCTCTACCCGGATATTGAGATTGATCTGGCGATCAGTAACACGCTGGATGCCGCCTCCCGCGTAAGGGATGGAGAGGCGGAGATGGGGATCGTTGAAGGCGTGGTGGATGATCCCGCTCTGGCACAATGGCCGCTTGGAGAGGACCACCTGACAATTATTCAGTCAGATCCGCAGTTCCCACGCACCATAAGCCGGACATGGCTCTGCGCGGCCCAATGGGTCGTGCGGGAGCAGGGCTCTGGTACACGTGCAGCACTGGAGCGTTATCTTGCAGGGTTGGGCATTGCGTTGCAGGAGATAAACATAAGCCTTGTTCTGCCCTCAAACGAGGCCGTACGCACGGCCATAGAGGCGGGAGCAGGGATTGGCGCGCTCTCGTCTTTGGTGGTGGCGCCGTCCTTGCTGGCTGGTACGCTGCACGCGGTGCCACAGACCTTGAGCACCCGTGCGTTTTATGGCCTTAGGCACAAGGAACGTTATCGCAGTCAGGCTGCGGATGCATTGCTGGAGTTGATTGCGCAACACAAGAGTTGACCGGGGATGCGTGCATCACCCAAGAAGAGTGCGCGCGTGTGCTCTGAAAGGGCAAAAAATCCGTTTAGGGGCATCACGTTAGGGGAAAATTATGCTAGGTTCTACGCCCTTGCTCCAATCGCTCCCGCAAGCCGCATGCGGTGGATATAACCGGACACCCAAACATGACAGTTCTGCCGACTTTTAGTGACGTAGTTGCAGCTTCGGCCAGAATACAGGGCAGGCCCATCGTACACCGGTCCTGAAGTCCCGCTATCTCAACGCGCTGAGTGGGATGGAGTTGTTTTTTAAGGCTGAAAATTTCCAACGTGTGGGTGCTTTCAAGTTCAGGGGCGCAACCAACGCGATTCTCGCTTTGCCAGAAGCCACAAGACAAAAAGGAATTGTGGCGTTTTCATCTGGCAACCATGCTCAGGCCATTGCCTGTGCCGCGCGTGATGCGGGAATCTCAGCCGTTATTGTGATGCCAGAAGACGCCCCTGCCATGAAGCTTGCGGCCACGCGCGGCTATGGGGCAGAGGTTGTGACCTATGACCGATATTCTCAGGATCGGGAGGAAATAGCCGCCCGTCTTGTTGCCCAGCGGGGCGGCACGCTGCTGCCGTCTTTCAATCACCCGGACATTATTGCAGGCCAAGGAACTGCCGCATTGGAACTGCTGGAGGAAACGGGGCCACTGGACGCACTGTTTGTGCCTGTGGGTGGGGGTGGTCTTGTCTCTGGCTGTGCGCTTGTGGCCAATAAAATTGCGCCCGACTGCGCCGTTATAGGGGTTGAGCCAGCGGCAGGGATGATGCGCGACAATCCATTGCAGCAGGGCATATTGTCAAAATTGCTACCCCGCGCACAATTGCCGATGGAGCGCAGACCACCAGCGTGGGGGATATGACATTCGCAATCATGCAGAAATACGTCCGGGATATTGTTACGGTGGATGATGCGGCGTTGGTCACAACTATGCGTCTGCTGGCTGAGCGCATGAAAATTGTTGTTGAGCCAACCGGGTGTCTGGCTCCAGCGGCGGCTTTTGCTGCTGCGCCACAATGGCAGGGGCGGCGTGTTGGTGTACTGTTATCTGGTGGGAATATTGATATTGCGGCGTTTGCTCGATTTGTTGGCTAACGCTGACTTCGGTCAGTACCCAGCACCGTGACGGGGGAGGGGGTGTGATGGCGCAAAGCGCGGCTTGATTCTGGGGCGCGAGCGTGAACATCGTGCCGGCAGTACCATCATGCGCCATGCTGGTGATGTGGTGGTCCGTTTACTTTAAAGTATAAATGTTCGATGTGTCATGCCACTATTATACTCGGACAAAAATGATCGCTAAAGCGCCCGACAGGAATGTTTGTTACGGGCGTTTAGTGCGGATTTTTGCATTTTTGACGGATCACGTGGATGTAACCAAGTATTCGCACTTTGGAATATGAATTTTCATCAGATTGTCACACTTAAATATGTTTGGATCACGTAATGGATATGCTCTGTTATAACGTGATTAAAGCCACTAGATATGTCCAGCCGTTCTACGCTTCTTTTTGTGATGTTAATCTGTGCTGACGCGCTGATTTCGTCACCAACCCTACATGCAGAACAAATACAGCTCCCTGATGGACGTATTTTTTTGCCGCCACCGCCTGCGGACAGCTCCCATGCGCAGGCAGCAGACATACAGGCTTATGAAAAATCTAGAATTTTAAAAAATAGCAATCGCTGGCAATTGGCTCAAAATGATGCAGATCTTAGGCCTGAACATATCATTGACGATTTTTCTTGTGCTGTGGGTTTCAGGGTTTTGCCAAATGAAGTGCCCACGCTTGTTAGCATACTGAGCATAATTGAGAAACCGCTAGAGCAGCGGATATCGGAAGAAAAAGAGAATTGGCAAAGAAAAAGGCCTTTCGTTGGTAAAAATCAATCCATCTGTACGCCGGATGCCAACAAACTGTCTGCGAGTTTTTCTTATCCGTCCGGGCATACTACGTGGGGCTGGTTGGTCGCTTCCATTCTGAGTAGTGCTTTACCTGATCGTTCCACATATATTATGCAGCGTGGGCGCGTTTTTGGAGAAAGCCGTATTGTCTGCGGTGTGCATTGGAAAAGCGATGTGCAGGCGGGGTATATGAATGGTGGCGCCATGTTTGCTGCGCTACAAGAACAACCGTGGTTTGCAGAGAAAATGAAAAATATTCGCAAAGAATTGCAGGAGGCGCGGCTAAAAGCAATGCCGCTGAACAATACTACCTGTTCTATTGAGCATGAGGCTGCCAAGGAAACATTTTGATATAATCAATGTGAATCTCTGGTATTAAAATATGAACGCAGTGCTCATGGTGGGTTGCAACGCATTGCCCGTTTTGAAGTGCTGCGAATATTTTGCGATGATGTAGTAATTTTATACAGAATTCTGCCGTAATATGATGTGAATTTCCAATTTTTATTCTGCATAATAATTCGCAGTGATATCTTGTTTGACTCATATGATCTGGTTTTATTGTTGTGGGATGCTCGTGTCCCAATGGTTTTTAGTATCTTATCCTGAATATTGTCGGGATAATATACATATTTTAAAAATTACGTCTGCCTCAATACTGAGGGAAAGGCGGGTGGTGTGCTCCCATCATAGGTAATTCACGGATATATGCCCGATTGACTGATTGGATAAACCCTAAGGCCAGTTCAGGGGGAGTGCAGTATTTCACAATAAAAGTGTCACACAATTTATCAGAAATTTTTTGTAATAACGCGCTCAGGAATCAACCGAGTTGAGGATAGTTTTATTCCCATGCGCCTTATACCTGTGTCGCGTCGGGCCGCTCTGTGGCTCTTCTGCTCTCCTCTGGCATTTTCCACCGGCTATGCGGCAACGGTTTCAAAAAACCAAGGCGCATCAAAAGCTGCTCAAACCCATGCAGCCGTGCCCCCACAGGATGCCAGCGCACCTGTGGTCAATGCTCCCCGTCGGTCACCTAAAAGCTCTGGCGCTACTCATGCGACGGAAGCTGAGCAGATTATTGCTACAGGTCGCCACAGCCGGTCTGAGCAGACAGTTGGTCATATCCAGATGCAGCGTATTCTGCCTGGTATTAACCCCATCAAGTCCCTGCAAATTCTGCCTGGTGTTGTGTTCAATAATGCGGACCCATGGGGGAATAACGAACAAAACTCTTCGCTCTTCATTCATGGGTTTGCAAAAAACCAGCTTGGCTACACGCTGGATGGGATCCCGCTAGGGGATCAGGATTACGGCAACTATAATGGCCTTTCGCCCCAACGCGCAGCAATTAGCGAGAATATCGCTTCCGCATCCGTTGCCACGGGTGCCGGTGCTTTGGGTACTGCCTCGACCAGTAACCTCGGTGGCACGTTGCAGTTTACGACACAAGACCCGCTGCATCATGCTGGTGGCCAGCTAAGCCAGACCTTTGGCAGTTGGTCCACTTTCCGCACCTTTGCCCGTATTGATACAGGGGATTTTGGTAACGGAAATTCGGCCTACGTCTCTTGGGGGCGTCAGGATGCGCGTGCGTGGGATTTTGCCGGGCATCAGGGTGGCAATCAGGTAAACGCAAAATTTGTGCACGAAGATGAGAAGAACAAAATCAGCGTGTTCTTCGATTGGTCGCAGAAGGTCGAACCGAACGAAGACGGCATTGTCATGCCTAATGGTGGCGACCTATATGTTCGCCCATTCATGTACCCCAATCTTTCTGAAGCTATTAATTATTACAAAAATTCTGCCGCTTATACGAATGCAGGGCTGAATTACCGGAATTATTATTCTGCTGCCCAGCGTGAAGATTACCTGATGTACACAAAATGGTCTCATAATTTCAGTAAGGACCTGAAGTGGGATACACAGATCTACTATCATCATGATCTGGGTGAAGGTGTTGTTGCTGGTCCCATTACAGCGGCGGGGCTTCCGACCCTGTTCTCATCCTATTTTCCCAATCAGAGCGCTTCTGATCTGTCCAATGTATTTGGTGGCTCAGGTATGGCTACCCGTACCACGGAATACTGGGATAACCGTGGCGGGATCATGAGCAGCCTGCACTACCATGTCGGGCATCATAATATCGAACTGGGTGGCTGGTACGAACGTAACAACAATACGCAAGCCCGTCGGTGGTATGCTCTGGATGTCAACAACCCGACCACTCCGTATGAGCGCCAGCAGAATGCGTTGATTAACCAGTATACCAACAATTTCTATACAAACACATGGACCACACATCTGCAGGACACCTGGCAGATCAGCAAGAATTTTGCACTGAATGCCGGGTTCAAGTCCGAGTTGGTCTACACCAATGGTACGCTGCCGGTCGCGGCGCTGCCCGGATCCCTGTCTCCCAAGACAGCCATTACCGTCCCGGGTGGGACCATTGCCTCTGTTAAACCGTTCCTGCCTGCTTTTGGTGCATTGTGGAATATTACCAACCACGAGCAGTGGTTTGCCAATATTCAGGAAAACATGCGCTCATTTGAAGCCGCAGGGTATGGAAACGCGACCCCGTGGGGTGTGACCAGCCAGCAGGCGTTTGATGACTTCCGCAAAAATGGTAAGCCCGAAACCTCATGGACGTATGAAACAGGCTTCCGCACCAACAGGCATTTGGATGCCGGTCCGCTGACCAATATCAGTGGTCAGCTTGAATACTACCATGTGCATTTCTCAAATCGTCTATTGGCTGTTGCCACAACACAGACACTCTCTTCCATTGTGGGGAGCGCAACAACGCTAACCAATGTGGGGTCTGTCTCTACCGATGGGATGGACTTTTCCTTTACTGCACAATTTGGCCCGCATTTTTCTTTCTACAATGCCTTATCTTATAATAAATCGGTCTATAATGATAACTATATGAATGGCACCACGTCGGTGCACACCGCTGGCAAAAACGTGGCCGGTGTTCCCAACTGGACAGAAAAATTTGTAGCCTCTACGTTGGGGAGATTTTGACGCTCAGTTTATTGGTGATGTCGTGGGTAAGCGCTACACCACTTTTACCAACGATCTACATGCTAGCGCCTATGCGCTGTTCAGCCTGAATGCCGGTTATGACATCAAGGGAATTCCGCGCATCCGGTCACTGCATGTGCAGGGGAACATTACCAATCTGACGAATGAAAAAGGCTGGTCTACGCTCAACACCAACAATGCCTCCAGCCAGTACACGGCCTTTCCCATTGCGCCACGGATGTACTTCCTGACGCTAAGCGCAACATTCTAAGGTAAGTCTGATGCAGCGTTGTTCACGGCGTTCTCTTTTGGTTGGCTCCTGCGCTGCAGCAATGTGGGCGGGGGCACGGAGTGCGCGGGCGGCTCCGGCGCTCGCTCCGCATCCACTGGTATTTGCTCACCGAGGGGCATCAGCTTCGGCCGGAACACACATTGGCATCCTACGCCAAAGCCATTGCAGATGGTGCAGACTATATTGAACCTGATCTGGTGATGACCAAGGATGGTGTGATGGTCTGCCGCCATGAAAGCAACATTGCCGAAACAACAGATGTGGCGCAGCGGCCGGAGTTTGCCAGCCGCAAGCGCACCGTCGTTATTGATGGCAAGACGGCGACGGGTTGGTTTACCACCGATTTCACCCTTGCAGAGTTGAAAACTGCGGGCGAAAGAACGTCTTGGCAAACTGCGCATGCATAACACGCGTTATGATGGGCATTTTGCCATTCCGACTTTTGAAGAGATGATTGATTTTGTAGCGGCTGAAGCGGCGGCATGTGGACGAGATCTGGGACTAATTCCTGAAATCAAACATTCCACGCATTTCCATGCGTTGGGGTTCGATCCAGAAGCGTTGTTCCTGCGTACTATTGCCGCTAATGACTATACGCGTACAGCCCCACTGGAGGTACAGTCATTTGAAACCAGCAACCTCCAGCGCATTGGTCATGAGATCCGTGCGATCAACCCGCAGGCAAGAGTGATGCTATTGATGGGGGAACGCACGAACGTACCCCCAGATCTTGCTGCAAAGGGACAAAAAACCACCTTTGGTGACCTGATGACCCTGCGGGCTTGAGAGAGGTACGGCATTATGCGGATGTTATTGGTCCATCCTTGACTGACCTGATTCCGCGAGATGCGCAGGGAGCTTGGCTTGAGCCATCTTCTTTAGTGGATGATGCTCATGCCGCTGGCTTGCTGGTTCACGCTTATACCTGCCGCCCCGAAAACTACTTCCTGCCTCGCCAGCTACGCAATGCGGATGGGGATGGTGCACGCAATGTAGCGGGATCTATAACGGAAATCCGTCGCTATCTGGACATGGGGCTGGATGGCTTCTTTACAGATGACCCTGCAATTGGCCGGATGGCCGTAAATCAGTGTTAAGTTCAGGCCTTATTCTTCAAAATAGAAGGTAAAATTTGCGGTGATGTGGATTGCGGACACAAAATGATGAAGGCATAGGTTGTGCCTCGCAACCACACGTCGTCGGTCTTGCAGCTTTAGAGTCTCAAGATAACGGTTTGTGCTCTCGCTGGGTGTAAAGGGGAGGGGTATCAAACCAAAGAATGGGTCACCAATGCAGTTATCTGTGTTTTGCACGGGAATTTCGGGCAACGTGTCGATCCTGCGCAACTCTCATTTATCCGTTCTCTCAAATTGCGCAAAAGGGGCTGGAAAATGAGTGCCTAACCAGATAGGGATGGCATTTTTATCCCGCCCAAGAGGAACAATTCAATCTTGGCGGTCAAGGTTGATTGCAAACTTCAAATAGCCAATTATCGCATAAGATATATTATGCCAACAAAATGAGGCCTCTCAATTGTCGACCATCACCGTATCCGGTCCAGCGCGTGCGGGGTCAATCATGGTGTGTTTTACACCTGATTTGGTCGTTGCATTGCGTAAGTTACCATCCAAATCAGCATTCGTTGAGGTTCTCGGTGTTGAAACACAGGCATTTTGCGACGTTTGAGGTCACCGCACCCGCCAAAAATGAGACAATGATGTCATTCCCTGTTTTGTGGCGCCAGATATGCTGATGGAGTTTGTATTGCACAAAATCGAATCGTGTATTGTGGGGGGCGCTGGGTAGGATTGTCTATTTTTATGTGTTGTTTTTGCCCAAATATATCTATAAGGGGTCGTTAAATATGCTTCTATCATTCACTGTGGTGGGTTGTGGATATTTTGTCTTCTGACAATGCAAGTGTTATCAGAGAGTTGACTGCGGTGCAGGATGACCCGGTTTTGCTGCTGCGCAAGGCGCACGCGCTGCTGGGGAACAGGCTTGCCGTCATGTCCTCCTTTGGCGCGGAATCTGCGCTTCTGCTCGCTTTTGTGGCTGAGGCTGACCCCGGCATAAAGGTCCTGTTCCTGAATACGGGCAAGCACTTCCCTCAGACACTCGCATATCGTCAGGAACTGGCGGATGCGCTGGGCCTGACCAATGTGGAAGACATAGGGCCATCCCCTGCCCAGATCAGCGACCGGGATCCTAGCGGAGAACTCTGGCTTTTGACCCGGACGCCTGCTGTAATCTGCGCAAGGTGGAGCCGTTGCAGGTGGCATCCCTGCCGTATGAGGTTCTGGTAACAGGGCGCAAGCGTGGGCAGGCTGCGACGCGCGCCACAATGACCATTGTGGAAGAGCGTGCCGATAGCCAGCAGCTGCGCATCAACCGCTGGCGTTCTGGAGTGCGCAGGATATTCAGGCGGAAATGCAGCGCCGTGCATTACCGCCGCACCCGCTTGTGGCTGAGGGATATTTGTCCATTGGATGTGAGCCATGCACGCGTCCGGTGGATGGGCAGGAAGATGCCCGGTCGGGCCGCTGGTCCGGTTTGAACAAAACCGAGTGCGGGATACACATTGCGGCCAAACCGCTATAATGCATTTGGTAAACTAGACTTACCCGTCAAAACTACAGGGTCGTGGAACATGGATCATCTTGATCAACTGGAAGCTCAGAGCGTTTTTATTCTGCGGGAGGCTTATCGCAAGCTTAAGCCGCTAGCCATGCTGTGGTCATTGGGCAAGGACTCCAATGTTATGGTCTGGCTCGCCAAAAAGGCGTTTCTTGGGCGTGTCCCCTTCCCTGTCATGCATGTGGACACGGGAAAAAAGTTCCCGGAAATGTACCAGTTCCGTGATGAGTACACCAAAAAATGGGAGCTCGATCTGCTGCTCGGTGACTGCCCGCCGGTAGAGGAGATGGACCCCTCCTTGCCGCCTGCCGCCCGTTCTGCCGCGCGTAAGACCGCAGGTCTTGCCGCCATGATTGAAAAGCACAAATTGCAGGGTGTTATCGCCGGTATCCGCCGTGACGAGCAGGGAACCCGCGCAAAGGAGCGTGTGTTTAGCCCCCGTGGTGCCAGCCATAAATGGGATATTCGTAACCAGCCGCCCGAATTCTGGGACCAGTACGCGACCCCGCACGAAGATGGCATGCATATTCGTGTCCATCCGCTCCTGTCTTGGCGTGAGATTGATATCTGGCGTTATATCGAGCGTGAAGGCATTCCGTTGGTTGATCTGTATTTTGCCAAAAATGGTAAGCGTTACCGTTCCTTGGGGGATGCGGATATTACGTCTCCGGTGGAAAGCAATGCCGCGACATTGGCCGAAGTGATTGCTGAGCTGGAAACAACAAAAACCTCCGAACGTTCGGGCCGGGCCATGGATCATGAATCCGAAGATGCCTTTGAACGCCTGCGTGTTGCTGGTTATCTCTGATAGAGCGTGGATCGGAAAAAACGAAAATGAGTGATACGATTTCTTCCTCTCAGGATGCAGCAACCCCGATCGTTATTGTCGGGCATGTTGATCATGGTAAATCCACGCTGATCGGTCGTCTTTTGCATGACACGGACAACCTGCAGGATGGCAAGGTTGCCCAGATCATTGAATCGTCCAAAAAGCGCGGGCTGAAGATCGAATGGAGCTTCCTGCTGGACTCCCTGCAGATTGAGCGCGATCAGGGTGTTACGGTTGATTCCACACGTATTCCCTTCAGGCTTGATACGCGTGAATATGTGATTGTGGATGCGCCGGGACACCGCCAGTTCCTGCGGAACATGATTACAGGTGCCGCCGATGCGGAAGCCGCCGTGCTGGTGGTGGATGCTGTGGAGGGCGCGCGCGAGCAGACCCGCCGCCACGCCATGCTGCTGCATCTGATCGGCATCCGGCACGTCATCGTGCTTCTGAACAAGGTTGATCTGCTGGACTTTGATCAGGCCAAGGTCGAGGCTGTTGAGGTTTCGGTCAATGAACTGCTGGGCAAACTGGGGCTGGAAGCCGCCTATTTTGTGCCCGCTTCTGCCCGTGATGGTGATAACATTGCCAGCCGATCCGAGCGTATGCCCTGGTACAGCGGTCCTACCCTGACCGAAGCACTGGCCCGTGTTCCCACTCCAGCGTCCCGCTCGGAACTGGCTCTGCGCTTTCCCGTGCAGGATGTATACCGCTTTGGCGACAAGCGTTATGTTGCAGGTCGTATTGAGCGTGGCCGGGTGCGTGTGGGCGATACGGTAGTTATTGGCACACAAAAAACCCCTGCGCGCATTGCGTCCATTGAAAGCTGGCACACAGCGCCGCATGTTAGCGCTTCGGCTGGTCAGTCCATTGCGGTAACGCTGGAACCCGACGTTATCCCCGACCGGGGAGACCTGCTGCATCATGTGGATACCCCGCCCGCTCAGGCATCGCGCGTGCGCACACGCCTGTTCTGGCTGCGCCAGGAACCCCTGCGCGTGGGTGAGAGCTTTCGTCTGCGTCTGGCCACGGCAGAACATGCTGTAACGGTCACCAGCATTGAATCGGTTGTTAATCTGGACGACCTGACCATGCACCCGGGCACGGAAGTGCCGCCCGAAGGCTTTGCCGAAATTACACTGTCTGCTGCGGAAAACATCCAGTTTGATGCGTTTGCACCGGGGACCCCGGATGGACGCGGTGTTCTGGTGGACCTTCAGCAGCGTATTGTCGGTGGTGCGCCCCTTATTGGCCCTGCTGACATTGCTGTGGGTGAAAAATCCATTCACCCAAGTGCCAGTGTTGTGACAACCCAGGACCGCCAGCGGGTAAAAGGGCACAAGGGGCAGGTATTCTGGCTGACTGGCCTGTCAGGCTCTGGCAAAAGCACGTTGGCACGTGCGGCTGAAAATGCCCTGTTCAGCGCTGGTGTGGACGTGAGCGTGCTTGATGGAGACACGCTGCGTGCAGGCCTGTGCAAGGACCTTGGCTTTACCGAGGCAGACAGGACCGAGAACGTGCGCCGCGCGGCTGAAGTGGCACGTATCCTGCGTGACGCTGGTCAGGTTGTGCTGGTAGCCCTGATTTCCCCACTTCGTTCGGACCGTGAACTGGCTCGCCAGATTATTGGTGACGGGTTTGAGGAAGTGTTCGTGGATGCGGATCTGGATACCTGCGAACAGCGTGACCCCAAAGGTCTGTACGCAGCTGCTCGCGCGGGTAAAATTAACGGCTTTACGGGGATAGATGCTCCTTACGAAGCACCACAGGCCCCTGCCCTGCGTGTTGCAACGGGCGATGGAAGTGTGGAAAGCGCGGTCGCACAGCTTGTCTCCTTCGTGGAAGGCAGCGTGCGCGCAGGTAGTAACGCACGCGCGCGTTCCTGACAGGACTGCCAGTAAAGAGGCTGTCAGGGGGTAAAGCCTCTGGCGGCCACTTTTCAGATCACATGATACGCCTGTATGCTGGCTTTTTGGTCTGGGGGGGCAGGCAGATATATGAGTGTTGGGTCATGACACTGTCTCGTCTTGCTTTTTTCAGGGCCGGGGGCTCCGCGCTGCCCGGTTACAGGCTGTCGTTAACGCTGACACTCGCGTGGACGGGCTTTTTTATTATCCTCCCCCTGTCGACCCTGCTGGTTTACCCGTGGCAGGGTGGACCTGCAGCCATGCTGTCTGCCCTGCATGACAGCCGCATGCTGGCTGCACTATGGACGAGTTTTTCCTGCGCGGGCATTGCCGCAGCCTGTAACATTCCCTTCGGCTTTCTGCTGGCATGGGCGTTGGCGCGTGGTCATTTGCCGGGGCGCCGTCTGGCGGATGCCTTGATCGACCTGCCTCTTGCCCTGCCGACCGCCGTATCGGGTATTACGCTGGCCACGCTGTATGGCCCACATGGGTGGCTTGGTGCGGTGCTGGCAGAGTTTGGGATCAGTGTCTCCTACAACAAGACTGGCATTGTGCTGGCCCTTATGTTTGTCGGGCTTCCATTCGTTGTGCGTGCTGTGGAGCCTGTTCTGCGCAACCTGCCGCAGGAGCTGGAGGAGGCTGCGCACCTGCTGGGGGCAAGGCCATGGCAGGTGTTTATGCGCGTGATTGCGGCCCCCGTGCTGCCAGCTCTGATAACAGGTTTTGGTCTGGCTTTTGCCCGGGGGATCGGGGAATATGGGTCAGTTATTTTTATTGCCGGGAACCAGCCCTTTAAGAGCGAGATCGCACCGCTGCTCATTGTCGTGCGGCTTCAGGAGTTTGATTATCCGGGGGCTACGGCCATAGCGTTGGTCTTGCTGTGTGTCTCGCTTCTGTCGCTTGCACTTATTGGTGGTGTGCGGCGGCGTTTTGCCTTGTGGAGTGAACCGGCATGACCCGTTATCTGGTCTGGGGGGCAAGTTGGCTCTTCATTCTGCTGGTGCTGGTTACTCCCCCCGCCATGGTGCTGACCGAGGCGTTAAAGGATGGTCTGGCCGCATCGCTGGCAACACTATCTGACCCGGATGCACAGTCCGCCATCTGGCTGACCTTGCGGGTGAGTGTTGTGGCTGTAGTGCTTAATACAATTTTTGGTATTCTGGCGGCGTGGGTGTTGGTTAAATTCCGTTTCCCGGGGCGGCAGTTTCTGCAAATTCTGGTGGAATTGCCCCTGAGCATTTCTCCCGTTGTGTCCGGGCTTGTCTGGTTGCTCCTTTTTGGGGCGCAGGGGTGGTTCGGGCCTTTGCTGGAGCGATGGAATATTCACATCGCCTTTGCCGTGCCCGGTATTATTCTGGCGACGCTGTTTGTAACCCTACCCTATGTCGTGCGTACCGTTATGCCGGTTATGGAGGTGCAGGGGCGTGATGCGGAGGAGGCTGCCGTTCTGGCAGGAGCCGGGTTCTGGCAGGTTCTGTGGCACGTGACCTTGCCTGGTGTGCGGGGGGCTCTGCTGTCCGGGGTGTTGCTGACCACGGCTCGTGCGCTGGGTGAATTCGGAGCTGTCTCCGTTGTGTCCGGCCATATTCCGGGCGAAACCGAGACCATGCCGTTGCATATTGAAAATCTGTATAATGGTTACCAGTCGGTGGCGGCCTTTACCATGGCAGCACTGCTTGCCTTTATGGCCATGAGCGCTGTTCTGTTGCGTTCAGCCCCGGACTGGATTGCAAGATTGCAGGAGAAAAAGGCGTGAGTATTGAGGTCTGCAATCTGGTCCGCTTGGCGCCGGGTACGCAGCAACGGCTGCTGGATGATGTATCGCTCAAGGTGCCTGATGGTGCTTTTGTAGCACTTGTAGGTCCATCGGGTGCGGGCAAGACAACCCTGCTACGGGCCATAGCCGGGCTTGATGGCTGCAATAGTGGTAGTGTGCTGCTGGATGACCGGCCCATGACCAGTGTTAAGGACCGTGCCGGTCGTATGGGGTTTGTGTTCCAGAATTATGCGTTGTTTCCGCATATGACGGTTGCACGCAATATTGCCTTTGGGCTGGACGTATTACCCCGTGGGGAGCGCCCTGCCCGTTCCGCGATTGCCAAACGGGTTGAGGAACTGCTCGAGCTTATGCAGCTACAGGGCATGGGGGGCAAACACCCGGCCAAACTGTCCGGTGGCCAGCGCCAGCGTGTGGCACTGGCGCGTGCGTTGGCCACAGGCCCGCGTGTTCTGCTGCTGGACGAACCTTTTGGCGCGCTGGACCCTATTGTCCGCCGCTCCATTCGTACATGGCTGCGTGAACTGCATGATACGTTGGGCCTGACCACCATTCTGGTAACGCATGATCAGGAAGAAGCGCTGGAGATAGCCGACCGGATTGTGGTCATGCAGTCGGGGCGGATTATGCAGGATGCCACACCGCAGGATCTGGACGAGCAGCCTGCGACCGAATTTGTTATGGAATTTCTGGGTGAAGCAGTATCCTTTGCCGGAGAGGTGCGCCATGGACGTATGATAGCAGATGATGCGCTGGTACTACCTTTTGCGGTGCCCGAAGGTGTAACGGATGGCCCGATCACGGCCATGATCCGTCCGTATGAAATGACGATAAAAAAACCGGCTTCTGAGCAGGATGTGCTCAGTCTGTACGCAGCACCACGGGGCACACGTAATGGCTACAGGCATTATACGCTCCAGCTTGGGGAGCGTATTATTCCGTTCTACCGACCGGTAGAAGCCGCCGATGCGCAGGTACAGGGAGTTGCACTGGATATTGGTCGCGCCCGGTTGTTCCGGCAGGGGCTGTTGTGTGGATGACACGTGTTTCATGCGTGATATATTGATAAAGACGAAAATTTATGTAATTTTCTGTCGTGGAATACGCGGAAAGGTATGAGCGTGGATCGCAGGAATAATCGTCGTGATACTGAGGGTTGTAGCGTTGTTACGGCCAACCGTCTGCTTGATGGCCGGATTGTCTGGCTGGATGCACAGGGTAAATGGCAACTGAGCATTGCTCATGCTCGCCTTTTCCCCAATGACGGCATGGAGGATGTGCTGCGCTCCCAGAATGCGCGCGCAGGTGCAGACTATGTTGTGGGCGTTTACGGGGTGCAGGTCGAGCAGACAGCCCATGGCACAACCCCGCGTACCACGCGTGAACGTATCCGTGCTGATGGACCGAGTGTTCATGCCGAATTCACGCCCTCATGGCAGCCTGCCCCCGCTGCTGTGAGTGGCTCCTGACCTAACACCCCACGGACCAGAACCATGCCCCAGACCCCCACGCCCCCCACAGATGTCGGCCGGTATGCGTATGACGCGGTTGACCGCACTTTTCTCAAGCAGCGGGTCGAACAGTTCCGCGATCAGGTGCAGCGTCGCATATCTGGCGCCCTGAGCGAGGATGAGTTCAAACCCCTGCGTCTGATGAACGGGCTATACCTGCAACTGCATGCCTATATGCTGCGGGTGGCTATTCCCTACGGTATTCTCAGTGCTGGTCAGATGCGCACACTGGCGTATATTGCCCGCAGGTATGACCGCGATTACGGGCATTTTACAACGCGCCAGAACATCCAGTTCAACTGGATCAAGCTGGAGGATACGCCCGATATCCTCAATATTCTGGCTGATGCGGAAATGCACGCCATCCAGACCAGTGGGAACTGCATTCGCAACGTCACATCCGACCAGTTTGCCGGCGCTGCGCGTGACGAGGTACTGGACCCGCGTGTACATGCGGAAATCCTGCGCCAGTGGTCCACGCTGCATCCGGAATTTACGTTTTTGCCGCGTAAATTCAAAATCGCTATTTCCGGTAGTGCTCAGGACCGCGTTGCCGCCCGTTTTCATGATATCGGGTTGCTGGCCCGTAAGGGAGACAATGGGCGTGCGGTGTTTGAGGTCTATGTGGGCGGCGGTCTGGGGCGTACCCCGGTTATTGGCGTAAAGCTGCGCAATGACCTGCCCGAAGAAGACCTGATCGCATATCTGGAGGCCGTACTGCGTGTGTATAACGCGTATGGTCGGCGCGATAATATTTACAAGGCCCGGATCAAAATCCTTGTGCAGGCTCTGGGGCTGGATGCGTTCAGGGATGAAGTCAACGCCGAGTTCATGGCCATGGATCGCAACCGCTACCGCCTGCAACCCGAGGTGGTGGAGGCTATTCGCGCGCGCTTTGCCAGCCCGGTTTTTGAGGATGCATCCGCTACATCTGCTCAGTTGGCGGAACAGGTAAAAACCGATCCCGATTTTGCCACATGGGTTGGCACCAATACTCATCCGCACCAGCGGGATGGGTATTGCAGTGTCACCATTTCGTGCAAGCCTGCGGGCGGTATTCCGGGGGATATCACATCTGCCCAGATGGATCTTCTGGCCAATCTGGCAGATCAGTACAGCTTTGGTGAACTGCGTATCACACACCTGCAGAATGTAGTGCTGGGGCATGTGCGCAAGGACGGGCTGCTGGCATTGTGGCAGGTGCTTACAGCTAATGGTCTGGGTACGGCCAATGTTGGCATGATCACCGACATTATTGCCTGCCCCGGTCTGGATTACTGCGCTCTGGCCAATGCACGTTCCATTCCCATTGCGCAAAAACTCAGCCAGCGTTTTTCCAGTGTCACACTCCAGCACGAAATTGGGGCGCTGCGCCTGAATATCTCCGGCTGCATCAATGCCTGCGGGCATCATCACGCCGGTCATATCGGTATTCTGGGTGTTGATAAGCGTGGTGAGGAGGCTTTCCAGATCACACTGGGGGGCAATGCGGGGGAAGATGCCTCCATCGGCCAGATTATTGGCTCCGCCATGTCTGAGGACGAAACGGTTGATGCCATTGCCAGAATTGTTGATACATATCTGGTCCAGCGCAAGCCGGGCGAACGCTTTATAGAAACATGCCGTCGCCTAGGCGCCGCGCCGTTCAAGGATGCAGCTTATGCCACTGCTTGAGAACGCTCAGATTATAGAGGATAGCTGGACGCTGGTCCCCGACGACCAGCCCCTGCCTGATGGTGATATTCTGGTGCCTCTTTCCCGTCTGGCCGAAGGTCTGGGCCGCAACGGCAAGGGGCGTCTGGGCGTTGTGCTTAAGGCAGATGAGCGGGTAGATGCGCTTAGGGAGGCCCTGCCGCGCCTTGATCTGGTGAGCCTGAGCTTTTCCATTTTCCGTGATGGCAGAGCTTTTACACAGGCGCGCTCCTTACGCGAACATCTGCATTTTGCGGGTGCTGTACGTGTTACGGGGCATTTTCTGCCCGATCAGTATGAGTTCCTGCTGCGCTGTGGTGTGACACAGTTTGTCATTCCCGAGCAGAGCGATCTTGCTGTCTGGAAAAAAGCGCATGAACTGGTAACCCTTGCTTACCAGCCATCCGTCTTGAACGAACGGCAGGAAGGGTTTGCATTCAGGCGGTTCCTTTCTCCCTGATGGTCTGAAGACGTTCATGGACCAGCTCAAGGCCGTGCGGCGTAACGCCCGTGGAGCATTGGCGCTCCACGTCTGGGCGGCTTTGGGAACATGCCTAGCCCCTTTACTCCCTTTTTATCTGCGCAGGCGGCAGATGCGGGGTAAAGAAATTCCAGCACGTGTGCGGGAAAAAATGGGTTTCCCGTCCCTTCCCCGTCCATCCGGCCCTCTACTGTGGTTTCATGCGGCCAGTGTGGGCGAGGTTTTGTCCATTCTCCCTTTGGTGCAGGCCTGCCTGCGGCAAGAGCCTGACATAACTGTGCTGGTGACAACGGTTACCGTTACGGCCAGCACAATTGTGGCGCAGCGTTTTGCACATTCCCGCGTTGTGCATCAGTTCGTGCCACTGGACGTGCCACGGTGGTGCCAGCGTTTTCTGGATAGCTGGACTCCGCAGGTTGCCATTTTCACCGAAAGCGAGTTGTGGCCAACCCTTTTGAGTGCCTGCCATACCCGTGATCTGCCGGTGGTGCTGGTGAATGGGCGTATGTCTGCATCTTCTTTTCAGGTGTGGCGTCACATACCCGGTGTGGCACGGCATATGCTCAGCTGCGTTGCATGGGTATCGGCCCGGAGCAAGGTCGATGCACAGCGTTTACGCACTCTGGGGGCTACAACGCAAACCGATCCGGGGGACCTGAAACCGCGGCCCCGCCCCTGCCTGTGCAAGCAGCCGAAATGGCGCATTTGCAGGCGTTTATAGGGGCGCGTCCCGTGTTCGTGGCGGCCTCCACCCATGCGGGGGAAGAAGCGCAGATTGCTCAGGCTACGTATCTTGCCCGCCAGACCTGCCCTACTTTGCTGACCATTGTTGTGCCTCGCCACCCTGAGCGCGGGGCAGAGGTTGCCTCCCTTCTGAATTCCGCACCAAGGCGTGCGCTCGATGCCTTGCCCACTGCGCAGGATGCCTTTTGGGTCTGCGATACGCTTGGCGAGCTCGGGCTTTTTTTTCGGCTCGCGACCTGTGTTTTTGTGGGCAACAGCCTGCCGGGGTGCCATGGAGGCGGGCATAATCCTTTTGAGCCCGCACGCCTTGGTTGCGCCATCGCTACGGGGCCGCTGATCCATAATTTTGAGGAGGCGTTTCAGGCTCTCCATGGTTGTGTGCAGCATGTGCGCGATGCGCGCAGCATGGCGGCGTGGGTCGAGCAGATGGTAATGCACCCCAGCCGCCGGGCGGAGTTGGGGAAACTGGCACAACAGGTGGCGACTGTTAATGAAGCCCTGCCAGATGATCTGGCAG
The DNA here is from genome assembly GCF_000613865.1 of Acetobacter okinawensis JCM 25146. GTDB lineage: Bacteria > Pseudomonadota > Alphaproteobacteria > Acetobacterales > Acetobacteraceae > Acetobacter > Acetobacter okinawensis. The sequence goes on from NZ_BAJU01000001.1 coordinate 169,722, forward strand.
AGAAAATTCTGGCGCTTGTCTGATGCGGTTGTCCCCACCAGCATTCTGGCGTCACCCACAGGCTCGGTTATGGCCAGCACTACTGGCGCCGTGTGCGTGGGGTGTCGCGGCGTTTACGCGTCGCAGAATGCGCCGCGCGGGCTGGCGTGCACCAGTACCAGTGCTGTGTTGTGGCAATATGACGGTGGGTGGCACCGGAAAAACAACGGTTGTCATTGATTTGGTGCAGCGCCTGAATGCGCGTGGCCGCAAGCCGCATGTTTTGACCCGTGGTTATGGGGGGCATGTGGCGGATGGTACGCGTGTCGACCCTACCTGCCACACCGCACGGCAGGTGGGAGATGAGCCATTGATGTTGGCTCGGTACTGCCCTGTCTGGGTTGGTGGTGATCGGGCCTTAACGGCCCGCCATGCCGTTAAGGCCGGCGCTGATTGTCTGATTATGGATGATGGCTTCCAAAATCCTTCATTGGTTAAAACATTCTCGCTTTTAGTGGTGGATGGAGCTGTGGGGGTTGGAAATGGACATGTGCTGCCAGCAGGTCCCCTCAGGGAGCGGGTTGAGGATGCACTGGCCCGGGCGGATGCGCTGCTTGTAATCGGGGCGGATCAAACCCAAGAGGCGCAACACTTTGGTGCTTTGCCCGTCGTATGGGCTGAGCTGGAGCAGGTTGATGTGCTCCATAAAATCAGGGAGCTGCCCTGTGTAGCTTTTGCCGGAATAGGCAGGCCGGAAAAGTTTTTTAACGGTCTGCGTGCTGCGGGGGCTCATTTGGTGGATACGCTTTCTTACCCCGACCATTATATGTATGGCCCGCAGGATATGTTGAATCTGGCTGTGCGCGCCAGCAGGCAGGGTGCGCAGCTTGTGACAACCCCAAAGGACGCCATGCGCTTGCCTGCCAGTTTTCGTCAGAATGTTGTGGAGGTGGGGGTGCGGCTGGTTTGGCAGGACTCACAGGTTCCTGAACATATACTGGATGTATTTTTGGCACATAATTCATGAAAAAGCGGTTTGTAGCGATAAGGTACCGGCTGGAAGCCTTGCTTGCGGTGTCTTTGGTGCGTGTTCTGGAGCGTCTGCGCCCGGACCAGTCTTCCACGCTGCTTGGCTCTTTCTGCCGTTTTGTGGGGCCGTATCTTCCTTCTTCGCGGATTGTGCTGCGGAATCTCGAACTGGCCATGCCAGAGCTGGATGCGGCTGCGCGGGCACGGATTGTGCGGGGGGTATGGGAAAATCTGGGTCGGACCTTGGGCGAATTACCCCATCTTGCTGCCTTGGAGGAAAACACGCCAACCGGACCGGGGTTCGAGGTTCAGGGGGCGGAATATCTGGCACAGCAGGCTGCCCGTGGAGGCCCAGTTCTGTTTGTCTCTGGCCATATCGGCAACTGGGAAATGCTGCCCCCGGCGGTGGCTCGGCACGGCACACCTTTTGCCTCTTTTTACCGTGCTGCGGGTAATCCGCTGGTGGATAACCTGCTCCGCTCCCTGAGGAACAGGGCTATGGGAAGCAATGTTGTGCCTCTTTTTGCCAAGGGAGCAAAAGGTGCACGGGGTGCGCTGGCCTATGTGTCCGGTGGTGGTCGTCTTGGCATGCTGGTCGACCAGAAGATGAACGATGGCATTGAAGCCACGTTTTTTGGCCGCCCAACCATGACGGCTCCGGCTCTTGCGGCTATGGCTCTGCGCTATCGCTGCCCGGTTATACCCGGTTATGTTGAACGTTTGGGGCCTGCCCGCCTGCGCATTGTTGTTGAACCACCTCTGGAGTTGCCAGATACAGGAGACAAAAAGCAGGATCTGCAACTGCTGGTGCAAATGGTGAATGACCGTTTGGAAGTTGGATAAGGCAAAATCCTTCCGCATGGCTATGGCTGCATCGCCGTTGGGCCAAGGAATTGTACCGCGCGCAAAAATAGCTGGCATGCGGCATAGTGGGGCATAAAGCGGGTCGCCCTGTGGCGGGCTTGGCAGTAAGGTGCGGCGGACATATTTTTAGAATTTGGAGCAGCGATTTCCATGCCATCCCTCCCCAGCCCTGCCCTTGCCTACCGACTGGAAGCCGCGCGCGCTGTGGTGCATGATGCAGCCCGGCTGGCCATGTCCATGCGCCCCCCACCGGGTGGCCCGCAGGGAGAGTTGAAATCTGCGCAGGACTGGCTGACGGAGACAGATGGCGCGGTAGAGGCGTTTATTGCACAACGCATGCAGGCACTTTTCCCCGAAGATGGTTTTCAGGGGGAAGAAGGGGGCATCAGCCGCACAGGGAGCCTGCGTTGGGTTGTTGATCCTATTGATGGAACATCCAACTATGCCCGTGGTCGGTGCCGGTGGTGCGTGTCCCTCGGTCTGATGGATGGTGATGAACCTGTAGCCGGCGTGATAGATGCCCCTGCACTGGGTGAGGTTTATACGGCGCTGCGTGGGTATGGTGCTTTTTTAAATGGTAAACCCATCAAAGCCTCGCCCATACGTGACCCAGCCCGCTCCATGATTGAAATGGGCTGGAGTGGTCGTGTTCCCAAACCTGTATTCATGGAAAAAATGGACGCCATTATGGCGCTTGGCACTATGCCCCGTTCTGGTGGATGTGGCGCGCTGGCTCTGGCCGATGTCGCCAGTGGTCGTCTGGATGGGTATATTGAGATTGTTATCAACCTGTGGGATGTCGCAGCAGCCCTGCCTCTTCTGGCGGAAGCTGGAGCCGTTGTCTCACCCTTCCTGCAAAATGGTGGGTTAACGGGGGGCGCAACCATTCTGGCAGCTAACCCCTATATTGGTCCTGTATTGGCTGAGGCCGTTTCCATCCCGCTAAAATAACAGCATAAGGAATGACAGGCCTTTCTCGTGCCACAAAAGCATGCTTTTTTATTAATAATAAACATTGGCTCTTCGTGGAGAAACCCGGAATGCATTTCTTTAGACGGCTGTCTTCAGTTTCTCTGATCGTGGCGGCGACCATGCTGTCTTCTGGGGTGGTCGTGTGTGCGCAGGCTGCAGACAGCGCGCAATCCACTGTTGATAAAGCTGCCCTGACTGTGCAGGACATCTTTCTGGGTGCAAATGGGCAGAGCGCACTGGTCAACAACCTGGCCAAATCACGCGCTGTCATGGTCTGTCCCTCCATGTTCCGTATGTCCATTGCATTTGGCGGTGCGCATGGTGAATGTGTTCTTCTGGCTAAAGATGCGCGAGGCTCATGGTCTGACCCTGCGTTTTATAAACTGAGTTCCGCGTCTTTTGGTATTCAGTTGGGGGTACAGAGCTCCCAGATCGTCTTTTTCATTATGACTGATCGTGGTCTTCAGGCCCTACTGGATAGCCAGTTCCAGTTCGGGTCCAATGCCGGGGCATCGTTTGCCAATATGAGTTCGGCAGTAGCCAGCAGCAATGCCGGGGCCAGCAATACGGATATACTGGTTGCCCAGAAGTCTCAGGGTGTGTTTGCCGGTGCTTCACTCGGAGGCAGCAAGTTGACCGTCAACAGTGACCAGAACCGCGCCTACTACAAACAGAGCGTTGGCCCCGAAGATATTGTTGTAAGTATGCGGGTCAATAACCCGGATGCGGACCCGTTGCGTAGTGTGCTCATGCGTTATGCGCGCATGGCGCAGACCGCATCGGGTACGGCGGCATCTTCAGGGGCTGCCAATACCAGCAATGCAGTGAATGATAGCGACAGCACAGGCGCTACAGCCCCGAGTGGTGGTATTCAGCAGGAGAGCCTATCCCCGCGCTAAGGGAGGCCCCGCTTTTTTTTTATAAGCCAGCCTGCTACTGCCAGATGGCGTTAATGGCTGGCTTTTTGTTTGCGTAGCAGCCCAACATTATGGTTGTGGTCCGCCAGTGTGGCTGCAAAGTTATGCCCACCAGTGCCGCTGGCGACAAAATAGAGCATGTCCCCTTTTGCGGGGTGCGCTGCGGCAAGTAAGGCGGCCTGTCCTGGTGAGCAGATTGGCCCCGGTGGTAACCCAGCATTCAAATACGTATTGTATGCGCTAGGTGTTTGAAGGTCTGTATGGGTCAATGCTCTGTCCAGAGTGGGCCTGCCCTGTGTTAGCGCGTAAATGACAGTTGGGTCGGTTTGTAAGCGCATATTTTTTTGCAGACGATTGTAAAAAACACGCGCAATCAGTGGGCGCTCATCAGGTTGCGCGGTTTCTTTTTCCACGACTGATGCCATGGTGAGCAGGTCCTGCGGGCTGGCAAGGGGGAGGTCGGGGTCACGCTCTGTCCAGATCTGTTTGAGTGTCTGCGTCATGGCAGCCTGCATATGGGTGAGCAATTCCTTGCGGGAGCTGTTCCGTACGTAGGTATAGGTCTGGGGGAGTGTGCTCCCTTCAGCAGGCAGCGGGGTCTCCCCGGTTAGTAAAGGGGTGGCCGCCAATAGGGCCTGAACCTGCCAGGCTGTCATGCCTTCGGGAATGGTGATCTTGTGTTGCACGGGCTTTCCGTGCCGCAATATCCATAATGTCTGTTTAATGGAGACATGGGCAGGAAAATGCAGTTCCGCCGCATGGATTTGCCCGTCCTGACGAGTCAGGGCAAGAGCGCTTAAAAATATTTGAGTATTCCACCAGCCGGGTAGCACAACGCCTGCATTTTGCAATGCGTCCAAAGTGGAGGTGTAGCTCCCGTGGGGGACCACAATATCCTGATCGGTGGATAAGGGGCCGGGCTGGAGGTAGCTTTGCCAGCCCATAAAGGCGGTTAGCCCTGCGCCTGCCAGAAGGATAAAAACCCCGCCCCCTGACCACTTGAGAAAACGATTAAGTTTGCTGTGGCCTGAGGGGGTGGAGGGCTGCTTTTTGCGTTTAGACGCCACGCACGATCAGGCTGGCGTTGGTGCCACCAAAGCCGAAGCTGTTGGACAGTGCAACATTGATCGGACGCTGCTGCGCCGTGTGTGCCACACGGTCAATCACGCTCTCACGGGACGGGTTGTCCAGATTCAGCGTTGGGGGAGCCACATTGTCCCGGATGGCAAGGATGGAGAAGATGGCTTCCACCGCACCAGCCGCTCCGAGCAAATGCCCAGTTGCGGATTTGGTGGAGGACATGGCCAGCTTTTTGGCATCATCACCAAAAAGCCGTTCTACAGCCTCAAGCTCCAGATCGTCAGCCATGGTGGATGTGCCGTGGGCATTGACATAGTTAATGTCAGCCGTCGTCAGGCCCGCACTTTGCAATGCGGAGCGCATGGCACGGTAAGCACCATAGTGGCCTTCGGAGGGGGCGGTAATATGGTAGGCATCACCAGACATGCCATAACCAATGATTTCGCCATAAATTTTGGCACCGCGCGCTTTGGCGTGCTCGTATTCCTCGAGCACGACAATGCCAGAGCCTTCCCCCATGACAAAACCATCACGGTCCTTGTCCCACGGGCGGGAAGCCTGCTGCGGCGTGGCGTTAAAACCGGTGGAAAGCGCACGTGCAGAGCAGAAACCGGCAATACCCAGCGGGCATACGGTTGCTTCTGCACCACCTGCGACCATGACGTCGGCATCACCAAACATAATCAGGCGTGCTGCATCGCCAATGGCGTGAACGCCGGTTGCGCAGGCGGTTACAACCGAATGGTTGGGCCCCTGAAAACCGTATTTGATGGAGACATGCCCGGATACAAGATTGATCAGGGCGGAAGGAATGAAAAAGGGCGACAGCCGCTTTGCACGTCCTTCATGCACCGTAATGGAGGCGTCATATATGGTCTGAAGGCCACCAATGCCCGAACCGATCATAACGCCGGTACGGCATTTCTCTTCCTCGGTCTGGGGTTTCCAGCCGGAGTCTTCGACAGCTTCAGTTGCTGCCACCAGACCCATATGGATAAAGCGGTCCATCTTGCGCTGGTCTTTGGTTGGCACCCACTCGGAGAGTGTGAGCTTACCTTCCTCGCGCGGTCCCTCAGGGACTTCCCCCGCGACCTGCGCCGGGAGGTCACTCGCATCGAACTGCGAGATTTTACCAATCCCGTTCTCGCCTGCGATCAGACGTGACCATACGTTTTCGACACCGAGGCCGAGAGGCCCGACGATGCCCATGCCGGTGACGACAACGCGTCTCCGTCCAGAATTCATTCCGGCCGAAAGCAACAAACCAGCCCGCTCCCCATTCGACACATATCTGGTCCCTCAGCCATCTGAGGACCATAGTCCTGTAATTTAAGGCAGATGGCCTGAAATCAGGCTGCTTTCTGCTTTTCAATGTAATCGATGGCGTCTTTCACCGTGGTGATTTTTTCAGCGGCATCTTCGGGGATTTCGACATTGAAGGCTTCTTCAAACGCCATCACCAGCTCAACGGTGTCAAGGCTGTCAGCGCCCAGATCGTCGATGAACGACGCTTCCGGTGTCACTTTGCTTTCCTCAACGCCGAGATGCTCGACCACGATTTTCTTAACCTTATCAGCGATTTCGCTCATCTGTCTTTCTATCCCATATGCCTGCCTACCAAAAAAGGCAGGTTGTTCAGGTGTTTTATCCGCGACGGACCTTGATGCTGGCAGAGAACTGGGAGGCAAACACCCTCCCGTTTCCGGTCCAGCAGCTCAGGTATTGCGCGCGATTAGCACGTTTTATCTCTCCACGCCAAGGCAAACCCGACAAATACATCTGTGGTAAGCCAAAAACAGCATGGTTGCGCAGCATGTGTGGCACATCTTGAAGCATTTTGCACCACCTGTTCTGGTGGTGCTCTGCTTTTCGTGTGCTCAGGCCATGACCATGCCGCCGTTGACGTGCAGTGTGGCGCCCGTAACCCACTTCGCCTCGTCCGATGCAAGGTATAGCACGGCAGAGGCAACGTCCTCCGGCTGGCCCAGGCGTGCAAGGGGGATGGAGGAAAGAAGTTTTTCCTTCTGTGCATCAGGCAGCACGTCGGTCATCGGGGTGACAATAAAGCCGGGGGCCACAACGTTAACGGTCACTCCACGCGAGCCTGCCTCCTGCGCCAGAGATTTGCTCATCCCTACCATGCCGGCTTTGGCAGCAGCATAGTTGGCCTGCCCTGCATTGCCGGTGGTGCCAATAACAGACGCAATGTTGATAATGCGGCCCGCACGGCGGCGCAGCATACCTTTGAGGGTCGCACGGCACAGGCGGAACGGCGCGGCAAGATCAACATTGAGAACCTGATTCCAGTCCTCGTCCTTCATGCGCAGGGCCAGTGTGTCCCGCGTCAGACCTGCGTTGTTGACCAGAATGTCCAAGGGGGCACCGGCAACTTCTTCGGCCCGGGCGATCAGGGCATCCGCTTCGGGCGGCTCGCTCAGGTTGGCGGCAGCATGGAATGCCCCCTCCCCCAGCTCTTCTGCCAGTTCGCGGATAACCGCTTCGCGCGTGCCAGACAGCACGACCTTGGCCCCCTGAGCATGCAGGGTTCTGGCAATGGCGCTGCCAATGCCACCGGACGCACCGGTGACAAGTGCTGTTTTTCCATCCAGTCGGAACATGGTTGGCTATCCTGTTTTAAAGGGATTTGAGAAAGGCTTCGACATCGGCCGGAGTGCCGATGGACAGGGCCGAAACTTCGGGGTCAATACGCCGCACCAGACCGGATAGAACCTTGCCTGCCCCGATTTCCACAAACGTATCAACACCCAGACCGGTCATGGTCGCTACACTTTCGCGCCAGCGCACACGACCTGTGACCTGCTGGACCAGATTAAGGCGAATCGTATCGGCATCGCTCTCACGCTCGGCTGTAACATTGGCAACAACCGGCACAACAGGTGTTGCAATGTCGCTTTGGCCAGTGCTTCGGCCATGACGTCTTCAGCTGGCTTCATGAGCGAGGAATGGAAAGGGGCTGAAACCGGGAGCTTGAGTGCGCGCTTGATGCCCATTTCCTTGGCAATGTTAATTGCGGCATCAATCCCGGCCATTTTGCCGGAAATAACAATCTGACCACCGCCATTGTCATTGGCAATTTCGGTGCTGCCTTCTGCGCTGGCGCGGGTGCAGATTTCTTCCGCCTGTGCAAGTGTTACGCCAATCAGTGCGGCCATGCCGCCCTCCCCGGCAGGAACCGCGCGCTGCATGGCCTGCCCGCGCAGACGCAGCAGCTTGGCTGCCTGTGCAACATCAAAGGAGCGGCCTGCGGCAAGTGCCGCATATTCCCCTAAAGAATGCCCGGCCAGCAGGCTAACGCGCCCCGCCAGATCAAGCCCGCCATCAAGCTCAAGTACGCGCAGAACCGCCATGGATACGGCCATAAGAGCAGGCTGGGCATTTTCGGTGCTGGTCAGGGTTTCAAGTGGGCCTTCAAAAATCGTTTTTGACAGATGTTCACCCAGAGCATCGTCAACTTCCTGAAAAACTGCACGTGCTGCGGGAAAAGCAGCGGCAAGCTCCTGCCCCATGCCAACGGACTGGCTGCCTTGTCCGGGAAAAGTAAATGCGTAAACGGCCATGATACTCACTGTTTCAAAAACGATGCCCAAAGGCAGGTCAATTGTCAGGAATGGCAGAAAAAAACCATTGGGTGCAGAATAGGGCCTGCGTTAGCGCGGCACAATACGCCAGACCAGAACGAGGAGTGCATCCCACGGAATTGCAAGGGTTTCGTGCGCGATGCGGTGCAGCTTTGTGCGTAGGCGCATGGGGCGTTGAGTATGCTGGACAAATGGAATGGCGTGGGCCTGCCACCCGGCTAGACGTAAAAGCAAAAAACAGCGAGGTACATGGTATGGGCTTGTTACCATGGCCACCGGCGTGTTGAGGGCAATGCCAAGGCGCTTGAGAATGGCGGAGCATAGAACAATGGAATCAAATGTGTCGGTCGCGCTGCTTTCAGCGACGATCTGCCATTCAGGCACTCCGGCGCTGTGGAGCAGGCGGGCCATGACGGCTGCTTCCGTCAGGCCGCTTTGCGGGACACCGCCGGTAACAATGTACGTAACCTGCCGTTTTGCCCCATAGGCCAGAGCAGAGTGTATGCGTGCGCGTAGTGCTGGTGTCGGCTGGCCATCGGGGAGCAGGGCAGCCCCAAAAATTATAACTGGCTCCGGGTTATTGACCTGCATGCGCGTCGTATGTGCGCTCAGGCTGGTGAGCGGAGCAGAACACGGTTCAGGCGTTCAAGAATATAGAAGCTCTCTTGCCAGACATGCCTGAACTTTTCTGCATTAACACCGCGAGTGGCCAGAATCGCAGCCAGCTCGCCCAGCGTGCGTTCTCCATCAATCAGGGGAAGAATGCCACGTGCCTGCGGAGGGAGGGGGATGGGTACGACCAGAGTACCAAAAGCAAAAGGCAGCATGTTGTCTGGCGTCATCTGCTTGGCCAGCTCTGCCCCCGGAATTTCGCGCATAATGGGTACGGCATTCGGGGCTAGTGGATCAGGCTTGGTGAGCCCCGCATGTTTGCGCACAACATAGGCTACATGAGTTGCCATGTTGCCAGCAAGGTCCTCCGCAATGGCCGCCTGCTCCTGCCACGGTAGCGTCGCAAGGCGCGCACGCAGGCGTGGGTCAGGCAGGAAGAGTGCTGGGTCGTACCGGGCTGGTTCCATCAGTGCGGCAGGTTCCAAGCCGGCCTGATCCAGCAGGGCCAGAAAGTCGGTAATGGTGTAAGCTCTGTCCCTCGGGTTGAGTAGCAGATCATACAATCCTGCATCTCCGCCGGACAGGTGGTCGCCAAAATTACCATTCTGGCGCAGCCATGCGGTAGCAGGGAGTGTGCGCATGACGCGGCGCGCGACATCAAGTCGTTCTTCGGGCGATTGGGTCAGCGGGGCCAGTTTTTCCAGCGCATCTTGCAGCATATATACGCCGGTGCGACCAAAGGGCGCGTAGACCATAAGCCCCATGCCCCCGCCGGGAGTCAGGTGGCGTTCCAGAGTTTGTAAGGCTGCTGCCGGGTCAGGTAGATGGTGCAGCACACCGCAACAGTCGATGTAGTCGAACAGGCCCAGTTCTAAGGCATCGAGTTCGTTAAGAGAGCCCTCAATAAAGCGGATATTGTCCAGTTTGCGGGTTTGGGCCCGTGCCTGCGCAATGGAGAGCGCCTTGGTTGAGCGATCCAGGCAGACAACTTCCGCCGGGCGATCTGCCCGTGCCAACTGGGTGGCCAGCATGATTGCGCCATCCCCCGTACCGCACCCGGCGACCAGAACCCGCATGGATTTGCTACGGGGGCGTTGGGCGCCAAAAACCCAATAATCCACTTCGCGCAGATGGCTGGGGCTGCCAATAAACAGGCGCCGCGTTTCGTCCTGCGGATTGCGCTCGGGGTATGGATAAGCCTCGTACTGGGCGGCTAGTCCAGCGTCACGATCATCTGTCGGGGTGGCTGTCATGGGCTTTGCAACCTTTAGCGGGGCAAGAGTTTGCCGCGCTGCCATGCTTCGGCAGCCTCGTCTGCGCTCATGCCTTCAACACGCATGGCGTAATCCATGGCGCTGATGATCTTGGCGCTGAGCATCAGTTCATCCAGTTCATCCAGCAGGTCTGTCTCCAGTTCATCACGCACTCCTGCGCGCAGAAGGAGCGTGGCTTCCTGCTCTTCTCCCATTGCTTTTTTGGGATCATTGAGGATGCGCAGTCCACCTTGGTGGAACAGGAAGCACGGCTGGAAGAGCGGCATAAGGCTGGGTGTATCCGCAGCAAGGGCAGCATTAAGCCGGGCCAAAGCTGCCTCGTCCGGCAGAACTTCAAGCGTAAAACCAGCGTCAGCCAGAGAATAGGCATCCAGCACATGCTGCATACGCTTTTCCAGAGACTGGGGGGTAATAATCGTCCGGCTGACAGCCGCCCCGTTCTGGGCCAGCTCAGCTAGCGATGTGATGGGGCTGTTCTCGTCCGAAATGCAGCAGCAGGCTTCTGGCCGGAACAGGTTGCCCAGTTGCGTAATGCCGGGGGAAAGCAGGCTTGCGTCCTCTTCGGGTAGCCATGCTGCAACGTAGATATCAATTTCGCCTTTATGAAGCAGGTCGGCCAGAGCCTCTTTGGGGCCTGTTACAATTTCAGGCTCAATGTCGTTGGCTTCTAGAACCCGAATGATGGTGGCTGCCGTCGCCTCATGAATTGTGGAATCAGGATAGGCGAGTGTCAGGGATGTCATTTCGGGTTCCTCTGGATCGGTCGGGACAGCAAGGTCTTAGCCCTGTCCTTGCCGCACGGCAAAGTGCAGTGGCAATCCCTCAAATGGAAATATTTGGTGTTGCCGGGTATTTTTATGGTGAGTGGGATAAAGAAAAGCCGTCATCCCCGGGGTGGGAATGACGGCCAAAAGCACCAGAACAATATGGTTTGGGGGCAGTAATCAGGCTGCGACAATGCCCTGTTTTACCGGCAGAACCGGGCGGATCATGTTCAGGGCGTCAGCAAAAGATGCGAACTGGCCCAGCGTATTGTCGCGCACGGCATCCATAACAATCCAGCGGTTGCCGCGGGAATAAACCTTGTAGGCCGGGTTGGAGGTCTCACGCACCCAGATCAGAACATAGCCGGAGGAAACACCTGCCTGTTTTTCTTCCGAAGGGAAGATATCGGCATCGCAGATACCCATGGGCTGGCTGGCTGCAATCCAGCGATCCAGATAATCACGGTGACGGCACATGATTTCCATCTGGAACGGGATGACCTGACAGGTGTTCTGTGTTTCCGACTGGCGCAGCATAAGTTCTGTATCCCCTACTCAAACCCGGTGGCTCTTTCTGAATTTGAGAGTAAGGGGGAAAGTTCGTGCCGCGCTACAGGAAAGAGAGGTCTCCCGCCTCATAAAAGGGCAGGTTGAGAGGGTAGTGGCGAAAAAAACACAAAGCAGTCGATTTTGTCAGGAAATTATGCACAATTACGGTGCGAATGATTAAAAAATGAGCATATTTTCGCGTCACCGTACGCCCGCATGTGCGTCTTAAATAAACAGAACCACGTTTTTGTGTCGGTACCAAAGCTGTCGGAACATATGCGTGGCGGCGTAAATGAAGGCTGACGTGGATGCTCTTCCCTCTCCACTGTTTATAGCGTGGCATAAGCAGGGATGTGTCATGTCATCGGGAATTGTTATGGCTGGAGTGTTGTCTCGCTTGCAGAGGGGAGTGCTCTCCTCGCCCCTTTGCTCGCGTGTTTTAAACTATAGTTTGCGTGGTTGGTTGATCTGATCGCTTGTAAGTTGTGTTTTGTGGCTGCTTTGCACGCAGGATTGGACGCCCCGGAGCGTGAGAAAGGGGCGCGGCATCACAAATTTGTGAAACGAAGAAAAGTGCGTGAAGCGGGCGCGGTTTTCATGCTTTGCTGTAGCGGCACGGTAATGACTGTGCTACGCATGCGTTGGGCATGTTTGCAATATTCAGGAGGGGGAATGATGGGCTTTTTGTTCAAAGCACGTAAACCTGTCAACCCATTCTGGCAGTTTGCCCGTTTTTCAATATCCGGAGAAGAATCTGTCTTCTCCGCACTCCAGGATCAAGACCGTTGAAAAGTAACAGGACCGACCGCAGCCCCCGTTCTCCTCGCCGCGGCGGATTTGATGACGACTATATGTCGATGCCTTCTTTCGGTGAACGCCCCGCTTACGGTGGTGGCGGTGGTGACCGTGGTGGCTTTGCTCCGCGTCGGCCCGCTGGTGGTCCGCAGGTTATCGCTTCCGGCCCGGAAGTGGGCGCGTCCGTCAAGTGGTTCAATGGCGAAAAAGGTTTCGGCTTTGTCGAACTCGCTGATGGATCGGGCGATGTGTTCCTGCACGCCAATGCGCTGTCTCAGGCTGGTGTTCAGGGCGTAAACCCTGGCGCAACTCTGGTTGTGCGTATCGGTCAGGGCCCCAAGGGTCGTCAGGTCGCTGAAGTCATCTCTGTTGACGAAAGCACGGCTCAGCCGGAACGTCCGCGTAGCCCTGCTGGTGGTCGCCCCGGTTTTGGCGCACGTCCTGCTGCACGTCCTGCTCCTGATCTGTCCGACGCTGAAGACACGCGCGGTACCGTTAAGTGGTACAACGCTGTTAAAGGCTTTGGCTTCATCACGCCTGAAGGTGGCGGCAAGGACATCTTCATTCACGCATCCGCATTGGAACGCTCCGGTCTGCCGGGTCTGAACGAAGGCCAAGGCGTGAACGTTAAGGTTGTTCAGGGCCAGAAAGGTCCGGAAGCTGCTGAAGTGACCTCTGCCTGAGGCACTGCTTTTTAGCGGTACGTTAGAAAAAAGCCTCGGTCTTGATGACCGAGGCTTTTTTATGACTGCTCATGTAAGCCATAAAGAGTTTCGTTATATGGGCTGGGCTTGGGGGTTAGTAGTCGCCCTTGCCCTTGTTACGGATCAGACGGGCTTTGTCGCGCTGCCAGTCCCTGTCGGCTACTGCCTGGCGTTTATCAACGCTTTTTTTGCCAACACCCAGACCAAGGGTTACTTTGGCCAGTCCCCGGTCATTAAAGTGGATGTCCAGCGGCACAAGGGTTGCCCCCTGCTTGGCAATTGCCCCCATAAATTTTTGCGCCTGTTTGCGGTGCATGAGCAATTTACGAGGTGCGCGCGAGTCAAAGCGTGAGAGAACCCCGCCCTGATACTCTGGGATATAGCTGTTAAACAGCCAGAGTTCACCGTTGCGTTCACCTGCAAAAGCTTCGCCAATCGTCGCACGACCAAGGCGCAGGCTTTTAACTTCCGGCCCTTTGAGCACAAGCCCGGCTTCTACAGTTTCCTTTATGGTATAGTTGAAGCGCGCTTTGCGATTTTGCGCGACCATACCATGGGAGATCATGGTGCTTTTGGTGGATTTTCCAGACATGATCAGCCCAGAAGCCCGACATCAACCAGCGCTTGCCGGACTTTCTGGCGGGACGCATCGGTTAGCGGGGCAAGTGGTAGGCGGCAGGTCTCGCCTGCCAGTCCCAGCAGGCTGGCGGCATATTTGGCCGGAGCGGGGTTGCTCTCGCAGAACAGCGTGTCATGGAGCGGGGTCAGGCGGTCCTGAATGGCAATTGCGTCCTGTGCCTGCCCTGCTTTCCATGCGGCCTGTACGGCAGCGCAAAGAGCGGGAGCAATGTTGGAGGTCACGCTAATGCAGCCATCTCCGCCTGCGGCCAGAAAAGCCACGGCCGTACCATCTTCACCAGAAAGCTGGTTAAAGGGCTTGTCCACGGCCTGACGGACCTGAAGGGGACGGAACAGATTTGCTGTTGCGTCCTTTACCCCCAGAATATTGGCATGCTTTGCGAGCCTGGCTGTGGTTTCCACGCTGATGTCAACAATGGAGCGGCCCGGAATGTTGTACAAAATAACCGGAATGGAAACCGCATCAGCTATGGTCATGAAGTGCCGGTACAGCCCTTCCTGCGTGGGCTTGTTGTAATAGGGAGCGACCACCAGCGCTGCCGAGGCCCCAGCCTGTTCCGCATGGCGGGCAAGGTCAACAGCTTCGGACGTGCTGTTGGAGCCTGCCCCCGCAATAACCGGCACACGACCATTGGCAACTTTTATGGTGCGTTCCACAACCTCATGGTGCTCGCTGTGGGAGAGTGTGGGGCTTTCCCCCGTTGTGCCTACGGCACACAGCCCGGAGGTGCCCTCCTTGATCTGCCAGTCCACCAGTTTTTCAAACGAGACAAAATCCAGGCTGCCGTCCCGGTTCATCGGGTGATGAGTGCAGTGATGGAGCCGGAGAAGAATGTATGAGGCATGGGGCAGTCACTTATCCTGGAATGGCATCTGCGGGAGTGGAGTGTGGCGTGTCCTGCCCTTGGGTGGCGGCATAGCGCCGGAAGGGCGATTGTTGATACACGCCCAGAATTGTGGCGTTTTTGGAGAAAAATTCAAGTTCCGCCAGAGCTTTGCCCAGATGGGAATCGCTGGGGTGGCCTTCTACATCCATCAAAAAACGTGTGGCGGCAAATGTTTCACCCGTCATGTAGCTTTCCAGCCGGGTCATGTTTACGCCGTTGGTGGCAAATCCCCCTAGTACCTTATAGAGGGCGCCGGGGCTGTTTTGCACGCTGAATAGCAGCGTGGTCATGGTGTGTGGCGTGTTGGGCTCAGGCTCTTGGGGCGTGCGGGCGGTAATGTAAAAGCGCGTGGTGTTGTGGGAGGCATCTTCCACATTGCGTTGTAGAATTTCCAGCCCATACAGTTCTGCGGCCAAGGCGGAGGCAACTGCGGCCTCTTCGGGCTTTTGCCAGAGCGCCACCAGTTCTGCAGCCCCTGCTGTGTCAAATTCCGTGACCGGGGTCAGGTTATGGTTTTTGAGCAGATTGCGTATCTGGGCCATGGCAACGGGGTGCGTATGCACACGGCGGATCTGCTCCATGCGGGTGCCCGGCACAACCAGCAGGCAGTGTTCAACACGCTGGAAATGTTCGCCAATAATATGCAGCCCCGATGCGGGGAGGAGCGAATGAATGTCTGGCACACGGCCTGCCAGACTGTTCTCGCACGCCAGCATGGCCTGTTCTGCACGTCCGGTATGAACGGCATCTATGGCGTCTGCAAAACTGTGGCATGGCAGTGTTGTCCAGCCCGGGCGTGCTGCGCGGCAGGCCATATCGGAGTAGGCTCCATGCATGCCCTGAAAGGCGATAACTTTGTCCATCATGGCCTTTATGCTCCAAGCAGGCGGCGTGCCCGTTCCAGATCCTGTGGTGTATCAACCCCAAATGGCGCGATTGCAATACGTGCACAACCAATGCGCATACCATTTTCCAGCGCACGGAGTTGTTCCAGACTTTCGCGTTTTTCCAACCCGGACGGAGGGAGTTGGACAAAGCGCGCAAGAGCGGTGCGCCGCCAGCCATACAGGCCCACATGGTGCCATAGGGGCCCCGGCCCCCATGGAATGGGTTGGCGGGAAAAATAAAGGGCTGGGGTTTGTTGCGCGTCAGGTGCAAAATGGCAGGCGACCTTGACTACGGAAGATGCGTTTTTCTCTTCTTCCGAGGTAATGGGCGCAACAAGGGTGCCTATGTCAAACGCCGGGTTGTTCATGACCTTGCTAACCTCATGCAAGGTCTGTGGTGCAAGCGTAGGTAGATCCCCCTGTAGGTTGATGATGGTGCTGTACTGCCCGCGCGGGTCAATACTCTGCACAGCCTGCCACACCCGGTCCGAGCCAGATGGCAGGTCTGCATCGGTCAGCACGGCTGTTCCTTTGGCGGCGGTCACGGCCTGACATATCTCTGTGTCAGCGGATGCAACCACCACAGGGCCAATGTCGGCTTTAAGCGCGGCTTCAAGCACATGCACGATCATGGGGCGTCCGGCTATGTCGGCCAGAGGCTTGCCGGGGAGCCTTGTAGAGGCAAGTCTGGCGGGGATGACAACAAGGGGCGGCATGGATCAGCTTGCTCCAAAAGACAGCGCGGCTTATAGCCGTGGAAAAGCGCCGGGCAGTCTAGAAAAGCTGCACTGCAAACGCAACCAGTGATAAACAGGGCGGTCGTGCGGATGGATGGCAGGTTCGTGAACAGGGTGGCGGTCTCGGTTCTGCTGAGCGCTGTTGCCATGGGGGGCGCACTGGCGGTGGCCGGCTCCGTTGTGCCGGATACAGCACCTGCCACGCTGGCTTTCCGGCTTCCTGACCAGCAGGCAGTCACCATTGCGCCGTTTATGGTGCGTGCCAGTTCTGCCCATGGTGGGCAGCTGGTGCGCCATATCTGCGCGCAATGCCACGCCCTTGCCGCTGGAGGAGAGGGTGCGGGGCCTGTTCTGGCTGATGTGGTCGGCCGTACTGTCGCCTCCCTTCCCGGCTATGCTTATTCTGCCGCGTTGCGCCAGCATGGTGCTCAGGTCTGGGATGATCAGAGGCTGTCCGACTGGCTGACGTCTCCTGCCCGTTATGCTGCGGGTACACGCATGTCTTTTGCCGGTTTGCCTGACCCGCAGGATAGAGCCGATGCAATTGCTTACCTGCATACGCTACACACCCCCTCCCCCACGCCAATAACAGGAGAGAACCGATGAGCCTGTCGGGAATTGACCAATTTGTGGATGTCGCCACCATGCTGGCGGATGCGGCGCAAAGTGTT
The DNA here is from genome assembly GCF_000613865.1 of Acetobacter okinawensis JCM 25146. GTDB lineage: Bacteria > Pseudomonadota > Alphaproteobacteria > Acetobacterales > Acetobacteraceae > Acetobacter > Acetobacter okinawensis. The sequence continues at coordinate 186,681 of NZ_BAJU01000001.1, forward strand.
GTGCGGCCATGGTTCCGGCGTGGTGTGAATGTGGACAGCAAGCAGGACGCAAGCCCGGTGACGGTAGCAGACCGGAGTGCCGAGCGGGTGATGCGCGCCATACTGGCTGAACGCCTCCCCGACCACGGCGTGTTCGGGGAGGAGTTTGGTCAGGATAATGCCGGTGCGGACTACCAGTGGTTGCTGGACCCGGTGGATGGCACACGTGCGTTTGTAACCGGACGTCCGTTGTTTGGCACCCTGATCGCCCTTTTTTACAAAGGTGAGCCCATACTGGGGGTTCTGGACCAGCCAGTTCTGCAGGAGCGCTGGCTGGGGGTTAAGGGGCGGCAGACACTCTTTACCTCACCTTTGGGGGGAACTGCCCTGACCCGGCAGGGTGTGGCGCTGGAGGATGCTGAGATGTCCTGCACATCGCCCGAAATGCTTGAACTTGCTCCCCATGACCGCTGGCGACAGCTCAAGCAAAATGCACGCCGGATGACATGGGGCGGAGACTGTTACGCCTATGGTCTGCTCGCTATCGGGCAGATTGATCTGATCGCCGAATGTGACATGAACCCGTGGGACTGGGGCGCACTTGTGCCGATTGTACACGGTGCCGGTGGTGTCATGAGCGCATGGGATGGCTCCCCTTTACGGCTTGATGGTGACCGTACGGTTCTTGCTGCGGGTTCTGCCTCCCTGCACAGTCAGGCTGTAGGGATACTGCGGGCGGAACAGTAAGATTTATATAGGGCATATCGGCAAATTTGGGCGCGCAGACTATGCATTGGTCCAGTTTTGCGATAGGTCTGCGCTTCGGTACAACAGCGATGGTCAGTCCAAATGAGCACGAGCACGCACCTGTCCCTCTCCAAGGACAAGATCCGTATTCTTCTGCTGGAGGGTATCCACGATAGTGCCGTCGCCCTTCTGAAGGCCTGTGGTTACGAGAATGTCGTACGCCATAAAGGGGCACTCGAGGGCGATGCGCTCAAACAGGCGCTGGAAGGTGTGCATATTGTCGGCATCCGCTCGCGCACGCAATTGACCAAAGAGGTCATTGAAGGTGCGGACCGCCTTATGGCCATCGGCTGTTTTTGCATTGGCACCAATCAGGTCGATCTGGAAACGGCACGCCTGAACGGGATCCCTGTTTTCAACGCGCCTTACAGCAACACGCGTTCCGTGGCCGAACTGGTCATGGGCGAGATTGTTATGCTGATGCGCCGCATTTTCCCCCGCTCGGTCGAGTGCCATAAAGGGGCATGGACCAAGTCAGCAGCCAATAGCTGGGAAGTGCGTGGCAAAACCCTTGGTATTATTGGTTACGGCTCCATCGGCTCGCAGTTGTCCGTGCTGGCAGAAGCTTTTGGCATGCGCGTGGCTTATTACGATGTAGTGGACAAACTGGGTCATGGTAACGCCATGCCGGTAGACACGTTGGATGACCTGCTGGCCCAGAGCGATGTGGTCAGTCTGCATGTTCCCCAGTTGCCAACCACAGCCAATCTGATGGGGGCCGAGCAGATTGCCAAGATGAAGAAGGGCTCCTTCCTCATCAACAACGCGCGCGGCAATGTGGTGGATCTGGACGCGCTGGCCAAAGCGCTGGAAAGTGGCCACCTGCTTGGTGCCGCGATTGACGTGTTCCCCAAAGAACCCAAAGGTCCGGGGGATCTGCTTTCTACCCCGATCATGGGGCTTGATAACGTCATCCTCACCCCGCACATCGGTGGTTCCACGGCAGAAGCTCAGGAACGCATTGGCGTGGAAGTGGCCCGCAAGCTGGTGGAATATTCGGATGTTGGCTCCACCTTTGGTGCCGTCAACTTCCCCGGCGTGCAACTGCCACAAAGCCCGCGTGGGACGCGCTTCATGCACGCGCATCATAACATCCCCGGTGTTATGATGAAGCTCAATGAAATCTTCCTGCGTGAGACCTGCAATGTGACCGCCCAGTTCCTCCAGACGGATGGGGAAATTGGCTACGTGGTGATTGAAGCGGATACAGGTGGTGATACCGATCTGGATGATCGTCTGCTCAAGGCCCTGCGTGAACTGGATGGCACAGTGCGTGCCCGTCTGATTTACAAAGGCCGTTAAGCATGGGCTGCGGAGAGTGGGAATGATTTACTCCCGCATCCGCAGCTTTGCATTTTCGGGTATCGAGGCACGACCCGTATGGGTTGAGGTTCAGATATCTTCTGGTCTGCCTGCATTTCTGGTTGTGGGGCTACCAGACAAGGCCGTAGCCGAAGCGCGCGAGCGTGTGCGGGCGGCCTTGACCTCCATCGGGCTGGCGCTGCCCGCAAAGCGTATTGTGGTAAATTTGGTGCCGGCGGACCTTCCCAAGGAAGGATCGCACTTTGACCTGCCCATTGCGCTGGCCCTGCTGGCCGCCATGGGGGTTATTCCCGGAGAAGAAGTGGGGCGCTATGCAGCCCTTGGCGAGCTCTCGCTCGACGGGCGGCTTAATCCGGTTTCTGGTGTGCTGTCAGCCTCGCTTGAGGCCGCATCCATGGAGCTGGGCATTGTCTGCCCTGCGGCTCAGGGCGAGGAAGCTCTGTGCGGTGGGGACATTGCCATTCTGGCTGCCGTAGACCTTTTGTCGCTGATTAACCATTTTACGGGCCTGCAAATTCTCTCTGGCCCCGTTTTTTCCAATACTCCCGATGTTGATGATGCCCCCGCCGAGCCTGATCTGGCTGATATAAAAGGCATGGAAATCGGGCGTCGTGCGCTGGAAATTGCTGCCGCAGGCGGGCACTCCCTTTTGCTGTCCGGTCCGCCCGGCGCAGGCAAATCCATGCTGGCATCACGCTTGCGCGGCCTGCTGCCAGACCTGCTGGCACCCGAGAGTCTGGCGGTTTCGCGCATATATAGTGCCGCCGGGTTGCTGCGTGATGGCAGACCCATGCGCCGCCCCCCTGTGCGTGATCCGCACCACTCTGCCAGCCTGCCCGCACTGGTTGGCGGGGGTACGCGTGCTCGCCCTGGGGAAATCAGTCTGGCGCATCATGGCGTGTTGTTTTTGGATGAATTGCCTGAGTTCTCTCGCGCGGCGTTGGAGGCTTTGCGCCAGCCGCTGGAGACCGGGCAGGTCAGTATTGCTCGAGCAGCTGTGCATGTTACCTACCCTGCCCGCTTCCAGCTTGTTGCTGCCATGAACCCATGCCGTTGTGGGTATCTGGGGGACCCGGAGCGTGAATGCGGCAAGGCACCCCGTTGTGGAGCGGATTATCTGGCGCGTCTTTCCGGCCCGCTTATGGACCGGATTGACCTGCATGTGGCCATGCAACCCTATGAACCCATAGGGTATATGGCGCAGGGCGGTGGGGAAGATACAGCAACAGTTGCGCGGCGTGTGGCTCAGGCCAGAGCACTTCAGGCACATCGGCAGGGCATGCGGAAAAATGCCGAAGCACCGCTTGATATCCTCAGCCTGACAGGCAGAGCGCAGGAACTGGCGCAAACCATTGCCGAGCGCTTCCGTTTTTCCGCACGTGGTTACACTCGCCTGTTACGGGTCGCCAGAAGCATAGCAGATCTGGCTGAAAACCCGGATGTGGAGGCACAGCACATCGCCGAGGCTGCTACATTCCGGGCCCGTTCCAGTACGTAAGGCGTGTCAGATGGTCGTATGGTGCAGGGCGTTGAAGGCCTGCTCCAGATCGTCAATCAGGTCCTGCGTGTTCTCCAGCCCGATCTGCAGACGGAATGCAGGAGAATCCGGCTGGTCGGAGCCAAAGTTCCGCGTGATACCGCCTGTGGTCGGCAATACCAGACTTTCGTATCCACCCCATGAGGCACCAATGCCAAACAGGCGCATGGCGTTAATCATGTGCTCCATGTTCTGGCGCGTATATGTGGTGTTCAGCACGACCCCAAACAGGCTGCCTGCCCCCGTAAAATCGCGCTTCCAGTAAGTGTGGCCCGGGCAGTCAGGTAGAGCTGGGTGCAGAACCTGTGCAACCTCGGGGCGTTCGTGCAGCCATGTTGCAACGTGCAGCGCTGTGCGTGCCTGCTGCGCCATACGGACCCCCATGGTGCGCAGGCCGCGCAGGGTCAGCCAGCAGTCGTCCGGTCCGGCAAGCTGGCCAAGCTGGATGGAGCGTCGCGCAGGATGTGCCAGCTAGCCTGATCGGCTACGGTAATAGCGCCAGCAATAACATCGGAATGTCCTGCGGGATATTTGGTCAGCGCCTGAATGGAAACATCTACCCCGTGCTCAAACGGGGCAAAAATGCCAAACCCCCACGTATTATCCAAAAACAGCCGTGCCCCATGGCTATGGGCGACATCTGCCAGCATGGGAATGTCCTGCACTTCAAAGGTATGGCTACCCGGACTTTCCGTAAAAATGATGCGGGTATTGGGCTGAACATACTCCTCAACCTCGGCTCTGCTGGCACAGGGCGGGAAGTAGGAAATATCTACCCCAAAACGCCGGAGCATATTCTCGGCAAAACGGCGGGTCGGGCCATAGATGCTGTCCACCAGCAGGCAGTGATCACCGGCCTTTAAAAAAGCGAGCAAGGGGGTTGTGCAGGCAGCAAGACCGGAACTGACAATCTGGCAGTCCGTGCCGCCTTCAATCTGTGCGATCAGTTTTTCCAGCTCATGCTGGGTGGGGGAGCCCATGGCACCATAGATGCTGGTGTGGTCATAGCGCTCCAGTCCCTTGCGGTTCATGCTCTGAAGGGAGGGGAAAAGGACAGTAGAGCCCCGCTCTACCGGCAGGTTGACGTAAGTTCCCCCTTCGGGCGCAGCTGCACGGCCTGCATGGGTCAGGGAAGTACCCAGTTTTTGCCATCCGGCATCCACGTTACGGCGGTCAGTCATGGGTTGTATCCGTTGTTATGGGCGTATTGGGTGTGCTGCCCCATTCGGCCCAGGAGCCGTCATACAGGGCGTTGGAGGTAAAACCAGCCAGTTCCAGCGCAACGCTCAGCACCGCGGCGGTCATGCCGGACCCGCAGGTGGTGATGGGGTGCGTGGTGGCGGTTACACCAGCATGTAAAAACATGGTTTCAAGCTGTGCTGCGGGTAAGAAAAAACCGTTTTCATCCATAACGGTTTTATAGGGTATGTTACGGGCACCGGGCATATGGCCCGATTTTACGCCTGCGCGTGGTTCTGGGGCCATGCCGTAAAAGCGGTCTGCGCTGCGCGCATCCAGTATCGGGCGGTTTTGCAGCCTGACGTGCTCAAGCATGTCCCCCAGTCCGGCTATGCGGGAATATTCTGTTCTGGGATGGTAGGTTTGTGGCGCATGCTCTGCTCCAGTCCCCTGTTCGACCGGCAGGTTCTGCTGTTGCCAAGCGCGAAGACCACCATGAATGATCTGCGTTTTTTCATGTCCGAACAGTTTTGTCATCCACCATGCCCGGCAGGCGGAGGCCACATTGCCCTGATCGTAAAATACCACATGGGTTTCGGGCGTAATACCAGTGCGCCAAAGAGATGCGCAAAGCGTGCAGCAGACGGTACCGTATGCGGCAAGCTGCTTTGTGGGTCTGAAAAAACGTTGATGTCAAAATACTGGCTGCCCGGAATATGGCAGGCATGAAACCGTTTTAGTGGGTCGAAGGTCTCTCCCGGCAGGGCTGTCGTGGCATCCAGAAAACGGATGGAGGTATCCTTGGCAAGAGTATGCAGAAAACTGCCGGAAATGAGAGGAGACATGTCCATAAAGTTCCATAATGTTTTTAATGCAGGTCAAAGACGATCACATAGTCTGGGGCAACAGGCAAACGTGTTTGTGCCGCGGCGTATGTACCAACACAGAGCGTTTATCGGAACCGACTGGAAAGTCGGGGCGGAATGCGCCATATCATAAAGCCGATATGCCATGTTCTTGTGGGAACATACAAAATTAAGGCGTTCCGTGGTTTATTGCGCGCATGACTGATGGTCACACATTGACGGCTGAACGCATTCTCCGGTTTTTATTGCTGGTGGGAATTGCGTATGGCTGCATAGCCGTGCTGGTGCCTTTTTCTTCCGCCCTGCTCTGGGCGGGGGTGCTGACGTACACGACATGGCCTCTGTTCCAGTATTTGCGGCGGAGCATGGGTGCCAACGCAGCCAGCCTGATCATGACCGTACTGTGCGCCGTGTGTGTGGTGTTCCCGCTGGCTTTGCTTGCCTCTGCCTGTGTTGCATCCGGTCCACGCTGGGCGCTCCAGCTGACAACCCTGTTCGGGCAGGTCAACCAGTTGCCTCCCCTACCCCACTGGCTTGATAATCTGCCGGTTTTTGGGCCTGATATTCACCGCAGATGGGCGTTGTGGAGCCGTAATCTGGAACTCGCTGCTGCGGAGTTGCGGCCTTATGCCGGGGGAATTATCCAGTCGGTTCTGAGCGTGCTGATGCAGATGGCCAATGGTGCGCTCCACCTTGTTACGGCATTGTTCATTTCTTTTTTCTTCTGGATCAGTGGCTCTATCCTGTGGGACACGCTGCAGGCCGTTATGCTGCGCATTGCCGGGCCACAGGCCGGGCGGCACCTGTCCATTATTGCCAGCACGGTACGTGGCACGGTCTATGGTATTCTTGGCACCGCATTATTCAGGGTATTCTGACCGGGCTTGGCTTGTGGATGTTTGGCGTGGCTGAGGCGGTTATTCTGGGCGGCGTTGCTGCGTTTTTGGCTGTTTTTCCTGTTGGAGCGCCGCTGGTCTGGATACCTGCAGCTGTATGGCTGTTTGTCACACACCATCAGCTCAAAGGAATTTTGCTTATCTTGTATGGTGTTATTTTTATTTCCGGGGCGGATCATCTGATTCGTCCACTATTTATTGCGCGCGGCTCCAAGCTGCCTTACCTGCTGACCGTGCTTGGGGTTATTGGCGGGTTGCTGGCATTTGGTGGTGTGGGTATTTTTCTGGGGCCGGTCCTTCTTGCAATCGGTTTTACACTGACTATGGAGTTTGCCCAAGGTGAGCCAGTGCGGACCACACTGGATGAGACAAGGACCATGGGGCCATGAAGCGTCGTCTGTCCCGTTTTGTAGAATTGGCTGCCCGTGGGCGGCGCAGGCATGCTGTGGCTAACGATACGCCGGGTGTTAAGGTTATCAGTTGGAACCTGCTGCGCCGCACGGGCGCGACAGTGCATGATGTTGCCGCCCTGATTGAGGCAGAGCAGCCTGATATTCTGCTGATGCAGGAAGCCACGGTGGAAATTGATATTCTGCCAGATGTTATTGGTGGACATTATGCCCGCTCCCCCCTGCCGGGGCGCATTCATGGTGTGGCGTGCTGGAGCCGCCTGCCCTTTGCGCGTCCGCCACGTGCGTGCACCATACCTTCTGGGCCGATTGTTAAGCGGCATGCCCAGATCATAGAATACGCGCAGTTTTCTCTGGCTAACGTACATCTCTCTCATGGACAGATGCTTAACCGCCGGCAGTTGCGCAGGATTGCATCCCTGCTCTCCGCACCATGTGCCATTTTGGGAGATTTCAATCTGGTGGGGCCAACCCTTGTGCCGGGTTTTGCCGATGTGGGGCCAAAGGCACCGACCCACCGCATGGTCGATCTGCTGCCAATCCGGCTTGACCGCTGTCTGGTGGAAGGCATGGTCTGCTCGGAAGCGCGGGTACTTCCCGTCTTTGCTTCTGACCATCGGCCGATAGCCGTGACTCTTCAACCAGAGATTGGTTTGAAGCCGGCTATTTTTGCTTACAGGTAAGGCATGAACAATCTGGCAAATGAATCGCGGATGCGTGTCAGACTGTTGCGTTTGTCCAGATCATAATGTGTGAGCCGGTGGTTGCGGTGCTGGCATATAAAGTCATCGGTAATCTGAGCCATGGCCACATCATATGTTTCCATGTTGATCTCAAAATTCAGGCGTAGGCTGCGAATATCCAGATTGGAGCTGCCTACAAACGACCACGCCTTGTCCACCACCATTAACTTGGAATGGTTAAAAGGCGGGTTCGCGTGCCACACACGCACCCCCGTATCCAGCAATGGAGAAATATTGGCAGCACACGCCCAGTCCAGCGGGCGATGATTGCTGCGGAGGGGGATAATAATATCCACCTGTACCCCGCGCAGGGCGGCCAGCCCCAGTTCGGACAGAAAACGCGCGCCAGGCAAAAAATACGGGGTCATGAGCCGTATGCTTTTGCGCGAGAGCGTGATGGCCTGCAACATGGTGTATTCGATTTTTTCCAGATCCGTATCCGGGCCTGCGGTCACAATACGGGCCAGAGATGCGCCATTGCCCGCATGTTCTTGCAAAAAAAGATCACGGTTCAGTTGCTCTCCAGTTGTAAAATACCAGTCCCACGCGGCAACCTGTGCAAGTTGATGCACAACCGGCCCTTCGATCTGGAAATGGGTGTCGGACACGGGGTTGCGGGGTTTACGCGCGACCAGATTATCGTCGGCAATATTAAGCCCGCCCATAAAGCCGATACTGCCATCCACAACCAGAATTTTGCGATGGTTCCTCAGGTTCAGAAAAGGCATGCGCCATGGAAGGAGTGAATGCATAAAGCGCGCGCAAGGAACGCCCGCGCGTTTAAGGTAACGGTAGGTGGGGGACAGGAAGTAACCGCTGCCAATACCATCAACCAGCACGCGCACATGGACCCCTCTTTTGTGCGCGGCAATCAGCTTGTCTGCAAAGAGTTGGCCGCAGGTGTCATGCCGGAAAATATAGGAACACAGGAAAATGCTTTTTGTGGCGTTTTCAATGGCATTGAGCATATGTGGGTAGGCACCGTCCCCATCATGCAGGCAGGTTATGCTGTTGTTGCCCACAACGGGGCGGGTTGTCAGTTTGCCAACCATCAAAGCCAGTGGCGCAAACTGACCATCAAGCTCCCTGTTCCATGAGGAGAGGTCCGCTCCATCCTGCCGATGGGCTGTTCTGTCTCCAACCAGTTTTTTAGCAAGTCGCGTGACGCGGTTAATGCCAAACATAAGGTACAGCGCAGTGCCAAAGAATGGCATAAGAACACACACACCAATCCACCCGATGGCGGATGATGTGTTACGTTTTGTCAGAAGAATATGCAGACTGACGCTGGTAACCAGAGCCAGGCGCATACACGCAACAACAAAAGCTGTTGTGGAAAACTGAAGGTCAAAAAGCATGGTGGAGAGAATGCTTTCACAACAAGCGGCTGGCGTCCACAGCATAGCGCATAAGTGTTCTACAAAACCGGCTGGCCCGGTTGCTGCGCGGCGTGTAAGAGGTGCAGCATCCTACCAGAGCGGGCTGGCTGCGGAGGACGCAGTTTGCCAGAAACTGCGCAATGCAGGCTGGCAGATTTTATTGCAGCGCGCCAGAACGCGTCGGGGAGAAATTGATATTGTTGCGCAAAAAGGCGCACTTATCAGCTTTGTAGAGGTCAAACAACGCCAGACTTTACGGGGGGCAGCCGAGTGCCTTTCTGCGACCCAGTCCAGAAGGCTGTATAGGGCGGCTGAGTGTCTGCTACAAAGCCACCCGCACTGGCAGTATGAGGAACTGCGCTTTGACCTGTTTATGGTGGATGCTCAGGGTAACATAGAATGGCTGGAGGATATTATCCGCCAGATGTAAAGGCGAACTGAGCACCGTCAGAGAGCCGCTGTCGGCTCTGGTGGCTTATCAGGTGCGGTGGTGGTGTTTGCTGGCATGCAACACGGTATGCGCACTCTGGTGGTAGCTGACCAGATGCACCATTTTGCCGTGTTGGGCAGAAGCCAGAATAACCTTGTGGCCTGCATGCGCATTGGCAGCTACACGGCGTACCATATGATGTGCATGGATGACAGGTGGTGGAGCAGTCAGGGAGGCAAAGGTTAATTTGCTAGCTTCCAGATCGGAAAGAACACGTTCCGCATGCACTGAAGAACTGGAGGCCATTACACTCAAGCCAATACCAGCCAGAGCAAAAAGCCCGCGTACAAACGGAACTCGCGTCATTAACCTTAGCCCCCTGATCTTATGTCTGCCTGAAACTATACAAAGCAATTTCAGGCTGACAACCTAATAATTCAGGCAGACGCGTTGCAGGCGATATTTTTTTCTGCGAGCAATTTCTGGAGTTCACCTGTCTGGTACATTTCGGTCACAATGTCGCAGCCACCGATGAATTCACCCTTGACGTAAAGCTGGGGAATGGTCGGCCAGTTGGAATAGTCCTTAATGCCCTGACGCAGCGTGGAATCTGCCAGAACATTGGCTGTTTTGAACGGTACACCAACATGCTGGAGAATCTGCACTACACGGGCAGAAAAGCCACACTGTGGGAAATCAGCATCCCCTTTCATGAAAAGCATGACGGGGTTGGAATCAATGTCGTGCTGGATGGTCTGTTTGATGGAATCAGTCATGATCTGTGGTCCTTGAACGTGTGGAAAACGGTTCTGGTCAGGGTGCGGACGTGCGGAGGGCCAGCGCATGCAGCTTACCCCCCATGTGTCCTTCGAGCGCATTATAAACAAGCTGATGCTGCCTGACGCGCGGAACATCACGGAAGGCTTCACTCACGATCGAACAGGAGTAATGGTCTCCATCTCCTGCCAGATCGTCAATTTTAATCTGGGCGTCGGGGAACGCCTTGAGAATGTAAGCTTCAAGTTCTGTGGCAGACATGGCCATGATGCTGTGCCTTTTTCCTATTTATCCATCAACGCAGGAAAAAAGCTTTCGTGCGCAAACTGGAGACGTGCAGCAGATATGGTAACTCCGCTAGGCAGAATCAACTCATTCCCGCCTGCACGACCCATCAGGCGTGCGGGTACTCCAGCCTGTGCTGCACGGGCGCAGAATGCCTGAGCATCGTCCACGCATACAAGGTAGCGCGCCTGATCTTCACCAAACCAGAAGGCTTCCGGTCGGATGCCGGAATCTGGGCTCTCCAGCTCACAGCCAATGCCAGAGGCCATGACCATTTCGGCCGCAGCCACCAGAATGCCGCCATCTGCAATGTCATGGCATGCGGTAATCTGGCCAGCCTGAATTTCAGCCCGGACAAAATCGCCGTTCCGTTTTTCCGCTGCCAGATCAACTGCCGGCGGTGCTCCGTCTTCCCTGCCTAGAATTTCACGCAGCCAGATGGACTGGCCCAGTTCACCTTTGGTTGTGCCTATCAGCACCAGATCCTTGCTGGCCTGCATGCCAAGGCCAATGGCGGTGGACACGTCATCAAGAACGCCAAGTCCGCCAATGGCAGGCGTGGGCAGGATCGCCTGTGTTGTGCCATCGGGCATCCGCGTTTCATTGTAAAGGGACACGTTGCCACTGACGATGGGGAAGTCGAGAACCTTGCAGGCTTCTCCCATCCCCTCAAGGGCAGCAATAAACTGCCCCATGATTTCAGGCTTTTCCGGGTTGCCAAAGTTCAGGTTGTCCGTCACCGCCAGCGGGCGTGCGCCAGTTGCCGTGATGTTGCGCCATGCTTCGGCCACAGCCTGTGCCCCGCCTGTGCGTGGGTCAGCCTGACAGTAGCGTGGTGTGCAGTCCGTCGTCAGTGCAAGGCCGATCTGGGTGTCGTCCACTTTGACAATGGCTGCATCTGCGGCACCTGGACGACGGACAGTCTGCCCACCGACCGTGCTGTCATACTGGTTCCACACCCATGCACGCGATGCCAGATCGGGCGAGGCCACAAGCTGGAGCAGCATGGCATCAAGGGAGAGAGGAGCATGCACGTGGCCAAGTGCGGCAGGTGCCGTAGGGGCGATGGATGGACGGTCATAGACCGGGGCTTCGTCCGCCAGAGGTTCGAGCGGAATGTCGGCCTCAAGCGCCCTTTGTGCTTGATGACAATATGCCCGGTTTCGGTCAGGTGACCGATAATGGCAAAGTCCAGTTCCCACTTTTCAAAAATCTTACGCGCAAGCTCCGTCCGGTCAGGGCGGAGAACCATGAGCATGCGTTCCTGACTTTCGGAAAGCATCATCTCATACGCGGTCATATTGGGTTCGCGCTGGGGTACTGCGTCCAGATCAAGCTCAATACCCACCCCGCCTTTTCCAGCCATTTCCACGGCGGAAGAGGTCAGGCCTGCGGCACCCATGTCCTGAATGGCGACAATGGCGTCCGTGGCCATCAGCTCCAGACAGGCCTCAATCAGCAGCTTTTCAATGAAGGGGTCGCCGACCTGTACAGTAGGACGTTTGGAAAGCGCGTCCTCATCAAATTCGGCGGAGGACATGGTTGCACCATGAATCCCGTCCCGCCCCGTGCGTGAGCCAACATAAACAACAGGATTGCCAACACCGGCGGCGGCAGAAAGGAAGATGCGATCCTGCCGTGCAATGCCCACGGTCATGGCGTTAACCAGTGGGTTACCGTCATATGCCGGGTGGAAGTTGATTTCCCCGCCAACGGTTGGTACGCCAACACAGTTGCCATAACCGCCAATGCCGCGCACCACACCATCCACAATGCGGCGGGTCACCGGGTTTTCCGGGGTGCCAAAGCGCAGGGCGTTCAGGTTGGCCACCGGGCGGGCACCCATGGTAAACACGTCACGCAGAATGCCGCCAACGCCCGTGGCCGCACCCTGATAGGGCTCGATAAAGGAGGGGTGGTTGTGGCTTTCCATCTTGAAGATGGCGGCATAACCTTGGCCAATATCCACCACACCTGCATTTTCGCCCGGACCATGGATAACCCAAGGTGCTTTGGTGGGTAGGCCGCGCAGCCATTTGCGGGAAGATTTGTAGGAGCAGTGCTCCGACCACATGACGGAGAACACACCCAGTTCCGTCAGGCTGGGCGTGCGGCCCATGATAGACAGAACGCGACCGTATTCCTCGGCTGTTAAGCCGAATTCACGCGCAAGGGATTCATCAACGGTTACAGGCTTATTCACCGGACAAGAGCCTCCACCAGACCTTCAAACAGAGGCAGACCATCCTCACCGCCCATAAGGGGATCAACCAGATCCTCGGGGTGGGGCATCATGCCGCAGATACGTTTGTTTTCGCTTAGAACACCGGCAATGCTGTTCACGCTGCCGTTCGGGTTGGAGCCGGCATCATCTGCCTGCACGCGGCCTTTGGCATCGGCATAACGGAAGGCCACCCGCCCCTCGCCTTCAAGCACGGCCAGTGCTTCGGCGTCGGCGGTATAGTTGCCATCCCCATGGGCCAGAGGTGTGCGAAAGACGTCACCCTTTTTCCAGCGTCGGGTAAAAGGGGTGTTCTCGACCTCAACACGCAAATAGCAGTCCTGTGAGAGGAAGCGCAGGTTTGCATTGCGCAGCAGTGCGCCGGGCAGCAGGTTGCTTTCGGTCAGGATCTGAAAGCCATTGCACACGCCAAGGATATGGCCGCCTTTGGCTGCAAAGTCGCGCACAGCACCCATGATGGGGGAGTGCGCTGCCATGGCGCCACAGCGCAGATAGTCGCCGTAGCTGAAGCCGCCGGGCAGAACAACCAGATCAATACCGCTCAGATCTGTCTCATGGTGCCAGATCATGCGAGGGGCCTGCCCGGTCACGCGCCGCAGGGCAATGGCCATATCACGTTCCCGGTTCGTGCCGGGGAATACGACAATCGCTGCTTTCATTTTTTAACGTCACACGGATAAGAGTCATGCAGGGCGGTAAACACGCTCTCGCCCACCGGCTTGGCCAGAGAGTCGGAGTGCGCTTTCAGCCAGGCGAGCACCTTGGCGCGCATGGCGGCAATGTCTTCGCTCGCGGGAACGCAAAAGCCGTGGGGGCTGCTGCATCGCCACTGTTATGGGCGTTGATCTGGGCAAGGGTTACGCCATCCGTCAGCCCGCTCAGATACGCATCACATGCGGTGCGTGTGGCGGTGGTGGAGCACATTTTGCCCAGCGCGCCCGCCTTCATGGGGGCCAGACGCTGTGCCTGAGCCAGAGCGGGGACTGCCAGCGCTCCGGCAAGGGCGATCAGGGCGAGGCGCTTCATGCCACAACCTCGACCGAATAATCCTCGATAACCAGATTGGCCAGCAGGTTGCGTGCCATTTCGCCCGCTTTTTCGTGTGCTTCTTCAGCCTTCACGCCATGCAGGTCCAGCTCTATGACCTTGCCGACGCGCACATCCTGCACGCCTTCAAAGCCCAGTGTATGCAGTGCGTGACCAATGGCCTTTCCCTGCGGGTCCAGAACGCCGTCTTTCAGCATGACGGTTACACGTACTTTCATTCTCAAACTCCCAAAGTACCCGTAGGGGTTACTGAACTGTTTCTGGGCCCTTCATGTCGCCCCCTGCGCCGTTTTCGGGCAGAATGCCCATGCGCCGCGCTACTTCCTGATACGCTTCCTTCACGTTGCCCAGATCGCGACGGAAGCGGTCCTTGTCGAGCTTTTCGTTCGTGTGGAGGTCCCACAGGCGGCAGTTATCGGGCGAAATTTCGTCGGCCAGAACAATGCGCATGTCCTCACCTTCCCAGCAGCGGCCGAATTCGAGCTTGAAATCCACCAACTGGATGCCGATACCGCTGAACAGACCACACAAAAAGTCGTTCACGCGCATGGCCATGCCGGTCATGTCTTCCAGATCATGCGGGCAGGCCCAGCCAAATGCGATAATATGATCTTCCGACACCAACGGGTCGCCCAGTTCGTCGTTCTTGTAATAGAACTCGACAATCGGGCGCGGCAGGCGCTGACCTTCGGGGATGTTGAAGCGCTTGGAAATGCTGCCAGCAGCAACATTGCGGATCACCACTTCAAGCGGGATAATCTCCACTTCCTTGACCAGCTGCTCACGCATGTTGATCCGGCGGATAAAGTGGGTTGGAATGCCAATTTCCTGCAAGCGGAGCATCAGATGCTCGCTAATGCGGTTGTTGAGCACGCCTTTGCCGGTGATCACACCGCTTTTGGCGCCATTGCCAGCCGTGGCATCGTCCTTGAAGTATTGCACAAGGGTACCGGGCTCCGGACCTTCAAAGAGGATTTTGGCTTTACCTTCATAAAGCTGGCGGCGACGGGCCATGATGATCCTTACCTGTCGAAAGTGTGCGGGCGGTTGGGCCACCGCCCCAAAAACCGGGGGCCGCACAGGCGGCTTACCCCTTTATTCATCCCATGTTCATAGCAGGCTTCCCGCGTGGAGGATACAGCCTGTAAAACCGGATGGGCTGTTACTGGGCGGGGCCTGCCTCGCCAAAGATTTTTTCAAACTGGATGTCAATCGCCTTTAGGTGCTGGCGGCTGTCCATGGCGGCATCCAGCACATCGGCAGGAATACGGCCAGAAATTTCGGTGTCATCAGCCAGATTTTCACGGAATGTCCGACCTTCGGGTGTGCCCAGCTTGGTCCATGTGGCCATCGCGTTGCGCTGGACAATGCGGTAAGCATCCTCGCGCGAGAGGCCTGCTTTGGCTAGTGCGAGCAGCACTTCACCAGAGTGCACGACACCGCCCAGACTTTCGATATTGGCGGCCATGCGGTCCGGGTAGACAACCAGCTTAGAGATCATGCCCGACAGACGGGCAAGGGCAAAGTCCAGCCCAATGGTGGCATCAGGCAGATGTTACGTTCAACCGAAGAATGGCTGATGTCGCGCTCATGCCACAATGCCACGTTTTCCAGAGCAGGAATAACGGCAGCGCGGACCAGACGGGCAAGGCCGGTCAGGTTTTCGGTCAGCACCGGGTTACGCTTGTGCGGCATGGCAGAGGACCCCTTCTGCCCCGGATGGAAAAACTCTTCCGCTTCGCGCACTTCCGAGCGCTGGAGATGGCGGACTTCTGTTGCCAGCCGCTCAATACCACTTGCAATGACTGCCAGCGCACAGAAGAACGCAGCATGCCGGTCACGCGGGATAACCTGAGTGGACACGGTCTCGGCCTGCAAGCCAAGGCGTTCGGCTACATAAGCTTCCACGCGGGGGTCAAGGTGGGCGTAGGTGCCGACCGCGCCGGAAATGGCACAGGTGGCAATTTCTGCCCGTGCGGCTTCAAGCCGGGTTTTGTTGCGGGCGAACTCGGCATAATGACCGGCGATCTTGAGCCCGAAGGACGTGGGCTCGGCATGGATGCCGTGGCTGCGGCCAATGGTCAGGGTGTGCTTGTGTTCAAACGCACGTGCCTTCAGGGCGGCCAGTGTGTCGTCCAGATCCTTGAGCAGCAGGTCGGTTGCCTGCACAAGCTGTACTGCAAGGCAGGTGTCCAGCACGTCCGAGGATGTCATGCCAAGGTGGACAAAGCGGCTTTCGGGCCCCACTTTTTCTGCCAGCCATGTCAGGAACGCAATGACGTCATGACGGGTTTCGGCTTCGATCTCGTCAATTCTGGCAAGGTCAGCATCGGAGAAGGCAGCCATGGCGGCATTGCCTTTTTCACGCACCACTTTGGCCGCTTCCTTGGGGACTGTTCCGTACTCGGCCATAGCCTCGCAGGCCAGTGCCTCGATCTCGAACCAGATTCGATAGCGGTTTTCGGGGGACCAGATTGCGGCCATGACGGGGCGGGTATAGCGCGGCACCATAACGCGGATTTCCTTAACCAGAACAGTTTGAATGTCAGAACAGGTGGCGTCTCTCTAGCGGATTTCATGCATGTCGTCTGCCCGCAATACGGAAAACTTTGACATTTTCTGCCGCGTGCCAGAAATTCCGCCCACTTAACGCGTATTCTGGAATCGGAGTTACTGTGGCCAGCCTATTTGATTCTGCCAGTTTTCCGGCAATAGCTGCTCTTTTGCAGGTTGTGCTGATCGACGTTACTCTGGCTGGAGACAACGCAGTTGTCATTGGCATGGCAGTACGCTCCCTAAGTGGCGCGCAACGGCGTAAGGCCATATGGGCCGGTGTGGGGCTGGCTGCGGTTATCAGGGTGCTGCTTGCTCTTGTTGCGGTCAAACTGCTTGCCATTGTCGGGCTGACACTGGCTGGCGGCCTGCTGCTGCTATGGGTCTGCTGGCGCATGTACCGCGAGATGCAGCACGGCTCTGCGGAAGGTGATGGTGGGGCAAATGCTCCGGGTAGCCTGCGTTCGGCCATTATCAAAATCCTGATCGCAGATTTGTCCATGAGTCTGGATAACGTGCTGGCGGTTGCCGGGGCTGCGCGTGAACACCCGGGTATTCTGGTCATGGGGCTTGCGCTGTCTGTTGTGCTTATGGGGCTTGCGGCCTCCCTGATTGCGCGCTTGCTGGAGCGTTATAAATGGATTTCCTGGGTGGGGCTGCTGGTTGTGCTGGCTGTTGCCGTGGAACTGATTGTCAGTGGTGGTGGAGAGGTGTGGGGTCACCTGTCCTGAGCCTGACGCAGGCGTGACTGGCAGGCGCATGACGCACGACAAAAGAGCTTGCCATTTGTAACAAACCCGTTGAATCCTCGGGTATGATCCGCTCCTATCCTTCGTGGCGGCGCCAGCTTGCCGCCGCAGTATCACTGGTCGGGTTTTCCCTGACTGCCTGCTCTGGCCCCTCTGCGCAGCCGGTATCCGCTCCGGCGGATAATGCTGTCTCTGGTGCGCCATCTGTGCAGGGGCACGCGTTATCTGGCAGTCTGAATGACCGACTGGATACATGGCTCCGCCTTGTCGGCCCCACCCATGCCAGTGCTCAGGATTATGCGGATTTTCTGCAATCTGGTGGGATATGGCCACGCTGGTCCTTGCTGGTGCTGCGCATGCAGCAGGCTCTGGCGAACGAAATGGATACTCAGGTGCTCGCGCGCCTGTGCCATAGCCAGAAGCTGACCTATGCGCCCGCTCTTGTACAATGCGCCACACAACTGGCGGATGACAGGCCACTCCAGAAGCAACTGGCGGCTCAGGCTGTGACCGCTTGGACGGATGGGAACGATACAGCCGCTGCAGCCAGCGCCCTGACCAGCACATTCGGGGCAGCTCTTACACCCCGGAGTTCATGGTTGCGTTTTGACCGGGAGGAACGGACAGGCCAACTCAGTGCCGCCCAGCAGACACTGCCTTACCTGTCCGCTAGCCAACTCGCTCTGGCACAGGCACGGCTGGCGTTAAGGAATAACGATGCCGCAGCGCAGTCTTTGCTGGAGGCCCTGCCCTCCTCCGCGCGTACCGACCCGTGGCTTGTGCTGGATCAGGCCCGGTGGCTGCGAAAACAGCAGCGTTACGATGAAGCTGTAGCGTTGTGGAAAGCGGCTGGCGTTGAGGCTGAGAGAGCCACCCGTTCCAAACTGTTCTGGCGTGAGCGCGATGCCCTTGCGCGTGAACTGATACAGCAGAATCGGGCGGCGGACGCCTTTGCCGTGGCGAATGACACGGTAACCGATGGTGAAAGCAGACTGGATGCGGTGTTCCTGAGCGGCTGGATCACCCTGCGCATGCAGCATGATACGGCTACGGCCGAAGACTTTTTTCGCCAGTTAACGCTCTCTCCCTCCCTTATCACGCGCAGCCGTGGGTTTTACTGGCTCGGTCGCGCGCGTGCTGCTAGTGGGAATACGGTCTCTGCACAGGCAGACTGGCAGCGGGCAGCTGCCTCTCCCGGCACGTATTACGGTCAGATGGCCGCAGCAACTCTGGCGGGCCAAGGCAATGCCCTGCTGGCTCCCGGGCAGGTTCCGGATATGATCGTACATTCTTTGAAGGAGATGGACAGCGCAACGCCACATATCTCTGAAGATGTTCTGCCAACGGGGAATGACCTGCTTCTGGCCGCACTCCGCCTTGCGTCCATGGGGGACAGGGAACATACGCGCGACTTTTTAAGCCTGTTTGAAAAACAGGTGACCGATACGCCACAACGGCAGGCCCTTGCATCCATGGCGTTGCGTTTGGGCGTGCCAGATGTTGCCGTGACCATAGCGCGCCACGCTGGGCGTGATGGCGTGTTTATGCTGCGTTCGGGCTGGCCCCTGCCCTATACACCGCCACAAAGCACTTTGCCGCAGGGGTTAGTGCTTGGCCTGATGCGGCAGGAAAGCAGCTTCAACCCCGATGCCATCAGTCCGTCCAATGCTATTGGTCTTATGCAGATCAAGCCTTCCACTGCAGCGGATATGGTGCGCGCTGCGGGTGTACCGTCATCTGCGGCTACGGCTGTCGGGCTGCATAATCCGCAAAACAATATGCAACTGGGTACGGCTTACCTGCTGCATATTCAGGACCGCTTTGGCCCAGTCGTACCTTATCTGGCAGCTGCGTATAATGGTGGACCAACCCGACTGGCCAAATGGCTGGCTACTGCAGGTGATCCAGCACGCAGCGGGGCAGACATGGAACAGATGATCGACTGGGTAGAAAACATACCCTATGCCGAAACACGGAATTATGTGCAGCGTGTATGGGAAAATATGACTGTTTATAAAGCACTGGGAACTCCCTGATGACCCTTGCCCGTCTGATAGCAACATTTGGTGGCTGCGGCCTTGCCCCCCGTGCTCCGGGCACGGTTGGTTCTTTTGCTGCTCTGTTGGTGGGCTTGCCCCTGCTGCGGCGCCCCCGTGCGCTGCTATGTGCAGGAGTTACAGCAACACTGGTGGGCTGGTGGGCGACCAGCCGGGCCGGAGAAGGCGAAGACCACAGCTGGATCGTGATTGATGAAGTGGCCGGAATGTGGATTGCCCTTCTGGCATGTCTGCCAGATAGCCAGCATGATGGAGCCTGCCCAAAGGCCGCGCAGCGTCTGTTGTGGCCTATTGTGGCGTTTGGGCTGTTCCGTCTGTTTGATATTACCAAGCCTGGCCCCATTGGTACGCTGGATAAGCGCCACGATGCTCTGGGGGTGATGGGGGATGACGTGCTGGCGGGTTTTGCCAGTGCGGGTTGTGTTTTGGCCTTACGCAGGGTGCTGGCACGTAGGGCATGAGCCGAGGAGCTGGATATGACGGATAAACCTGTGGTTTTCAGTCATGCGCTTTTAGCCCGAACCACAGATGTTGTGGACGCGTTGCGCCACGCTGGTTTGCGGGTTGTCACGGCAGAAAGCTGCACGGGCGGGCTTTTGGCCGGTGCCCTGACGCATTTTTCGGGCTCATCCGATGTGACTGAAGGCGGCTTTGTAACCTATTCCAACGCCATGAAGCAGGCAGTGCTGGGTGTGCAGGCAGACACACTGGCAACCCATGGTGCTGTGAGTGCCCGCACTGTGGAGCAAATGGCTGAAGGCGCACTGCATGCCTGTGCCACAGCGGACATCGCCGTTTCCATTTCCGGCATTGCTGGTCCCGGTGGCGGCAGTGCAGACAAGCCCGTTGGGCTGGTCTGGTTTGCAACAGCCCTGCGTGGTGCGGCCACGCGTACAAACCAGCAGATATTCGCAGGTGAGCGCGCAGATGTGCGTGAGCAGGCCGTATTCCATGCTCTTGAACTTGTGGCAGAGCGGCTGAATTCTTTGTAGGGCGGCTCTCAGCGCCTGTCGGCTGGGTTGTAAACTGGCGCTTCCAGAAGCTCGGGGGCCAGAACGCCGGTTCCTCTGGCTATTGTTCCATCCGGTAGTGCTGCTGGGGGTACTGGCGGTGCGACCGGTATACGCCGTTGTGCATCGGCCAGACTTTGAGTGTTCAGCGCCTCTGTTGTCGGGTCATTGTGCACTACGGCTGGTGCTGTAGGTGTATATGCTTTTGGTCCGTGCTGCGGGTTGTGTTCTGCCGCATGAGCAGCATTCCCCACAAGACTTCCCAGTAGAAGCAGGCAAAACAGTCTGGGCATTCTGGTCTCCCTTTTGTTCGTGGTCTGGCTGCTACTGGTGTTGCGTTGTCTCAGCCTGCGTGGTTCTGGCCGGACAGGGCAACCGTGGAACCCGCCAGAGGCACTGGTGGCCCATAAACCTCCTTGGCCCGCTTGATAAAGGCGGAGACCATCAGGCGTGTGGCCTCAGTAAACACCACCCCAATTGCCGCCTGAAGAATGCGGGAATTGAATTCGAAATCGACAAAAAAATCGACCTGACAGCCGCCCGCATGGGGCATGAACTTCCACACATTGCGCAGGTAGCGGAAAGGGCCACGCTCATAGCGCACGGTAATGGTGGTCGGGCGCTCCAGTGTGACACGCGACGTAAAACTTTCCCGGAACGGGCCAAACCCAATGGTCAGGTCAGCTACCAGCTCGGTTTCGGTACGTGTGCGCAAGCGCGCGGCAACGCACCAGGGTAAAAAGGCCGGATAGTGTGCAACGTCTGCAACCAGATCAAAAATCTGGTCCGGACGATAGGGCAGAACACGCGTCTCTGCGTGTTTGGGCATTACTGAGCCTCCTTCAGGCGTTTGTTACGTGCTTCGCGGAGTTGGGCAAAGTCTGTATCAGCATGGTAGGAAGAACGGGTAAGAGGGCTGGCACTGACCTGTAGAAAGCCTTTTACGCGTGCCATGGTGCCGTAGTCCTCAAACTCTTCGGGTGTGACAAAGCGCGCAACGGCGGCGTGCTTGACCGTGGGCTGCAGATACTGCCCCATCGTAATAAAATCCACATCTGCAATGCGCAGATCATCCATGACCTGAGCGAGTTCCATTTTTTCTTCCCCCAAGCCCAGCATCACACCAGATTTGGTAAAAATGGAAGGATCAAGCTGTTTTACGCGGTCCAGCAGACGCATAGACTGGTAATAGCGTGCACCCGGACGAATGGTGGGGTACAGGCGGGGCACGGTTTCCAGATTATGGTTGAATACGTCCGGCCGGGCCTTAACCACGACCTCCAGTGCTCTGTCCTTGCGCAGGAAATCCGGTGTCAGGATTTCAATGGTTGTGGTGGGGGATGTGGCCCGTATGGCCTGAATGACATGGGCAAAGTGTAAAGCCCCACCATCGCTAAGGTCGTCGCGGTCAACAGAGGTAATGACCACATGACGTAGGCCCAGCTTGGCCACGGCCTCGGCCACACGTGCGGGTTCCCCCTCGTCCAGCGGTTTGGGCAGGCCCGTGCTGACATTGCAGAACGCACAGGCACGGGTGCAGACCTCCCCCATAATCATCATGGTAGCGTGGCGCTGTGACCAGCATTCCCCAATGTTCGGGCAGGCGGCTTCCTCACACACTGTGACAAGTTTGTTGTCACGCATGAGTGCGCGTGTTTCGTGGTATGTTGGGTGGTTGGGCGCTTTAACGCGGATCCATTCCGGCTTGCGGGCAATGGGGTTGTCCTGCCGATGAACTTTCTCCGGATGCCTTATCCGGCTTGTGCCACCTTTGCGATGATCGATCTCGACACGAGTAGACATGACTTCGCCCATTTTTACCCCAAGAGTTCAGATAGAACTGGAATGTCCCTGCAGACACGTCAAGGCGTGAAGAGGCTCTGTAGGGGGAAGGTACATCACACCATGGAGATTGATGCCCTTCCCTACCCCCAAAAGGAACTAGAAGTGCAAAGCGCCATCATAGGCGGCAAGCACAGCTTCATGCATGGATTCAGAAATGGTCGGATGCGGGAAAATGGTTTCCGCCAGTTCTGCCTCGGTCAGTTCACCTGTACGGGCGATTACGTAACCCTGAATCATTTCCGTCACTTCGGCACCGATCATGTGTGCGCCAAGGAGTTCGCCTGTTTGGGCGTCAAATACGGTTTTGATCAGCCCGTCCGGCTCACCCATGGCCAGCGCCTTGCCATTGGCAATGAGCGGGAACCTGCCAACACGCACCTTGTAGCCAGCTTCCTTGGCTTTTGCTTCCGTGTAACCAACAGAGGCAATCTGGGGGCGGCAATAGGTGCATCCGGGTACTTTTGTCGGGTCAATGGGGTGGACTGTCTTGCCGGCTATGGCCTCCACACACATGACGGCTTCATGGCTGGCTTTGTGCGCCAGCCATGGCGCTCCTGCCAGATCCCCGATGGCGTAAACGCCGGGTTCACCTGTACGGCACAGGGAGTCTGTGACCACATGTGTCCGGTCTACCTGAATTTTGGTACCTTCCAGGCCGATGTTTTCCACATTGCCGACAATACCCACGGCAGAGATCACCCGGTCAGCCACCAGTGTTTCAGTCTTGTCACCAAGCGTGACAGGGATGTGGACCTCGGTTGCCGTTTTTTGCAACGTGCCAACCTGGGCGCCGGTCAGGATGCGTATGCCCTGTTTTTCAAAGGCTTTGCGGGCAAGCTGGCTGATTTCTTCGTCTTCTACGGGTAGAATACGTTGTGCTACTTCTACCAGTGTCACATCCGCACCCATATTGCGGTAAAAGGATGCAAATTCGGTGCCAATGGCGCCAGAGCCAATAACAACAAGGCGTTTGGGCATATCTTCTGGCACAAGGGCTTCCTTGTAGGACCAGATAAGTTTGCCATCAGGTTCCAGCCCGGGCAGGACGCGCGCGCGCGCGCCGGTGGCCAGAATAACGTGCTGGGCAGTCAGGGTGGTCGGGGCCGCGCCGTCCTGGCTGACAAGCACCTTACGCCTGCCATTGGCCTGCGTACCATCCAGCTTGCCATAGCCGTTAAAAACCGGAACCTTGGCTTTTTTCAGCAGATGGGCAACACCTGATGACAACTGCTTGGACACGGCGCGCGAGCGGGCAATGATTTTTTTAAAATCAAAGCTTACTCCTTCGGCCTTGAAGCATAGGCAGGCAGGTCATGCAGAAGGTGGTTGATCTCCGATGCGCGGAGGAGCGCCTTGGTAGGGATACATCCCCAGTTCAGGCAGATACCTCCAAGGTGCTGGGCTTCCACCACTGCTACGGAGAGTTTAAGCTGGGCAGCGCGCAGGGCGGCAACATAGCCGCCCGGCCCACCACCAATGACAATAATGTCAAAATCTGTCTGGCTCATGATGCCAAATTTCTCCCGAAAGAGGCTGCGTTACAGAACAAGAGCCAGAGGCGACTGCACGATGGAACGGAACGCCGAGAGCCATTTGGCCGCCGTAGCGCCATCCACCGCGCGGTGATCGACCGAGAGCGTAACAGTCATGACTGTTGCTATCCTGATCTCATCCCCACTCACAACAGGCTGGCGTTTGCCTGCGGCAATGGCCAGAATGGCGGCCTGAGGCGGGTTTACAATGGCGGCAAATTCCTTGACGCCAAACATACCCATGTTGGAAATGGAGAATGTTCCGCCCTGGAACTCTTCTGGCTTGAGCTTACCAGCCCTTGCGCGCGAGACGAGGGATTTGGCTTCCTGGCTGATCTGCTTCAGGCTTTTGCGCTCGGCAGCCCGGACGATGGGGGTTATCAACCCGTCATCGAGAGAGACTGCGACCGAAATATCCGCATCGTCGTGCAAGATCATGGCGTCTTCTGTGAACGAGGCGTTCACTTCTGGTACCTGTTTGAGTGCCAGAGCCGCAGCCTTGATCAGCATATCATTGACTGACAGCTTGAAGGAATCCTGGCCTTCATCACTGGAGAGAGCGTTCAGTTGCGCGCGCAGCGCGATCAGAGCATCCAGCTCCACATCCATGGAAACATAGAAGTGGGGAATGGTTGCCTTGGATTCACTCAGGCGGCGGGCAATGACCTTGCGCATGGTGGTGTGCGGCACCGAGCGGCTGCCACCACCAGATACGGGGGCAGCAGCTTGCGCGTGGGAAGGAAGAGAGGCACTGGCTTTGCTCTCTGCCGCTTCCACGTCCCGCTTGACAATACGACCATGCGGGCCAGTCCCCTTGATGGAGGCAAGGTCCACGCCTTTTGATGCGGCAATCCGGCGAGCCAGAGGGGACGCAACAATACGGTTGGTCGGACGTGCCACCTGTGGGGTCGTAGCCGGTGCAGAGGCCGGTACGCTAGCAGTCACCGCGGCGTTAGCTACTGCAGCAGGTGCTACAGCCGTAGCGGGTGTAGCGGGCGTGGGAGCGGCTGGTACAGCCTCCCCTTCCTCTACGACAATGGCGATGGGGGTGTTGACTGCAACGCCCTCGGTCTTCGGGGATGAGGATGCGGCCAAAAATGCCCTCTTCAATGGCTTCTACTTCCATTGTGGCCTTATCGGTTTCGATCTCGGCCAGAACATCACCACTATTGACCGTATCTCCCTCCTTTTTCAGCCAGCGGGCAATTTTACCCTCTATCATGGTGGGAGAGAGGGCGGGCATCAGAATTTCAATTGCCATCTTTACAGCACCTCAGATCAGGCTGCGCACGGCTTTGACCACGTGCTCAGGCTGCGGCAGAGCCAGTTTTTCCAGATTGGCGGCAAACGGCATGGGCACATCTTCACCGGCTACGCGCACTGGGGGCGCATCCAGCCAGTCAAAAGCGTGTTCGATAACCTGCATGGCCACTTCCGCGCCAATGCCAGCAAAGGGCCAGCCTTCTTCCACTGTAACAAGGCGGCTGGTTTTTTTAACACTGTTGATAATCGTTGCCGTATCCAGTGGACGAATGCTGCGCAGGTTGATCACTTCGGCTTCAATGCCCTGCTTGGCAAGCTCTGCGGCTGCATCCAGAGCGGTCCCGACAGCAATGGAAAACGCAACAATGGTCACATCTGTGCCTGCGCGTTCGATTTTGGCCTTACCAATAGGCAGGATGAAATCCTCATCAACCGGGCAAGGGAATTTCTGCCCGTAAAGAATTTCATTTTCCAGCACGATAACCGGGTTAGGATCACGGATTGCCGCGCGCAGCAGGCCCTTGGCATCTGCCGCAGACCAGGGTGCGACCACCTTAAGCCCCGGTACATGCCCATACCAGCTTGCATAACACTGCGAATGTTGTGCCCCAACGCGCGCAGCAGCCCCGTTGGGGCCACGGAAGACAATGGGGCAACCCATCTGTCCGCCAGACATATAAAGCGTTTTGGCGGCGGAGTTGATGATGTGGTCAATGGCCTGCATGGCAAAGTTCATGGTCATGAACTCGACAATCGGCTTGAGCCCGGTCAGTGCCGCCCCAACGGCCATCCCTGTAAAACCATGCTCGGTAATGGGCATGTCCAGAACACGCTTGGGACCAAACTCCTGCAACAACCCCTGCGAGATCTTATAGGCACCCTGATAGTCTGCAACTTCTTCCCCGAGCAGAAAAACATCTTCGTCTCGGCGCAGTTCGGCTGCCATGGCGTCGCGCAGGGCTTCACGCACCGTGATCTCGCGCGTTTCGCCCCATTCACGTTCGGGTTCAGGGGCTGCGTCCAGCACAGGCGAGGCAGGTGTGCTGGCGGGGGTCTGAGGTGCCGTTGCGGTTTGTGGCGCAGGTGCTGCGGGCTGGCTGGCTACGCTGTCCGGCACGGCCTCACCATCTTCCACCACAATGGCGATGGGGGTGTTAACGGCAACGCCCTCAACCCCTTCTCCAATCAGAACGCGGCCCAGAATACCCTCTTCAATGGCTTCAATTTCCATTGTGGCCTTATCGGTTTCGATCTCGGCCAGAACATCGCCAGCCGCAATCATGTCCCCTTCCTTTTTCAACCAGCGGGCAATTTTGCCTTCGGTCATGGTGGGGGAAAGGGCGGGCATTAAAATTTCAGTTGCCATAATTACTCAGGCCTCCAGCACAACGTCCGTATAGAGTTCAGAAGGATCAGGTTCCGGGCTCGTCTGTGCGAATTCGGCTGAGTCGTTCACGACGGCTTTGATTTCGGTTTCCATGGCTTTGAGCGTGGCTTCTTCCACGCCTGCGTCAAGGAGGATATGCTTGACATGCTCAATTGGGTCGCGGGTCTTGCGCACCTGATCGACCTCTTCACGCGTACGGTATTTTGCCGGGTCGGACATGGAGTGACCACGGTAACGGTAGGTCATCATTTCCAGAATGTAGGGGCCTTTGCCAGCCCGGCAGTGCGCTACGGCTTCAGCCGCGGCAGCATGCACGGCTGCAACATCCATGCCGTCAACCTGCTGGCCGGGAATACCCCAGGGCTCGCCATTCTTGTACAGATCATGCGAGGCGGAGGCGCGCTCGATTGCTGTGCCCATGCCGTATTTGTTGTTTTCGATGACAAAAATACAAGGCAGCTTATGCAATGCAGCCAGATTGAAGCTTTCGTAAACCTGCCCCTGCCCTGCGGCACCATCCCCAAAGTATGCAACGGCCACTTCGTCTGTGCCGCGATATTTGTTGGCAAAGGCCAGTCCTATGCCAAGGGCAACCTGAGCGCCGACAATGCCATGCCCACCATAGAAGTTCTTCTCGCGCGAGAACATGTGCATGGAACCGCCCTTGCCATGCGAGTAGCCTGTGGCACGGCCCGTTAGTTCTGCCATAACGCCACGCGGGGTCATGCCTGCAACCAGCATCTGCCCATGGTCGCGGTATGATGTGATGAGTTTGTCACCGTCCTTGAGGCACATCTGGAGGCCCACCACAACGGCTTCCTGACCGATGTAAAGGTGGCAGAACCCGCCGATCAGACCCATGCCGTAAAGCTGACCGGCTTTTTCCTCAAATCGGCGGATCAGCAGCATATCGTGGTAAGCGCTCAGGAACTGCTCTCGGGTCAGGGATGGGCCGTTGCCACCCGCTGCGCCAACCTGCTCAGATGTTGTTTCCATGTATGGACCCTCTACGATACATAGGTAAATGCGTCTTGACGTAATGTTTTGGCCGCCAGAGGACTGGCCGGTTCGAACATTTTATCCTGTTTTTGTATAAAAAAAATGCCGTTTGGTCAGGGTATCTTGGTTATGTGGCGTTATATTCTCCTGACCGGCCACCACTTTTGTGTCGGAGCCGGGTGTTGTCTATGCGCATGCCGCGATCAACGGCCTTGCACATGTCATAGAGTGTGAGTGCCGCAGCAGACACCGCAGTCAACGCCTCCATTTCCACCCCGGTTGCGTCTTTTGTTGTAACAGTCGCAGTGATCTCGATTTTGTCATCGCTGGCGACCAGATCAACCGTGACAGATGTCAGGCGCAGCGGATGACACAGGGGGATAATGTCAGCCGTTTTTTTTGCAGCCATAATCCCGGCGATCCGCGCCGTTGCCAGCACGTCCCCCTTTGGCATGGAGCCAGAAACAATCAGTTCAAGCGTGCTCGGGTGCATATGCACGTCTGCTGCAGCTACGGCCTTGCGGAATGTTTCGTCCTTGCCGGAGACATCGACCATCCGGGCGTGCCCGGATGAGTCCAGATGGGTCAGGGGCTGGTCGCTCACGGCTTACTTCAGTCCCAGCAGCGTACGGGCAGCAACTCCGGGGTCTGGCTGGCGCAGCAGGGTCTCGCCGACCAGAAAGCCGGTTACGCCAATGGCGGCAAGCTGGTCGATTTCCGCGTGGGTTTTAATCCCGCTTTCGGAGATGATAATCCGGTCCGGCGGCACCAGCGGCGCAAGCTGGCTGGTGGTGTTGATGTCGGTGGTAAGTGTTTTGAGGTTGCGGTTGTTAATTCCGATCAAAAACGTGTCCAACGCCAGAGCGCGGTTCAGTTCGTCCTCATCATGCACTTCGACCAGCACATCCATGTCCAGCCCTTTGGCATGGTCCACCAGTTCCAGCGCCATCTCATCAGTCAGGATGGACATGATGAGCAGGATGCAGTCAGCACCAATCATGCGGCTTTCATAGACCTGCCATGGGTCAAGAATAAAATCCTTGCGCAGGATAGGCAAAGAGCAGGCCGCCCGCGAGGTTGCCAGATCCTCGTTTGCGCCGTGGAAGCATGAGCTTTCGGTCAGCACGGAAATGCATGCGGCTCCAGCCTGCTCATATGCAAGGGCGATCCGTGCGGGATTGTAGTCTTCTTGCAAAATACCGGCCGAAGGAGATGCCTTTTTAATTTCGGCAATCAGGCCCACGGCGCGGTCGGCAGCCTTTTCCTTTAACGCGCGACCAAATCCGCGTGGAGCTTCCTTGGTTTCCTGCGCCTTTGCGACCACTTCTTTAAGGGGGTGCAGGGTGGAGCGATGTTCCACTTCCAGCCGTGTCCGAGCACAGATGCGGGAGAGAACATCTGGGAGTTCATCCGCCTTGCAATCGGGTATGGTGGCGGAGGCAGCTACAGTGGACGTGGAAGATGGATCGTTCATGATTGTCCTGTCATGTCTCAGGCGTGTGCATCGGAAGAAGATGCACGTAAACCGTTGAGCACTGCAAAGGCAGTACCGTTGTCGAGTGAGCGTGCAGCGGTTGCCACACTGTCCCTAAGTGCGGCCGGGTCTATCCGGCCGTTGTGCAAAACAGTCTGCCGACCGGCGACGTGCAGCGCAAAAGCCGCGTTCAGCAGAACAGTATCACGGTATGCACCGTGTGCGCCACGCAGGAGTGCTTCTAGTGCTTGCGCATTATGCCGGGCATCTCCCCCTTTAATGGCGGATACGGGGGCATAGGACAAACCCGCCATGTCGGGTTCGATCTGGTAAGACTGGATTTGCCCATTTTCAAGTGCAACGGCCTGTGTCGGGCCTGCCAGCGTAATTTCGTCTATGCCGCTCTTCCCGTCCTGCGGTAAGCCGCAAACCGTCCAGACGCATTCCGAACCAAGGCGGGCCAGAACTTCTGTTACGGGCCGGAGCCATTGGGGCGCAAAAACTCCCATAAGCTGCCGTTTGACACCCGCAGGGTTCACCATTGGCCCGACCAGATTGAACAATGTGGGCAGGGCCAGCACCTTACGCACTGCCGCAGCATGACGCATGGCCGGATGGTGGTGTGGTGCGGCCATAAACACCACATGGTGTTGCGTCAGTTGTCTGGCAAGGACCCCTGCGTCGGAAGAAAGAGGGACGCTCAGGGCCGCCAACACATCTGATGCGCCAGCGAGGGAGGAAACTGCCCGGTTGCCATGTTTTGCCACAGGCACCCCAAGAGCTGCCAGAACAAAGGCAACTGCTGTGGAAACATTGAGGGTACCATATTTATCCCCCCCGGTTCCACACACATCAATTGTGCCTGGTGGGGTATTGGGTACCGGGTACATACGCTGGCGCAGAGCCGTAACTGCGCCAAACAGTTCGTCCTGCGTCTCTCCACGCACACGCAAAGCCATCAGAAAGGCGGCAATACGCTCTGGGGGAACATTGCCGTCCATAATACTGCCAAAAGCGGCTTCGGCCTGTGCAGCGCTCAGTTGCTTGCGCTGGGCAAGATCGGCCAGAATGGCTGAAAAAAAATCTGTATCATGGGTGCTGACAGCCGTAATCGTGGGCTCAGGCATGGACCAGACCCGCTTTCCATTCCCGGGCATGGGTTAGAAAATTGCGCAGCAGATCATGTCCGTGGTCCGAGGCAATGCTCTCGGGGTGGAACTGCACACCCGATATGGGGTGCACCTTATGCCGCACGCCCATAATCACGCCATCGGCTGTCCATGCCGTTACTTCCAGATCGTCTGGTATGCTGGCAGGCTCCAAAGTGAGGCTGTGGTAACGGGTTGCATTGAACGGGTTTGCAAGCCCGGCGAACACATCCGTTCCATTGTGGAAGACGGGGCTGATCTTGCCATGCATGGGGGTAGGTGCGCGCACAACCTGTGCGCCAAATACCTGACCAATAGATTGGTGACCAAGGCAGACGCCAAACACCGGCACCTTGCCTGCTGCTGCGGCAATCAGGTCGCAGCAGATTCCCGCATCGTTGGGAGAGCGCGGACCGGGGGAGAGTACAATGGCATCGGGGGCCAAAGCCAAGGCCTCGTCCACGGTTAATGCGTCGTTACGCCGCACATCGCACACCTCTCCCAGTTCCCCCAGATAGTGAACAAGGTTGAAGGTGAAGCTATCATAATTGTCGATCAGTAGGATCATGGCGGAATGATGACCTTTTCGCGCGCACGGGTCAAATGACGTGAAGGAAAGGCGGGCTTATTATGCCCGCCCTGTCCGTGCCATTATCAACGCTTCCTCGGCTGCGCGGAAGACAGCGCGTGCTTTGTGCTGTGTTTCTTCGTATTCGGCTTCAGGCACGCTGTCCGCGACAACGCCGCAGCCTGCCTGAACATGCATGATGCCATCTTTGACTACCGCCATGCGCAGGCCAATGCAGGTATCCATGTCGCCCCCTGCACCAAAATAGCCAATGCAGCCTGCGTAGGTGGCTCTGCGGGTGCGCTCGACCTCGTCAATAATTTCCATGGCGCGGATTTTGGGAGCGCCGGTCAGGGTCCCGGCGGGAAAAGCCGCGACCAGAGCATCCAGCGCCTCCAGATCAGGTTTGAGCATGCCCTCCACATTGGAGGAAATATGCATGACGTGACTAAAACGTTCTATGACAAACCGCTCTGTCACCGTCACCGATCCGGGAATGCTGACACGCCCCACGTCATTACGGCCCAGATCAATCAGCATCAGATGCTCAGCAATTTCCTTCTGGTCGGCCAGAAGGTCTTTTTCCAGCGCCAGATCTTCCTCCGGGGTCTTTCCCCGTGGGCGCGTTCCCGCCAGTGGTCGGACGGTCATTTTACCGTCCCTGAGCCGGACAAGAATTTCTGGCGATGACCCAACTAGCGAAAAATCGCCCAAATCCAGATGGAACAGGAATGGCGCGGGGTTGATGCGCCTGAGTGCGCGGTAAAGGGAGAGTGAGGGTAGAGGGAATGCCGTGGAAAAACGCTGGCTTGGCACGACTTGAAAAGCATCGCCCGCTGCGATGTAATCCTGAATACGGCTTACGGCCGCGCAGAAATCCTGATGGCTGAATGTGGATGTGGGCTCCACAAAAGCGGGGATGTCAGCAGGGGCCTGGTAGTGTGGGAGCGCGCCGCTCAGGCAGGTTCTGGCACGCTCAAGGAGTGCATGTGCACTGGTCCATGCCTCTGCTGCCGTGGTGGTGGCATTGGGGCGAATGGGGGCTGCTAGAATAAGTTCGTCTGTAACCGTATCGAACACAGCAAACAGGCCGGGGCGCATCAGAACGGATTCAGGCAGGTTCAGATCGTCTGGTGGAGCATCTGGCAGATGCTCCATCTGACGCACCATATCGTACCCCAGATAACCAAACAGGCCTCCGATCATGGGGGGGAGTTCGGCAGGCAGATCCATGTGAGAGGCGTGGATCAGGGTCCGCAGACTAGCCAGAGGTGCGGCTGCATCGGGTATCGCGGTACCTAGTTGTCCGTCCTGTGTGGTGCTACGGCTGACTTTGCCGTTATGGCAGGTCCAGACCAGATCGGGCTTAAGGGCAATTACGGAGTAGCGGCCTCGTGTGGTGCCGCCTTCCACACTTTCCAGCAGCAGGGTGTGTTGGCCTGAACTGCCATCCATCTGGGCCAGCCGCATGTAGGCGGATACCGGCGTCAGTAGATCAGCAGGTTCAACGGAATAGACAATGCTGCCCCTGCCCGCTTCCCATGCGGCAGCGCAGGTCTGCTGGTCGGGAGAAGATGCGGTATGGGCCTTCATGCCATGGCTCACTGTGCGGGCCCTCCAAATCCGGCGGCGGAGAGAGCTGCCTGAATGGCGGCATTGTTGATATGCGGGGGAACCCGTTTGCTGAGGTCCTGCACATAACTGGCCGCCAGATCATCCCCGTAAGCCTGAGCCATATTATTTTTCAGTTTTTGCAGAACATCAGCGGGCGCTGGTGGGGTGGGTATGAAAACCCTGGTGACAACGGCCACAAAAAATGTATCCGCATTTTCTGCCATAACGGCCTGCCCTGCCTTCATGCGCGGGAGGTAGCTGGCAATTTCTGGTGGCAGCGCTTTGGTGGGGTTGGCAAGGGAGAATGGAATATCCCGCACGGTCTGCACACCGGGAGCATTCTGCGCTGCTATGCTGCCTTTCTGGCGGGCAGCAAGGAACAATGCCGTAGCCTGCTGGTCGGCTGCATGGTGGCGGGCATCCGCCTGCCATGCGGTGACTACATCAGCTTTTGCCTGTTCAAACGTGCGCGGAGTGGCCGGAGTAATGGAGTCAACCGCCACGGCGAACCAGCTATTGTCCGGCCCGTCGATTAGCGTTGGATTGTCGCCCGTATTCTGCGCGAAAATCTGGTGGATGATGGCATCACGGAGCTTGCCGGATGCCGGAATCGGAGCGGGCTGCTTGTCCGCCGTGTTGCCCTGTGCATCTAGCGATCCGGCAATGGCGGCAGCCCCGATGGTGTCGGGAATGGCGTCGAGCCCCTTGCCTGCGATGGCATCCTGCAACTGCCGACGGCGTTCGGTGACAACAGAAGGAGCCATAGCGGCGCGATACTGCTTGAGGATATCCTGCTTTGCATCCGCAAAGGATGTGCTGTGTGCAGGTAGAATTTTGGTTACGCGGAATACGGCCCAACCCATTTCGGTTTTAACGGGCCCCATGACCTGCCCCTGAGGGGCCTGAAAAAGAGCCTGCTTGAGAATGTCCGATGGAATCGTGGCAGGGCGTGCGCCGGGCATGTCTACCGATGCCGCGCCTTTGACAACATTCTGCGCACTCTGCCAGTCACCATTTTGCTTCCATGAATCGGCGATTTTCCGGGCATCGGCTTCGGTGGAAGCCGTAATGAGCTGGATGTCGCGGGTTTGTGGCACGTTGTAGCGGCTGCTCTGTTCATCATAAAAATGTTTGAGCTGCGCGTCATCTACAGCAATGCTGTCGGCAACAGTCTGCGCGGACAGCACAACAATGCGGGCATGCCGGAGCTCGGGGGTGCCAAACTGCCACAGGTGGTTCGTATAATAACGCTGTAATGTTGCGTTGTCTGGCGTTGGTACGGTCGGCTGGGCCGCTACGGGAATGCTGATCAGGTCAACCAGTCGGGTGCGCGCGCCGTAATTGACCAGTGCATCAAGCAGGGTGATGGACACGGAGGCTCCCTGAGCCATGGGCTGGAGTAATGCGCGCACGGTCAGGTCATCGCGGATCATGTCCAGCACCTGCTGTTCGCTCAGCCCCTGCGCGCTCAGGCGTTGGTTGAAGACAGCTCTGTCAAACTGCCCCGTCGGGCCCTTGAAGTAAGGCAGGGAGAACACTTCCTCCCGAATGGCGGAATCGGGGACGATAATCTTGAGATTACGTGCCGCCTCAAGCAGTTCGGCCTGTGAGATCAGGCGTTGCAGAATCTGGCGTGCAATTTGTCCCTGCATGACGGGGGACATGGCAGAGGGATCTTTGATCCCCATCTGCTGGGTGAGTGTGGGCATTTCCGAGCGCAGGGCCATGGCCAGGTCGCGCGTGGGAATGCGGTGCTGGCCCACGCGCGCCACCACATCGGTCTCCTCGCTCATGAAGCCAATAACGTCACCAATGCCCCAGCCGACAAAGGCCACAAACACAAGAATGGCAACAACGCGGCCCAGCCACGATTCAACAAGTACTCGGCGCAGGTAGGAAATCATGACCCTATGGATCCACAGCTCATCATAAATGGGTTATGCTGATTGCAGCACATCTTGGGGCGGCACCATAAGCGGAGGTGTGCCGCTTGACCAGACTTAACCGTTGTGGGGCAGCAATAAGGTATTAACCCTCTCTTGCCCCATGGTGTGCGTATATGGTTTAGCCTGTTGCCAATCGCGCCATGGCGGACACGACAGTGCAGTGCATGGCCGCACAGGATCGGGAGGAAGGGTATGAGCAGACAGATTATTGTCGGCAATTGGAAAATGAATGGCACCCGTCAGGATGCACAGGCACTGGTGCAGGCCCTTATCAGTGGTTTGCCTGCATCTGCCCCGGATGTGGTCGTTTGCCCCCCCTTTACGCAACTGGCCCTTGTGGAGCCTGCTTTGGCTGCATCCCCCATTGGCCTTGGTGCGCAGGATTGCCACAAGGATGTGTCCGGTGCGCACACGGGCGATATTTCACCCCTCATGCTGGCTGACCTTGGGGTCACGCACGTGATTCTGGGTCATTCGGAACGGCGTCAGGAGCATGGTGAACTGGATGAAACCGTGCGCGAAAAGGCCGTGGCGGCAACCAAAGCGGGCCTGACACCCATTGTCTGCATTGGTGAGACGGAAGAGCAGCGCGAAAGCGGAGAATATGAGGATGTGCTCGGCTGGCAGATCAAGGGCTCGCTTCCCGATGGATTTGCCGGTATTGTGGCGTACGAACCCATCTGGGCTATAGGAACGGGGCTTGCTGCCACGACCGACCAGATAGCCCAAACCATGTCTTTCTTGCGTGCGGAATTGGTCCGACAGTTTGGAGAGGCTGGAAAAGCTATCAAAATCCTGTATGGAGGGTCCGTAAACGCTGGTAACGCTGTTTCCGTTCTTTCCATTCCCGAGGTCGCGGGCGCACTGGTTGGCGGCGCGAGCCTTAAGGCGGATGCATTTCTTTCTATTGTCAGCGCAGCCTCCGCTGCCTGACATTGCTGCTTTGATCTGGAACCCGACATGACGACAGCCCTGCTGATCCTGCATTTCTGTGTCACCATTGCTCTGATTGGCGTTGTGCTGATCCAGCGGAGCGAGGGTGGCGGCCTTGGTATTGGTAACAGTCAGGGTATGGGGGCCTTCATGTCCGGTCGCGGGACAGCAAACCTGCTGACCCGCACAACTGCCGTGCTGGCAGGGCTGTTCATGCTGCTCTCGCTCCTGCTCGCCATGCTTTACAAAGGCGGCGTGACAGGTGCCGGGCATGATATTCTGGCCCAGCCTCCGGCCGAAACCGCGCCCGTTGCCGCATCTGCTCCGCCTGCGGTGCAGACACAGGCACCTCCTGCGGCTTCCAAGCCCTGAAAAATGCATTCGTCCTTCTCTGATACCGTTTTGGTGCGCAGGGAAGACCATGAGTTTTTGTCCCCCGCATGCAGCAATGCATGCGGTGGATTGTGTTTGTTTATCCCTCTCCGCCCGCTCCAGTCCGTGTAGGAATTCTGCTCATGACACGCTTTGTCTTTATTACTGGTGGTGTGGTGTCCTCTCTTGGCAAGGGCATTGCTTCAGCCGCTCTCGCAGCGCTTTTGCAGGCGCGCGGCTATAAGGTCCGCCTGCGCAAGCTGGACCCCTACCTGAACGTGGACCCCGGCACCATGAGCCCTTACCAGCATGGGGAGGTGTTTGTAACGGATGACGGAGCGGAGACAGACCTCGACCTGGGGCACTATGAGCGCTTTACGGGGGTGAATGCGAGCAAGGAGGACAATGCGACAACAGGGCGCATTTATTCCGATGTTATCGTGCGTGAGCGGCGGGGGGACTACCTTGGCGCTACGGTTCAGGTCATTCCGCATATTACCGACGCCATCAAGGATGTAGTGGTCGCCAATACGGATGATCTGGACTTTGTTCTGGTCGAAATTGGCGGCACGGTTGGGGATATTGAAAGCCTGCCCTTCCTTGAGGCCATTCGCCAGTTACGTAATGATCTGGGCATGGACCAGACCATGGTGGTCCACCTGACCCTTCTGCCGTGGATACCTTCTGCCGGGGAACTGAAAACCAAACCGACCCAGCACTCCGTCAAGGAACTGCAGAATGTTGGGATTCAGCCGCAAATTCTGCTTTGCCGGTGTGATCGCCCCATTCCGCCGACTGAGCGGCGCAAGATTGCCAATTTTTGTAACGTGCGCCCAGAGGCGGTTATTGCTGCGCGGGATGTGGACACAATTTATGCCTGCCCGCTCTCCTACCATGCGGAAGGTATGGACACCGAAGTGCTGCGCTACTTTGGCCTGCCCTATGCGGAAGAACCGGACCTGACCAACTGGCAGAATATTGTGGATGCCCTGCGTCACCCCACGGGTGAGGTGCGCGTGGCCGTAGTTGGCAAATATACGGCCCTGCTGGACAGCTACAAATCCCTGAACGAGGCCTTGCTCCATGGTGGTATTGCCCACCGTGTAAAGGTCAAGCTCGACTGGATTGATTCGGAGCAGTTTGAAAAAAATCCTGCTACGCTTGAAGAAAAGCTGGGCAGTGCGGACGCCATTCTGGTTCCGGGTGGCTTTGGTGAGCGTGGCTCGCAAGGCAAGATCGAAGCTATTCGCTACGCGCGTGAAAAAGGTATTCCGTTCCTTGGGATATGCTTTGGCATGCAGATGGCTGTTATCGAGTGCGCACGTAACCTTGCCGGTTTGGCAGATGCATCCTCCACCGAATTTGGTCGGACGGAGGAGCCGCTTGTCGGGCTGATGACGGAGTGGGCGCGCGGCAATGAGCGGCTGCGCCGGAGTGAAGGGGGAGAACTGGGCGGCACCATGCGCCTTGGGGCGTACCCAGCGACACTGGTAGCAGGCTCACGCGTGCGGATGCTTATGGAGCAACCAGCATCCGTGAACGTCACAGGCACCGGTATGAGGTGAATATTCACTATAAGGACCAGTTGGAAAAAGCGGGGCTGCGTTTTTCCGGACTGTCACCCGACGGGATTTTGCCGGAAGTCGTGGAATATCCTGACCACCCTTGGTTTATTGCCGTGCAGTATCATCCAGAACTCAAGTCCCGCCCATTTGCGCCGCATCCATTGTTTGCTGGGTTTGTGGGCGCGGCCGTTGCCAAGGCAAAACAGGTATGACCATCCTTTCTGGCGCGCCGGTTCAGATTGGAGGTCTGGAGATTGGGAACGATCTGCCTTTCGTTCTGATAGCCGGTCCCTGCCAGATTGAATCAGCAGCTCACGCGCTGGAAACAGCGGCGGCTTTGAAGGAAATCTGCCAGCGTGCCGATGTGGGGCTGATTTATAAGAGCTCTTTTGACAAGGCTAATCGTACCAGTCTTTCCAGCACACGTGGTGTTGGATTGCAGGAGGGCATCTCCATTCTGGCGGATGTGCGCCAGACATATGATCTGCCAGTGCTGACTGATGTGCACACGGCCGAGCAATGCGCCCCCGTTGCCGAGGCTGTGGATGTGTTGCAAATCCCCGCCTTTTTATGCCGTCAGACAGATTTGCTTCTGGCTGCAGGCAGAACCGGGGCTGCAGTTAATGTAAAAAAGGGGCAGTTCCTTGCCCCGTGGGATATGCAGCATGTTGCTGCCAAAATTGCCTCAACAGGCAATCAGCGCGTTATGTTGTGCGAACGTGGGACCAGCTTTGGGTATAATACGCTGGTCAATGACATGCGCGGGTTGCCTATTATGGCCCAGACGGGTTGCCCGGTTGTGTTCGATGCCACGCACTCTGTGCAACAACCCGGTGGGTTAGGCGGAGCCAGTGGCGGGCAGCGCGAGTTTGCCCCCATTCTCTCACGCGCAGCATTAGCTATTGGTGTAGCTGCATTGTTTGTGGAAACGCATGAAGACCCAGACAGCGCACCAAGTGATGGTCCCAATATGCTGCCAATAAGCAGTTTGCCTGCACTGCTGGAGCAGTTCCGGGCAATAGATTGTCTGATTAAAGGCCGCTAATCGGCTCGTTTTTAAGGGCGATGCGTCGCATATAAAAAGACGCCATGGATATTTTCCATGGCGTCTTTTTTTGTCGGTATGATGTTGAATTTACACGTCCAGATTAGCGACTTTGAGCGCGTTCCCTACAATAAAGTCGCGGCGGGGTTCGACCACGTCACCCATCAGCGTTGTAAAGACATCCCCTGCCTCTTCCACGTCGCCAACACGGACCTGCAACAGTGTGCGCATAGCGGGGTCGAGTGTTGTTTCCCACAACTGTGCGTCGTTCATTTCGCCAAGACCTTTAAAGCGGTTGATGGCAAGCCCTCTGCGACCTTGTGCAAGCAGGCGTGTGAACAGATCGGAGGGGCCGTTCAGGCGGTGTTCTGCTGATTCAAATTTCAGCACAACGCCTGTGTCAAAATCCTTTTGCAGGCGCGCAAGCTGGGACGTCAGCCAGCGCGCATCGGCGCCAGCCAGTGTTGTGGGATCAATACGGTAGACTTCCCCTACCCCACGCACGTTGCGTGCCAGTTCCACGCCGTCCACACTTGCGACTGCTTTCCAGCCTCGTTCCGTAGCAGGAGATGCTGCATCCAGCCGTTGCTGAAGTGCGGGCATGCGCTGTTGCAACTGCTCAAGATCGGCACTTAGGGCACCAGCAAGAGCAACCTGTTCGATAATCCATGCGGGAATGCGTGTGGAAATGCGCGAGATCGCCTGAAATGCCTGCCTGATGAAGGGCAGGTCGGCTTCCAGCTCCGTGGTGGCAACCGTACGGCCGTCAGTATAGACAAAGCTTGCGTTGTTGAGCGCTTTATCCAGCAGATACTGCTCCAGTGCAGCATCGTCCTTCAGGTAGGTTTCTTCATTGCCACGCTTGGCCCGGTAGAGGGGGGGCTGGGCAATGTAGAGGTAGCCGCGCTCAATCAGTTCTGGCATCTGTCGGAAAAAGAAGGTCAACAGCAACGTACGGATATGGGAGCCGTCCACGTCAGCGTCAGTCATGATGACAATGCGATGGTAACGGAGCTTGTCTATGGAAAATCCACCCTGATCAACCTCGCCACGCCCGATACCCGTGCCCAGTGCGGTAATCAGTGTTCCAATTTCTGCCGAGCCGAGCATACGGTCAAAGCGTGCGCGCTCTACGTTCAGGATTTTACCCTTGAGTGGCAGAATAGCCTGAAAACGCCTGTCCCTGCCCTGCTTTGCTGTTCCTCCGGCGGAATCCCCTTCCACGATGAACAGTTCAGCTTTAGCCGGGTCACGCGCCTGACAGTCTGCCAGCTTGCCAGGCAGGGAGGAAACATCCAAAATCCCCTTGCGGCGCGTTAATTCACGTGCTTTGCGGGCCGCTTCGCGCGCAGAGGCGGCATCCAGCACCTTGGAAATAACCGTCTTGGCTTCCTTGGGGTGTGTTTCAAACCAGTGGGCAATAATGTCGGCCGCAGCCGCATGCACAACAGGCTGCACTTCGGAGGAAACAAGCTTGTCCTTGGTCTGGGACGAAAATTTGGGGTCAGGTACTTTAACTGACAGAACGGCTGTCAGACCTTCGCGCATATCTTCGCCCTGCAGGGACTGTGCGTCTTTTTTGGCAATGCTCTCTGCGTATTTGCCAACAACGCGGGTCAATGCCTGACGGAAACCTGCCAGATGCGCACCACCATCACGTTGTGGAATGTTGTTGGTGAAGCAGAGCATGGTTTCATGGAAGCTGTCGTTCCAGCTGAGTGCGAACTCCACCTTGATCCCGTTGTCCGGGTTCTCCAGAGAGCCGGTAATGGGGGGGGTAATCAGGGAGGTGCGGGAGCGGTCAAGCCAGTTTACAAAGGCTTCTAACCCACCTTCATAATGGAATTTTTCTTCACGGAGCGGAGTTGTACGGGCATCGCGCAGCACAATTTCCAGCCCGGAGTTAAGGAATGCCAGCTCACGCAACCTGCGTTCGAGAATGGTAAAGTCGAACTCAATCCGGGGGAAGGTTTGCAGGCTCGGCTTGAAGGTAACCTGTGTTCCGGCCTCTTCTGCAGAAGGCCCCACAACTTCCAGCGGCGCATCGCGCTCGCCATCATGGAAGCTGATGCGATGCTCGGTACCATTGCGCCAGATACGGACTTCCATCCACTCGGAAAGCGCGTTGACAACGGCAGCCCCCACGCCGTGCAGACCACCAGAAACCTTGTAGGAGTTCTGGTTGAACTTGCCGCCAGCGTGCAGGCGTGTCAGCACCACTTCTGCGGCACTTATGCCCTCTTCTTGGTGCATGTCGGTTGGAATGCCGCGCCCGTTGTCACGGACAGTCACGCTGCCGTCTGCGTTGAGGGTGAGAACACAGCGCGATGCAAATCCGGCCTGTGCCTCGTCCACCGCGTTATCAATGATCTCGAATGCCATGTGGTGCAGGCCGGAACCATCATCAGTATCACCGATGTACATTCCGGGCCGTTTGCGGACAGCATCAAGCCCCTTCAGCACAGAGATAGACGCGGCATCATACTCTTCTGTACCAGCAGATGGCGTAGGCTGAGAGAGG
Organism: Acetobacter okinawensis JCM 25146; assembly: GCF_000613865.1. Lineage (GTDB taxonomy): Bacteria > Pseudomonadota > Alphaproteobacteria > Acetobacterales > Acetobacteraceae > Acetobacter > Acetobacter okinawensis. Next base: position 227,162 of record NZ_BAJU01000001.1, read on the forward strand.
TCTGTCATAAGAATGCTGCACTCCGCAAAAAAAGAATGGAAGCCATACCGGTCTTATACTCTGCCCATGGCATTGCGACCAGCGTGGAAGGCGCGTTTTGTCAGCAGATCGACAAAAAAGACCCCAGCCGGATGCTGGCAAACTGGGCGTGGCCCTGCAATGGCGCAAAAGGGGCGGAATCCGTGCCTGTTATCAGCACCGTGCTTTGAAAATTTCGCAGAATTTTTTGCAAGGATATTCGACGTTGCTCGTCCAGATGCACAAGGGGTTCATCAAGCAACAGCAGGGGGGCTGTTCCCCTGTGATCCCGGACCAGTCGGGCGTGCGCCAGAATAAGCCCGATTAGCAAAGATTTCTGCTGGCCGGTGCTGGCCAGTGCTGCGGGGAGATTTTTTTTCAGGTCCATGAGTTGGAAGTCTGTTTTGTGCACCCCAAGGCCTGAGCGACCTTTCTCCCGGTCCACCGTGCGTGTGGCAAAAAGTTTTTCCTTAAGCCAGTCTTCCACATGTAGCGCAGGCGCCGCGTCCAGTCGGTCTGCTATTGCACAGTCCAGCTTAATCTGTACGGCGGGAAAAGCATCCATATCCTGCTGGGCGTACAGGTTGATCTGGCGCACAGTTTCATTCCGGGCAGCAGCAACGGATACGCCATGGCGGGCCATGGCACCTTCCAGCCCGGAGAGCCACACCTGCTCGTTGGCACGTGTTTGCAGCAGGCGGTTTCTTTGCGTCATGGCGCGGTCATAGGCCGCCAGTTCGCGGGCATGGTGGGGATAGGCGGCCATAACCAGCCGGTCCAGAAAACGGCGTCGGCCAGAGGTGCTCTCGCTGAACAGCCGGTCCATCTGTGGGGTCAGCCAGACGGCTGCAAGGGGATTTTCCCAAGTATTCTGGTTACGAAGAGGTCTGCCGTTTAACAGAAAAATCCGCCGTGGCGTTTCTGTGCCGGGTTGTAGGCCGGTGCCAAGGTCAATGGGATGGCCATCTACCAGAATATGGGACGCGACCCCCCAATGTGCGCTGCCGTTCTGACCAAAATGGCTTAAGGGAGCGCCGCGTAGTCCACGGCCGGGGGTCAGAAGAGAGACTGCTTCGAGCAGATTGGTTTTGCCGCTGCCGTTCTCGCCAGTCAGCACAACAATGGGCGCTTGTGGGCTGAGGGTAAGCTGGTCGTAATTACGGAAGCGGCAAAGCGAGAGCCGGCTGAGTTGCAGCTTTGTGGAAGGCAGCCCCTCCCTGCTGGTGAACAGGTGTGGGGCTGCGTAATGGTGCGACGCGGATGTTGTCACACCCGCATCGGCATCAGGACATAGAGAGCGGATGGGCTATCCACATCACGCACAATGGTGGGGGATGCACTATCCGCAAAGCAGAATTCGACTTCTTTTTCCACCTGATCAGTAATGTCGTTCAGATAGCGGGCCTGAAAACCGATTTCGAGCGCTTCGGCATCATAGGAAATACGGTTGTCATCCAGCTCTTCCTTGGCTGTTCCCTGCTCTGCACTGCTGGCGGAGAGGGTGAGCAAGCCGGGTTCCAGCATCAGTTTGACCGGGCGTGAGCGTTCCTGACTAATGGCTGCCACACGTGCTACAGCATCGGAAAAATCTTTTTTGCCTACGCGTAGAATGCGGGTGTTGTTGCGGGGAATAACGCGTTCATATTCAGGGAACGTGCCATCAATCAGTTTGGATGTCAGGGTGATCGGGCCAACCGTGAACTGAATCCGCGTTTCGGAAAGAGCAACGGAAATTTCTTCTGGCGCTTCGTCTATCAGCTTGCGCAGTTCTGCCACCGTTTTGCGCGGAATGATAACGCCTGGCATACCAGCTGCACCTGTCGGCATTTCTGCCTCTACCCGCGCCAGACGATGACCATCGGTTGCCACTGCGCGCAGGAGCGGTTTGCCGTCGATGTCTGCAGCATGCAGGTAAATACCGTTCAGGTAGTACCGGGTTTCTTCCGTGGAAATGGCAAAGCGTGTCCGGTCGATCAGTGAGCGCAGGATGGTGCCATTCAGGTGGAAACGATGCGGGAAGTCCCCTGCTCCCATGGACGGAAAGTCATCCACACTCAGCACGTTCAGATGTGTTGCATAACGGCCTGCGCGCAGGTGGAGTTGGCCATCACTGTCTGTCTGGTCGAGTTCCACTTCAACGCCATCGGGCAGCTTGCGTACGATTTCGTACAATACAGAAGCCGGTGCAGTGGTTGCCCCGTCCCGCGTGATGGTGGCGGGAACGGTCTCAACGACCTCGATTTCCATGTCCGTGGCCTTCAGGCAAAGCTGCCCGTTTGAGGCCTGCATGAGCACGTTGGCGAGAATGGGAATGGTATTGCGTTTTTCCGCCACGCTCTGGATGTGAGCCAACGCCTTGAGCAGCGTTGCGCGCTCTGCCGAAAATTTCATTGATCCCTCTTTCCTGCACAGCAAGTTCCATACTCCTGAGTGGAGCAGGAACCCGGCTTGTCCGTTGTAAAACTAACAGGCCGCGTTGATCCGTCAATCCTTTTGGATAGCTGGCTTTTTAGCTCTCCAGCATGCGTCGCATCAGTTCCACATCTTCGGCAAAAGCTGCGTCACGCTCCATCAGTTCCGTTACGCGGTTAACTGCATGCATGACTGTTGTGTGGTCACGGTTGCCAAACTTGCGACCAATCTCGGGCAGGGAGCGGCTGGTGAGCTGCTTGGCCAGATACATGGCGACCTGTCGGGGGCGAGCAACATTGCGGGCGCGGCGGGCCGAGGACATGTCGGTCAGGCGGATATTCCAGTGCTCCGCGACTTTTTTCTGGATTTCCTCAATGGTGACGCGCCGGTCATGGGCCTTGAGAATGTCGTGCAGCACATCCTGCGTGGCTTCCAGCGTGACCGGGCGGCCAAAAAGGTTGGCATGGGCAATCAGTCGGTTCAGAGCGCCTTCAAGCTCACGCACGTTGGATGTGATCTTGTGCGCCAGAAACTCCAGAACCTTTGCGGGCACCACAACCCCGGAGGCAGCGGCCTTGGCTTCCAGAATGGAAATGCGCAACTCAAAAGTCGTGGCGTGAATATCGGCCACCATACCACATCCCAGACGGGTGCGGAGCCTGTCTTCCAAACCAGAAAGGTCAGATGGAGATTTGTCGGCCGAGACCACGATCTGACGGCCCGCATCCACCAGAGCGTTAAACGTGTGGAAGAATTCTTCCTGCGTATTGTCCTTGCCGATCAGGAACTGCAGGTCGTCAATCATCAGAACATCGACCGAGCGGAGCTGTTCCTTGAACTCGATGGTGGACTGGGAGCGGATGGCAGCAATAAAGCGGTACATGAATTTTTCGGCAGACATATAGGCTACCGAGACGTTGCCACTCCTCACCAGTTCCGCGCCTATGGCATGCATGAGGTGCGTTTTGCCCAAGCCAACGCCACCATAAAGGAAAAGCGGGTTAAAGCCGACGCTGGAGGGTTTTTCCGCCACACGGCGAGCGCAGGCATAGGCAAATTCATTTGGTTTGCCGACCACGAATGTATCAAACGTAAACCGGCTGTCCAGCGCGGTAACAAGGTCACTGCGCACTTCGGCAACGGGTTTGGTGGCCGGGTTCTGCTCTTCTGGCGCAGAGGGGCTGCCTACTGGTGACGCTGCAACTTCGGCTAGCTGGAGTGGGGCCGGGTCACCCGGTCTTGCAACCTGTAATTCAACACGCCGGAGTGCAGGCACCTCATTGTGCCACAGCTCATTCAGGCGGTCTCCGTACTGGCTGCGAACCCAGTCGCGCAGGAAGCGTGTTGGCAGGAGGAGCGTAATTTCGTCCCCGTCAATCGGGCCGAGGGCAATCTGGGTCAGCCATGTGCGGTATTCAACCTCACCGACCTCTCCCTTCAGGCGGCCGCAGATACGCAGCCACGATTCCGCAAGCCCTTTGTTGTCTTCCAGTCGGGAAAAGGCGCTTTCGTCATCGTCCACTCCGATTGTCATTTTTGCTCCCGAGCGGTCATATAAAGGCGCATGTCGTGCGCAAAAAACTCAACGGGACCAAATGCTTTTGGCTGTGTGTCCCGGTTCTGATCTGTTCTGATGCGTGCCTTGCCTCAGCGCGACCGTAAAGACTCTTGCGGGCCAAGCCTGCTCAAGGGGCACTCTAACCAGAATAAAGCAGTGTCATGCCCGCGGGCAACGAAAAAGCTTTTCCCTGATCGGATGGCACGGTTGCGGTGGCATATGCTCCGCACAAAAAGCAAAGCCGAATCATCGCCATGATGATTCGGCTTTGCTGCAAACAATCATGCTGGCAACTGCGGGAGTTGCCTGACTGTTTGATTATGCGGTTGCCAGTGCCTTGATGCGGGCAGACAGGCGGGAAATCTTACGCGCAATCGTGTTGTGGTGTGCAACGCCCTTGCTGGCTGCGCGCTGGATTTCCGGCTGTGCAACGCGCAGAGCTTCACGAGCGGCTGCCTGATCCCCGGATTCAATTGCGGTTTCCACTTTCTTGATGAAAGTACGCATGCGGGATTTGCGGGCCGTGTTACGGGCAGTCCGCTTTGCGGTCTGCCGGATGCGCTTACGCGCCGAAGCGATATTCGCCATGAGTTTCTATTCTGTCCAGCACTAAGAAAAAAGTAAGGTGCCAACGCGCCGTATGGCCCGTCAGCACAAAGAGTAAGCGGTGCTGTAATGCACGCATGCACTTTCAGTCAAGCGCGTTCCGTCCCTGACGCCCCTATTTTACCCGTTTTCTGATGTTGCGGGCAGAAAAAAGTGGTGCGTCCGGCCTGTGTCATATGCTGCACGCCCGGACATGCGGGAGCCCCCGGACACTTGGGGCAAGGCTGGTTTTTTTTGCCGTAAACCTGCCATGCATGCTGGAAGTAGCCCAGCCCACCCTCTGGGCGGACATAATCTTTTAGGCTTGATCCTCCTGCGGCAATGGCGTCCTGCAATACGGAGCGGATGGCGCGCACCAGAGCGTTGGCTTTGCGGGGAGTTAGTGCACAGGCAGGCATGGTGGGAGCAATGGCTGCGCGGAACAGCGCTTCGCACACATAAATATTGCCAAGTCCGGCGACCACATGCTGGTCCAGCAAAAATGGCTTGATGGGAGTGCGGCGGCCTTTGCTGGCGTCTATCAGTGTCTGTGCGCTAAAGCCGTTGCCCAGAGGTTCGGGGCCCATGTCGGCAAATGCGCGGTAGCTGTTTTCCTCTAATGTGGGAACAAGGTCCAGCATGCCAAAACGGCGCGGATCTATGTAACCACATCGTTTGCCGTCATCCGTCACGAACACCACGTGTTCATGACGTTGTGGGGGGGTGGGAGAATCGAGGACCACCCGCCCGGACATGCCCAGATGGAGAACAATCGACTGACCACAGGACAGGCGGATAAGAATATATTTACCACGCCGATAAAAGCCCAGAATTCTGGATCCTGTCACCTGCGTGGAAAAATCGGCAGGAATCTGCCATCGCAGGTCGTGCCGATGGATGATTGTCTGCACAATGGTGCGATCTTGCAGGGCTATCTGCATACCGCGCATCACGGTTTCTACTTCGGGGAGTTCCGGCATGGCTATAAAGCAGGGTATAGAGGAAACCCATGACCGACAACTCTTTTGCGCCCTCCCCCGCTCCTTCTGACGTAACAGTGGAAGAAACGGATTTTGGCTTCCGTTCCGTCAGGAAGGAAGAAAAGAAAAACCTCGTCCGCGGTGTGTTCGACAGCGTGGCAGGACAGTACGATGTGATGAATGACATCATGTCACTCGGGATCCATCGAATATGGAAGCGCATATTCGTCACGGAACTTGGTCCTCAGCCCGGTTTGACCCTGCTCGACCTTGCCGGGGGTACGGGGGACATTTCATTCGGCTGGCTCAAGGCTGGTGGTGGCCCCGTTGTCATGACCGATATCAACCGCAGCATGCTTTCTGTCGGCCGTGACCGCGCGCTTAACCGGGGTCTAGTGTCTGACCTGTCCTTCTGTGTGGTCGATGCCGAGGCCATTCCCGTGCGCGATATGTCCGTGGACCGTGTCTCCATCGCCTTTGGCCTGCGTAACTGCACGGACAAGCTGGCGGTTATTCGGGAGGCACGGCGTGTGCTCAAACCCGGTGGGCGGTTTTTGTGCCTTGAATTCTCCCGCGTGCAGGTTGCAGCCCTTGCACCAATCTATGATGCATGGTCCTTCAAGGTTCTGCCTGCCATGGGCGGGATCGTGGCCAAAGATCGGGAGAGCTATCAGTATCTGGCCGAGAGCATTCGTATGTTCCCCGATCAGGAGACGCTGGCGGACATGTTCCGTGAGGCAGGTCTCTCCCACGTCCGCTACCAGTCCCTTTCGGGGGGGATTGCTGCTATCCACTCTGGCTGGCGTATCTGATCTGGTATGTCTGTTGCCTCCCCTCCCCGCTCGGTAATTCTGATTGTTGGTGGCAGCATAGCTGCCTGCAAAATGCCCGAACTGGTACGCCTTCTTCTGGCTGAAGGCATACAGGTCCGGTGTGTTGTGACCGAGGGAGGGAGGCAGTTTGTTACACCGATGACCTTGCAGGCGTTGAGCGGGCAGCCAGTCTATACAGACCTGTTCTCCCTGACCGCAGAGCAGGAAATGGGGCATATTGCGCTTTCCCGCTGGGCGGATCTGGTGCTGGTCTGCCCAGCCTCGGCCAACCTGCTGGCGCGTATGGCCTCCGGTCTGGCGGATGATCTGGCGGGAGCGCTACTGCTTGCGACGGATGCGCCAGTCATGGCCGTGCCAGCCATGAACGTAAGAATGTGGGAGCACCCGGCAACACAGGCTAATGTCTCCTTGCTTGGCGAGCGGGGCGTGCAGGTTATTCCCCCTGCGTGTGGCCCCATGGCCTGTGGTGAGTTTGGTCCGGGGCGCATGCCAGAGCCTGTAACAATCAGGGATGCCGTGCTGGCGTTTTATCGTCAGCAGCAAGCCTCGGCGGGTCCTCTGGCTGGATGTCGCGCTATGGTTACGGCGGGTCCCACGCATGAGCCGATTGACCCTGTACGTTACCTTGCAAACCGCTCCTCCGGTCAGCAGGGTTTTGCTATTGCCGCAGCACTGGCTGACATGGGCGCTGATGTAACGCTTGTCAGCGGCCCGGTTAACCTCCTCCCCCCCGCTGGGGTAACCTATCTGGCATGCGAGACCGCGCGGGAGATGCATGCACTTGTCATGGGGAGTGGGCCGTTTGATGTGGCTGTTTGTACAGCAGCCGTGGCGGACTGGCGACCCGAGCACGAAGCTGCACAAAAAATGAAAAAAACAGGCCTACAGGATGTGCCGCCAGCCATAAAGCTGGTGCCCAACCCGGATATTCTGGCTGAACTTTCGGCCTTAGGCCCTGCCAGACCAAAGCTGGTAGTCGGTTTTGCTGCAGAAACTGAAAATGTGGTTGCTCACGCCATAGCCAAAAGGCAGCGCAAGCAGTGTGACTGGATCGTGGCGAACGATGTCAGCCCTGCCACGGGTATTATGGGCGGGCAGGATAATCAGATTGTACTGATAACGCCCGACAGTGTTGAGCCATGGCCAAAAATGAACAAAACCGAGGTGGCAAAACAGCTCGTCGCGCGTATAACGGTCTGGTTTTCTGAATAGCGTTAATACAGAACCTGTGTGAAATATTAAGGAGCCGTGCATGTCCGCCAATGAAAAACAGACCGACACTGTGGGCATCAAGGTTCGGCGACTTTCTCATGGACAGGACCTGCCTCTGCCAGAGTATGCAACCCGTGGATCTGCGGGCATGGATCTGCTGGCCGCTTTGGCGGCCCCACTGCGACTGGAACCCGGGCAACGGGGGCTGGTGCCAACGGGACTGAGCATTGCCCTGCCCCCTGGTTACGAGTTGCAGGTGCGCCCTCGCTCTGGTCTGGCCCTTAAGCACGGCATTGTTCTGCCCAATGCGCCCGGTACCATTGATGAGGATTACCGTGGTGAAATTGGCGTAATAATCATGAACGCCGGGCAGGAAGCCTTTGTCGTAGAGCCGGGAATGCGTATTGCGCAGGCTGTAATTGCTCCCGTTGTCCGCGCCACATGGATTGAATGTGATGATCTGGATGCAACCGAGCGCGGTACGGGAGGGTTTGGCAGTACGGGAACGGGAGCGTCATGAACGACTCAAGGCAGGGCTTCTCGTTCTCACCAGAATTATGTTCCTCACTCCCTTCTTCATGCCGGAAGCGGGATGGGGGCTGGCTGGCCGGGCTGGTCGTTTTTTCTACCATTCTGCTGTGTGTCGTTTCCTTTCAGCCTGTGGTTCCTGTTTTGTCGGGTGTGGACGTCACGCAACCGCCTGATGTGATGCGCCTGCCTGAATACGCGGTGCAGAGCATGGGCCGTATGGTGGTAGGTCTGGTTTGCTCCCTTCTGTCGGCCTTACTGTGTGTGGCGCTCATATTCAGGAGCCGGTGGGCGGCAACATGCCTGCGGCCTTTGCTTGCGGTTGGGCAGTCTTTTCCTGTGCTGGCCATTCCCCTGCTGGTGCTCCCCTTTGTACATACCTTGATGCCTGCGCATGCTATTGGCGCGGATGCTGTGGTTGTTATGACAATATGGTGCAGCCAGTTTTGGGGTATGGTGCAGGTGCTGTGCCAGAGATTTTATGGTGTTCCCAGTGATCTGGAGGATGTGGTCTGTTGTTTTGGCCTGACATCATGGCAGAAATTCTGGCAGCTGGAAGTGCCCTTTGCCATTCCTGCTCTGGTGCGCAGGACCATGCTTTCCATGGGGGGCAGCTGGTTTGCTGCACTTTATGCAGAAAGTGTGGTGCTGGATGGCCATAACTGGTTTTTTGCCGGGTTGGGCTCTTATGTGCGGCAGGCTGCTGTAGCACAGAGTATTGGCGCACTGCTTGCAGCCTTGGCGTGCATGCTGGTTGTTCTTGTGCTTTTTGACCAGTTTCTGTTCCGCCCACTCTCTGTGTGGGCTGTACGCTTCCAGCCCGGAAAAGTGGGGGATATCCCGCTTGTCGAACCTTGGTTTCTCAAGCTGTTGCGGCGTACGCATGTCTTCCGTCTTTGTGTTCTGTTTTGTGTGAGGGCATGGCACAGACTGAGCCGCTTGCCGCTTGGTGCACGCTATGTGCAGGAACAAAAGCTGGATGAGGGGTACGCACAGTATGGCTGGATTGCTTCTGGCGTCAGTCTGGCCGTGGTGGCACTTGCCGTGGTGCTGGCGTGGCCACACCTGCATTTAGGGTATGAATTATCTGCTGTCAGTACGGTTGTTCTGTATGGCGGCATGACCGGTCTGCGTGTGTTTTTTATGGTCGGTCTTGCCTCGCTGATATGGATACCGGTGGGGGTCTGGCTGGGTCTGCGATCCTCTCACGCTGGAGGTGCGCGAAGGCTTGTGCAGTATTGCACCATCTTCCCTGCCAATCTGTTTTTTCCACTGGGTGCTGCGGGGCTGGCAGCCTGTCCGTTTGTTCCAGCGTACTGGCAGTCAGGCTTGATCGTGCTGGGTGCGCAGTGGTCTATTGCGCTGGGGGTTCTGGCTGGAGCGGGTGCTTACCCGTCAGACCTGCTGGAAGCGGCACGTAATCTGAACGTCCGAGGTGGCCTGTGGTGGCGTAAGGTTCTGCTGCCCGGTATTCTGCCGTATTATCTGGCGGGGCTTGTTGCCGCAACCAGCAGCGCCTGGAATGCGGTTATTGCCGCAGAATGGCTTGTATGGGGCCAGAAAACCCTGAGTGTGCCCGGTCTTGGTAGCTTTATGGCGGATGCTTCGGCCCACGGCAATGTGCGCGCTGTGGCACTGGGGGCTGTGACCATGTGCCTGTTTATGATGTTTTTGAACGCTTTTTTATGGCGTCCTCTGTCTGACTATGTTTCTCGCCGTCTAAAACTGAATTGAACGGATAAACCTGAAATGGTGTTTCCTCCCCAACCGGGGCGCAATGCGTCACAGCAGACAGTTCTGGCAGAATTGCGCCATGTCCGGCAGTTTTATCATAAAGACAGCACGGCTGATGTGCAGGTGCTTGATGATGTGAACCTGAGCATTCATGCGGGTGAGATCGTGGGCCTGCTGGGGCGCTCCGGCTCTGGTAAATCGACCCTTTTGCGGATTATTGCAGGGTTGTTGCCCCCCACATCGGGGGATGTCTTGTGGAAAGGGGAACCGCTCAGAGGACCAACGCCGGATGTGGCAGTTGTTTTCCAGTCTTTCGCCTTGTTTCCTTGGATGACGGTTGAAGAAAACGTTGCCCTTGGTCTGGACGCTCAGGGGGTGCCCGCGGCAGAGCGCGATGCACTGGTGGAAAGTGCCATAGAGTTGATTGGGCTCGGAGGGTACGAAAATGCGTGGCCCAAGGAGCTGTCAGGCGGTATGCAGCAGCGTGTGGGGCTGGCGCGGGCGCTGGTGGTTAATCCGGCCTTGCTGTTGATGGACGAACCGTTTTCTGCCCTTGATGTGCTGACTGCGGAAAACCTGAGAACTGATCTGGTGGAACTGTGGGCGGACAATAAACTGCCCGTGCAGAGCATGCTGATTGTGACACACAACATCGAAGAAGCGGTGTTGATGTGTGATCGTATTGTTATTGCCTCATCCAACCCCGGGCGGATAGCACATGTGCTCCCTGTTCCCTTCCCTCACCCACGTAATCGCGAGGACGCGGCTTTCCGTCAGTTGGTGGACCATATCTATGCGTTAATGACGCAACGTGCCCCCATTGTCTCCGAAGCGGATATGATGAGTCGCTCTACAGTTGCGGCCACATCCGTAGCCCCTGCCTTTAGGGCACTGGTTCCTGTCTCCATCACTATGATGATCGGGATGATGGAAGCACTGGCGGCACCGCCCTTGAACGGTCGGGCAGATTTGCCGGTTTTGGCTGAAAAACTTCAGCTTGAACTAGACGACCTGTTTCCATTAGGGGAATCTCTGGAATTGCTGGCTCTGGCGGAACTGGAGGATGGAGACATCCTGCTGACCAACGAAGGTGTGCATTTTGTATTAAGTGATCTGGAGGAGCGCAAAGCCATTATGGGGCATGCGCTCAGGCACCATGTGCCTTTGGTCAAAATGATCTGCGCCTTGCTGGATGAGCGTCCGACCCATAACGTCAAGGCCGAGCGCTTTCGGGATGAGCTGGAAGCCTGCATGTCCCCCGATTATGCACGGCAGACGTTACAGACCATTATCGGTTGGACCCGCTTTGCCGAGTTGTTTGATTATGATGAAGAGAGCGACCGCTTTTTTCTGCCAGATGACAGCCGCGAATAATCAGGGAGCCGGGTGCAGCAGGTTACCCAGCGCCTTGCGGGCTTTGGCAAGTTTGGGTGTTATAACTGCCTGACAATACCCAGCGTGGGGATGTTTGGCATAATAATTGTGATGTTCTGCTTCTGCTGGCCAGAATGTATCCAGCGCGCAAAGCTGCGTAACAAGTGGGGCTCCCCACAGGTTGCTATCGGTAATGCGCTGAATAACCTCCTTGGCAATCTCGTATTGCTGGGCAGAGGTATAGAAAATGACTGATCGATATTGGCTTCCAACATCGTTCCCCTGCCTGTTAAGGGTTGTCGGGTCATGCAGGGCAAAGAAGCATTGCAGGATCTGCTGGTAATTCAGAATCGCTGGGTCCCATTCCAGTTTGACAACCTCGGCATGGCCGGTCAGCCCTGAGCACACCTGTTTATAGGTCGGGTGCAAAACTGCGCCACCTGCATAGCCGGGAATAACAGAGGTTATGCCCCGCATCTGGCGATACACAGCTTCTAGGCACCAGAAACACCCCCCACCAAGTATTGCTGTTTCTGTCATGTGGGATGTTCCTTTGCGGCTAGTTGGCTCCGCCTTTTCAGGCGGAGCCGGGTTGTTCAGGCAATGCGGGACAGTGCAGCTTTCAGCCGTGCACATTCACCCTGCTGGTTTTCCAGACGTTCACGCATTTCCTGCACGATTTCAGGCTTGGCGCGGCTGACAAAGTTTTCATTCCCGAGTTTTTTTTCTGTCTTGCTGACTTCATCTTCGGCCTTGGAGAGTTCCTTTTTCAGGCGCTCACGCTCGACTGCCAGATCAATCAGCCCCTCTAGCGGAATAACCACGGTGGCTTCGTCCACCACGGCCTGTGCCGAACCCTTGGGAATATCGCCCGCAAGCGCGCTGGTCTGTGTAACGCGGGCCATCCGGCAGATTGCTTCCTGCCAACGACCAATGCGTTCCAATGTTATTGCTGCAGCATCCTTGAGCAGCACAGGTGCTGTCTGGGATGGGGGCACATTCATTTCGGCCCGTACCGTGCGGATTTCCGTAATCAGGCGGATAATCTGTTCGCACTCAGCTACGGCTTCTTCCGCCCCTGTGGGGGAGACGGGGAGCGGCCACTGTGCGGCTATCAGGCTGCCTTCTTCGCCAAAACCAAACTCATGCCAGAGCGTGTCGGTGACAAAAGGTGCGACAGGCTGAAGCAGGCGCAGGATAATCCCCAGAACATGCCCGGCAACGGCCCGAACTTCCGCCGCTTCCTGATCGTTCTGGGAATTGAAGACGGGCTTGGCAAATTCCAAGAACCAGTCGCAGAAGCGGTTCCAAACAAAACGGTAGCAGGTCAGTGCGTACTCATCAAAACGGTAGGCATCCAGCGCGCGGGTTGCATCGGCAATGGCTGTAGCGGCTTCAGCCAAAATCCAGCGCCCCAGTGGAGACTGAACCTGCTCAGGGTTAAAGCCTACGGGTGCGCGTACGCCATTCATTTCGCAAAATCGTGCGGCATTCCAGAGTTTGGTAATGAAGGAACGGTAGTCCTCCACCCGTTTGCGGCCGAGTTTAACGTCCCGTCCGATCCCGGTCAGCGCGCAAATGGTAAAGCGCATGGCATCCGCGCCGTATTCCTCGATCAGTTCGAGTGGATCAATGCCATTCCCTTTGCTTTTGGACATTTTCTGCCCGTGCTCGTCGCGCACCAGACCATGGATGAAAATGTTACGGAACGGGACATCCTGCATGAAGTGCTGGCCCATCATCATCATTCTGGCAACCCAGAAGAAAATGATGTCAAAGCCTGTTACCAGCACATCGGTCGGGTAGTAGCGGTCCAGCTCGGGTGTTTTGTCGGGCCAGCCAAGTGTGGAGAACGGCCACAGGGCAGAGGAGAACCATGTGTCCAGTACATCCTCGTCCTGAGTAAGAGGTTCGGCCTTGCCGTAATGGGCCAGCGCCTGTTTTTGCGCATCTTCCCCATCATGCGCGACAAAGACGTGCCCATCCGGGCCGTACCACGCGGGAATACGGTGCCCCCACCAGAGCTGACGGGAAATGCACCAGGGCTGGATGTCACGCATCCAGGCAAAAAAGGTGTTTTCCCACTGCTTGGGTATAAAGCTGGCCCGACCGGATGTAATGGCCTCAATAGCTGGCCCGGCAAGCTTGCCCGCGTCACAGTACCACTGCGTGGTCAGGCGCGGTTCAATAACAGCCCCGCCCCGCTCTGCATGGGGGACCTGATGGCGGTGGGGTTCAATTTTTTCCAGCCAGCCGGTTTCTTCCAGCTTGGCGACAATGGCCTTGCGTGCTTCCTCGCGCGTAGTGCCTGCAAGGGACCGCACAAACGCGGGGTCAGCCAGCCCTTCGTGCGCGTTGAGGTCACCCTCTATCTCGTCCAGCACAATCCGGGCCTGTTCGTCCAGAATGCTGAGCATGGGGAGCTGATGGCGGCGCCCGACCTCAAAGTCGTTAAAGTCATGGGCGGGGGTGATTTTGACCGCACCCGTCCCTTTTTCCGGGTCGGAGTGTTCGTCCGCCACAATGGGAATCAATCGGCCAGTCAGGGGAAGGCGAACAAATTTGCCAATCAGGTCCCTGTAGCGTTCGTCCTCGGGGTGAACTGCTACGGCCGTGTCGCCCAGCATGGTTTCGGGGCGGGTTGTGGCCACAGTAATGCTGGCATCGCCTGCACCGTCCACCGGGTAGCGGATATACCAAAGATTACCAGCCACATCTTTGCTTTCCACCTCCAGGTCGGAAATGGCTGAGCGAAAAGACGGGTCCCAGTTGACCAGTCGCCTGTCACGGTAAATCAGACCGTCTTTGTAGAGAGAGACAAAGACCTCTTTGACAGCGCGGGACAGGCCTTCGTCCATGGTAAAGCGTTCACGCGGCCAATCCAGCGATGCGCCAAGACGGCGCAACTGGCGGGTAATGCCGCCGCCGGATTCTTCTTTCCATTGCCACACACGTTCGATAAAGGCATCGCGCCCCATGTCCTGACGTGTTGTTGTGCCTTCTGCCGCAAGGGTGCGTTCCACAACCATCTGCGTGGCAATGCCTGCGTGGTCCGTACCGGGCTGCCACAGCGTGTCAAACCCCTGCATACGCTTCCAGCGGATAAGGGTGTCCTGCAATGTCATGGTCAGCGCGTGGCCCATGTGCAGCGTGCCGGTAACATTGGGTGGTGGGATCATGATGGTAAAAGGTTTTTTGTCGCTTGCAGGCTGCGCGGAAAAAGCCTTTTTGCTTTCCCATAAGGCGTACAGCCGGTTTTCTGTTTGTGCAGGCTCAAAAGTCTTGTTCAGCATATTTATCCAACCACGCCACGTAAAAAAGGCGGAAGGCATCTAGCCCCCGCCTTTGCAGAGCAATTAACAGACCACAGGGGCCTTTCCACCCATCTGCCCGTATTTGGGCAATAGACGGTGGAAAGGAAGAAAATCTTACAGGCCGCGCTGTGTCAGGCGTTCCACTTCCTTGCGGACGGCAGCCTGAACAATGCCTGCCAGATGGGCATCAAGCCATTTTTTGAGGAAAACGCGCACTTCCTGGCGCACGATGTCTTCAACCGTCAGAGACCCTTCATGCGTGACAGCCACTTTTCTCTCCTCATGTTCTCTAAGATATTTTTCCTGCAGGTTTTTCTGCAAAACAGCAAATGAATTGGCGGTGTCGGAAACCGTTTCGTCATTCAGGGGGATGGGCAATGGACCAGACATGGTATGTTCAGCCTTTTTGTTGAGTTCGATCTGCCTAAGATCCGTTACAGATAATACTTCATCATCATGGCCCACGGCCTGCGGTTGCACAAGATTGGCTTTGCGACCTGCTTTGCCAGCCCCCTTGCTGGAAGTGGGAACCTCTTTTTTTTCTGGTGGCGCAGAGTCCATCATGGATGGGGAGAGGATGAGCACGTCATCATCATCGTCCTGATCATCATCTGGCTTTGGTGTTTGCCCGACTGTGGCTGCAAGGTGCTCATCAGGCAGTGTTTTGCGAACGGAAGACGGGGTATTCGCTGCTGATTTACCCGTCTTTCCAGATGAGTCCTGAGGCGACACCATACAAACATCCCTGCCACTTCTGGCTTAACATTATCGACCCGGTTGGTTGAGCGCGTAATCGTTCAACCCCCATAACCGATCCTTTACCGCGTTATAGTATGCTTTGTCATCATAAAGGGGAACATTCAGCTTCAGATCAGAAGCGGTCAGGCGTCCAATGGCTGCTGCTACATTGTAAGAGGCAATGACCATGCTGCTCAGGCTTTGCACAAGAGCCACCTGTGCCTGCAAGAGTGTCTGCTGTTGTTGCAGCACGGCAAGCGTGGTGCTTGTGCCAACCATGGCCTGCCGCTCCACCCCGTCCAGCGCAACGGTGCCTGCCTTGATGGCGATCCGGTCGCTGGCGATGGACGCCTGATAGGTAACCAGTTTCTGCCAGTTGGAGACGGCATCCTGCGCAGCGGCCCGGCGCTGGATATCTACCTCGCGGTGGGCTTCCTGCGCCAGTTGCCGCGCCTGCCTGACCGCAGCATATTCCGATCCGCCTGATAAATGGGAACATTAAAATTAAGAGCTGCGTATTTGCTATCGTTTATCTGGTTGTTTAAGGCCTGATTGACCTGATGCTGGTAGCCCAGAACTGCCGATACCTTGGGCATGATGGAAGACATGGCAACCCCGACCGAATCCTTGTGGGATGCCTCGGTAAAAAGTGCGTGAATAACATCAGGGTTGTTCCGGACCGCCATGGCGGCGGCGGTCTGCTCGTTTTTAACCGGGAGGACCAGAGGCTGTGGCGGTACCAGATTGGGTGGTGCGGCCATGCCCACGACCTGCATGTAGGTCGCCTGAGCCGTTTGCAGCGTGCCTTCGGATTGCTGACGTGTTGCCTGAGCCGAGGCATAGGCCGCTTCAGCCTGAGCAACATCGGTGCGTGTGATTTCCCCGACCCGGAAGCGTTCATTTGTAGCGCGTAGCTGCTGCTGTAGAACCTGTTCGTTGTTCACGTTCAGCTGCAGCAGCTGCTCGTCCTCAATAACGCCCACATAGGCGCTAACGACTTGTTTAAAGACCTGCTGCTCAACTGAGATAAGATGCGCACGTGCCGCCATGACCTGATTAACGGCCTCGTGCGTGGCAGCCGTGGTTTTGCCGCCACTATAAAGGGGCTGGTCCAGAGCTACACCTGCGGAATACCCGGGCGTATTGTAACGTCGCAGGTTCTCATGCGTGCGGGGGTGACCCACCCCTTCGTAATCGTTGATCCCGTTGTAATACGAAAGTCCGACCTGCCCTGTTATTGTCGGATGCCATCCTGCCAGCGCGGTTGGTACCTGCTCATCCGTGGCGCGGAGTGTGGCCCGGGCAGCTTGTAAGGTCGGGTTTGTAAGGTAGGCGGCAGACAGGGCTTCTTGCAGTGTGTGCGGGATAAAGGAGGGGGAGCCGCTGCCATCGTATTTTTGCGCCCATGCTGTGCTCCCGCACAGAATGACGGCCAAACTCAGGCCGGTTTCGCAAATACGCCGCATGAGGCTGCTCCTGCTTGCCAGTGACCGCAATATGGTTGCGGCCACGTTCAATGCCACGATGTGAGTTTAAATTCCAATTTATAGTTTGTGCGCCGTAAAAAACAGGAACCTCCCATGTTTTAAAAGGAGAAGGCCCGCTCGGGTGCCATGCCGGGGAGCAAGGGGGCTTGTGCTTCGAATAGAAACGTCATTCGGAATGGTTTTGAATACCCCGGCTCCCGGATGGCGCTAAAAGCTTCCGGTAGGGCTGCGTTGGACTGTAGTAGCCCCACAATACGTCCTTGAGGAGCAAGCTGACGGTCGCAGAAGTCAGGCAGAGTAGCTATGCAGCCATCAAAATAGATCAGGTCATAAGGAGCAGATGCGGCCGCGCCTTCGCTCAGGGGGGCTTGTTGCCAGACAACATCGGGGGCGTAGCTGTTACAGAACGACTGCCCGATTTGTATGAGGGCGGTATCCGATTCGAGCGCTGTTACACGGAGGCCAAGGTAGGCAAAAAGAGCGGCCGTGTAGCCCGTTGCCGCTCCCACAACCAGAACATGCTGCCCGGCGGACGGCACTGCGGCCTGTACCAGACGTGCTGCAAGCAACGGCTGAGGCAACACGCGACCCTGAGATAATGGCAGGCTTGTGTCTGCATAGGCGGCATTGCGCAACTCCGTGCGCACGCAGAGTTCACGCGGGAGGGTGCGCATGCCGTCCAGAATACGCGAATCGGTAATTTCAGAGGGGCGTAGCTGGTCATCCACCATCAGATGACGTGCTTCAGCATACAGGGCTGCATCCATTGACTGTTTTCCTTGATGCGTGGCGGTGGCTGTCATGTTGCGTACTCTCCTGATTACCCCCTGCCCGGGCAATGCGTGCTCTTCTTGGGTCAGGCATGTCTGACATACTGTTTTAAAATTGGCACAACACAACGTCTTGACCGATCAGGCAGAAAAGGACATAAGACAACCACATTACACCGCTGGTCCGGTGGCAGAATGGTGATGTAGCGGACTGCAAATCCGCGTATGTGGGTTCGATTCCCGCCCGGACCTCCACTCCCTCTTGAAAATAAATGACGCCTGTTGACATTTCCCGCGGAAAACTACGCTTTGTCACTCTGTGTCTTATGACATGGAATGATGCCGGGAGACGGGGAATGACAGGTATTCTGGGGGTATATTTGGGGGTAGCATCTTCAATCCGGTTTTGAGGTAGAAGATGACGCTTGCTGCGATATAGATTGCGGACATGTTTTCGATCAGATGACGCTTCTTATACAGATTCCAGTCGTAAGCTGGCTTTGATTTCCTGTTCTTCTTTGGAGGCATATAGGCGGGATGTTTCGATCTGCGAGAGACTGTCTGATTTTATTGCTGCCGTATCCCCGAACACCAATGACTGCCTCTGTCTCATCCGGTAGGGCCGCCAGCAGCACGTCAGCGCCTTTGAAATCACTGATCTGTCCAACAGTCAGATGAAGGCGGACAGGGCGTCCCTGTCCATTACATATGGCATGAAACTTTCAGTTCAGGTCGCCTTTTGTCCGTCCGATATGGCGGAAAAGCCCCTTTTTAAGCAGGGAGGCCGCTGCTGCGGTTATGATCAGTGTCCTGATTATAAATTAATACTCTATGCTTTTAAGTGTATAGATCAAGGCTGCTCTGATCGCTGCTATCACTTCCGTCAGAAGTCTTGTTACCGCTAACACTCATAATTGAGATAATATTACCATCAGCGTCTTTTTCGATAATGACTGGTGTGCCATCAGCACTAGACGAGCTGTAAGTGACATTAGAAGAGCTAGAGCTAGAGCTAGAGCTAGAGCTAGAGCTAGAGCTAGAGCTAGAGCTAGAGCTAGAGCTAGAGCTAGAGCTAGAGCTAGATTCTGTTGAGTCACTTGCAGCTGTCAAGCTATCAAGAATACTACTGTACAAGCTATTTATTGAAGATGAGGATGTCATTATAAAAATCCCTGCTACAGACCTAATGCGGTTGAGCATATCCGGATTATTTATTCTTCAGGATAATAACTTTTTGCAAATTAGATATGATATTTTTGCATATATAGCTGACGGCATTCGATCATGGGGAAAGCTTAGGACCTGTTAGGTCTTGATCCAGCCTGCTGCAACAGCGATATGGGGGCTGCAAGGAATGACGTTGCTGTTTTTTTGTATTCGCTTGCTTACAAAAAGAATGCTTCAAGCAAATAATATATGACTGGCTCAAGACTGTGTGTCTGGTGGTGGTCATGCGCCACCTCGATTTGCCAATCGTGGAAATAAAGACAATAAATTCAAAGGAGCCAAAAGAAACGGGGTGCCTCTGTAAGCCGTTGTTTGTAATATTATTTTGGGTGCCCGCCCGGCTTCTCACTCCCCTGAAATTTTATAATAATCTTTCCCTCGCAAAGCCGCGGTCTGCTATTTTACGCCTTATGAACAGGGTATGGCACCGCAGAGACTGGTCAGATTAGCATGATGAGTGCCTGCATCGTACCGATGTAAGGAGGGGCATACCGATATAACTCCCAGCCTTGAAGGCGGAGGGTATTTAGCCCCTCCTTTTTTCATAACGGGCTATAAGGCGGGTGCGTTTAAGGCTGGATAGTTTTTGCAGCCAGAAAATCCCATTTAACTGGTCAATCTCATGCTGGAGACAGATTGCATGCAGGCCACTGACCTCTTCAATATGCATGTTTCCGTGAAGGTCTGCGTACTGGATTTTTATGGCGGTCGGGCGCAGGACGGGGGCGGATATGCCCGGCATGGAAATGCTGCCTTCGTCGTTTTGCGCGCAGGTTTGTGAGTGCCAGATAATTTCGGGGTTGATGTATATGCGTGGGGTAATGGATTGCGGGAGATCCAGAACAGTCACGCGCAGGCCAATGCCGATATGTGGAGCCGTTATTCCTAGCCCCGCAACAGCGCGTAGTGTGTCCAGCAGATCGGTGGACAAGGTGTGCAAAGCATTGTCAAACGCACTCACCGGAACGGCAACTTGTCGCAAACGCTGGTCTGGAAAAAAAACAATGGGGCGTACGGTCATGGGTGACCTTCTGATGGGTTTTGTTGGGTAGAACTTGCCTGATAAGGGTCTGCTTTACCGTGCGCATTACATAAATCCAATAAAATGCACAGAACGTGCTGCTTGATTTATGCGTCTCAATAAAGCGTTAGGGGCTTGCCCAAAGACAGTTGTGTTGCCATATTCGAACAATGAGGACCAATAAAGTACTTTTTTTGGCGCTGGATATTGCATGGCCCAAGCATACTGCGGTGCAGGCTCGCAATCGAAGCGGCCTGAGTGCACAAAATGATGGGACCACCTGCCTTTCATCCCGAGCAAGCGAGCAGCCGACACTCCTTGCCCGAAGCGTTTGCCAGTATCCGGGTGCCACAGGATGATACCCATTGGATGCGGCGTTTTTTAAGTTATGTCGGCCCAGGGTATATGGTGTCTGTCGGGTATATGGACCCGGGTAACTGGGCTACCGACTTACAGGGCGGCGCGCGCTTTGGTTACACGTTGCTGTCAGTTATTCTGTTGTCCAATTTTATGGCAATCCTGTTGCAGGCTCTTTCTGCACGTCTGGGTATTGCTACCGGCCTGGATCTTGCGCAGGCCTGCCGGCAGCGCTTTCATCCTGTTCTGAATATTCTGCTGTGGTTTGCGTGTGAGCTGGCCATTATTGCCTGTGACCTTGCTGAGGTCATTGGTACCGCTGTTGCATTGCAACTGCTGTTTCATATTCCCCTGCTGGCAGGTACACTGATTGCCAGTCTTGATGCCTTGCTAGTTCTGTTCCTTATGAATCGTGGCTTCCGGTATCTGGAGGCGTTTATTATCGGGCTTTTGAGTATTATTGCACTTTGTTTTGCTGTGCAGCTCATTGCGGCAGCTCCCCCTTTGGGAGCGGTCTTTGCCGGATTAAAACCGTCTGTGGAAATACTGACCAATTCACAGATGCTCTATATTGCCATTGGCATTATAGGAGCCACGGTTATGCCCCATAACCTGTACCTTCACTCTTCCATCGTACAGAGCCGTGCGTATGAGAGAACGGAGCGCGGTCGTAAGGATGCTATACGTTGGGCAACATGGGACAGCACAATAGCTTTGATGCTTGCCCTGTTTATTAACGCTGCCATCCTTATTGTGGCGGCTGCTGCTTTCCATACAACCGGGCATCAGGATGTGGCCGAAATTCAGGATGCCTACCATCTACTCTCTCCCCTTCTGGGGCTGGGCATGGCGTCTACACTGTTTGGGCTGGCTCTGCTTGCTGCGGGTACCAATTCAACCATTACGGGTACGCTGGCCGGACAGATTGTGATGGAAGGGTTTTTACATCTCAGGCTGCCACATTGGGCACGGCGGCTGTTGACCCGCGGACTGGCTATTGTGCCAGTGGTGATCGGGACAATGCTGTATGGCAGTTCCAGCGTTGGTCAGTTGCTGATGGCCAGCCAGGTAGTGCTGTCCATGCAACTGCCATTTGCGGTTATTCCTCTGGTTCTATTCGTGTCTGACCGTAAACTTATGGGGGGCTTTGTTATTTCCAGACCACTGGCTGTATTTTCATGGCTTGTGGCTGGGATAATTCTGGTCCTGAATTTTAAGTTGCTCTACGACACACTGGTGTTTTGAAATACACGGTCCCTGCTCTCTTTTTCTGGGGGCGGGATTATGGCCATAGGTAAAGAAACTTGACGTAGTAGGCGTTAGTTTCTGGCGTGTTTCTGCCCTCAATGGAATGAGCATAACGGGCCGTAAAGCTGACTGTTCGACTGATGTTGAACATGACGCCAAGGCCTGGTGCAATTTCTCGGCTACTGGAGTTTGCAACATCATAATGTGCGCTCTGGTCATATGTGCCGCCCACATTTTGCCAGTCGAAGGCAAAAAAAGGTTCAACCAGTTTTGTCGCTTTCCAGCTAAATCTCAGGTTGCTGTAAAAGACCACACCGGGTGAGTAACTATGTTCGTTGGTCTTGTGTTTTGTGGACCCAACTACTGTGCCCAGGTCACCGTCAAAACTAAAATGTTTCCACTCATAATCAAAAATGATGCTGGATATATTGGCCCAGTAACCGGATGCCAGACTGTCGCGCGTGCCAGAAGGCGTTTGCATGAATGTTTGAAAACCAAGCGTGCTGTGCGCATTGGGTTTAAACCAAGCTGCTGGCCCAACGATTGTGCCACCAAGACCACCGTAACTGGTTCCCCCAGCCAGCGTATAGCTTTCTGATTGTATGACTTCAAAAGCAAAGCCAACGTGTGGGAGCGCATCAAAAGTGCGGAAATGTACATATTTGGTCAAACCGGACCACGTATGGCTGCCACCATGAGCGGGTACGCGCTGGCCACTGCTGGTGTAGGTATTGCCAGAAGCATTGCCATTGCCATACTGAACCAGCACGTTAAAGGGTTTGTAGTCCACCGGCAGGTCGTATTCATGCGGACCAATAATGCCCAACGTAATGTCCGCTGCCTGCAGTGGAGATGGTGTTGCTAACAACAGGCCCCCGCCATACAGGCTCAGGGTCATTATGAACTGTTGCGGTTTTTTGCCAAACAGCATCAAATATCTCCATCATCGGCTTTTGCATCTTTAATGTGAAAATAAATGAATATGTCATAGTCATAATTCGCATAAACTCACGGGGGTGTGTTCTCAATGCTCAAAAACTGTTCCACTTATGATACGGAATGTTTGTGGTTTGGTAACTTTTTAACGTGTGAACTGTGCTGGGTAGCCCAATAAAAAAACCTTGCAGCACAACCGAGTGCTACAAGGTTTTTCAGAATCACGTAATAATTTGATCAGTCTATAAATGCGGTAATGGCTGCGTTAACGTCTGCCGCTTTTTCCAGTTGGGGCATATGCCCGGCCTGAGGAAGCAGGATGACCTTGATTGTCGTAGGCAGGTCTTTTGCACTGTTGGGAGACAGGATTTCGTCATCAGCTCCCCAGATGATCTGCGCAGGGCCATCAAAATTAACCAGAGCAGGTCTCAGGTCATCTGCTTGCTGGCCATTTGGGAAGCAGGCATTGGCAATATTTTGCAAGCCTGAACGGCCCCATCCAGACGTTTGAAGCGAATGATATCTTCAATCATTTTGCGAGAAATAAGAGTTTTGTCATGGACCAGATAGTTCAGGACTGGCTCAAGGGTCTTGCGACGGTCTGCCGTAATAAACCCATCAATAAACGCCATGTTGATATCCCGGCCAAGCCCAGCCGGAGCAATGAGAGATAAAGAAGCCACTTTCTGCGGGAAAGCCTTAGCCAGTTCAAGTGCTATGGCCCCTCCGAGCGAGTGGCCAACAACATGTGCTTTTGAGATATCCAGCTTATCCAGCAATGCAGCAGTTGTTGCGGCAAATGTTGCTGGTTTGCCATCTCCTACATTTTTGGACGACCCTCCGTGCCCCGGCAGATCAAACGCGATTGTGCGGCGGGTTGCGGAGAGAGTGGTCTGGTTGAGCATCCAGTTGCTCAGATCTCCGCCAAAACCATGTATGAACAGCAAAGGTGTATCTGTCCCCTTCCCTGCCTCCTGCACACGAAGCGTCAGATCCCCCACATTGACCATAAAGGGATCAGCGTGCTCGGCCTGTGTGGCCGTGGTGCTGTCGGATGAAAAATCAGCCTGAAATTTAGCGATAAATGCGTCAATTTCCGCATCACTGACCGCAGGTTCTGCCAGAATACCCAGTAGTGCTCCTACCGGGAGTGTTTCGCCTTCTTCGGCAATCTGGCGGCGTAATGTGCCTGCTGCCGGGCTTTCGTAGCCATTGGTGATTTTGGTGGTTTCTATGTCTGCAATTTCCTGCCCTGCATCTACGTGCGCACCAGGGGCAATGTTCCAGCCTGCAATTTTGCCTTCAGTCATGGCCAGGCCAAACTTGGGCATGGTTATGGGCGTGATAAGGTCTGTCATTGCTCAGGCATCCTGCTTGGTTTTTTTGTAGGCCATGACGGAACGAACTGCTGATTCAATGCGGGCAGCATCGGGCAGGTACAGTTTTTCCAGTACGGTTGCGAAGGGGACCGGTGTGTGTGGCGGCCCAACCCGGCGAATGGGAGCTTTTAGGGCGTCAAACGCTTCCTCGGCGACCAGTGCGGCCACATCCGTTGCCATGTTGCACCGTGGGCTGGATTCATCAACAATCACCAGCCGTCCGGTGTCTTCCACGCATTCCAGTATGGTGGCGGTGTCCAGCGGGGATGTGGTGCGTGGGTCAATAACCGTGCAGCTTATGCCGTCTTTTTCCAGTCTGTCAGCCGCTTCGTTGGCAAAATTGACCATGCGGCCGAATGCCACAATGGTCACATCATCACCTTCACGCGTAAGGTTGGCCTCACCGAAGGGGATGGAGTATGGCTCATCTGGCACGTCCTCCTCATCGTCGTACATCACCTTGTTTTCAAGGAAGATAACGGGATCATCATCCCTTATGGCCTCGATCAGCAGCCCTTTGGCCTCGTAGGGGGAGGACGGAACAACAACCTTCAATCCCGGAATATGGGTAAAAAGCGGGTACAGGGCCTGACTGTGCTGTGCCGCTGCGTTAAAACCCGCACCATACATAGCCCGGATGACCAGTGGTGTACGGGCCTTGCCCCCAAACATGTAGCGGAATTTGGCAGCCTGATTCATGATCTGGTCAAGACAGGAGCCAACAAAATCGACGAACATCAGTTCTGCAACCGGGCGCAGGCCAGTGGCGGCAGCCCCCACGGCAGCCCCAATGTAGGATGCCTCGGAAATGGGGGTGTCAAACACACGCTCAGCACCGAATTCGGTGTACAATCCCTTGGTAACACCCAGAACGCCGCCCCATGCATCGACTATGCCCGCAGTTCCCCCCTGCCCGCCTGCAATATCTTCCCCAATAAGGACAACGCGTGGGTCGCGCTGCATTTCCTGCCGCAGGGCTTCGTTAATAGCCTGACGGAAGCTTTTTTTTGACATGGTGACTCTCCATTGTGCGGGCGGGCTTAGTAAGAGACGTAAACGTCTGCTTCCAAATCTGCTGGTTCGGGTAATGGGGCGCTTTTGGCGGCCTTTACGGCTGCTTCGATTTCGTCCTTTATGCTAGTGTCAATTTCATCCAGCGCGGAGGGCTCAAGCAGGCTTACTTCTGTTACGCGCTGCCGGAAGTTTTTAAGGCAGTCATGCTCAGCCCTTTCTCTGGCGACTTCGCCACTGATCCGGTAGGTCATGGCGTCCCCCTCAAAATGGCCGTACCAGCGTGCCAGATTGACATGCAGCATAACCGGTCCATTACCAGCGCGGGCATGGGCTATGGCTTGGCCTGCGGCCTCGTAAACCGCAAAAAAATCTGTGCCGTCGCAGTCAAAATAAGGCATGCCAAAGCCTGCTGCGCGTGCTTTTTGCGTGCCAGCGCAGGCGTAGGAAGCGCCTGTTGCCTCCCCGTACCCATTGTCTTCACAGACAAAGACCGCGGGAAGCTGCCAGACCATGGCCAGATTCAGGCTTTCCAGCGTTGTTCCTTCGTTTGAAGCGCCATCACCATAAAACGCGACAGCAACCCCGCCATCCTTGAGCACCTTGTGAGAGAGAGCCGCACCGCAGATCAGAGGGGGGCCTCCTCCACAATGCCATTGGCGCCCAGCATGCCGAGGGAAAGGTCGGCAATGTGCATGGAGCCGCCCTTACCGTGGCAGACCCCACTCTTGCGGCCATAGATTTCGGCCATCATGCCATCTACGCCAACGCCCTTGGCTATGCAGTGGCCATGGCCACGGTGCGTACTGGCTATGGTGTCTGTCTCGCTCAGGTGCGCGCAGACACCAACGGCGGATGCCTCCTCACCACAATACAGGTGAACAAACCCCGGAATTTCTCCGGTAGCGAATTCAACATGAAGACGTTCCTCAAAATCGCGGATTGTGCGCATGGAACGGTAGGAACGCAGAAGAATGTCGTGTGCGATCTGCATATCTGCCCCCGGGCTGTTGTGCCGTATGGCGTGGAAAATAAATACGGAGTTCTCCGTCCCATTCCGCACACAAAAAGAGCGGTGCGAAGTGGGTATGCGCTGAGTTATGGGGTGATATGCGGGTGGGGATAAGCCGACACAAAAAACCTCTCACGCGTATTTGAGGATGCCAGAGGAAAAGTGTCGCATATCCGAAACGTAATACATGCCAGATTAGTTTTACGGATTGGTGAGCTCCAATGAACTCAATTGCTTTGTCTTCTGGTGTGTGGTCCAGCCTGTCTCCCGTTATCAGAACGTCATGGCGGCGCTGTGCGGATGATTACGGCATTGCGACGGACAGTATGTTGAGCAAGGATATCCTGTGTTCTGCAGAGCTGCGTCAGGCCCGTGAACGCATGGGCGTCACCATGAAAATAGCTGACCCCGAGTTGGACCGGCTGCACGGCATTGTCTCCACGCTAGATTATAATGTGCTGCTCGCGGACCCTGCTGGTATTGTGGTGGCAAGGCGTGGTGCTCCACCGTTTGAAAAAGGATGCCGTCGCTGGCATCTGTGGCCGGGTGCAAACTGGGCGGAAACTATGGCAGGAACCAATGGCATAGGCACCTGTCTGGTGGAGGGGCAGCCGGTTACGGTGCATCGTGATGAGCACTGGTGTACGGAGCTGCGCTACCTGACCTGCTCTGCCGTCCCGTTTTATGGCCCCAACGGCTGCGTTGCAGGTGCGCTGGATGCCAGTTCCATCCGCTCCGATCCCTCGGGACGGGCCGCGTTGATGATGGAAGCCGTGCTGATCGACGCCGCCCGCAGGCTGGAGCGGCGGAGTTTTCTGGAGGCTTTTCGCAACAAGACGGTTTTGCTGCTGGGGGAAGGACAAGGCATCTCCCTTCCCATGATTGCGCTGGATGACACGCGCATTGTGGTGGGCGCTACCTATGCTGCACGCACCATGCTGGGCATAGATAATACCGATGTGGCAAGTGTATGCTTTGACCTTGGAGCGAGAGCCACTGGTGTACCGGATTTTCAGGAAGCGGAACGCGCGGTTATAGAGGGGGCACTGGCTATGGCACAGGGAAAAATCGCGCCTGCCGCGCGCCTGCTGGGTGTTAGCCGATCGACCTTATACCGAAAACTGAAAGCTCTTGACCCTGCATCTTCCGCCTGAGCGGTGTGGATGAGGAGGCAGGATTACAGTTGATCCTGCACAAAGGGCAGAACATTCTGGCAGATCACCAGTTCCTCGTGCGTTGGTTCCACACGCACCCGGATGCTGCTGTCGGGGTGGGTGATAATGCTGGCATGCTGCATATTGGCCTGAACGTCCAGTTTAAGCCCCAGCCATCCAAGTGACTTGCAGACCTCCTGACGGAGTTGCGCATCATGCTCGCCTATTCCTGCGGTAAAAACCAGACCATCCAGCCCCCCCATAATGGCGGCAAGAGCGCCAATTTCCTCAACAATACGATATGAGGACAGTGCCAGTGCCTGCTCAATAGGAGCTCGCGCGCCCGGGTTTTTCTCATGTTGCAAGCGTTCGCGTAGCACGCGCATGTCCGAGGATACGCCAGAGACACCAAGCAGGCCGGATTGATGATAGAGCGTGTTAACAAGGGTGTCCCAGTCCGCTTTTTCCTCGCGGAGCATGTAAAGCAGTACGCCCGGGTCGATCATGCCGCATCGGCTGCCCATCATCAGCCCATCCAGTGCGGAAAAACCCATTGTGGTTTCGACGCTCTTCCCCTCTTTGATCGCGCACAGACTGGCCCCGCTCCCCAGATGGGCTAAAATGGTCCGTCCGTTTGCCAGATGCGGGTCGATCTGTTTGAGCCTTTGGGTAAGGTAGTCGTAGGACAGGCCATGGAACCCATACCGAATGACACCTTTTTGTGCGTAATGGCGTGGAAGAGGCAGAAGGCGGGTAATGTCAGGCATGGTGCGGTGGAAGGCTGTGTCAAAACACGCGACCTGTGGCAACCACGGTTGGTAGTTCGCAATGGCATGAACGGGTGCCAGTGTTTGTGGCTGATGGAGTGGGGCAAAGGGAGTGAGTGCTTCAAGTTCTGCCAGAATTGCCGGGGTAATTCGTGTGGGAGCCAGAAAGCTGGCACCTCCATGGACAATTCTATGGCCTATGCCGATAATATTATGGCGTCCCTGCTCATGTTCTGTTAGCCAGTTTAGCAAATATTGCAGGGAGTTTGTGCTTTTTTGTGATTGTGTTGTTTGGTCAATCAGTTGATCATTCTGGTCATGAGCAAAAAAATGGAATATCTCGGCATCATACTCGATCCGGCCCTTGATCATTTTTTGTATGACTGTTTTTTCTGTTATTTGGAAAACAGTAAACTTCAGGCTTGATGAGCCTGCATTAAATACAATTACAACATTGGACATGGGTATATTCCCGCGTAGTATGGCCGCTTAAAATGCGCCTTTCTGCTCAGCCAGATGTCTGGCGTATAAAGCCCCGATCGCGGCGGATGCCAGGCGGGCTTGCACGCTGTCTGCCCGGCTTGTCAGTACTATGGGTACCTTTGCTCCCAGCGCTATGCCAGCTGAGTCCGCCTGCGCCATGAAGATCAGATTTTTGGCAAGCATATTGCCCGCTTCCAGGTCGGGTGCGACCAGAATCTGTGCCTGTCCTGCGACCAGTGAGTTCAAACCTTTTATTCTGGCGGCTTCTGGGTTTATGGCGTTATCCATGCCCAGCGGTCCGTCCAGTATTCCCCCTGTAATCTGGCCCCGTTCGGCCATTTTACACAAACTTGCGGCATCCAGCGTACTGGGAATTTTAGGGTTGATCACTTCCACGGCAGAAAGAATGGCAACTCTGGGCTGCCCAAGACCGAGGCCGATGTGCAGGTCTATGGCGTTTTGCACAATGTCCTGTTTTGTCGCGAGGTCGGGGAAAATGTTAATTGCTGCATCTGTAACAAACAGCAGGTTTGTGTAATCAGGCACAGCAAGTAAAAAAACATGGCTGATCCTGCGCGTTGTGCACAAACCACCGCTCGGCGATACAACTGCGTGCATCAGTGTATCTGTATGCAAGCACCCCTTCATAATGCCCTGCACATGGTGGGATCTTGCAAGCTCGACGGCCTTTTGAGAAGCAGTTTCGGGCGTGGGGGCCGGGATAATCTGACAGGTTTGTAGATCAATCTGGCTGTTTTGTGCCACTGCGCGTATGCGGGCTTCATCCCCGATGAGCACAGGCTGGATCAGCCCTTCCTTGGCGGCGTCAAGTGCCCCAACCAGTGCGTGTGCCTCACATGGCCAGACAACGGCAAAAGGCACGGGAGCGTGTATCCGGGCGCGGTGAATGAGGTCCGTAAACATCTGATGTGACGTGGGCTTACCTGCGGTGTGTGCGCACGGATGCTGGGTTTGTATCATAGCGTTGTATGCGTCATATTGCCTGTTCCCATGTGCGAAGGTTGGCACACGTGCCGCACTATGCTCTAGGCTTAATGAATAGGCGAACTGGGTATTTTGGCAGAAACAAGATTGGGTGATTGGTTCTGGGCTGTGGTCACACGTGGTGGCAGGGGTGTGCTGTCCACAACAATAACGGCCATGCCCGCCAGAGTAGACGGTGTTCTGTCTGTGCGTAGCAGAGCCTGAAAACGCCTGTCTGTTGCCGCTTTTCGTTCATATTCAACGTCCAGCAGGCCGTTCTTATCAATGAAAATATTCAGTGATGCGGGAATGCGAATGCACCCGGCTGATGCCATATGGCCGAGCTGGCGTTCCAGAAAAACGGGATCGGTTGCATGCATTTCCAGGCGTATGGGGCCTTGTTCGTGGCTAGGGAGCCATCCTTTTTCTGCCACCTGCCACCCAAAATCCCATACACGCATGCCCTTGGTGCCATTACCCATAATGCCGTTTTCGTTTTTGGTACCCTGCGCACGGTAGCCCAGTCGGTCGGCCGTGTTGGTAAAAATGCCTAACGGCGTAATGTAATGGTGTTTGCGGCCAATTGTGCCTGTGGATATGCGGGTGCATCCAATAATTTCCCACTCTGGTGTATCTGGGCGTGCGACCATAATGCAGGCCCGCTGCACAGCGGGGTTACGGTCTGCAATCACAACGGTTTGTGGGGATTGAATGGCATAGCCAGACTGGCTGGTCTGCTGGCGCGCCAGCGTTAACCATGTCTCTTTCTGGGCATCGGTCGGCGTAAAGGCGACTGGCACATTTTTTTGGAAAAGCAGTCTGAGCCGGTTGATTTCTGCTTGTATCTGCGTGTCATCCAGCGCCACGGCAGGAGCAGGAGCAGGAGCAGGAGCAGGAGCAGGAGCAGGAGCAGGAGCAGGAGCAGGAGCAGGAGCAGGAGCAGGAGCAGGCTGGCTTAGTTTTGCGGCAACAGAAGCGCTCTGCACTGTTTTGGACTGTGCCGGATGTGTTGGTGTGGCAGAAACCGGGGGCTTTTTTGTGCCGGATGAGCGGAGGGGGGCGCCAACGTCTCCATTCGGGAAAAAGACATGGGGGGATGAGTCCCCAACGGCCTTGGAGAGTTCTTCGGCAAAGTCCGCGCTGGCGGAATATGGTGCTGCCTGAAGAGTTTGAGCGGCAAAAAGGCAGCCAAACATAATCGGTAAGATCAAGTGTCTCGCCGCGCACACCGGGGATTGTTCTCCTGTCTTTTAAGTGTTTTGGACTATGGCACTTCTTGCTAGCTAGCGGAATATCCAAGATGGCGGGTTTGCTCTCAACAGGGTGCATGCAAGGGCTGCATAATTGGTGGCACCTTGTTTTCTTTTTCCGATATTTGCGAGTTGGTAGGACGTTATAACTGGCCATTTTTGCCAGTTATAAGGAATGGAGGCTGCCCTGCTTCCTGTTGTAAGGGGCCGTTGGTCTGGGTGTGATGATGAACTCAATGTTACATTGATCTGTAGCTTGTGGCGCAAACGCCACACCATTATGTAGCGGGCAGTGTTGGGCTTAGATAGTTATTAACACTAATTATCATTTGCATGTATTGGCTTGTGTCATATTTCGTGTTTGAATGTCCTGTGTAACACTTAACCGCTTTGGATGATCCTGTTATGTTCTTGCGGTGCAATGTGGGCAAAACGTCTTCACACGGTAGGTCAATGCTTTCTTCTGTAAACATATGTGACTCTTCCGTGGCATGCTCTACCATGTCCAGTAATTTGCCGGGCGGCTGGGAGTATGGGGCCGGTCGCAGCGTTCTCATACAACTGGAGCGTCAATGCTAACGTTGTCTGGGCTGCTGTTATTGGGCGGTGGTGGCTGCACTTCGGCATCGGGTGTGCTGTTCTATCTGTCTTCCCGGAATCAGCGTGTGTTTGCGCAGCGCTCTGGCAACAGGCATTGCCTCTTTGGTGCAATGGCTATGGGAGTGCTGGCAGCCAGCCTGCTGTGGACTATCACAAGTGCTACAACGGCGTGTTTTATGGTTGTGCTGCTTCTGATGGTGGTTTGTAGCGTTTTTCCCCTGTTCATGGCCATATTGCGGCCGGATAGAAAGTAACCATGCCCGCTTTCAGGCTGACTAATGACCAGTGGCTTGCCAAGCTTGCGGCGGCCATTGTGCCCGGTGCCCTTCTCTCTCTTGGTTGTATGGCTGTGCTGGGGCTGTTCTGCCATGCCAGCGGGGATGCCCGGAGTGTCCCCTCACAATTTTTAATGTGGTTTGCAATTGTGGGCTGGCTCGCTCTTGTGGGGAGTTGCTTTCTGTTCCGTTCCGGGCGGAAGGCCTGGGTTATGCTTGGCGGCAGTGCTCTGGTGGTCTGGGGGCTGTTTGCAATATTGGCCAGAGTTATAGCGGTATGAAAATTCGACCAGATATTGTGCAGGTATACAGGGACATACACAGCTGGGTTGGCATTCTTTGTGGTCTGTTCCTTTTTGTGGCGTTCTATGCTGGCTCCATAACCATGTTTGAGAAGCCATTGCAGAATTGGCTTACACCCGCCTCCTCTTTGCCTCCGCCTGTGAAGATTGAAAATACGCCAGAACTTTTGCAAAAAGCTCTGGCGGAATATCCTGAGGCTGGGCGGCATTATATTCTTGTCGTCAATCCTGACCGTGCCCAGCCTGCCAGACTGATGTGGCCACAGGACCGACACACCGTGGACATGGGCCACAGGATTTTGTGCTTGCAGCCCTCTCCCCTGATGGGCAGTTGGTTACGGCTGCGCGCAGACCGTCGGAAATTCCGTTTTTTATAGACCTGCTCCATGAGCAGGTGGGTTTGCCATTGCCACATACCATGGCCCGGTATTTTATGGGGTGTGTGGCTCTTGCCTATTTTCTGGCTCTGGTTTCTGGCATTATAGCTTTTCTGCCAGCGTTGAAGAAAATGCTTTTTGCTGTCCGTCTGAATACCGGTGCACGCAAGGTATGGCTTGATTTGCATAATCTGCTGGGTTTTTTCTCCCTCCCCTTCCATTGTGTTATTGCTTTGACAGCCGCTGTTTTTGCGTTTCATGAGCCTGTGTTCATCGTGCAGGGAAAGCTGTTTCAGTCCATGCAAAGTGTGGGACAGGGCCCAGCACACGGACATAAATCGCCAGAAAACAGCAAAACACGGAATGAGATGGCATTGGTAGGCAAAGAGATGCCACTTTCCCCTTCACTTCTGCTGGCCACGTTGCAGCAACAAGCACCGGGCTTTGTGGCAGACACGCTGGAATACACGGCACAACGCGGAAAAGGCAAAGGCGGGCTCACGCTCGGCGTTGCCGGGCATGATGCACGTTACCCCATGCGAGGAGCAACAAATGGCTTTGTGATGGTAGACCCGGCAAGTGGCAAAATCCTATCGGCTGATTATCTACCGGGGCATCAATCCGGGGGGCTTGCGGTTTTAACCGCATTTTTTGCCCTTCATTTTGGTAGTTACGGTGGCTTGCCTGTGCGGTGGGGGTATTACTGCCTTGGGGTCGGAGGGGCATTTTTATTCTATACCGGCAATAGGCTATGGATATTGGCGCGCCTACGTCGTGAACACAGTGCAACCACATTATCCCGGCAGACGCGTGGCACATGGGTTTTGTCCTGCCTGATGACCGGCTGTATTACGGGGTGTATGACGGGCATTGCCCTGTTGTTTCTCTGCGCGCCTTTTTTGCCTTTGGGTGGGACTTATGGTCAGGCAAGTGTGTTATATTATGCAGCTTTTGTGCTGTGTATGGCACTGGCGTTCAGCCTTGGAGAACGCTTGAGGGAGCCTATGCTCTTTTGTCTCGCGGGGCTGGTTAACGTTGCTGTGGCCCCAGTGCTGCTTGTGTCTGCACTGTTCACGGGCAGCGTGACACTGACTGGCCTGTGTATCGCTGCCATAACTCTGCTGCTCGGTGCTTTTCTTTTATACTCAGTCAAACGATCCGGATGCAGGATTGCCGTTTGATGGAGGTACTGCTTCCCCCTCCGTTTTATGGGAGGAGGAAGCAGTATAAAATGTGTTCCTCAGTAAATAATAACAGAGCGGATGGATTTGCCTTCGTGCATCAGATCAAAGGCGTGGTTGATATCTTCCAGCCCCATGGTGTGGGTCACAAAGGGTTTGAGGTCGATCTCGCCTTTCATGGCATCTTCTACCATGCCGGGTAGCTGGCTACGGCCTTTTACGCCGCCAAATGCGGTTCCTTTCCACGTGCGCCCAGTGACAAGCTGGAAAGGACGGGTAGAAATTTCCTGCCCGGCTCCGGCAACCCCAATTACAACAGATTGTCCCCAGCCGCGGTGTGCACATTCAAGGGCTGCACGCATGACATTCACATTGCCAATACATTCGAATGTGTGATCAACCCCCCATCGGGTGATGTCCAGAATGACCTGCTGGATGGGTTTGTCATAATCCTTGGGATTCAGGCAGTCTGTTGCCCCCATGGATATGGCGAGCTCAAATTTGGCCGGATTGGTATCTATGGCAAAAATTCTACCTGCCTTTGCTTGTCGCGCACCCTGAATAACGGCCAGACCAATGCCACCAAGGCCAAATACGGCGACACTGTCTCCTGTCTGCACTTTGGCAGTATTATGCACCGCCCCGATACCGGTTGTAACGCCACAGCCCAGAAGGCACACATGCTCATGATCTGCATGAGGATTTATTTTAGCCAAAGAGACTTCGGCAACCACTGTGTATTCGCTAAAGGTGGAGCATCCCATGTAATGGTAGAGCGGCTGCCCATTGTAGGAAAAACGGCTTGTACCGTCGGGCATAACGCCCTTACCCTGTGTTTCGCGCACGGCAATGCACAGGTTGGTTTTGCCTGAAGTACAGAACTCGCATTTGCCGCATTCTGCTGTGTAAAGTGGAATAACATGGTCTCCTGGAGCGACAGATGTCACGCCTTCCCCAACTTCAACCACAACACCGGCCCCTTCATGGCCGAGCACGCAGGGGAAAAGCCCTTCAGGGTCACTGCCAGAAAGGGTGAACGCATCTGTGTGGCAAACGCCGGTATGAGTAATGTGAACCAGAACCTCTCCCTTTTTTGGGGGGGCTACGTCAATTTCCACAATCTGCAGGGGCTCACCGGGAGCAAAGGCAACAGCGGCACGGGACTTCATGGTCGTTCCTTCTCGGATTATTTCAGGTAGGTGCGTACAAGAGAGAGAATGGTGTCAATACTCTTCTGCTGACTAGCATCAAGACTGGAGGCCGCACCAAATTCTTCTTGCAGATACATACCCATGACTTCGGACATAAGTCCGTTGACGGCCCCACGTATTGCTGCAAGCTGCTGAAGAACTGGAGCACATTCGCTCCCTGCCTCCAGCGCTTTTTCCAGCGCATCGCATTGTCCGCGTATGCGCCGTAAGCGGGTGAGCGCTTTTTTTTTGTCTTCGGGTGTGTGGGGCATTCTGTACGCGATCCTTGTTACTATGGGGGAGTATAGTATCTAAACCGTTTTATGGCTAGCACTTCAGGTGGGTAACGCCCGGTGCGCTCGGTATTGTTATTTTTTGGATGGGCGCAGGCTTACCACAAAGGACAGCACGATGCTGTTCAGGGATACGAGCATGATGCACAGAGCAATTGCTGGCACTACGGACCAACTCAGGCTGCTTTGAAGGGCAAAAGCAAATGCCGCCACTGCTGCCAGACGCAGCAGTATGACCTGTTTTTTTGCACCGGGCTGAGGAGGCCAGCCATATTTGTTGCGAATAAAGACCAGACTGCATGCCCACAAAACACAGGCGGCAAGGATTGCTGCTTCGGTCACGTAAAAAGCAGTGTCAGTCATGGTGGTTTCTGGTGGCTGGGAGGCTCTGACTGCCAATGCAGAGTAGACCGGTTAAGGCGCATAGACTGTTTATGCTCACATGGAGTGCTGTGCCCAATGTTGCCAAAGGCACCACCAAGGCATCCATGACCGGAACACCCAGACCTATAATGCCCATTGCCCAGCAGAGTATTTTCCAGCTTTTATATGGAGGGTATGCAATGGCTAAAAGGCCGCAGCATGCCCAGATACAAAAAAAACCTTCCACTTCCAGGCTGGCCCGGGCGGGCCATAAGTCAGGAATAATTCTGTTGCAGAGCAGAAAACCCATGCAGGCGCAGAGTGGGCCGCCAAGCAGGGCAACATTCAGACGTTGCGCAAGGTGGAGTGTTGATGTGGTGTACTTTTTCTGCCGTGCCGTGTAATAGATCAGGCCGCTGGCGATCATGATGCTGGAGGTCAGACCGCCACAAAACCAGAGCCAGCGCAACGTGCTCCCCATGCTACGCGCAATGTGTAGGCCGTTCAGAATAAAAAACGCATCTTCCAGTTTTGTTGCCGGGGCAGCTTTGTTTGTAAACTCTCCAGTCTGGCTATTAAACACGACAGAGAGATCGTTTGCATTCAGGCTGTTGTGCTGGATGGCGGAAAATGTGGTCTCGTTACCATCAAACATCACATAAGATGGAGCATAGTTCAGATGGCTGCGTGCCTGTTGCAGCATTGCATTTAATGGGGCTCGTGGTGCCCATGGCGGTATTGGCTGCGCAACGCTGCTTTGTTGTGTACTAGTTGAAGCATGGCTGAAATGGATGAGTGGCAGGGCATTTTCCGCAGTTAAAACCAGACCGGACCATGTGATCAGAATATGGAATGGAAGCATGGCACTGCCTGTCAGCACATGCAGGTCCAGCAGGCAGCGGGGTAAGGCCGCTTGCAGTCTGAGCGTAAAATAGTCCGGGATCAAACGTTTGAGGTGCAGCAGAACGCCAGATAGAACCAGAACGGCAAACGCAAAGGCAATGCAGGCCACTACGCGTGCGCCCCACGGGTCAGGCAGGCGAAGCGTGTAGTGGAATGTGAAGAAAAACGCTCCACCTTCAGTCTGTCTGGGGTGGAGTACCTCCCCCGTGCGCGGATCAAGAACAAGCCCTACAAAATTATGTCCATCGTAATGCAGAATACGGAGCGTTGGGTCGCGTGTGTCTGGTAGCAGCAGGAACGATGGAGATGCCCCCACGTGCTCACTCTCAAGCAGGATGTGCTGTGCGTGCTCCATGGCACTGGAGGTAAGCTGGGCGTCTGCTGGAACAATGGCGGTTTCTGGCTGCATCCAGCGGGTGAGCTCGGTATCAAACAGAGCAAGGGTGCCGGTTAGGAAAATGGCAAAGGCAAACCAGCCTGTAACAAGACCGGCCCAGCGATGGAGCCAGGAAAGCCTGGCGCGGCGGGCTGGGGTCATGGTTGTATAACCAGCAGAAAACCACCGCATAATACCAGTGCTGCGCCGACCATAAGTGCTGTGCGGGGTGTGTTAACCCAGAATGCCCAGACCATGGCGGGTGCAGCCAGAGCGCTTGCTATGGCCCGATACCCCTGCGTGGCGGCATCTGTAAGTGCGGGATAAAAATTAACAATGGCAGAGCCCCACACGACAAGTGCTAACCAGCAAAGTAGCGCGGCAACAAGGCGATGGGCATACTCTGGCGCGGGGGTCACGCACAATTCCAGATTGTGTCTGCTGGGTTATCTCTCCTGCCCCGTGTAACGCATGTATCTGGTTTAGAACAGATTATGCACGAATGGGCAGATAAAGGGATGGCGGACACGGTTGCTCGCTTGTTTGTTTTGAATAATCGGCCTGCCCATCCTTGTAATGCGAATAACTCTCACCCTCAAGATTGTGTGGCATGATTGGCTTGCATGCCACACAAAAAATTATTTTTTCAGCGTTTGGGCCAACTCTGCCAGCGCACTGATCTGGCGGGTTAAAAAGTCCCGGGTTGAGGTGTCTGTCAAAGCAAGTGTCTGAGGGTCCACTTTGCTGGCAACGAGCCCGATCATGGCTTCGGGTTTGTTAAGGACAAACGCATCCAGAAAAACCAGACTTTGGCGCAGGTGATACTGAGCCCGCGCCCCGCCGATCTGCCCCGGAGAGGCCGTTTGAATGGCAACCGGTTTTTTGGCAAAAGGCTGTGGCGTTACGCGAGAGAGCCAGTCAATGGCGTTTTTGAGCACACCGGGTACGGAGTAATTATATTCGGGTGTTACGATAATAATGCCGTC
Organism: Acetobacter okinawensis JCM 25146; assembly: GCF_000613865.1. Taxonomy (GTDB): domain Bacteria; phylum Pseudomonadota; class Alphaproteobacteria; order Acetobacterales; family Acetobacteraceae; genus Acetobacter; species Acetobacter okinawensis. Next base: position 264,380 of record NZ_BAJU01000001.1, read on the forward strand.
GGCTGCCTTGATCTGCTCCGCCATTTCCAGAACCGCAGGAGGAAAGCCCTCGTCCTGCGTGTCCTGACTGTAGTGGGGAAAATCTGCGATGCTCCCCAGTGCGGAAACGGACACGCCTTCAGGTGCCAGTTGTGGCAGGCTTTGGGCAATGGCTGCATTAAAAGATGCTCGGCGCAAGCTGCCCAAAAGTGTTACAAAATGCAGCTGTGTAGAAGTTGTCATGACGTTATGCCTTATTGTCTAACGCATTTTTGCTTATTGAGGAGCCTGTACGTATCAGGCCGGGATGCCGCCAAATAATCCGTTGCTGAAATCCTCCATCGCCTGCCGGATCTGTGCGCGGGTGTTCATCACAAAGGGGCCGTATCCTTCAATTGGTTCGTTCAGCGGGGCTCCGGTCAGGACCAGAAAACTACTTTGGACCTGCGCCTGCACAGTCACTTCCGTCCCCTCGTGGTTCAGTAGAACGAGTTGCGCGCTGCCAAGTTCCTGCGAATCATTCACATTCAGCCGCCCTTCAAGCGAGACAATGGCGGCATTATGCCCTTCTGGCAGGCTAAGGGTGGCCTGTGCGCCCTGCTCAAGTTGCACATCCCATACATTGAGGGGGGAAAACACATGAGCAGGTCCAGTGGTCTGGCCGTACTGACCGGCAATAACCCGTAAAGTCCCCGCGTCATGCGGTAGCGGTAGTGTTGGAATATCCGCAGCCAGCAGGGTCTGGTAGGCGGGTGGTGCCAGTTTGTCTTTGGCTGGCAGGTTGACCCAGAGCTGGACCATTCTGAACGCACCACCGGTAGCGGCGTAATGGGGGGAGTGGAATTCCTGATGCAGAATGCCGCTTCCGGCCGTCATCCACTGGACATCTCCGGGGCCGATGATGCCACCACCACCTGATGAATCTCGGTGTTCGACCTCTCCATCATAAACAATTGTCACGGTCTCAAACCCCCTGTGCGGGTGCTCTCCTACCCCCCGGCGCTCTTCTGTTGGTTGGAAGTGATGCGGGCCAGCATAGTCCAGCAACAAAAACGGGCTGAGATGCTGCCCCAGAGTGGTGTAGGAAAAAAGAGAGCGGACCGGAAAACCATTTCCCACCCAGTGCCCGCGTTCATTGCCATATCGGCCCAGAATTTTTTTATGCATTGGTTTCCTCCTGATATTTTTGAAGCCTGAACCTCAGCGCGTTCTTTTTTGCTTATCTGGAACATAAAAGTCGGGCAGTGTTCTAAAAAGACCCGTAGATCAAACATTGCGTTGCACGGATAAGACGATGAGAGACCTGAATGATTTTGATTATTTTGTGCAGGTCGTGGACTTCGGCGGTTTTTCGTCCGCTGCGCGTGCCTTGGGCGTACAGAAATCCCTGCTGAGCCGACGTGTTGCCGCACTTGAAACGCGGCTGAACACCAGATTGCTACAACGTTCATCACGTCATTTTTCAGTAACCGAGGCTGGGCATCGATTTTATGGGCATTGCAAAGCCATGCTGGTCGAGGCGGATATGGCGGAGCAGTCCATTGCCCGTTTGCTGGCTGAACCCTGTGGTGTGGTACGCATGAGTTGCCCTGTGGCTTTGCTCAACTTCCAGTTTGGGGCCATTTTGTCGCGTTTTTTGGTGCGCTATCCCTCGGTTACTCTGGAGTTGAATAGTACCAATCAGCGGGTGGATATTTTACAGGGGCGCCTCGACCTTGCCGTGCGGGTGCGTTTTCCACCGATTGAGCCCTCCGATCTTGTCATGCGTGTTCTTGATACCAGTACGCAGTGCCTCGTGGCTGCACCGGCATTGCTACAAAAACGCCTGAGCATACCGGCTGATCTGGCGGCTTTACCCAGTATGGACTTCCACACCAATCCTGCCGAGCATGCATGGATTTTGGAAAATAATGAGGGGCAGACCGCCACGGTTTTTCATGAACCCAGGCTGGTTACGGACGATATGGTTGTGTTGCGGGAGGCCGCTCTGGCAGGCGTTGGCGTAGTACAATTGCCAACAATTATGGTGTGGAAAGATGTCGAGGCTGGACGGCTGGTTCAGGCACTCCCCCAGTGGACACCGCGGGCAGGTCTTGTGCATGCCGTGTTCCCTTCCCGCAAAGGGTTGATGCCCGCAGTCAGGAGTTTACTGGACTTTATGGCGGAGGAATGCAGTGAGCAAAGGCGGATGGCAGCATCCACCTTTCTGGCGCAGAACTCCTGATGGTATTGTGGAGCAACTCAATCCGGCTTTTGCCTGGTTAAAGGTGGGGAAAGTCTTATTTGTTGCGATAGTAAATTCCCGTATTATCGCACTGATAAATGGTCTGGTCAGATGTGAAAAAACTGGTTGAAGGCTGTGTTCCAGTAATAACGCAATGGTGTTCTTGTACAAACTGGTCCCATTGGCTTTGCCGGTAGTTGTGAAGAACTTTTGACCCGCCCCACATTATTCCACCGACAATAAAAAATGCGGAAGCCCACAAGATCACTTCTTTTGTAGTTTTGCTCATGCTTCATATTCCATTTGAATAAAACGGGCTTTAGGTTTCTGGTTTTGACCTTCGCCCTTCTGCAACAGAGCGATAAACATTCTCTAATTACTTTTTTCGGTCGTGGCAAATAGCGTATTATCAACGCAAGGCAGGTAATGAAATTTCAATTTATTATATTTATTTATAATGCCCATCCTACGCAGCGTGTGGATTGTTGGCTTTTTCTCGCACAGAAATCTTGGCCTGTGCGCTGCTAAGTGCGTGATTTGCCTGTAGGTATTGGGCGTTTGGATTATTTTCCAGCCGTTTTGAAGTATGACATATTCGATAAATCACACTTTTATGATCCTGATAATAGTCCGTGGCCTAGTTCTTGCGTTATGTTCACATCATGCGCCCATAATGCGTGAATTCTGCTCGAAGCCTGAATAATCCACAGGAGCATTCATACGGTGCAGAGCGGGCAGCTTTTTGCTGGCGGACATGCTCCATCCCAGCCATGTATGGTATGAATAAAGAGCACGCAGGCATGCAAAACTTGCATATCGCGGGGTTAATCCGTTACAAGGGATAAAATTCCACAAAAAAGGATGCAATATGGCCAATTTGACAGCACTTTTGATCGACGCCGCGATTTTTGTTTTGTGCCCATGGATTTTGTGGCGGCTCCTGCATAAAGCGCTGCCAATAGCTGTGTTGCCCATTCTTGTCGGCATAGGCCTTGCCGTGTGGCATGTTCCTGTGCAGCAAATGGGTATTCCCTCTGTTTATGGGAACAATATAGGCTGGGTTGCCGTGTTGGTTCTGGCTTTTACCGCAGGTCTGGAAATGTGGCAGCACCCTGGGGGGGAACCTTCGGGGCAGGATTTTGTGCAGCCGACAATTGGTCGTCTGTTCGGGGGGGCTGCGGTTGCGCTGGGTATTCCATTTCTGGTGGGGTCGTTTCTGGCCTATACCGTGTTTTTGCATCTGCACGGGTGGCAGGCACCTGCTGCGTCCCCTTGGGTCGCAGCAGCGTCCATTGGTCTGTGCATTGCCGTGAGCGCGTTGCCGGTGCTGATCGGTGTTGTGCGTGAGCTTGATACGAGCCAAAAGCCACTGGGTCAGCTTGCCCTCAAGCTGGCTGTTGTGGACGATGCTGCATTGTGGATCGGGTTGGCGGCTCTTCAGTTTGCTGCTCGTGGGTCTGCCGCGCTGCACGGTTGGACTGGGCTGGAAGTTCTTGCAATTGTTCTGCTGCTAGGATTGGCAGCTGCTGGCTATTGGGCCAGTCGGCATTTCCGGCATCCGCCTTTGGTGGTGATCTGGCTTGCCGTCCCGATTTATCTGGCCGCAGGGTCATGGGCCAGCATGCAGCTTGGTTTGCATGAGCTGATTGGTGCGTATTTTGCTGGCGCGATTATGCCCCCCAGCTGGGTGCGGCGCCTGCCGGTGGAATCTGTGGGAACATTTGCCCTGATCTGGTTTGCTCCCATGTTTTTTGGCCATAGCGGGTTACATATCAATGGGGATGCGTTGACATGGCCTTCAGTCGTGGCGTCTTTGTCGCTGGTTGTTATTTCCATGGTGACCAAGATTGCCGCAGTTTATCTCTACCCTCCGGCTGCGGGGCTCAAACCGCGGCAGGCTCTGGGTGTGGGGGCCCTGCTCCAGTGTAAAGGCTGATGGAAATTGTTGCCGCGACCATTCTGCATGGTCAGGGCATGCTGTCAGACTTCGGGTTTGCTTCACTGATGGTTCTGGCTGTTATTTCCACCACTCTGACTGGGCCACTGTTCAGGCTGTTTTCTCCGCGCAGTGCCAGCACAACCCATGCCTGAGCGGCGTTCCGGCAGTCTAACGGCTTTGTTTGGCAAGTCAGGTTGGGTAATTGGGAGCTTTGTTGCCTCAGCGTGGTTTTTTGCCTGTTTTCACAGCATGGTCATGTTTATGGGGCTTGGCAAACAGGCTGACTTGCCCAAGACCTGAACAGGGTCTGGTTCTGTTGTAACCTGCCCTCATGTTTTACAAGGAGCTGGAGCACCAATGACCAGCACGCCCACGGCAGGGCGGGACAAAGCCGTGTACCTGCTACTCTGGCTCGCGGTAGCCCTGTTTCTGTCTTACCTTGCAGTTGCCATGTCCATGCCAACGACTTCGGTCTTTGTGGCGACCTCATTGCATATGGGTAATGCTCTTGCTGGGCTGGCGGTTGGTATTGCATTTTTTTCCACCATTTTGACACGAGGCTTCGCTGGCCGCTTTGCCGACCATCAGGGGGGCAAGCGCTGCATGGTTTATGGACTTGTGCTTTATGTTCTGAGTGGTGTTCTGGCTATGGCTGTCACGGGCATGCCTACGCCATGGTCAGGGTTTGGCATGCTTGTGTTGGCCCGCCTGACTCTGGGGTTAGGTGAAAGTCTGACTGTTGTGGGGCTGCTGGCATGGGGGATCGGCCTTATGGGGCACCAGCGGTCGGGGCGTGTGCTCTCTGTTGTCGGCATGGGTATGTATGGTTCGTTGGCGGCGGGTAGTCCTCTGGGACTGCTCCTGTACAATCTGGGTGGTTACGGGCTTATGGCACTTGCCTGCACGGGGGCTCCATTAGTGGGGCTTGCCATGGCCTCTCCCGTTGAGGCGGTGCCGCCCCATGGTGGTGAGCGGCAGCCTGTAGGGCGGGTTATCCATAAAATTTCTGATCTGGGGCTGGTGGTCTTTTTTCAGGGTATTGGATTTGCGGCTATTGGTGCGTTCATGCCGCTTATGTTCCTGCACAGGCACTGGTCCCATGCGGCCATGGGGCTAACATTTTTTGGCATCGCGTTTGTGCTGGTGAGAGTTTTGTGCAGCCACTTGCCAGACAGATTGGGTGGTGCACGCGTTGCGTGCGCTTCCATGGTGGTGGAAACAATCGGGCAATTGCTACTGTGGCAGGCTACCGGTCCCGGCATTGCGCTGGCAGGTGCATTTTTGACAGGTTGTGGATGTTCCATGATCTTCCCCGCCATGGGGGTAGAGGTGGTCAGGCGTGTAACCCCGCAGATGCGGGGCACCGCCATGGGCGGTTTTGCCGCTTTTCAGGACCTTGCATATGGCGCAACTGGCCCCTTGACCGGTCTGCTGGCGGAATGGGCGGGCGATGGTAGCGTGTTTATGGTGGGCTGTGCCGCAGGTTTGGGCGGATTTTTTTTAGCCAGCAGGCTGGCATGGCGTGAGCGTGCCGCCGCACTGACCAACTGAGCAAACAACAGATGGAGACCAGGATGAAACCCGTAATTCTTGCAACCACTCTTCTTCTGGGTTTGCCAGCTCTGGTGGAAGCGCAGACGGTTCCAGTGGCTTTGACCCATGTCCGGATTATAGACGGTACGGGGGCGGCACCCATAGAGGATGGCACAGTCGTCATGCAGGATGGTGTTATTGTAACTGCCGGGAGAGATGTTCCTCTCCCCCCGCATGCAAGGATCATCGACCGTTCGGGAATGACGGTACTGCCCGGCCTTGTGTCCGACCACAGTCATGTTGGGCAGTTGGAGGGGGTGCGCACGGGCCCGCAGTTTTATACAGCAGACAAGATTACTTCTGAACTGGCGCAATACAGGCGTTACGGTGTGACAACCGTTACGGCCCTTGGCAATAATGCTCCCAAGGTGTTTGATCCTATGCGCAAGGATGCGCATTTGGGTTTACTCCCTGCGGATCTGTTTGGTGTGGATCAGGGGATTGGGGTGCCCAAGGGGGCTCCGCCAGTTAACGTTGCGCCGGATCAGCTTTTCCGCCCCCATACGCCAGAGCAGGCACGCCGGAATGTCGATGTAATGGCAGACGAAGGCACAGATCTGGTTAAAATCTGGGTGGATGATTTTGACCGCTCGCTACCAGTTAAAATGGACCCGGCCATTATAGATGCTGTTGTGGATGAGGCGCATAAAAAACACTTGCGTGTTGCCGCCCATATTCATGACCTGGATGACGCGCAGCGTGTGGTCGCAAGTGGGGTCGATATTCTGGCTCACGGTGTGCGTGACAAACCCGTTCCCCCGTCTTTTGTGCAAACACTGAAGGAAAAGGGAATATGGTATATTCCCACGTTACAGCTCGATGAAGCTACGACCGCATGGGCAGATCAGCCCGCGTGGGTGCGCGCACCCTATGTTGTAGCGGGCCTGTCTGCCCCGTTACGCCAGCAGATCAACACGCCTGCTTGGCGGAAGGAGAATGCTACAGGGGCCAAGGCGGAGTTTGCCCGTAAATCACTGGCTATGAATCTGCAGAATTTGAAAACCCTTTGGGATGCAGGTGTGAATATAGGGTTTGGCACCGACAGCGGCGCGACCCCTCTGCGGGTGCCCGGTGTTGCAGAACACCGAGAACTGGCACTGATGGTCAGCGCGGGCCTGCCGCCCCTGCAAGCCCTGCATGTGGCGACACAACAGGCTGCGCTCCTACTGAACCTGCACGACCGGGGCGTTATTGCCGCGGGTAAGAGAGCTGACCTGTTAGTGGTTGCAGGGAACCCGGCAAAGACGATTGCTGATGCCGACAGGGTGGTGGAAACATGGGAGAACGGTAATGCCGTAGCCGGCCCTGTGGCCCCAACAAGCACTCCACCATCTCCCTGAGATGTAATCTGGATAATGCGTAAGGGAACTGGAGGATAGTATGCATAAGTTTGGACTATTTTTGCTGGCGGCGGGTTGCATGGCAGCTCTACAGGCTTCTGCTTCACCGATAACCAGCAACCATGACCCCGCTTTTGGTGCTGTTGGTCAGGTCCAGATCATTGCAAGCATACCCGATCCGGATCCATCTGGTATTGCTGTGGTCAATGGCCGGTTATTTCTCACTTTTCCCAAGCACGATGGTGATCATGCCGGCCCGGTTCTGGCTGAATGGAAGGCGGGGCGTCTGATCCCCTTCCCTTCGGCGGCGTTTTCGGCTTCATCGCGCGGCGCTCCACAGACAAGGCTAATTTCTCCACATGGTATGATCACCGATACATCTGGGAATTTATGGGTGATCGATGATGGCAAGATCAAAGGCCAGCCCATTCCTGCTGGAGGTGCCAAGGTTGTGGGGATTAACCCTGCAACCGGGCAGGTCATAGCCAATGTGCCTCTTGAGCGTGCATTGCTGCCACAGAGCCATATGAATGACCTGCGCGTTGATCTGACACATGGCGCAAAAGGTACCGCCTATATTACGGATAGCTCGTTTGATGGTCATCCGGCTCTGGTGGTAATGGACCTTGCCACAGGCAGGCAGCGCCGGGTGCTGGAAAATACTGTTTCGGTTTTGCCGGACACGGGTTATCAGACCGTGCTGGATGGCCGCGTGCTGCATTATGACCCGGCACACCCTACATTTCCTGCTGGGGGAGCGGATGGGATTACCCTGTCAGCTGATTCCACACGAGTGTATTATGCGCCATTGGCTAGCCGCAGACTGTATAGTCTGCCAACTGACAAGCTGGCGGATTTTAACACCAGTTCTAGTAGTTTAGCCGCATCTGTTGTTGATGAGGGTGAAAAAGGTGCGGCTGACGGGTTGGCGACCGACCCGTGGAACCGGATTTATACGACGGCAGCCGATCATGATGCGGTGTTCAGGCGCAACCCCGACGGCACGTTCGACCTGATTGCCGCAGACCCCCGGTTTGTCTGGCCTGATGGTATTTTTGCGGATCGGCAGGCTGTGTACGTTGTTCTGGGGCAGTGGAGCCGCCTGCCCCGCCTACACAATGGGCAGGATATGCGCAGACCTCCTTATTTGGTCGCAAAAATGCCGATAACTCCACCAGACACGCAACATTGAACCGGGAGGCATGCTTGCGCGCGCGCTTTGGTCACGAGAGCGGCAGAAAGCACATGTTGTCTGGCTTGGCTGGGGACACAAGGGTCAGTCCCGCCTGTTGCGCGGTTCTGAGTGCCAGTGCCGTAGGCGCGGAAAGTGAGATCAAGGCACGCATGCCAGCAGCAATAGCTTTTGTGGCCATTTCGTAGGAGCAGCGACTGGTTAGCAGACAAAAACCCTCTGCAAAACTCAGTTCATTGTTTAAGCCATGGCCAATCAGCTTATCCAGAGCATTGTGCCTGCCCACATCCTCTCGAATAGACGTGATGTGACCGTTGGTGCTGCACCATGCGGCAGCATGGAGCATACCAATCCCGCGATTTAAGACCTGATGGTCGCGCAGAGTGGTCAGGGCGGAGCGTATGGCGGATAATTCCGGTGTGTATGGCTGAACTGTGTTGGACGTGCGCTGGAGCACACCAGCCATATCCGAACCACAGATTCCGCATCCGGTACGCCCAGCTATCGGGCGGCGACTGCGGGCCAGAACCGTACGGAGTGCATCTGCACTGATACGGATGTCGGCTTTTAATCCCCCATCAACCGGTGTTATGGAAATCTGTCGGATATCAGAAAGATTTTTTACCAGACCTTCCGTTACAGAAAAACCGTTTACAAAATCTGCAATATTGTGCGGCGTGACCATCATAACGGCATATTCAATGCCATTATAGGTTAATGCCAAAGGTACTTCTTCAGCCAGATTCAAAGTTTCTGCCGTTACAGTGGCTGCTGTGTTGGAAGATGCGGGCCAGACTGCACGTTCTATATGGTATTGGGTAGCTATGGGGCGCTCTACGCTATCCGCACTACAGGCCATGGTGGTCTCTCATCCGGGTGTGCCAGATGGCTTGTACCGCTTGCAGGTCTTCTGGCGTATTGATGTTTAAAAATGGATCAAAGGAGCTGAGGGGCAAAAAATCAACCGGTCGGGAGCCCAACGCTTGCGTCAAAGTGCAGACACGCGTGTTCTGTTTTCTGTTCTGCTCCGTTATGCTTGTCAATTGCACAGCCAACAGTGCATGCGCTTTGTGCACAGGCCATGCCGCAACCAAAGAGTGATGCTGCGTGGCATAGCTTGCGTAGGATGGTGCGGGTAGCAATGCGTTGACCAGAGTGTCCGGTATGCATGGCGTATCCACCGGCACGCTCACCAATACATCAAACCCGGCCTCTTCTGCCCATGCCAGACCACTCAGCACTCCAGCTAGCGGACCAACATTCTGCATTGTGTCTGCAAGCACCGGGCAGTCCCATGCATCAAACCTCTGTGCATCGCCATTTGCACTTATGGCAATGGCAGCACACTGTTTTTTAAGGCTGGTTATAATCCAGTCCACGCAGGGTCGTTGGGCAATGTTCATAAAGGCCTTATCAGCATGCTGCATGCGCCTCCCCTGTCCGCCTGCCAACACCAGCCCTGCTATTTTTAGTGTGTGCTGCATGGTTAATCGTATCTTTGCCTGTTTGTGCTGGTTATTGTGCGTTAGTCTGATTAAAAATCAATAGTTCTTCAATGCTATGTGGACTGGCCTGTTCTTATGCTCATTCATCGCGAACGACGGATATTTGGGATTATAGGACGCAGCGGGTCAGGAAAAACGCATCTTATCAGTCATCTTATTCCATTTTTTTGTAAAAAAGGACTGCGTGTGTCCACTATCAAACACACTCACCACGGAGTGGATATGGATACACCGGGAAAAGATACATTCCAGCATAGAGAAAAAGGCGCTGTAGAGGTTATGCTGGCTACTCCAGCCCGCTGGTTTTTGCAGCACCAGAGCACTTGCCCACCCACGCTGGGTGAGTTGATACAGGCCATGCAGCCGGTTGATCTGATTCTGGTGGAGGGTTTTCACGAGCATGTTCCTGCCTGCATGGAAGTCTGGCGCCCCGTAACAGGCAAGGAACCACTTTACCCCCATATGTCCGGGATCAAGGCTATTGCAACCGATAGCCCAACCCTACATGAATCGTTGCAAGAAAAAGTGGTTTTTCCCATGACAGATGTTGAATCTATTGCTCATTATATTCAAGAGCATGCTTTTTTGTGGACATCGGCAGACTAACCTGATGATCAAAAATTTATACGGCACTAAACGGCATTGCCGAGCACCAGTCTCCCACATTCACAACATGTCCCGCTGGTATGCGTAGAATGCCAGACGCATATGAAAAACACAGCACGTCTGATGCTCCTTGAGATGGCACAAGAGAAAAAACACCCTCTTTGCCACTTGGGGCATACTGTACGGGTATTAAGCATGTAGCGTCAGGCGGGGATGAAAAAGCAAAACTGCTGCGTCCATACAGAGTTGTAGACGGTGTTCGTTGTGGTTTTATTCCCGATATTGAACGTAAAAATGGTAAAACAAAAATCTGGGTGCATATGGCAGCAGCGCCAGGGTTGCCGGGCAGGCAGAAAACGGGCGTTTCGGCCAGCTGCATGAGCGTAAAGGGTTTGCCCGGTCGTATTTTAACCCGCCGGAACAGGCAGCGAGCTCCCAGTTGCTCCATAACGGGCAAGACATTGTCTGTCTGTCCAACAGAAATGCCACCGGTGGTGATGACTATGTCAGATTGTGCTGTGAGCTCTTTCACCGTGTTCCGCAGTTCTGCCTGACTGTCAGAGCCGACAATGCGATGCTCGACGTGCAGGCCCATGCTTTCCAACATCGCGCAAAGCATGGGTGTGTTGATGTCCGCGCGACAATCTGGCGCATCAGGTGCGAATTCAGCGCCATTAGCTAGCACGCCAATGCGGTAGGGTCTGTAAACAGCCAATTGCCGGACATTCTGGCTGGCAAGTAGGCTATATGCCGCCAGTCAAGCTTTTGTCCGGCATTGAGCAAGAGATGCCCTACCGGAAACTCTTCTCCCGCACGTCGAATGTTTTTGCCGACTATAGCGTCCGTTGTGTTCAGATGAATCATGCCATTACGCATTGTCACGCGTTCACGGGCGATAACGCAGTCAGCACCAAATGGTATGCGTGCACCGGTCAGGATGGTAGCGGCAGTGCCTCGGCGATGTGTGCTCGGCTGATCCCCTGCGACAATATAGTCTTGTGGTGGCAGGCTTATGGAGTGCGCGTCTGTTGTGGGGATATCCGCGCAGCAGAAGGTGTAACCATCCATGGCAGAAATATCAGATTCTGGCCGTGAGGTCGTGGCTGACAGATTTTCTGCCAGAATGCGGCCATTGGCCTGAGAGAGTGGAATGGTATCAATTTTTGGACTGTGTAGCGTGTCCGCTAGAGCAGACAGAATGGTTTGTGCCTCATCATAATCAACCATGGCTGGAGCTGGTGTGGGTTTAATAACAGCCGGGGGCCGGGATGAAGGCACGCTACAGTCCATGGGTCGTCTTATACAGGGAAAGAAAACGGGTTAAGGCCAACGCGTTTGAAGCCTTCTGTTTCTATAGCTGCGTCCAGAGACAAACTCCCCAGATCATCAGCTACGGCTTCCAGTTCAGGGTCATAATCCAAGCGGAATGTTTTAATATACGTTGTACAGTCACCACAGGTTTCAATCTGGATAGCAGATTTGGCGTCATCCAGTGTCCAGTGTTCAATTTGCCCGCTGGAACTACAGTCCACACAAACAGCACGTACGGTGCCAGCGCGCTTCGCATAAACTGCACTGCAAATATCGCAGCCCCTCGCGTGCGCCACCAAGCACTAGGCTTGCGACCGGTGGCGCATTGCAGCATGGGCAGTGAGCAGACTGTGTCGTGGATGGCGGCAGATCCTGCGTTTGCCCAAGGGAGACAGCCTGCGCCCAACAGGTAGAGAGTGCAGCCCATAAAACAACGGAAACGCCTGCATCGACCTGCGAATAATCCAAGTGCAAAAGATGGGTGGCAGTATGAGCCAGTTGCTCTTTGTCTGCCGATAGAGCGGCCAGTTTATCACCTACGCTCGAGGGGAGTATGGGAGCAACCTGCCCGACCAAGGCTGTGTAAGCTGCCTGCCAATATGGTATGTTTAAAAGGCTAGCCTGCAAGTGCGCGTGGTCGCGCTTCTGGTCAAGCAGTGTTCGTACGGTGGCTGCCTCATCAGGACCAAGAGGATTTTGCGCAATGTACTGCTGTTGGGCCTGCACCAGATGGACTAGAAAGCGAAAGTATTCTCCATTTTCTCCTAGTGCATCTGCCTGTGTGCTCAATCGTTGGATGCGGCGCGCATATAGCTTGTCCAGCACGGGAAAAATGACTGGGTCAATCTTGGCAACACCGGGTGTGCGCTTGTCTGGAGCAACAATATCGGACGAATGCAGCATCAGCCGTGCCTTTTGGATGGCAGGGGTTTTGTCGGTGCGACTTCCTCTTCATACCAGCGGTCATGGTGCTGTCTGGCCCATGCACGGGTTACGTATCCACTGATCATGCCGCCAATGGACCCACGGACCCAGATCCCCATGTAAATATGCCCGATAACAAGCAGGATTAACGCCAACCCGGCAACGGAATGTGCCAGAAGGGCCAGCCGGAGCACCGGAATAGGGAAAAGAGCAGCAAAATAGGCGCGCCAGATCATTAAGCCACTAACAAACAGTAGGCTGATGAGAGACATGATTCCCCAGAACAGAATTTTCTGTCCTGCGTTGTACTTACCGATCTGGAGTTTTTGTCCATGTTTGTTCAGTAGTACATCTACAATATGCTTGAACCATGTCAGGTCAGTGCGCACAAAAAGATTATGGTGCACAAAGCGGACAAACATACACATCAACAGCGCAAAGACGGCAATGCCCAGAAAAGGGTGTAGAACCCGTGCAAGCTGAGGCGGGCCAAGCACATAACCCAGCCAGTTCAGGCTCGGAAAAAACCATGACAGCCCCGAAAGCGCTACCAGCGTAAAGCAGGATACCATGCTCCAGTGGAACATACGGTCAATGAGTTTGGTACGTAAGACCAGAGTGCTGTTATCCATTACGCATCCCTCCCGTTTTCGTTCGGGTCATGTTCCGCATTGTCTTGTTTGCTTTTGGGCTCAGGCGGGGGTGTTTCGTCCGTGGTGTTTGCCCCTACTCCCATGTAGTGGACAAAAGCCCCTGCCAGCGTTGCAATAAAGCCCAGCGCGCCAACGGGCTTGAGCCATTCTTTCCATCCCCGCACGACCGGGCTGATTTGGGGGTTATCAGGCAGACGGTGGTACAGGCTGGGTTGGTCGGCATGGGTGAGAACATACATGACGTGTGTACCCCCTACCCCGGCCGGGTCATAAAGCCCCGCCCCCTCATGGCCACGGCTTTGAAGTTCCTGTACCCGTGTTGCGGCAAGGTCCTTCATCTCGGCCTTGGAGCCAAAGGAGATTGCACCTGTCGGGCAGGTTTTTACGCAGGCGGGTTCCTGTCCCACGGCAACTCTGTCCGAGCAGAGCGTGCATTTGTAGGCATGGTTGTCTTTTTGGCTAATACGCGGAATATCAAACGGACAGCCTGCAATGCAGTAGCCACAGCCAATGCACTGTTCGGACTGAAAATCTACAATACCGTTGGCAAACTGCAAGATGGCACCTGGGCTGGGACAAGCCTTAAGGCACCCCGGCTCGGCGCAGTGCATGCAGCCTTCCTTGCGTAAAAGCCACTCCAGCTTGCCGGCCTCATCTTCACGTTCATCAAAACGGATGACGGTCCATGTTTCTGCCGTCAGGTTGGCGGGGTTGTCATAAACACCCACGTTGTGCCCGATCTCATCGCGCAGGTCGTTCCATTCCGAACAGGCAACCTGACATCCCTTGCACCCTGTGCAAAGGGAGACGTCAATCAGCTTGGCCACTTCCTGCTCATGGCTGCGGGCCTGTGGCAATGGTGTCAGGCCATTGGTGGCGGAGCGGCGGATAATGTCTTGTGACTGCATACCCATCAGCGCACCTCAGACCTTTTCAACATTAACAAGAAAAGCTTTGAACTCCGGCGTCTGGGAGTTCGCATCCCCAATGCCGGGGGTCAGTGTGTTGGCCAGATAGCCTTTTCTGGCTGCCCCCTTAAAGCCCCAGTGGCATGGCACGCCAACCTGATCCAGATCCTTGCCCATGACACTCAGCCGTTTGAGCCTTTTGGTTACAACGGCCTTGGCCTCGATATACCCGCGGTGGGAGGAGACACGCACCATATCCCCCGCGTTAATGCCAAGCTTGCCTGCCAGCTTGTCGCCTATTTCCACAAACTGTTCGGGCTGCATGATCGCATTGATTCTGGAGTGCTTGGTCCAGTGCCGGAACAACTCTGTAATGGAATAGGTCGTGGCAACATAAGGGTATTCGGTCGGGTTACCCATTCGGGGTTTTTCATCCGCATAAAAGCGGGCGGCAGGGTTCCGGAGTGCTGTTTTGCCCAGAGCGGAGGACAGAACTGGTGTTTCAGTCGGCTCATAATGCTCGGGGAAAGGCCCATCGACCAGCTTATCGCCACCGGCAAAGAGCAGACCGACGCCTTCGCTGTGCATGATATAAGGGCCGACGCCGCTATTGGGTGGAGATGTAAGCGGGTAATCGGGTACATCCGCCCCACCCCAGCGTTCCCCATCCCAAGCGATAATCTGCCTTTTGGGGTCCCATGGGCGACCCTGCACGTCCAGCGAGGCACGGTTATACAGAATACGGCGGTTTGCGGGCCATGCCCATGCCCAGCCGGGTGTTGTGCCCAGACCTGTATCTGTATTGTCGCGTCTGGCCATTTGGTTGCCAGCCTGTGTCCACGAACCCGCAAAAATCCAGCAGAAGCTGGCAGTGCTGCCATCATCCTTCATGACCGCAAAATCGGGGAGCAGTTCGCCCCTGCGGACCACGACTTTACCCTTGTCATCCGTTATGTCCGCCAGAGCGTAGCCATTAGCTTCCTTGGCGACTTCCTCCGGGGTGGGGTCTTCCGGGGCCCGATAGTTCCACTGCATGTTCAGCACGGGCTCGGGGTATGCGCCGCCTTCCTTGGCGTACAAGGCACGGAGCTTGGTAAAGATGGTGCCAATAATATGTCCGTCATTCCAAGCGTCACCCGGCGGTTTTGCACCTTCAAAATGCCACTGCAACCAGCGGGCCGAGTTGACGATGGAGCCGTTTTCCTCTGCAAAGCAGGAGGCAGGCAAGCGGAAGACTTCTGTTTGAATATCTTCCGGTTTGACGTCGTTATAGGTGCCCTCATTTTGCCAGAAATTGGACGTTTCCGTATCCAGCGGGTCCATGGTGACCAGAAAGCGAAGCTTTGACAGGGATTCGCGTATACGGTTTTTGTCTGGCATGGCAGCAAGGGGGTTAAAGCCCTGCGCAATATAACCGTTGACCTTGCCTTGATGCATCATTTCAAAATACGCCAGCATATCGTAGCTGCGATCCCACTTTGGTAGCCAGTCGTATCCCCAGTTATTGGTGGGGGTTGCGTGTTCCCCCCAAAGGGTTTTCATCAGGCTGACAAAGAATTTGGGTGTATTGTGCCAGTAGTTGACCTGTCCAGGCTCATCCGCGTGGGGCACAACGGCCTGCATGTAGCTCTCCAGCGTTTGCTGGCTGTCCTTTGGGAGGTTCATGTACCCCGGCAGACGCAGCGACAGCAGACCAAGGTCGGTATAACCCTGAATGTTTGAGTGCCCGCGCAGAGCGTTGAGCCCACCGCCTGCCATACCAACATTACCCAAAAGGAGCTGGATCATGGCAGCAGTACGGATGATCTGTGTGCCGTTGGTATGGTGAGTCCAGCCCAGTGCGAACAGAATGGTGGATGTCAGGTCTGGTGCGCTGGTTGCGGCCAGAGTTTCGCAGACATGCAGGAAGTCTTTTTCGGGGGTGCCAGTAAGCTGGGCTACAACCTCTGGCGTGTAGCGCGCCGCATGCTGGCGCAACAGGTTAATAACGCAGCGCGGGTTCTGGAGTGTCGGGTCAACAACAGCATACCCCTGTGCATCACGCTCGTAAGCCCATGATGATTTATCGTAACTCCGCTTTTCTGCATCGTAGCCGCTGAAAAGCCCTTCGTGGAAGCTGAAGTCCTCACGCACGACAAAGGGCGCGTTGGTATAGGATCTGACGTATTCATGCTGGATTTGATCATGCGTGAGAAGGTAATTGATGACCCCCAGCAGAAAAGCGCCATCAGAACCAGCCCGAATGGGGGCATAAAAATCGGCTACGGCACACTGCGGTTAAATCGTGGATCCACGACCATAACCTTGGCACCATTGCGGATTTTGGCTTCCATAACCCATTTAAAACCGACCGGGTGTGCTTCAGCCGGGTTGCCGCCCATAATCAGTACAACGTTAGCGTTTTTAATATCCACCCAGTTATTGGTCATGGCCCCGCGGCCAAGGGTGGGTGCTAGAGCAGAAACCGTTGGCCCGTGGCACAGGCGCGCCTGACAGTCCAGCGCCAGCATACCCATGGAACGAGCGAATTTAAAGTCCAGCAGCCCGGTTTCATTGCTGGCGGCGGAGGACGCCAACATGCCGGTGCTGAGCCAGCGATTAACAGTTTCGCCCTTCTCGTTTTTTTCTATAAAATTCTTGTCGCGGTCGTCCTTGAGCAGACGGGCAATGCGGTCGGTTGCTTCTTCCCAACTGATTCGCGTCCATTCCTTGCTTCCCGGGGCGCGATAGGATGGGTAATGCAGGCGGCCATCGCTGTGAATGAAATCAACCAGCCCTGCGCCTTTTGGGCAAAGCGATCCGCGGCTGACTGGATGATCGGGGTCGCCCTCGATATGAAAAATGCTGGGCTTGGCGTTTTTTGCACCATCGCCCAGAGAATACATGAGCAGCCCGCAGCCCACGGAGCAGTAAGTGCAGTTGTTCCGCGTCTCTTTTGCGCGCAGCAATTTATACTGCCGTGTTTCCTGCGCAAAAGCTTTTGGGGGAGCAAAACCAAGGGCTATGGCGCTGGCTCCTCCAACGCATGTGCCAGCACCTTTTAAAAACTCCCTGCGCCCCAGAGCCATTTGAACCATCCCGGTTTTGTAAAGAAACAGTAATACGGATGTTGTATATATGCTGAGTGGATTTCAAGCATTGATCCGGATCACTTTTAAGCGTGCATGAAGAATACTTTAGAATTTTTTAGCACAATCATGTGGCGATGTTGCAGAAATGCATCCATAAATATTTTGGATCAGTAGATAACCTGTAACTATAAAAATTGTCTATATTTCAATATATATAGACAATTTGATGCGTAAGGCCGAATTATATTTAGTTTAAGATGTGGGGAGGCTTGGGTATGTGGGTGCCATTTAGTTTTTAGCGCACTCACCCCAGCTACATTAAAGCATATTTGGAAAGTATAGTGCGGAGCACATGGTGTGCTCCGCACTATATTTTTTAAAGATGATTGTACTCGTTTTGAGCGTGCAAGTTTTATGCTTCGGACTTGGTGAATTCCTGATAATATTCATCAGCCATTTTGCGCAGTGAGCGGCCAATGGCTGCATACTGATATTCGCTCAAATTGGCCAAGGATGCGCGCGCTGCCGGTTTTTGCACACCAAAGCCTTCGCCCGGCAGCAGAACAATGCCCGTTTCGTCTGCTATGCGGAACAGCATTTCGCCTGTGCTGGCGCGCTTGAGCATCCATTTTGCGAATTTTTTGCCATACAGGTCGCGGGCAACGCTCTCTAGGTCCAGCAGGGTGTAATAATCAACAGCGTTGGCATCTTCCTGGGGTTTAACACCCAGTTCACGGTAAAGCGTTGCTTCGCGGCGGCGAATAACGGCTTTGAGAGAGGCCTTGTAGTTCCCGGTCTCGTCCATCATGGCAAAAAGCGCAAAGAGCACCATCTGGACTTGTTGCGGAGTGGACAGGCCTGCCGTGTGGTTGAGCGCCACCGCACGGCTATCTGCGACCAGACGATCAATGAACTTGAGCGAGCTGGCATCTGTTGTCAGGCTGGAGTAGCGGCGGGCGAGTGCTTTTTGCGCGTTGCCGGGGAGTGCGCGGAGCAGCCCGTCAATAGCGTTGTCCTTGTGAACGCCGATAACCCCCAAGCGCCAGCCTGTTGCTCCGAAATATTTGGAGAAGGAGTAAACCAAAATGGTGTTGGCCGGACACACGGCGTAAAGCGAGCGGAAATCATCAGCAAAAGTGCCGTAAACATCGTCTGTCAGAATCATAAGGTCAGGACGATCGTTTTTGACAATGGAGGCAATCAGCTCCAGAGAAGTGTCATCCATCTTTACCGATGGAGGGTTGCTGGGATTGACGCAGAAGAAAATCTTGACTGCCGGGTCTTTCAGCTTTTCCAGTTCGCCAGCAGGATACTGCCAGTTTTTTTCTGGGTCGGCATGGATGGAAACCACTTCCAGCCCATATTCTTCCAGTTGTGGAATTTCAATGTAAGGCGAAAAAACAGGCAGGCCGATGGCAACCTTGTCCCCTTTTTTAACCAGTCCATTCTGTTTGAGCGTGTTGAAAATATAAGCCATGGCGGCAGTGCCGCCCTCGGTTGCAAAAAAGTCCGTGCTATCCACTGGCAGGGTGCTCCCCACCATCTCGCGCAGCACGTACTGTCCGGCAATCTGCTCGCTCATGCTTAGCATGCGTGGTGGGGTTGGATAATTACACCCCAGAATGCCCTCTACCATCTCATGCAAAAAAGCTGAGGCGGAAAGCCCCATCTGATCGCGAACGTAGCTGAGTGCACGGCCTAAAAAGAAGACACCGTTTTTATCGCGGTTATCGGATAAAAACCGCGCAAATCGTTCCTCTATCCCTTCCACGCGGGCCTGACCACCAACGCCTGCAGTCATGTATGAAAAAGACAACTCTGATTCTGCGACAGCGAACTGACCTAGATGGAAAAACGCAGAACGTGGAAGTGTTGCCAGAAAATTGGGGTTGCCACGTCCTGCATTAAGCATCGCGCGGTCGGTGTGGCTTGAAGCCAGGCGAATAAGTTCGTCTTTGAGTTCAAAGGGGCTGAGGTTTTTGAATTTTGCATAATCAATGGTCATTGTCGTCTCGCTTTGCTCACGGTTCAATAACAGAGGTGGATAAAGCAATCACCAACCTTTCCACGCAACGAAACCGGTCGTGAATCAGGATTTGAGGCATGCAGCAGGGATTGCTGGGACGGTATTGGCGTTGGGGAGAGTGGTACAAGCACGGACGCAGAGCTTGCGATGCTGGGTGATGCGGTTTGTGGTCCAGCATTTAAGCTGAGGGAATGGCGATGATCTGACATTGCGCATGGCCCCGCCCACATAAGAGTAAAATTTTAACAAAATGCATCGCTTCACATGCCGCTAACGCGTCACTTGATGTCAGATTGAAAGTGATTTTGTGCTAGATGCATGTAATGTCAAGAGAAACTTTTCATTCAATAAAATAAACGATCGCGCAATAGTTATGATTTCGTATTGTTACGATATAAATACAAATTATATTTTTGGATATATTTTAATAGTCTCGCTGGAAACTTTTATATCTGGATGCTATATGCCGTCCAAGCTGTGGAAGTGTGCCTACTGATGTGATGAAAAGAAGAAAATGATAAGAACAATAAAGCATCAATCCTCTTTTGCCGCAGTGGCTTTTCTTCTGGCGTTCTGCTCTGGAACAGCTGGTGCTGCTGATGGACAATGGTACACAGGGTCCTTGGTGTCCCCCTCAGGAGCGGAGGCGCATGCCGGGCTCGTGGGTATTGAGCCGTACTATAGTTACACACAACCGATTGGCTATTTTAGCGCGGATGGAAGTAGCCACCCACAGCACCCCCGGCAGCAGACGTTCAGCAATTCTACCATGTGGAAGTATGGCATTACCGAGCATCTGAGCATTCAGGCGCATACGGTTGTCAATTATGGATGGGAAAATGGACAGGGCCACTCCTCAGGTCCAAAATTTGGAGATTTTCCAGTCGATATGGTCTGGAGATTTATTGACCCTAATCCTAAAAAATATATTCCTGCATTCAATCTTTTTGCCGGGGTGTACTTCCCTACTGGCGACTATAATAAATTACAGAACAAGCAGGATAGTAATGGCACGGGAGCCTATGTTTTCCGCATGGCCATTACGGAGCAATCCACGTATGTGGTCAATGGCCACCATGCCTTGCGCTTACGGACATGGGGGTGGTTTCGTCACGCTCTGGCATCCACGCAACTGGAAGATGTTACCAGTTATGGGACAGGTGCTGGTTTCCATGGTCGTGGTCGGCCGGGCATGAGTGGGCAGACAGGTTTTTCCTTGGAATACGGGCTGAATCAGGCATGGGTGCTGGCTTTTGACCTGGCACGGGATTGGGCCAACGGCTCCCGTGTGTGGGGGTATGATGCACATGGCAAGCATGTTGACCGGATTGCCGCCAGTAGTGGGGATTGGCAGATTGCACCTGCAGTCGAATATAGCTGGACTTCTCGTATGGGTATTATTGTTGGTTCGGCCATTTATTATGCGGGACACAATACAGGTGTAAAAGTTTCGCCGCAGTTCGCAGTCAATATGGTCTATTGAGTTTACAAAAATAACAAAACGCCTCCCCGTAGAGGGAAGGCGCTTAAAATTCATGATGGCTGGCGGGTTATACGAGTGTAAACTCGTTCAGCAGTCCTTTAAGTTGCCGTGCCTGCTGCGCCATGCCAGAGCTTGCTGTCGATGTTTCTTCCACCATGGCGGCATTCTGGCGTGTTCCCTGATCAATGGTAGAAACCGCATTGTTAACTTCCTGCAAGGCTGTTGCCTGTTCGGACGCCGCTTGTGCAATAGCTTTCAGGTGGTCACCAATGTCTGCAACGCTGGAAATAATGGTGGTAATGGCATGCCCCGCCTCTTCCATAATGGAAACGCCCGACAGCACCTGACCGCGAGATGTCTCGACCAGCTCCTTGACTTCCTTGGAGGCGTTGCCAGCCCGGTTGGCAAGGTCACGAATTTCCTGCGCCAGCACGCGGAATCCACTTCCTGCTTCGCCCGCGCGGGCAGCTTCCACGCCCGTGTTCAAAGCAAGCAGGTTGGTCTGGATTGCAATGTTGGACATCACATTTGTAATTTTACTGATCGCTTCTGACGAACGTTCAATCTCCGACATCGCTGCGGTCGCACGATTGATCATAACGCCAAACTGCTCAGTAATGTTCTGGCAGTTGAAGACAAACGCGTTTGCTTCACTCACGCGGGCAGCGGTGGAGGTGACCGTTGCGGTAATCTGCTCAACTGCGGCAGCAGTTTTTTCAACTGAGACAGCCTGTTGTTCTGTTCTGTGCGCCAGATCCTGTGCTGCTGTGTTAATTTCACCCGCAGTAATATCAATTGTATCTGTTGTGTCGTTCACTATGCTCAGTGTTTCGCGCAGCGATTCAATGGCACCATTCAGGTTGTTACGTAGCGGAATGTAAGCCGACGGTAGCTCCTTCTCCATTTTCTGCGAGAGGTTGCGTTCAGCCACTTCGCCCAGGATCATGCCAAAGCTATCGGCCACAAAAGTCTGTTCTTTATGAATGACCTCATCTCGGGATTTCTGGCGGGCTTTTTCGGCCTCTTCCAGATATACGGAAATCGTCAGATCCATCTCAAGCATCACAGTAGTACAAAGGCTTGCAATGGCCTCACCCATTTCTTCAGTGGAAATAGTGGCTTTTTTTGCAAATAGCCCTGTCTTGGGAGCGAGATCGCTTACAATGCTACGGATGAGGTGGTCAATAACAATGGCATAACCACCAATGTACCAGCGTGGTTCTAGCCCGATCCGAGCGTGCACGCTGCCGATTGTGTGCACTTTTTCTGCGTAATTCTGGTCAAAATTAGCGGATGAAATATTTTTCCAATGTTCCTGCTGCGCGTGTTTTGCGTGCGCTATTTTTGCTTCACTGGAAAAAAAACTGCTAGTCTCCGGTGTTTTTCTGACCTGCTCGTAAAAAATGTCCAGTGCAACAGGCAACTCACGATCAATAATATCTTTGATCAGACGAATGGATGCGCAATTTTTATCCGTCAGCTTCATGAATTTGCGGCGATATTCCATATCCGCGAAATCCTGCGCACGATTTTGTGAGTGTCTAATTTCGGTAGAGATGCTATTCATAATCTCACTCCTTAATTTTGAGTCTGTTGTTATTACTTCGGTTTGAGAATGCCCTCTCAAACCGAAGTGGTTTTTTGCAACCAGCTCTGAATTCAGGACTAAATCCGCTGATTACGCTACGGTGTAAAAGTTGGCCTGGTCTGAACCCAGTGCAGCAGATCTCCCGGCGGCATGGGGCGGGCAAACAGATACCCCTGCATCACATCGCATCCCATCGTCCGCAGGCGCGCTTCTTGGAATGTGTCTTCCACACCTTCCGTTACAACATGAACGCCAAGTCGTTTGCCTATGTTGATGGCTGCTTCAGTCACGATAAGGGAGCTGACATCTTTTTCGAAGTTGATGATAAAGCTCCGGTCGATTTTAATTTCAGTCAACGGCAGGTGCGAAATGCGCGACAGGGAAGAAAAGCCCGTGCCAAAATCGTCAAGCGAGAGGCCGACACCAATTTCGCGCAGAGCCATGAGTGTGGACATGGTTTCGGTGTTCTGCTGCATCATTCCGCCCTCAGTAATTTCAATCGTCAGGCGATTGGCTGCGAGCTGATGGCGGGTGAGCATGTTGACAATCTGCTCGGTCAGGCTGGGATTGCTGAAGTGCGCGGCAGAAAGGTTAACGCTGACAATGGGAACATGCAGGCCCATTGCATCCCATTCAACAATCTGAGCGCATGCTCTTTCCAAGGACCACAGCCCGATGGCCTCGATCTGGGCAGTTTCTTCGGCAATAGGGATAAAACGTGAGGGGGGAATGGTGCCTAATGTGGGGTGGTGCCAGCGAGAAAGAGCTTCCACGCCGTAGAGAAGGTTATTTTTGATGCTGATCTGAGGCTGGTAGAAAAGTTCCAGCTCTGAATCCTGAATGGCCTTGCGTAGGGCTGAGCCAATAATCACCCGTGCCCTTACATCATCATTTGCAATGCTGCCGAGTAACCGGAAGCTTTTGCGGGCGGTTTTTTTTGCCTCCAGCATGGCCATTTCAGCCCGGTTCAGGATATGCTCAACTTCCATACCGTCATCAGGATACAGGCTGATCCCGATGCTTAAGGAAATAATGAGCTCCTGATTGTTAATGATCACGGGGTCGCGCATGGCAACTGTCAGGCTGTCGGCAAAAGCGTTTGCTATGTCATGGTCACCGTTGGGGATGATGACAACGAAGTCATCGCCTCCCAGTCGACCTGTTATAAAGTTGCTTCGGCACTGTGCAGTCAGGCGTTGCGCCATTGTCTGCAAAAGAGCATCGCCCTTGTCATAACCCATCAGGTTATTGATGTCTTGGAACAGGTCCACATCCAGCACGAGCAGGGCAAAGGGGGCATCCTTGGCCTGAAGCGTCATGTCCTTAAGGATTGTTGTAACCGCCGTGCGGTTAAGCAATCCTGTTAACGCATCATAACGGTCAAGGCGGCTTAACTGCTGGCGAGTTTTGCCACGTTCTATAATTGCTGCACATGAAGGAACGCAGCCGGCAACAATCTTCTGGGGCCAGTTGGTAATCTTGTCCCGGTTACGTGAGTAAAGGGCAAAAATACCAATAAGCTCCCCTGCCCCGTTGCAGATAGCAGATGCCCAGCAATCCAGAAATTCATTTTCTTGGGCATTGTCAGCATCAGCACTCCACACAATATCGCGTGCTTCTGTGGGGGATTGAGCCAGTGCCGTAATATCCGCATCCGTAAGCGTAATGCGCATAAGCATCGCTATTTTACGGCGTGACAGGCCCTCGCCTGAGAGAATTTCCAGATTATGCTCGGGGGTAACCAGCAAAAGAGCGGCAACACTGTTCGGAACAAGCTGCTCGGCCTCGCTGCAGAGCATGTCGGCAATATCCTGCTCAGGAGATTCGCCTGAAAGCTCATGGAAGACGCGGTTCTGAAGGTCCAGTATTTTTCTGCGATGACTATCTTCTGTAACACCTTTGAGGAAAGCCATATAATAGCGTTGTTTGTCTGGCCCGATGATCGCTGTGGAAATAGACATTTCCGCAGCGACATAATCTCCATTGGTGCGCGTAAAGACAACCTCGCGCGATGTGCCAACAATACGGTTCACGCCGGTATTTCTATTGTGGTTGATGTAGCCATCATGCTGTGCGCGCTGCTCTAATGGCACCAGACAGTTGACGTTCTTGCCAATAACGTCTGCCGCAGAACACCCCCATAACTGCTCGGCGGCGGTGTTGAAAAAGACAACGTGATTTAACGGGTCAATAATGACTACGCCATCGGCAGCCTGCTCAAGCATGTCAAAATACAAGGTGGTATCAATTGACGATGTTGAAGATTTGGATACGAGCATAATTCGGCCTTGAATACGCATAGGGCATGCTGTGGTGCTGATGACAGAGCAATATTTGTGAGATTACCGACTAACCTTTATTGCGACGACTGGTCCGCAAGCGAGGTCCTTGCGGTGGATGATGAAGGCCCAGAGCTGCTTGACGTAGTAACAACCCTGAATCTTGGAAATGCGGAACTATAAACTCACTATGGTTAGGTCAGAACTATAGACCACACCATACAAAGCCACTTAGGACGCATTATCCTTTACTTATTCAACGAGACACCAAAGAATAATTTTTAGATAATATCAAGTGTGTTGGGGGTTTGTTAACAGAATTTCACCCTTTGAGTCCTTGCCTGTAACGGCGAATGTCTCCGTGCACATGACCGTATGCTTGCTGCCGGATACTTGAATGGCATGCATATATTCATATGTTGTGCCAATAGCGCGCTAGGAGCTCACTTTTCGCACAAATGACACTCCGGCTTTCAAGCAAAAGAGCCATGTTTATAATTTTAATAAACCCTTAAGATTTTAGCAATTGGAAAATGTAATCTTAGTGACTCTGGAGGTGTGACCTATGGGTGAACCGGTTGATTTTTGGCAAAAAATCACCAACGCAATTCTTTTTTGGGGAGAGGTATATTGTTGGGCATGGTGTTGCCCTAGCCCAATCGACTCATTTGATGCATTGGGTATTACAGGTCTTCCGGGTCATCGTAAGTATGATACGATGGTGAATTTTTTTGCCTGCTGTATTTAAATTTTTATGGAAAATTGTGGCTGGGGGACCTGGATTCGAACCAGGGCTGACCGGGTCAGAGCCGGTAGTTCTACCGCTAAACTATCCCCCAGCAGGACGACGTTACGAAGTGTAAAACCTCACTTCCTTGCCGGTGACGCTCTACTAGCACTGTCATTCTGGGCTTGCAACCCCATCCAATAAAAGAATTTTGTTTTCGGTGCATATTTATCTTGTCCCCGGGCGCTGTGGTCCCCAAAATAAGTTAGAAACAGTGCAACTCCAGATATTAAAGGACCGGACAGATGGATCATCCTCTTCCTTGGGCCGGCCCTTCGGTCAATGGCCCTCCCCTCCTGCCCAATGGCGTTGGTGGCGATCCGGAGCTTTTTGGTGCGCTTGATCTTGGAACCAATAATTGCCGGTTGATGATTGCCGCTCAGACTGCTGGTGGCTTTCGGGTTGTAGATAGTTTTACCCGCACCGTGCGATTGGGAGAGGGGTTGCACCATACTGGCCGCCTGAGTGATGTGGCGATGAACCGTACGGTAGAAGCCTGCAGATATGTGCTGAGCGTCTGGCGCGGCGGCAGGTGGGGATGTTTCAGGCCGTAGCGACGGAAGCCTGCCGCCGCGCGATTAACGGGCGGGCATTTATAGAGCGCGCTCAGGCCGCGACCGGTTTTGAAATTCACATTATATCCGGGCGGGAGGAAGCCAGTCTGGCTGTGGAAAGCTGCGCGAACCTCATCCACAATAACCGCTTCGGTCTGCCGCGGGCGAGAGCCTTGCTTTTTGATATTGGCGGCGGCTCTACGGAAATTGCATGGATACGCACGGAGGCGGCGCAGCAGACGGAATCCCTGATCGGTTATTTGAGTCTTCCGGTTGGTGTCATCACACTGTCGGAGCAGTTTGGGCCGATGGAGACAATGACCCCTGCCCGCTACCGAGCAATGGTTGAGCATACGCGCGCTTATTTGCATGAGTTTGAAAGTGTGCATCGGATACGCTCGGAAATTCGGCGCAATCAGGTCAGGCTCATTGGTACAAGTGGCACGGTGACAACCCTTGCCAGCCTTATTTTAAATTTGCCCCGCTATGCCCGTGCCGCTGTGGACGGTTCTCTTTTGCCCGCGGGCAGTGCACGCCTTGCCATGCGCAAATTGCAGGATATGGGGTTGAGTAATATTGAGGCTCATCCCTGCATAGGCCCTGAGCGCGCGCCGTTTGTTTTGCCGGGCTGCGCGATTTTTGAAGCAATTCATGATATATGGCCGATGCAGGATATTATTGTGGCGGATCGTGGGCTACGAGACGGCATGATCCTTCGTATGTTACGTAAAACATCCCCCATGTTCCGGCGCACTGCGCGTGCGCCACATGCTCGTCACGTTCTTTCCACTTCGAGTTTAATGCAGGCATCAGGTTTATGAGCGACAAAAAAACCCGCCCCACTGGTCCGTCTTCCACATTGCGTGTGCCGGGGCGGGCACGCAAGAGCAGCGTGACCCCTGGTGCCCGGCTGGCAAAAGATGACTCCGATGCACCGCAGCGGGTGCGCACGCAAACTGTCACCCTGCGCACCGCACGTGGCCGTACGACTGCCCAGCAGAAGTGGCTGGCCCGTCAGTTGAATGACCCCTATGTGCAGGCTGCACACAAGCAGGGCTGGCGGTCGCGGGCGGCATTCAAGCTGATTGAGCTTGATGACAAATTCAGGCTCATTCGGCCGGGCATGCGGGTGGTCGATCTTGGTGCCGCACCCGGCGGCTGGACTCAGGTGCTTGTCAAGCGCGGTGCGGCAAAGGTCGTCGGCGTTGACCTGCTGCCCGTTGATCCTGTGCCGGGAGCAGAAATTATACAGGGAGATTTTACGGATCCGGATATGGCTGGCACGCTGACAGGCATGCTCGGTGGCAAGGCGGATCTGGTTGTCTCGGACATGGCACCCAACACAACTGGGCATGGCCCCACGGACCATATCCGTATCATCGGTCTGACTGAGGAAGCACTACATTTTGCTTTCGAAATTCTGGCCGAAGGTGGTGGGTTTATTGCCAAGGTTTTTCAGGGTGGATCAGAAAAAGCCATGCTGGATACATTAAAGCAGGCGTTTTCGCTTGTGCGTCATGCAAAGCCCCCGGCCAGTCGCAAGGATTCGTCGGAGCTTTACGTGGTGGCAACCGGGTTCCGGCCCCAAAGGTTAACGGCCTGAGCCATGTGCTTTGGGGGTATATTCATTCCCCATATGACTGCCGGATAAAATGGAAGCGTTCATGAGTGATACAGTTCTGGATGTGCGTGGGCTTAGTTGCCCTTTGCCTGTTCTGAAAGCCAATCGGGCACTTCGGAGCCTGCCCTCAGGGGCACGTTTGCGGGTGTTGGCTACGGACCGCGCATCTGTGTCTGATTTTCAGGTTTTCTGTAGGGAAACAGGGCACGCTCTGGTCTCTTTTGCGGATGAAAACGGCATTTTCTCGTTCACGATCAAGCGGCGTTCGCAGGACGTCTGATTTCGTTCCTGAGGTAAATTCGACCTGCCATTCGCATGCAAGACTTGGCAGATGGTCCCTTCTCGCGCTATGGGCTGCCCTTCATGAAGGATAGGGACGCCCGCACAATGCCGGACAACATCACTTCGCTGTCTTTTGAGGAAGCGCTCGCCGAACTGGAAAAGATCGTGCGCGGCTTGGAAGGCGGCCAGATGAAGCTGGAAGATGCCATTAAGGCATATGAGCGCGGCGCGGCCCTGCGGCAGCATTGCGAGGCCAAGCTGAATGAGGCTGAAGCGCGCGTGCAGGCTATCGTTCAACGGTCCGACGGGTCGTTGGACATGAAACCGATGGACTGAGATGTCGATGACAGAGCCGACACAAACTACGATCATCCGCGCAACTGATGCTGCGCTCCTCAAGCAGGACATGGGCGCGCGCGCGAGCGTGATTGAAAGCGCGATTGATGCTCTGCTTCCCCCTACAAAGGGAGGGGATGCAAGGCTTATGGACGCCATGCGTTATGCCACTCTGGGGGGAGGCAAGCGCCTGCGTGGCTATCTGGCTGTTACAACAGCCAGTCTGTTTGGTGTGCCAGACAGCCAGTCCGCTCGGGTGGCTGCATCGGTGGAAATGCTGCATGCCTATTCCTTGGTGCATGATGACCTGCCCGCCATGGACGATGATGACATGCGTCGTGGCCAGCCTTCCACACATCGCAAATTTGACGAGGCAACCGCCATTCTGGCCGGAGATGCCCTGCAAACCAAAGCATTTGAAATTCTGGCCGATACCCGCACGCACGCCAGTGCGGAAGTGCGCATTGATCTGATCCAGTGCTTTGCAGAAGCGTCGGGTGCTGCTGGTATGGTCGGTGGTCAGATGATTGATATGGAGGGGGAAGGTCGCGCCCTCCCTCTTGATGAAGTTCGCCACCTGCATGCCCTTAAAACCGGCTGCCTGATCCGCTATTCGGCGGAAGCCGGGGCCATTCTTGGTCAGGCAACGCCTGATCTGCGTAAGCGGCTGAGAGCGTTTGGTGCCAATATTGGTGCCGCATTCCAGATCGCGGATGACGTGCTGGATGCAACAGCTACAGCGGAAGAGCTGGGCAAAACTGCAGGTAAGGATGAGGCGTCAGGCAAATCCACCTTTGTGGCTCTTCTTGGTATCGATGGTGCGCGGGCTGAGGCAGCCCGCGTAACGGAAGCTGCAATTGCCGAACTGGCACCGTTTGGGGCGCAGGCCGACCGGCTGCGCGATCTCGCCTACTACGTGATCGAACGGAGAAACTGAGATCATGGCCGA